>JALHMY010000018.1 GCA_022843805.1 Fuerstiella sp.
GGAATCTCACCGTCGAGCAGTGTTTCGAATTCGTTTCGCCAAAACCTCGCGGCGGTCCGCGTCCCGGTGGTAACATCCGGCAACTTTTGCCGGTCACAAAGATGTGTGGTACGATGAGCGAAGCTGGGGGAGGTCGATCGAGCGTCAGCAAGATCGGGAGGGGGCTGGTGAACATCGGGACGCGGGTGTTTTTGGAACGGCGTTGAGTGCAACACGCGGCGAGCCCTCCCCCGGCCTGTCGGCCGACCCCTCCCACTTCGCTTCGCTGCGCGGGAGGGGAGGGTTTTGGCGGGAGGGGAGGTTTTTTTAACCTCCTCTCCCAGCGAAGCTGGGGGAGTATCAGCGTGATGAGAATCGCTGCCGCTTACAACATGAAGCGTCGTCGCTGCTCGTCGGTATCCGTTGGTGAGTATGTTCCCTCTGATTGCCGGTCGTGAGGCATTTGCTGATCGTTGGGATTGAGTGATAATGATTGGTGAGAACTGCACGCCGGTAAAAGTTGCGGAGGTTGTAAGTGGGGCCGGAATTCCGATGAAACAGACGAAGTGGTATCGCCGAATGCTCAGGTTGAGTCTGCAGGATTTACCGAATGCGACGGCTGTATGCTTCATAGCCGCTTTTTTTGACGGAAGTCGGATATTCCAGGAGGGATAGATCATGACGAAAGTCCGATTACACATGCTGTTAATTGGGCTGACCGTGGCACTGGCCCGGCCATCAGCTGTAACAGCACAGTTGTCTCGGGAAGAGTCCGGACTGACTGGAAGCGTCCCCGCTTTTCTCACATCAATGCCAGTGGAGGCAGAGCCTTCACTTTTTGAATCTTCGGTCACGCAAAAGAACGAAGAGCTCGAACAGCGGATTCTCCGGCTGGAAGCGCAACTCAGCCAGTTTCAGCAGCCGGCAGTTGATCCCAGTGTCAGTATCGAACAGCGTCTGCAGCGACAGGAGGCTGGTACGGGCGGTCTGTTTGGTTCGATCGAAATCACCTTCCTCCAGCCGGCGATTTCCGGTGCCCAGTCAGTCTTCGGATCCGGAACCGGCCGCTCGCTTGAGACAAGCTATCAGTCCGGTGTTCGCTATGTGCTGGGGTATGTCAATGATTCCGGTCTCGGCGTGCGGGCACAATACTGGTCGTTCGACAATGGTTCCAGCTATGCACCTCCGTATGCTCCGGCTGTGTTTGGAATCAGGGTGCAGGCTGCAGATACAGAAGTCACCGTCGCACAGAGAATGCGACACATGGATCTGGAAGTTTCCGCCGGTCTGCGATACGGAAAGCTTGAGTATACCAATCCCCCACTGACCCTCTACGGCCCTGGGTCAACGAGTTTTGAAGGATTTGGCCCAACTGCTTCGTTAACCGGTCGACGTGCTCTTGGAAACAGCGGATTCTCACTGTTTAGCAGTGTACGAGGTTCGCTGATGATCGGCGATATTCGAACGGGATCTTTGCTGTTGAATATTCCCGCCGGTTCGATTGAAGATGAAGTGATGACGGTCTTTGAAAACCAGCTGGGTGTGGCGTGGAAACATCAGTTGCCCAACCACATGCTTCTGGAAGTTCGGACTGCCTGGGAAACACAGTACTGGGTAAACAGTACTCTCGAAGATGACTTCTATGGCATCGGCTCCAATCTGGCCTTCATGGGCCCGGCACTGGCAGTCGAACTTCAGTATTAACACGTTTTAACTCGCTCGACCATCACGTGATTTGCCACACGCACCTGATTTGCCGTTGAGCCCTTTATTTATTCCGCCAGACCACAGGTCAATTAAAAGCAACACGCGAGTAAAAAGAGTGGTCAGTCCGGACATCAGCAACATCTGGGGAAAAACCTGCCTCCGGAACGCTTCGTTGAAATATTCGACAATGCAATTATTAACGAAGATCCATCGCAGCTAAACTCACCAATCAGCCCGCTCCATCGCGCCTGCAGGGCTGACACCCTGAACGGTGACTCGGAATTGAACAGGAGAAAACTGAGGAAACGGAGTTCAAAAAGGACTCAGAGAATTCTCTGTGAGTCCTCCGTTTCCTCTGTGACCTCCTGTTTGAATCAAGCAGAACGTTCGACGGTGATGAGTTCACTACTCAGACGCAGCGTTCCTAAAGTCGTCCAGCAGCGTTGAGTCGAGCATTGCAGAATGCATATCGACCGAAGCCGAAACGCGGTGGTCATCCCTGCTCAACGGCTGATGCCGTGAACGGCTACGTTTTCGCAGGTGCCTTCCCATTTGCGGCAAGGTGGCAGCAGCCTTTCCAAAGCCATATCGGCAATCAGCAGCGGCTTTGCATGCTATCGCCCCCTCATGGCTGAATTCCACCGTAATCTCCCGGTGCTGCTTTTTTCTGTCAGCTGCAAATCACCGCACTTCTTTTCCTGCGGGTATGCCAGAATATCTCCATTGGGGTGTTAATGGCTTCTTTGTTCGTTTGTTGTTCGCCAGGCAGAACTCAAACAACTTGCCGGAAATTGGATGACTGAATCCTTGCCTGGTTAGTGCAGATCTCCGAGACTGTGCATTCTCACCACTCTCAAATGCCCTCGGAGCCAAGAATGCCTACCACCGTAGCAGCCCTTGCAAGATTGCTTTTTTCCCGGAATCGTCAAACCGGAGAATCACGTAAAGTCCGACTGGCAAGGTTGATCCGCAATCAGCGAGGGCGGGCTGGTGAAGCACTCGAGCAGCGCGTCATGCTTTCGGCTGATCCGATCATCAGTTCTGGTCCAGCGGGTGTGTACACCGTCGCGTTTGGCGCTTCGGACGATACGGTGAGCGTGGAACTGATTTCGAGCGAAGCCTCAGACAATGGCGGAGTCGTGGTCAGCGTCTCGTACATAGACGACGATTCCGTTCTGGTCAGGTTCAATCTCGGGAATGCGACGACCGGCGTAGTCAGTCTGACCCTTGATGGTGGCGGCGGCAGCGATCGTTTTACGGTTGATGCCCTCGGGAAACCTCTGACAATTCTGGGCGGTGAGGGAACTGACAGCCTGATCGGGCCCGATGAAGACACGACGTGGACGGTCTCAGGTCTGGACACAGGTTCCGCGACGGGAATCACGCTGTTTGACAGCGTGGAGAATCTCACGGGGCGCAGTGGTGTCGACGAATTTAAAATCGATGCGGCTGGTTCAGTCACCGGAACGATCGATGGCGGAGATGGCGACGATAAACTGACAGGGCCAGATACAGACAACGTTTGGATACTGTCGGGCGAAGACGCGGGGAGAGTTAACAACACAAGCACCGACGTTACGACAGGTGCCGCCAGCTTTGTTGAGATTGAAAACATTACCGGTGGAAGCGCCTCGGACGAATTCCGTGTAACAACGCTTGAATCGATCACTGGCGAAATCGCGGGTGGCGACGGCGCTGATACGCTCATTGGTGCCGACGATTCGAATAACTGGAGTCTTACAGGAGGTAACACCGGTACGCTCAACGACGCGGACTTCATTGAGATTGAGAACCTGACCGGCGGGACTTCTGACGACACATTTGAGATCATCGGAACTGCGGCATCATTGAGTGGAAAGCTGGACGGCGGACTGTTCGACATCGACTCACCGACGGTTAATACAGTGAACTACTCACAGCGTGGTGCCAGTGTCACCGTCAATCTTGAGACGATATCGGCTCCAGGCCTCACCGGCGGCTATGAACAGATCACGCGGTTTGTTGGCAGTTCAAACACAGCAGACGTGCTGGTTGGACCAGTTTCGTTCCTTGAGCAGGCGACCTGGACGATCAACGGTGTGAATTCCGGTATCGTGGAAGGGACAGCATTTTCCGGGTTCGAAAATCTGACGGGACAGAATAACTCAAGTGATGCGTTCATCTTCAGCCCGCTGGGCAGTATTACGGGAGCAATCGCTGGCGGCACGGGTTCTGTTGACGGTTTCGCCGTCGCTGACGCAAACGGAGATTTGACGGCCTATCAGCCGACAGGTGCCGACCAGAGTGGTGGTCCGACGACTATCGGCGGGAAGATCGTGTCTTCATGGACGGGGATGGACAACTTCAATCCACTCGGTGGTAACAGCACAAACCGTGTTGTGACCGGAACTATTTTCGGCCGCCATTTGATCCTTGAGGCCGCTGCTGCCGGTCAGATGTCGGTCCGATTTGACAAGACGACTTTTACGAGCGGCGTGAGTAGTTTCCCGTTTGCGAATCCTTCGGGCACACTGATTCTTGATACAGGAACTGGTGGCGACGTCGTCAACATCATTTCTACAGATCCAGGCTTCAATGCTGCTCTGATTCGATACAGCGATGGTAAACTGCGTGGAGATTTTACATCAGCCAGCGATACTGTTGAGCTGTCGATGGGATCCGTTGCATTCGACGACGGAGTATTTCTCAATCTGACGACCAGTGGATACACACATCAGTTCGGTCACACTGGTGCTGGAGTTCGACAGATTTGGCTCGATGGCGGCAACGGCAATGACCAGTTCACAACAACTGGCGTCCTGCAGATTGACGACGTAACAATTATCGGCGGCTCGGGCACGGATACTCTGACTGGCCCCACAGCGGGAATGCAGTGGGCGGTAACCGGAGCAGATTCGGGGTCGTCACCATCTGCTACAACAATTGAAACCGGGGTGACCGTCGACTGGGTTGCCGGACCAAATCCGAAAATCGTCCGCAAAGCAGGCAACTGGGGACTTTTGAGTCCAATTGCCGGTGACGTTCTGGACATTTCCGGTACAGAGAGCAACGACGGGCTGTATAAGGTTGTCTCTGTAACAACGACCACTACTCCCAATGATACTCTTGTATTGACTTCAAGCCAGGTTCCAGTGAACCTGACAGACTCTGTTGTGGCGATCAACCGGGACAGTCTCAGATTTCGAGGCGTTGAAAACCTTGTGGGCGGCACTGGGGTCGACCGGTTCCTGATGAGGTCCGGTGGCTCCATCAGTGGACAGATCGACGGTGGCTCCGGTGCAGTCGATGACGTTCTGGCTGGTCCGGACGCCGACAATACCTGGACCCTGACTGGAACCAATGCGGGCGTGCTGAATGGTACCACTGATTTCCGTGGAATCGAGAGCCTGACGGGCGGATTTGCCGCCGATACATTTCAGTTTCAGCCAGCCGGAGAAATCACGGGACTTCTGGATGGGGGGCTGGACAAGGCAGTGACACCCGGCGGGACAGAGGCTGCCGTCGATACGCTCAGTTTCTCAGGTTTCGGTGCCGCGGTTGAAGTGAATTTGGCCCTGGGAGAAGCGACGAATGTCGCGGCGTTCTCCCGAATGGACCGCTTTGCTGGAAGTGGTTCCAGCCTGGATGAACTGACAGGGCCGGACGCAGGCGACTCGATCGATGCCAGCTCATTTCCAATCGATACACTCGAATTCGGGCTCAGGGTGCAGGTGCTGGTGGGAGATCTGGCGGGAAATGTCTATCAATACATAGGGGCGACGTCCACAGACAGTAACCCGAGCATCGCTGGTGACCAGCCTTTTGACTTTGCCAGTCTCGACTTCAGCGACCAGACGCTTTGGCAGGCCTCAGATACTACCGCAAACTGGATCATCACCGGCACCAATTCAGGTGAAGTGGATGGTTTCAAGTTCTCTGCATTTGCGAATCTGACCGGACGCGGGGCAAGCAGTGACTACTTCCTGTTTGAAGTTGGCGGCAGTCTGAGCGGAATGGCTGATGGCGGAACTGGTGTTGGGACAACCGACGGTGTTGCTGTATCCGATGGAACGACCACAACGGTACTGGTTACGGATGCTCTGACAAGTCCGACCGCTGTCCATGGCCGGACGATCAACTTCGCAGGAATGGACAGTGTCACCGTGCTCACGGGGGATGATGTCGACCGTGTCATCCGCGGTTCGGTTTTCAATGATGACATTGAGCTGGAGAAGGATAGTGCCGGCCGCATGAAAGTGACGTTTGTCGGAACGAATTATTACGACGGAATCGGCTATGACACGGAATTCAGTTTCGTCAATCCCTCATCATCGCTGACAATTCAAGGGGGAGCTGGCGGCGATACGATTACCGTTAAATCCATGGACCCGGGATTCGCGGCGGACCTGCTGCTCTATGGCAACACGTCCAGTACTCTGATGATCGCACCCGACCCAGGTAAGGATGAAATCTATTTCGAGAGTGATGTCTTCACGGGCGGCGGCTATCTGGAGGTATTTGCAGACAAAATCGACATCAGCGACAACAAAGTCGTCTCCACACTGACCGATCAGAACGATCTGACCAGCGGCAATGACATCGTTTTCCGAGCACGTCGAGTTGGAACCACGGAACTTGAGAACCTTTTGCCGTCCGGATATCTCTCCAAGAGCGTCGAAATCAATGTTGGTGCTGGCGCCAACCTGCTGGCGAGCAGTATCTATCTGATTGCGTCTGCGGAAGACCGTGCTCTGGCGGAGACGACTGGCCTGACAACACTTGAATCACAGTTCTTTATCGATCCGGCAGTGAATTTCCTCCAGGATCTGATTGCCTTGCCGATTAAAGTCCTTGTGAAGGCTTCAGACGCGAAGGTCACGATAGGTGACGGTGCTCAGTTGCTGGCTGACAATGTCGTGGGCGTTTATTCCACAGCAGCGTCGGACGCCAGCGCCAGCGCCGCGAGCTCTCTCTTCAGCCTTGGTTATTCTCAATCGGATGCCACAGCGACGATCACTGTCGGCGAAAATGTTCTGATTGAGGGTAATGGCCCGGTGAACATCACGTCTTCTGCAAGCTCTGTTGCCAGCATTTCGACGGAAACGGCCCGTGAAGAACAGGGTAGTGTACCCGGAAAGAAATCTGCCGGATTTGCCGCTTCGCTGGCAGTATCCTGGGCCAAACTCACATCCACAGTAACCGTCGCCGAAACTGCCGAGGTTCATGGAGGACGTACGGTCAATATTCGAGCTCTGGGGGACATCGAATCAGAAGCAGAATCGTCTTCCAGTCTTTATGCAGACGGCTCCGCAGCTTTGTCTTTGGCGCTTCAGTTTTCCACTGCCGATATTCTCACACAGGTTGACGGAAAAGTCACTGCAGACATGAATACCAACGGCGGTGAAGTGGTCAAGTTTGAGTTCGATCCAACCGTTGCAGCGTCTGACTATAACAGCACAGAAACCACCACACGCGTGGCCCCCGGCGAAACCGTCAAGCTGATCAGCGACATGACTCTGGATCTCGGGTCCGGTCCTCAGACGATTGAAGCGGGTACCGTGCTCATGTATATGGGAGAAACACGCCGCAATAACGTTACTCTGAGTGACAAAACGTCAGCCGGCTATGAAGCTACGTTTGTAAACAGTGTCGGTGATACAGTTCAACTTTGGACCATCAGTTCGGAACCCTGGGGTTACGTTGATACGGCCAATGACCGGATTTCGGTCTTTAACCTTGAAAATGATGTCGGCAACTGGGTGGTTGTAACCGAAGACACCGTCAGCTATTCCCCGCGTCGAGGAACAAGTATTGGCGGGCTGGATCCCGGCGAGTATGTGATTGTTTCGCTGCCTGATAATCCAGCGACCGCGGTTGACGAAAGCCGATACGTTAAACTTGCCCGTGGCGAGCAGAAAGCGATCGACGCTTATCTTTGGGAAGCCGAATTCAATACGGGCACCAATCCACACGTTGTCAACCTGACATCAGGAGCCACAACAAACACTCGCACCTTTAGTGCGAACGATATTGACGACGACACGATTACCCTGAACGGTGTTGGCAACACGTTTGAACTCGGACAGGCGGTCATTTACCGCGAACCCGGACGTACAGATTCCGACAAGGTGGTCGACGGCAAGTGGCAAAGCAAAGACTCTGCGATTGACGGAACCGACTATGTTCCGCTGATAGAGGGCCTCGAACACGGGGGGCTGTACTATGTGATGGCGGGAGTCGACCAGTTTAATCTGATCGGAGATCAGCGTCTGGTTGACGGCCAGTCACTTCAGCTTGGAGCATTGGAAAATGAAACTCGCGGTGGAGTCGCTCGCATAAAGCTCGGAGCCGTTTCTCCCTTAGCGGTTGGATTCAGCCTGAGTGCAACTCAGATTCTGGACTCGACATTTCTCACGTTCGGAATTGGAACGGCCCTGAATGCTGCGGATACAGCGTCTGCCGAGGCTGGCTTCGAATCGGAGGATGTAAAGGATAAAAAGAAAAAGAAGGATGATGACGGCGGATATGACTGGAAATCCAGTGCCTTCGACAATGTGTTCAACAAGGCGGCTGAAAAATTCGGCCAGAAGAACAAGACGGGCGGAAACGCGAGTCTGCAGGTCGCGGGAGCACTGGCATTCTCTTATACAGACCATGATGCCAAAACACTGATCACCAGCACGGCAGACCTGAACTCCAATGACGACATGGAGCTGACCTCCGGCATCACTCAGAATTTGAAGATCACCGCGGAGAGTACCGGCGAACCTCAAAAGGGCAAAAAAAACAAAGTCACAAAAAAAGCGGCTCCGAATACGTCCGCAGACACCGCTGTGAGCGCAGCGATTGTGGTTGGAGTTCAGAACAATGCTTCGCGAGCAATTGTTGAGGGTGGCGCTGAACTCGACTCTATGCGAGCCCTGCGGCTTCTGTCCGGCGTCACGTATCCGTTCCTCAGCCGACCCGACGAATTTGTCCCCACATCGACCGGTGAATTCAGCGACAAGATTACCAGTGAGGGGTTTGATTTCGTCAACACCTACCTCGACGGGACAGGTGGTCTTCAGTCATTGTTCAACACCTGGGCTCGCAGCACCACGAAGGCGGACAAGCTTGCCATTGCAGGTTCAATCAATGTGATGGTCATGAACAACATCGCTGAGTCGATCGTGCACAGCGGTGCTCAGATCAATCAGGATCCGTTTTACCGTCCGAGCGACGATTACTACACCAATCCGGACCACGATCCGACCGTTGATAATGACAATATTACGCACAGTGCCAATGCCAATAACGTGGACGAGCATGTCGTTTCGATCGAAGCGATCAACTACATGCAGTTCCTGAACATGACGGGAGTCTTCGGATTTCATCTGCCCAGCCTGGAACTGAGTGATCCGCTGACATTCGCGAAAAACGGTATTGACAGTGTCGATATGAGTTTTGAGCTCAGTCCCGGCGGTGCCGAAAGCAAGCGGGGCGGTGTTGGCGGTGCAGTCTTCCTGCAGTTCCTGGAGAATACGACTCATGCCATCGTCGAGCCTGGCGTCAATCTCTACAGCGGCCGGGAATCAGGACTGAACATCAAGGCCGAAGAAGCCATTATGGGCTTTGCCTTTACTCAGGCGGGTGCGGATGCGGGACAACTGGCCATTGGTGGATCATTCTCGTACTTTGAACAGGACAGCGACACACTTGCACAGCTTTCGGAAGGCTCTACGATCGAAGGTGGTCGTGTCGATGTCTATGCAGGCAGCCTTGAGACGCAAATCAACTGGGCCGGTGGAGTTGCTAAAAGCAAGGCCATCGGCGCTGGTGGCGCCGTGGCCATCAACGATACAAACCGCACGACTCGCGCTGTGATTGGAGAGTCTGACGATACAGCGGGAACCGGAGTTAACGGGACGCTGACGATCAACGTCCACGGATCCGTTACGGCACGGGCCAGTGTCGCTGGCGGAATCTACGCATTTACTGTTGCCGGTGCGGTAACAAATACGAAGCCAGACAGGAAGTCGCAGACTCAGTCTGTTAAGCAGAAGCAGGCAGAGACTGGTGTTGCCATCGCTGCGGCCGCATCCGTCAACCTGATTGACGACACGACACAGGCCTCACTGTCCGACGCGATTGTGACTTCGGATGCGATCGACGTTAAAGCCAACAATCAAAACCGTATCGTGGCTGCTACCGGCGGTTTGGCATTTACCCGCGCGGATGGCGGTCCGAACAAGAGTCCGAGCTCAAAAAACAACGCGGTGGCTCTGGCAGGTGCACTCAGCGATAACGTCATTGATGCAACAACGGACGCATTCATTCGTGACGCGGAAATCACTGTTCGCGCACGTGATATTGACAGCCTTGTTGTGGAAGGTGCGGAACGCTCGTTCTCACTGACTGCAGACGCAGCCGGCGACATTATTGCCATCGCTGCCGGCGGTGCTGGTGCTCTGGCAGACGGTGGATCTGCTGTCTCACTCGCGGGATCTGTCGCGCTGAATACAATCTCCGGGCACACGAAGGCACGGATGATCGACAGCACACTGGAGGTTGAGGCACACGACTGGCTGTCCACCGATATCGTGGCCCGGCTGATCAGCGGGCAGATGGTTCGCGTTTCCGGAGGTCCGAACGACGGCGAACTCTACCGTTATATCGGTAAAGGCGCCGCACTCCCGCTGCCGTCGGCAGACATTGTGAACAGTGACGACTTTGAGCTCATCACCATCATCGGTGATGCCCTTGTCGGAGCCACGAACGACGCAGAAATATTCACGATCGCTGGTGGTCTGTCACTGGGAATTGCCAGGGGTGGTACAACAGGTGGCTCAACGGCCGTGTCAGGCGGCATCGCGCTGGCATTCAACGAGATCAGCTCTCCCGCCGAGGCCCTGATTGAAGACAGCGATCTCACATGGGAAGATTTCTCGTCCGGAGGCCTGAAGGTTGAAGCATCATCAACCGGGGACATTGGCTCATACACCGTCGCCGGAGCTGTCGCTGTCGCGCTGGCTAAGCAGGGGGCAGGCACCGCCGTCAGCGGAGCTGGTTCCGGTTCACTGAATGAAATTCAGAGTGATACGACAGCGACAATTCTTGACAGCACGGTGGTTGCCACCGGAACAGTTACGGTTAAAGCGTTCAACGATGCTGAGATCATTGCGGGCGCAGGTGCAGTGGCAATTTCCTTTGCCAGGGCAGGCTCTGGCACTGCCGCAGGCGCTGGATTTGGTGCCGCCTTTGCCGTCAATCAAATTGGCACCGACAGCGACGATAACCTGGTACAAGCCATCATTGAGAACTCCGACGTAACGGCTGGTGGTGCGATTGACGTTATGGCGGAGAATTTCGCCGGGATCTTCTCGCTTGGAATTGGTGCTGCAGCCGGGGCAGCGAATTCCACAAGCGGGTCTGCGATCGGGGTCGCGGGGGCAGGCTCCGTTGGTCTGAATCGCATCTACAGCAGCACCCAGGCACTGGTTACCAACAATAGTTCACTGACAACATTCGTTGGAAGTGGCGGAGCAATCAGTGTCACTGCGACTGATGAATCGTGGATCAATTCCACGGCAGGCGCTGTTGCGGTGGGCGTTGCGCTGAGCCAGAAAACTGCCATCGCCGCAGCACTCGGCTTTTCTCTGACCATCAACGATATTCACAATACAACACGAGCTGCCGTTGAAGATTCGCAGCTCACCTCCGATGGAACAGTGACGGTTTCGGCCGACAGCACTGCAGACATCGATTCGATCGCATTCGGAATCGGTGTGGCCGTGGCCATTAGTGGAAATGCAACCTCGATTTCCGTTGCTGCCACCGGAGCCATCGCGTTCAACGAGATCAATAACGTGGTGGAAGCCACGATTCATGATACATCTGATATCGGTACAACAACGGTGGTGTCCGGCGGCGCAGTGAGTGTCACGGCCAGCGATGAATCCACCAGTAACGCTTTCGCCCTTGCCGCTTCCGCGAGTATTGCGGGCAGCACATCGGCCAGTGGTATTGCCGTCAGCGTTGGACTGGCACTGGCTCACAATACGATCGACAAGGACGTAAATGCCAGCATTGTCAACACGTCGAGTATTCTGACGGACGGGGGCGACGTCATTGTTCGAGCAGACGACGATTCAGAAATCGAGGTCTATTCGTTCGCAGTTGCAGTGGCTGTTGCTGTGAGTGGCAACATCAGTGTGGCCGTTGCCGGAGGAGCAGCTGAGTCGACTAACATTATTCTGAATCGCAGCAATGCATGGATCAGCAACAGTGTCCTGGGTACGACTGCGGAGCCGGTCGGCAAAGTCGACCTGGATGTGGACAGCTCGGCAAAAATTGACGCAGTCGTCGGCACGATTGCTGCATCCGTTGCCCTCGGGAAGACAGCCGTTGGGGTGGCTGTCGGAATATCTGTGGCTCGCAACTTCATCGGCTGGGAAATCGATGACAGTGTGACCGCAGACTATGAGACGGGATCTGGCCTGGCCCAGGGAAGCACGCTCTCTCAGAATCAGAAAGTCAAAATCACGGAAGGTGCCCGCGAGGGCGATGTCTACAAATATCTGGGCAACAGTCAGACTCAGCCGACGGCCACCGCCAACTCCGGCCAGACAAAGTCGCTGTCAAAAAACACGGACTATGTTCTGATCTCTGACACCTACACCGGGACCACCGCAACGGTGGGCGCCATTTACAGGTATGTGGGCAATAACCGGTCGAACGTTGTGCTCGCCAGTGAAGACTTTACTGACACCGACAACTGGGAACTGGCCAGCATCGATTTGCGTACCCAGGATTACTCGGACCGGCGACTCTGGGAACAGGTAAACCTCGCTTCTTCACCAGCGGAAGCAGAAGCCTGGATTCAGAACAGTTCGATTTATGCGGCCGGTGACCTGACCATTGACGCCATCTCTGATCAGGAAATTGATGCCATTGTATTTGCCGGCGCGGTCGCGCTTGCCGGGGGAGCGCAGGCAGGTGTTGGAGTCAGCGGAGCCGGTGTTTATACGGAGAATCGAACGGAGACTCACATTTCTGCCTACATCGACGGAGATGGTGCCAGCGGAATCACTGCGTCTTCCATTTTGCTGAACGCGAACGACACATCAGCCATAACGGCGGATGCCGGTGCGGCATCGCTGGCGGCCGCCTTCGGGCTGAATGCCGGTGTGGCGGTTTCCGTCGGCATCGCGCTGGCTATGAATCAGATCGACAATGAGATTTCCGCATACATTGCCAATGCGGATCAGTTCGTCACGACGACCACAGGCGGAATCTCGATTGATGCCTCTGAAACCACCAGCATTGATGCACTGTCGCTGGCAGCATCGATTGCCCTCGGGGCCGGAGGAACGGCCGGTGTTGCCATCAGCGGGGCCGGAGCATGGGCACGGAACGTCATCCTCTCTGACATCAATGCGTACATTTTGAACAGCGAGGTGGACAGCCACACGTATGTCGACATCGACGCAACGAATGATGCAGCGATTGATGCCACCATTGTCGCCGCATCCGTGGCGGTAGCCGGTGGATCCACAGCAGGCGTGGGAGTCTCGATCGGAATTTCGATTGCGGAGAACCGGATCGGTGCCACCGACGACCCTGCCGAAGTTCGCGCCTGGATTAAGAATTCTGCGGTTGACGCGAACACCGGTGCTCTGTCACTGAACGCGGATGGACGACAGTCCGTCGAGGCTCTGGTGTTTGCCGGTTCAGTTGCTCTGGCATTCGGCGGCACGGCAGCTGTCGGACTCAGTGGTGCTGGCGTAGGCGCGACCAACCTGATCGCTACAGACATTCATGCGTTTATTCAGGATGATGACAATAACAGTTCGAGCACCGTTACGGGCATTCATGCTGACAGCATTGAAGTGAAGGCAGACGATCGTTCAACGATTCATGCCGATGCGGCTGCCGCATCAGTTGCCTTTGCGCTGGGTGGGCCGGTCGGTGTCGGATTGTCCATCGGAGTTTCACTCGCGCGCAACGAGATTCGTAATGATGTCGCCGCCTGGATTGCTGATGCAGTCAGCGTCGAAGCACGCTCGGGGAATATCGTCATTGACGCCGGAGTGGAAGAAGATCCGACCGGACTTCCCGCCGACTATTCGACCTCGCAGACAGTCGCCCTGAAAAAAGGCGATACCGTCACGGTTGGCAGCGATGTTTATCGCTTTCTCGGTGAAGGTGCCAAAGTGCGCCCGACCTGGGAATCATCCGCCACCGCCGTTTATCTGAAGAACGGTGACCTCGTCAAAGTCATGGACGGTGATAACGACGGCGGCGAGGTGGGCTCGATCTATCGATATCTGGGTGCGAGCATTAGTCCTCCCGCAGACTCGGATGATGACGATCTCGCGGTTGATCTGACTGAAGAGGATTACTCCGACACGGGTTCATGGCAGCTTGTCGATGAGTTTGCTCTTTACGATTCCAACTCGGGCGAAGTCGATGTGGAAACCGGAGACCTGGTGCAAGTGGTGCCGGGCTATTCAATTCTCTTCAGCAGTGAAGATTCGGATGTTGATCTCGTTCCGAACAGGATTTATGTCTCAACCGATGATGGATTGGTTTACCGGTATGTTGGCAATGCCCGCAGCAGTGTTGACCTGGAAGACGAGGATTATTTCGATACATCGAAATGGCAGCTGGGCACTCCGACGCAGGATGAGTTCGGTGTTGGCGGCACTTTCTATCGTTATCTGGGCAGCGATGCGACGGATCTGGATCTGACGATTCAGGACTATACGGACACCAGCGTCTGGGCGCAGGTTACGAGGGATCTCAGCGATTCGGTGCAAACTTACAGCGCGAATCCGTCTTACTGGGTGAAAACTTCGTCGATCGAGGCACTTTCTCTGGCGATATCTGTCGGTATCGCCGTGGGTGGCGTGGCGGGCGTTGGTATTAGCGGCGCCGGGGCGGAAGCGACCAACGTAATTCTGACGGATGTCAATGCCTGGGCGTCCGACAGCAGTCTGAAAGCGTCCATGGGTGATGTGACGATTGAAGCCACGAATACGGCCACTATTGATGCCGCCGTGATTTCAGTCTCCGCGGCATTTGGCGCTGGCGGGAAGGCCGGAGTGGGGGTTTCGGTGGGTGTCGCTGTCGCCCGCAATTTCATCGGCTGGGATATCAGTTCCGATCAGTTCCCCGAGGCCTCAATCGACTTCAGTACTGGCGACTCGCTGCGAAATCAGTTCTCCCGCACGACGCCGCTGACGACCGGCGATCTTGTGCGGATCGATGCCGGAGCAAGGGCTGGCGACGTCTACAAGTATGTGGGCGATACGATCCAGGCCGACTTCAGCAGCAGTCAGGGTACGCGTGCCATTAGTGAAGGAGACATTGTAGAGATCTCTTCGACATTCACATATGACGGCGACTCTGACGGTACACCCGATGGCAAAATCGGAGGGCTTTATAAGTTTGTCGGCAGCGACGGCAATCGCAATCTGAATGCCCAGGATTACACAGATACGGATCGCTGGGAATACGTCGGTTCGACATATCTCGTCGAGCAGGACTATGGCAACACGGATTACTGGCAACAGGCAAATCTCGCTCAGTCTTCTGCGGAAGTGCAGAGCTATACTGAGCGCACCAGCATTACAGCAGGTGGCGCACTGACACTGGATGCGTTTTCGGACAACACGATTGATGCTGTGGTCTTCGCCGGGTCAGTCGCTCTCAGTGGTGGCTTTGTTGGGGTGTCCGTCAGTGGTTCGGGGGTTGGAGCCAGCAATCGGATCGCAACGCTCGTGCATTCGTATATTGATGGTGATGGAGCGGATGGCATCGATGTCGGCAGTCTTTCGCTTGACGCGAGTGACACGTCGAACATTGACTCTGTAGCGGCTGCGGCGTCTCTGGCCGGTGCGCTGGCCGGTGTGGCGGTTTCCGTGTCGATTGGGGCCTCCGTCGCAGAGAATATCATTACGAACGACGTTTCTGCGTATATTAAGAACGCGAATACGGGCGTCATTGCCCGAACGGGTGAGGTGCGGGTCGAAGCGTCGGAAAATGCCGCCATAGAATCCGATGCCGTAGCAGCGTCGGTTTCTGTAGCGATCGGCGTGATTGGAATCGCTCTCAGCGGAGCCGGCGCGGATGCCAGCAACATCGTGGCAAATACCGTCTCCAGCTATATTTCCGGCAGTGCGGTTGCCACCGAAGTGCCGCAGGATTATCTCTCGAGCCAGCAGCTCAATGTGCTGGCACCCGGAAAACAGGTTCTGCTGGTTGAGGGTGCAACCGGGGAATTTGGTTACCGCGGATCCGTCGGTCAGGTTTATGAGTACATCGGGGCGACGACCGGGTCGCCGGTGAATCCGGTTGGCTTGCGTCAGCAGAGGTATCTCGACAGTACAAAATGGCGGCTGGTCAGCGTTGGCAGCAAGGACATTGTGATCGACGCACAAAACACGTCCAGCATCAATTCTGTGGTGGGTGCTGTTGCCGTGTCCGCCAGCGTTGGTTTAATTGCGGCTGCCGGATCAGTCGGGGTGTCATTGTCTGACAACATCATTGGCAGTATTGACCAGGTGGCGTTCAATCCGGATACGCTCGCCTTTGAGAAGCTGACGTTCCAAAATCAGTCAAAAGCCTGGATCAGCGACTCCGTCGTCAGCTCTGCAGAGGATCTTGTCGTCACTGCGGATTCTCTGGAAACCATTGATTCAGAAGCCTATGCGGGTTCTGCAGCACTGGCAGTGGGAATTGGTCTGGCAATTGCCGGAGCTGGTGTGGAAGTCACGAATCTGTTTGATACTGTCACGCATGCCTGGATTGACCAGTCTGATGCGGTTTCCGCCGGCGATCTGACGGTGCAGGCTACATCCGACAGTGAACTGGTGAGTTCATCCGCGAAGGGTGTGGCGGTTACGGCCAGCCTGATCAGTGTATCAATTGCCGCGTCTCTGGTAGATACCGACATTTCGAATGATGTTCGAGCGTGGATCAGTGGCGACAGCAACGATTCTGTTCACGCGGGCGGCGATCTGCTCGTTGATGCATCGGTCCTTGATTCCCGAATCGCGGACGTTGGTGCGACCACCGTGGGGATTTCCATCGGTGTATTTGCCGCAACCGGTGGCGGGCTTGATCTGCAGAACACCATCGACAACATCGTCAGAAGTTCCGTCACGGGCAGTTTGACCATTTCTGCGGTCGGCGATTTGTCTGTCACTGCCAGCGAATCGGCATATCTGGAAGCGGACGCAACCAATGTGTCCCTGGCAATTGGCCTTGGCGCTGCCATTGGCGTATCACTGGTAAAGAATGAGATTCTCAGTGAGGTTGAAGCAATTGTTGCCGGGACCTCGTCCGCCGCCCGAGTCAGTTTGACGGCCGGAAACCTCACGGTGCTGGCACAGGCAACAGCCGACATTGAGAAGACGGAGACTGTTGGTGTGGCTGGCTCCCTTGTAGCAGCGGTCGGAAATCGGGCCGATGCGGATGTTGGCACGCTCGTCGCCGCATCCGTCTCCAGTGCTGTTGTGACGGTTGAGGATACTGTGACGATCAACGCGATTTCCAGCAATTCAGCTGACGCCTATGCGGGCGGAGGAACCTTCGGCGGGTTTGCCGCGGGCGCGATGATCGCTGATGTGACTGCCGGACGCGGGACGAATGTTAATGAAGTGTCAGCCGCCGTTGGCGATCATACGACAATTAATGCAGCGGTGCTCACAATGAATGCCACTGGCGTGGATACGCTGCGAGCTACGACCGTATCGGCGGCTGTTGGAGGAATCAGTATCGCAGGGGCACAGTCGGATGTGACGAGCGATCAGGCGTCAGTCGCCTCCATCGGGGAAGATGTTGTCATCACGGTAGGCTCGCTGGTGGTCAGCTCAGTGCAGTCACAGGACTTCGATTCTCAGGCAGATGCCGTGTCATTCGGCCTGGCAGCTGGAACCGGAGCTGGCGTTGACAATGATGTCAATTCGCGAGCCACCATCGACATCGGTGCCGGCAGCGGCGGCGCCACCTTAATTACCGCAGATTCTGTGTACATCACAGTGCTCAATAACTTCAACAAGGATGAATTTGCTGAAGACAACAATCTTCGTTCAGGTTCATTCTCCGGTATTTCACTCGACTGGCTTGAGAGCTCAACAACATTGACGACCGAAGCCACCGTGGACATCGGTCCCGGTACGATTCTGACGGCGGTGGGAACAAATGCAGCGCCGGCCCGAGTGGAGATTGCTGCGGTCAACAGCGGTACTGCCATTGACAGCATTCGAATGGAATCGTTCGCCCTTCTTGGGGTGGCCCTCACCGTTGGCCGATCGATCCTTGACTACACGGGTGATGCGGAAATCAATGTCGATGGTGCATTTATAGAGAACAAGACGGGGGATGTGTCACTCTCAACCAGTTCCAATACTCAAATCCGAGGTACCGCAAGTCTGCTTATTGCTTCCACTCTGTCCGGTGCGGCTGGTGCCGATGTCGATGCCACAAACACCGTCAACAACGTGGTGACAGTGGATGATTCGACGATCAAAGCCAGCGATATTAACCTGATGTCGGGACGGACTTCCGATGGACTGGTGAACCTGCTGGACGCCTCGGCAAACGCGGAGATTTTTGCGATCTCCTTGTATCCGAATATCACGGTACCCGTGGTGAATGCGGATATTACTGAGACGAATCAGGTCGACGTTCTGGGTAATTCCATCCTGCAGGCTCTGCAGGATGTGAGCCTGATCACAAGATCCGGCATTGGCGAGGACCGTGCATCGACGACCGGGACTGCCATTTCCCTGTCGCTGATTCCCTACGGTTTTCCCGTTCCCGACGGGGCGGACGATATTGTCAGCAACATCGTCAATATCGACTCGACGGCACTCATTGAGGCTGGCTTGTACAACATGGCTGTCGTTCGCATTCTGCCTGTCAAAGTGAACGGTGTCGTGGAAGACGACCTCATTTCCGGCGGAAGCAATATTCTGGATCGGCTGAACAGCGCCAGTGATGTGCCCGGAGTTGGCCGACGTCTGAGTGACGCAGAACTGGCAGCTCTGACCCCGGCACTGCCGGCCGGCCTCAAGTATGAATATACATGGCTGGATGTTGAAGATATTGAGTTCTCGATCAATACGGGCACCATTATTCAGGTGGTGGCCGGAGCCAGCCAGGGCGGCATTGCAGGGAATTATTACCAATATCGGCCCGGCACAGCTGATGGCGGTCATCGCATCGTGCTGGAGCAGCAGAACTACGCCAACAGCAGCATCTGGTCGAACCTCGGAAAAACGCTCACCGCTGCTCAGCAGCTGAAGCCGATCTATCCGAGCGATGTCACGCTTGCATTCGGGACAGCCATCGACAGGAAATTCTATGTCATCAAACCTCTGGAACTGGTTACACCGACAGTAACATATCTGAACATCGGCAATCTGCTCCTGGAACAGCGCGAAGAAATTCTCAGCTGGATGATCAGTCATGCCGGGGACACCGAAGCGCTGGCCCGATATCAGGTTCAGCTGGATGATCTTGATGATACGCTTGAAGAGCTTGGGCTGACGCAGTACTACACGGGTGTGTCGGCCAGCGCCATCGTGTTCGATGTGACTGCTGGCAGACGGTACCGATTCCTGGGCGCCACCCGCGAGCTGATGATCCTGACCGAGGAAAACTACGCAGACACCAGCCGGTGGAGTCTGCAGGGCGGCACAACCGCTCAGCCGGGTGATATTCGCAGTGACATTCAGACGGGCGAGCGGGTTATTAAGCGGGATCTGGATACACTGTTCCTGAACATCCCCAGTGTTTATGCATCACCCGGATCCGTCTATATTGAACGTGATGGACTGTCTGTGGCGGAGGAGTCCGCTGCGAAGACAACTTATCAGTCACTGGTGGATTCCGGGCGCGTGATCGCGCGGGCCGGTGCTCAGATCAGTATTCATAACCAGACTCCGCTCACCGCGGTGATCAATGACGTGATCATCAGGGACAACCGTAAGGTCGAAGTTATTGACGGTGTCTATACGGTGTTTGAACCTGGGAATGTCTGGCTGAATTCCTATAAGTTTACCGATAACGCCAATATCGCCGCGCCGGCGATTTCGATTACTCAGGATTCTTTCCCGGTCAGCTATTACGATCTCAGCGGAAGCACCACAAATCTGGAAACCGTTCTGACAAGTCTGGAACAGGATCTATATCTGGTCGGTGATGTGATCAACGAAAATGGAGCACTGACAGTCGACAATCGCGAAGGCAGCATAATTGTCTCCGGTGAGCTGCGGGCAGAGACCGTCTCAGTCACCGCGGCACGTGACTTCTCGCTCAACACCGAAGGATGGCTGCATACGGGCAAGGATCCTCGCCAGTATCTCACCTGGGATTCACAGCGTGCCGCTGCGATCACCGACGCCGACAATACTCTGGAATTTGGCACCAGTGACTCCGTGTCCGGGCTGACCGCTGCCATCAACGGACCCGGCGCACGCATTCTGGCACAGGGCAAAATCAGCATCACGGCCCGACTGCTGAACGTCAACGGGCTGATTCAGAGCGGTGTGGATACAATCACACTCGATGTCGCATCAAACTTCAATCCGGGTCGCCGCACGGTGAACTTCACCGATAAGAACGGCAGGACGATTTCCGGCATCAGTTTCGGATCGGATGATGTGCCGGTCGACGGATTCTTCGATTCCGCCCGACAGGCTATTGTGCTCGAAGACATCATCCCGCAGGGAGGTGAAATTATACTCGCGGGACAGGTGCTGAGCACCGGAAATGGCAAGCTGCGTGTCGCCAACGGCTATACGAGCGTGGATATCAACAACGAGTCCGGCTATGACCTGATACTCAATCGAATCGATACGACGACAGACCGCAAGGGCAAGATCACGATTATCGATACGGCTACCCTGTTCAAGAATGTGTACGAGGTTTCTGCCGGTCGAGTTGAACGCAGGTTCTATACTGGCCAGGAAGCACCGCAGCCCATCGGCGACGACGGTGTGGTCGCGGCAATTAATTATACTCTGCAGTCCACCACGGATGCGGGTGCTGTCAGTTCCGGGGTCGAGACGTTCTACAACACTCGCACCGGCCTGCAATACGTCTGGGTTGAAGGACAGAAGTCCACAAAGACGACTTATTCCGAGTATCAGACCAAAAGCTTTAATCTGCTTGGTGACAATGCACTCGCAGACTGGCTCGTGAGAGACGCAAATCTGGTGTCTCCGCCGGTAATCGAATATACGGATAAGCAGCCGCTCCTGGAATCTGAGACGCTGGAAGTCGACGGTACAAGGGGAGTACCTGACTACGCGGTTGGCGATGCCTACACCATCAACTATGAGCAGATTGGCGATATCAACGTCAAAGCCGTGAAAAACGTGACGAAGGTCTTCGTCGGCGGCAATGAACAAACGGGTATCGGAGGTCAGTGGTATCTTTATGTGGCAGATGATGCGAACATCTATCTGCCCGGTCAGACGTACGCTGCGAACACGACGGTCTGGGTCGCCAAAACCGCGTCAGAACTTGGGATTGTCGTCAATTCGGATCCCGATATTGGCGTACTCAATCGGGCGCTGAATCAGTATCCCGACAGCTTTGACGGGTCTTCCGTCGACTATGACACGTGGACTGAAGGCGGCGGCTGGATGCGGTATAAAACCGTGTACAGCAGCGTAACGGAGATTGAAGGTCTTAAAGATATTTATACCCACACGCTTAAGGCAAGCTACCCTATTGCGCTGGATTTTCTGGAGGGTACGGCCGCGCCGAGAATCCGCGTCGTGACGAAGGGCAATCTGATCCTTGAAGGTGACATGGAATCGCCCGACCATGGGTCGATTGATTTGAGGTCAAAACTTGGTTCAATCACTGGTGCGGATGCTGTTGCGATTTACGGTGCCACGCCTGAAGTTCGTGCCGGTCAGGGCGCCGAAGATTCCATTCGGCTGAATATCGAAGGAAACAGGTTGCCGGGAGATGCTCAGCACTCGAAGACCGCCAACCTGGTGACCCTGAGAAAGGGCGAACTGGTCGAACGCAATGATGGGCTTTACCGCTTTACTGGCAACGGAAAAGTCCAGAACAGTGCGGGGGCCACCGTGACTGTTGGAAATGCGGGAGTCACCGTCTTTTTGAACAACCAGAGTTACTCTGACAAGCGTAACTGGCTGAAGGTCTCTGACAGCGCGCTGATCGCCACCGCTGGCGGCGATATTGTGGTCAATGCCGTCTCGCTGAATAACGCCGCGAGTCGTTTTCGGATCGGTGAAATCAGTTCCGGCAGCGGTGACGTACTGGTCAACGCGCCTGATGGCATCTACGCTGGTTCAGCGACATCGCAGATTACGGGCGAACTTGTCGAGCTGGATGCGTTCCGTGGGGAGATCGGCAGCAGTACCCGGCTGTTGCGTGTGAACAGTGATATCGATGGAATCGCAGCGACAGGCGGCGTGGCCGCTCGGGCTCGGTTCGATATCTATATCATTGAAGGCAATAGCGCGAATTCTGCAGGCAGCATGAAGCTGGCTCTGCCGGAAAGCTGGACTGCGCTCGCCTCTGTGATTTCCACGGAAGGAGACGTTTATCTGGCAGCTCAGTCCGGTTCCATCCTTGATGGGAACGTGGAACTGTTTCGCCCTGCCGATGCCGGGCGTGTACTGACATACGACGATTTGTCAGCTGAACAGAAAGTGGAATACAATCTCGGAAAATTCTCTCTGGAAGCGGCCAGCTACCCGGTGTCTCCGGGTTTGATGAGCGTACTGTTTCCGCATACTGAGTTCCTCAGTCTGCCGCAGAACAGCACGGCTGCTGAAATGCCAAATGTTCTGGGCGCTAAAGTGACACTGATCGCCGGTGGTGGGGCTGGCGGTGTTGGCCGAATGACAGGTCGGATCTCGCTGAATCTCGCGGCTGACTGGTCACTGCTGACGACCAGTGAAAAGGAAGTCCTGGCCACAGCGACAGCAGAAGACGTAATCGGGGCTCACTATGAGCTGTACCGCTACACCGGTGGAACGGTTTCAGGAGTCCAGTTAAAGGATGAGGACTTTATCGGCAGCTGGGAGAAGATTGCCGTCAACTTCGTCACCAGCCTGGACCGCAACTCCGGCCAGACCGTGTCGATCCGAAAAAATCAGACGGTTCTGGTTCAGTATTCCGCTGACGAATTCGGTCTGTATAAGTTCACTCAGGGCAGTGATTCCAGCGACACTACAGTCAATCTGACTGTGGAGACCTTCTCAGACACAAGCCGCTGGGCTCCAGTCGTGGCGGACCATACGACAAGCGACGTCGGGGCTGCTAACCTTGTCAATGGCGAGATTGTCGCGAACAAGCGCCGCATTGAACGACTTGCGTTGCAGCTGTTTGATGATCTGGACATCGAGGCCTCAGAATCACTGGAAGTCGATGCGGCGAAAGCGGTTGTGATTGGCACGGCTGGCGATTTTCTGGTTGACCACATCAGGACCGGGGATTCAGCTCGAATTAAGGCAGCTGGCGGCATCTTCGATTTGGGAACCGACGGCGAAGCCGCGATCAGCGCCTTCGGTGACGTCGTTCTGGGAGCAGGAACGTCGATCCAGCACTTCAATCAGACCAGTCCGCTGCGTCTGCAATTGTCGCCAGTCAGCCGGTTAAGTGTGGATCTTCCGGGTGACCTTCGGCTGCAGCAGGTATCGGCTGACCTGTCCGGTTCCGACTTTGACTCAGCTGTAACCGGCATTACGTCGCTGGCGATTAACGATCTGATAGCCTATCGCATCAACGCGGGAGGTGTTGCCGAGATTGAGGTGCTGGAAGGTGATCTCTATCTGGGACGTGTGTCTGCAGGGTACTCTGTTGATCTGCGGGCTCAGAGTGATATTCTGGACTACTTCGACGACGCCGATTCTCCGGTCGTCAATATCTTCACGGGGAATGTGAATGACCCGGCCACGGGAAACGTCTGGCTGCAGACATCGACCGGTAATGTGGGTACGGCCGCCAACTCCGTCGAAGTCGAAATCCGCCGTGGGGATCTCAATGCACTGATCCAGCAGGATTCCTGGATTCACAGTGTCACTGATCTGAATATTGGCAATTTCACCTCGGTTGACGGCGACGTGACTCTGTTGGTCGACGGCCAGACCAACGTCGGTCTGATCACAGCCCTGGGCGATGGGATCGTCGACCCGGCCGCTTCTCTGACGGATGGTCTCGTCACGATCACCTCGCAGACTTACATCGTCGACCGCAGAGATGACGACAGTCGAAACATTTGGTCCACTGGTGCGATCCTGATCGCTGGCAACGGCATCGGCAGCGCTGACAACCGCTTTGACGTACAGACTTCGCGGCTGGAAGCCAGCATCCCGGGCGGAGGTATCTGGCTGAGCAACACGGGCGAACTGCAGATTGGTAACATCAGTTCGCTCGTCGGTATTCAGGCCCTGAATACTGTGGATATTTCGGCCAGCAGTTCAATCGTTGTCGCGGAAGCGATCGACAGCGCCGGCGGACCGGTGCTGCTGGATGCAGCCAACGATATTCAGGTGAATGCCTCAGTCACAAGCGGAGGCGGAGCGGTCACTTTACTGGCGGACCGCGATATTCTTTTCAATGCAGTCGGCCTGATCGATACGGAATCCGGTAATTCGACCGTTACGCTGACCGCTGATGCGGACGGTGCTGGCGGTGGTGGAATCACGATGGCTGACGGATCCTTTGTGGATGCCACGAACGGCTTTATCGATTTGAATGCCACCGGCAACATTCTGCTCAGCCATCTGCGCACGACGCTGCAGGTCGATGTGGATTCCACTGCGGGCAGCATTCTGGACAACGGAGACAGTCAGCTCGAAATTCTTGCACCGAGAGCCCAGCTTTCGGCTGCCGGCAACATCGGAACGAGTGCAGGCGCGCTGGAGGTCGATGTTCAGTTCCTTGAGGCGCTCAGCAGTAACGGTGGTATCTTCATTGATGATCTGAATGGACTGATCATTGGACAGATCGGACTGGTCGGAGCACCGACCTTGAATACGCTGCTGACAGGGTTGAGGGCGGCGCAGACCATTCGCGTAACGACGACCGGATTCATGCGGGTTCGTGAGGATGTTGTTTCCACTCAGGCAGACATCACGCTGCACGCAATCGACTCTCTCGTCATGACGCTGCTCCCTCAGCCGAATGGCAGCGTCTTCGTGACGGTACTTGATGGATCCGATACCGACGAGGATCTGACGGTCGAATTCGACGCTGATATCAGTGGCGCAACTTGTGTAACTCTGCTGGCCGGAGATGACATGCTGATCGCGGCTGGCTCTCTGATCACCACTGATGCAGACGGCGTGACCCTCGTGACCGATGAAGTGATCCTGCGAATTGATCATGCGGACGCGGACGACAATGTTGGACTGAACCCTGATGGAACTGTATGGAATACGGGTGCCAGGTTTGATTTGCTGGGATCCGTCGCCACAACCAGCCTGTTGATAACCGGTAACCGCGACGACGATACATTCTATCTGCAACCTCAGGCGCTCAGCGGTCACACGCGAGTTCTGGGTGACATCAGCGCAGCTGCAGGTGGTACAGACTGGTTTATTCTCGATCACCTGCCGACCATCAGCAGCAGTCATGACCGGCCGAACCATCTGCTGGCAAATGGAACGGATGGTGCCGTCCGGGATACTGTTGACCTGGATGGCCGTGGCGGCACCGACCATTACGTGGTGAATGTTACCGGAGGTCAGACATCATATCTTGTGAATGTCGTCGACACCGGGCTGCCTGATGATGGTGCTGACACACTCCGTGTCCATTCCCTCAATACAGTCGGTACGGGGCCATTTGACTGGAATCACGCGCAGCAGGGTTCCACGGATCCGGCACGCAGTGATGTGTTCCTGCTGCGAAAGAACTTCGTGGCGCTTCTGACTCAGACCGGCACGGACTCGGATAACCGCCCGACGTTCGCCGGTGCAGTCGAACGCATCAACTACAATGGCACCCTCAACGGGCGTCTGCTCGTCAGCAGCGGCGACGGGGATGATCAGTTCTACGTTGACGATAACAGTTCGATAACAACTCTGGACGGCGGCAAAGGCAAGGACCTGTTTCAGGTCGGCCAGGTATTTGGTACGAATCCAAACGGTTATGACTATCCGCCAGGTGATCGTCCCGATGACATCCGTGTTGTCGCCAGTGACACGCAGAATATTGACCTGACTTCTGACAACGACGAAATCAGCCTGCTGCGAATCACACGCGGCTGGCTGAGTCCTGGTATCAGTCAGCCATTGACGGCCTTTGGTGGCGAAGGTGCCGACACGTTTAATGTCTACAGCAACAAGGCTGTGCTGCGGATGGAGGGTGAATCAGGGAACGATACGTTTGTCATTCGTGCGTTCCTCGCGGAAGGCAACATTATTGCCCAGGGCGGCAATGATGACGACCACTTTGAATACAATATCAACGCTCCGGTCAGCATCAACGGCGGACTGGGTTTTGATACGGTGGTTGCCCTTGGCACTGAACAGAGCGATGCATTCATTATCACTGATGAAGGTGTCTTTGGCGCCGGATTGAACGTCAGAGTTGATGGTGTGGAAGAATCTCTTGAAGTTGACGGTCTTGAGGGGGACGACTATTTCTATATCCTCAGCACCCGCGGGAACGTCGTCACGACGGTGATCGGCGGACTGGGAAGTGACAGCTTCAATGTGGCCGGAGACGTTACTCAGCCGATATTCAGTCAGGACCTGAACGGTCGAAGTTCCGTGATCAACCAGGGCACAGTCAGCAGCCCGGGTAACCCCTACGACAAACTGCTGGTCGACGGAGTCGCAATCTCGATCGCTGATGAGACTCAGAGCAAGGTAGTGATTACCGAGAGTGGCGGTTCCACCGAACTGGTTGAAGACCAGATTGCGGTCGATTCGTACCAGATTTCATTGTTTGACCCACTGAACCTGAACGCAGCCACTGTCGCTTATCTGACTGTATCAGCCGGACTTTCTTCAACAAACGACCGACGTCTGGCGAAGCGAAACACCGGCGATGCGGATGGTCCGCACGAAGCAGACAGTCTGCTTGTATCGATCGATGGAGGTCTGACGTGGGTGCGAGCCGGAGTCCTGAAGTTTACCGCTGCGAACTGGGCCGTTCCGCAAACCGTGCTGGTCAAAGCGGCCCACGATGATGCGATTGAGGGCGAGCGAAAGGTCATGGTCAGCCACAGCCTGACAGTCTTCAGCCCCAGTGCGGAAGATGTTAAGGCCTTTGATGGCGTGGCGATTCCGAATGTGGAAGTGCGAGTGCTGGATGATGATCTCGGCTCCCTGCTGATTCGCCAGACTGCCACTTCAACTCGCATTCTTGAAGGTGATGCGGCTTCCGAAATCAGTGATACTTACGAAGTTCGACTTGCTGTGGACCCCACTCAGTCTGTAGCCGTTAATCTGGGATTCAGCGAATCCAGCCAGATCAGGGTCTACGACGAGTTCAACAATGAGATTACCAGCCTGACCTTTGGCCCGGGCAATAACAACTGGCGGACCCTGAGGATCACAGCCATCAATGATGCAGTGCGGGAAAACACGAGCGTACTGACGATCAGTCACACGTTTTCCACCCTCGACCCCGTCTACAGTGCCGCGGACTCCGTGGATCTGGATGTCAGGATCTTTGACAACGATTCACCGGGTGTTCTCGTCACCGAATCCAATGGTTCAACCCGTGTGGTCAAAGGTGTCTCCGGCGATGACTACACGTTGCGGCTCGTCAGCCAGCCCACGGCCGATGTTTACGTCAATCTTTACGGAGACGGACAGACGGTCTTCACTGGTGCCAGGACCGTGGGACAGGTAGACGATCGTTTGGTGCTTCGTCCTGTCGGCGACGCATGGGCTGCAAACGTGGACTTTGCCACCAATGGCGCGGACCCGGATACAATCACTCGTGCCGGAACCAGCTGGGCAGATGATGGTGTGAACATTGGCAGTCTGCTTCGAATCAATGGCAGCGGACCGCTGTACAAAGTCAACGCCATTAAAGACGTTCGCAGCGGTGATGTTGTTGTCAGCAGCAGTCTCGTACTGACTCTCGATGGCAATGTTTCGAGTCAGACGGACGGGGTCGTTTCCCTGCAGCGAATGGTCTGGGCTGTGAAATTCACGGCCGCCGACTGGGCAAAGGAAGTCAATGTCTCAGTCGCAGCAGACAACAACTTCATTCCGGACCCTGATCAGCAGTTCGTTCGCAGCCAGCCAGTACGGAATCATGTCGTCAATGGGATTCGAGGTCCACTGATTATCGAAGGCGGGGTCGCGGAAGGAAAAGACCGTTCGATTCGCCCGGCGGTGATGCTGCCGACTGAACAAACTGCGATGCCGATCGACATCAGCATCCAGTCAGACGAGACAAAGCAGGCGGATCGGTTGAACGTGTTCAATGACTCCAGCACGGCCGACGATCGTGGCTGGATGACGGCCGTTGAGCTTCGGAACGACGTGATCAAACTCGGCGACGCGAATCTCAATAACGATGTCCGTCCGATCAACCTGTCCGGCCTCGGTATGCGACCCGGACCTGATGGACGAAGCACAGACCTCATCGTGGATATCAGTGAAGCTCAGGACGGAAGCGGAAATATCACGATTCCTGGTGGCATCACGTTTGATGATATCGAAATTTCTGAAATTCTTCTCGGCCAGGGCAACGATCAATTCAACATCGCGGCGACAAGTTCAGGGACACCTGGAGCTTCTGGAAGCGTCGTGACTGTTCTGCACGGTGGCGGCAACACCGCTCTGAATTCCGGCGTGATGGGTGGCGATACCGTGATCGTCACCGGCGGGGGCGGACCGGCTTCTCCGCTGGTCATCTATGGTGATACGTCGCAGGACGGACGTCGTTACAACTCACGTCCGGATCTGGGCATCATCAACGGTAATGGCATTATCTATCAGAATTCCGGCAATGACGTGATTGACGCCTCTGCGTCTGCGGGAGCTGTGACGATCTACGGTGGCAATGGCAACGATCTGATTCGCGGGAGTCAGGCGGATGATCAGCTGGCCGGCGGTTCGGGCGACGATACGATCTTCGGTGGATCCGGACACGATCACATCTATGGAGATTCGGGCTTCAATCTGGCATTTGATGTGACAAAGGGTGCGAACGATGTGGCTATCGTATCGCGTTTGCTGACAGTGCCTGTGGCCGATACGGCCTCATCACCGCTGCGGGATCGACTTCTGGCGGGCCGCGATCTGATTTCCGGTAATTCGGGAAATGACATTATCTTCGGCGATCACGGGGTAATCGAGCAGTCCGCCGGCATAGTGCGGCTGATCAGTACTGGAAACGTCACGCTGATTCGCACTGAAGCACCTGACAACGGTGATGTGGATCAGATCGACGGCAATGATGGCAATGACCGGATTCTTGGCGGTTTTGGCGGGGATACGATCAGTGGCGGCGAGGGTCACAACATCATTGTCGGGGATCACGGTCAGGCCTCGTTCAATGCATCGGCTCAGCTGCTGGAAATCACGACGACCAATCCAACCATCGGCGGAGCGGACAGCATTACCAGTGGTTCGGGCAACGACCTGATTATCGCGGGTACAGGCAGCGACACAGTGTCTTCGGGATCCGGTAATGATCTGATTTTCGGGGATCATGGTCGCGTTACTGGCAGCGGTATTGATCTGACATTGTTGCCACTGAACACGGTGTCGCCGACCTTTGTGATGACATCCATCGCCACTCAGAACAGTGACTCTGGTGGCGATGATCTGATTAATGCGGGTGCGGGCAGTGACATTGTCATCGGCGGTCAGGGCTTTGACCGAATTCTGGGCGGCAGCGGGGATGACGATATCATTGGCGGACATACCGTTGCCGATGGACAGGACTCCGGCGACTGGATCGACGGTGGTGCAGGCAACGACTACATCGCCGGTGACAACGCTTATATTCGCCGCGCATCCGGTAATGCCAGCCCGCGATTCAGAGCGTTGACAGGCACCGAAATCTCCGGGACGAATGGCAATGTTACGGCTGCTTCACAGGCAGACCCTTCCGGTACCGCGAATCGCACTGTCACGCTGTTTAACCACACTGCGACAACCGTCGCAGGCGTCTATGGTGACGACGCGATCGCCGGTGGTTCCGGCAACGACGCGATTTTCGGCCAGCTCGGCAGCGACGCCATTCAGGGCGACGGAGCGGTTGTTAACGCAGCAGGGACCATGATCCTGAACGTCGCCGCCGCGAAAATCTCCGTCGATGACATTGATGGCGTCGATACGGACGGGGACGACTATATTGAAGGAGGCGGGGGCAATGATATCATCTTCGGCAACCTCGGACAGGACGACATTATTGGCGGCAGTTCAGGTCTGTTCGGCACTCCAACTGCCGCTCACAGGCCTGACGGCAGCGATCTCATCTTCGGTGGTTCGGGTACAAATGCTGCCCGCAACAATGTGGGTGATGAATCACTGAACGGTCACGCTCGTGATGCCGACGTGATTCTCGGGGACAATGGGAATATCTTCCGAATTGTTGGTACCAATGGTATCTCCAGCGGAAACTACCTGACGTTCAACTATGACAGTTACGGGCCGAAACGCATTGTTCCTCGGTCGACTCAGTACCTCGATTATGCACCCGGCGATGCCAGCAATAACGCCTTCAGCGACGAAATTCACGGCGAATCCGGAGACGATGTTGTTCATGGAATGTCCGGAAACGACGTGATCTTCGGTGATGGTCAGGATGACGATTTGATCGGCGGAGCAGGCAATGACCGCATTTACGGAGGAGCGGGCGAAGACGGAATTCTTGGTGACGACGGGCGGATCCAGACCAGCCGAAACGGGTTAACCGAAACTCTGTATGGAATCCTCACGCCGACAACCCAGGGCACGATCAATCTGCCGAATACACTTATTGGTGCGATCGTCAACGTTACCGGCCGCCTTAAGAAAACTGTCGATCTGGCGAGCTACCGACAGGGTGGTCACGACGTTGTCTACGGCGGACTGGGTGATGACTTCATTCACGGCGGTTTTGGGGACGATGCGATCAGTGGTGCCGAAGCTGTCGCGGATTGGTTCCTCACCACGCCCCTCGGTGACGAGTCGGTGCTGATGTATAATGCCGCCACCCGTATGTTTGCGGCCTACAATCCGGTGGATCCTTTGTCGAAGATTGCCGGTTTTATCCTGAATTTTGATGCGACCGGATCCGATGGCAGCAAGATCAGCGACGGGATGGACAGTCTCTTTGGTGATGAGGGCAACGACTGGCTTGTCGGCGGCACGTTGAACGACCGAATGTTCGGTGGCATGGGCGATGACCTGCTGAATGGTGACGACAATCTCGAAACGAGCAATGGGCTGAACAATATTCCCGATGTTCCGCTGTATGCAGATGCCGATTTCGCATTCGGTGGTGGTGGATTCGATGTGATGATCGCCAACACCGGAGCCGATCGACTGATCGACTGGGTTAAGCGATTTAACACCTATGTCGTCCCGGTGATTCCAACCGTCGCCAACCCGGCAATTGCCAGTCCAACGGTACTGAGAGAGGCATCGCCGATCCTGACGCAGTTCCTGCGAGATCTCGCATTTTCTTCGGGGTTCGATTCCGATACCGACGTGCAGTCAAATCAGTTTCATGCAGAACTTGGTCTGGTGACGAACGAAGATGGCCAGACATGGTTCGATCAGATCTGGCAGCGTCCTGACCGCGATCCCGTACCGAGCAATCTGTATGTGGGCATTGATACGCTCGGTGGGTTCGAGACTCTTCCGGTCCCGGGGATTCGGATACTGAATACGACCAGCATTACCGTCAGTGAGTACAGGGACAGCAGCTCGATTCTTGTTGTTCTGACATCGCCACCTCTGCAGAATGTGGTGCTCACGATCACATCGCAGAATACCGCCGAAGTCATTGTGGACAATTCGATACTGACTTTCACCCCGCTCAACTGGAACATCCCGCAGGCTGTGAAAGTGACCGGAGTGGATGACTCTGTGATTGATGGCCACAAACAGGTCAGCGTTACAATTTCCGTGAATACTGCTCTTTCGGCCCAATCCTATGCATCGGTGACTCCGCAGACAGTTGTTGTCACAAATCAGGACAACGACCTTTCAAGGCCGACAATTAATGGACCGCCCGCTACGACGACCAGCCAGCGTCCGACGATTACATGGACGAGCGACCCTGCTGCAGTTGGCTATGATATCTGGATTGGCAACGTGTCCACACGGCAGAATCCTTATCTCATCACAACATCCACAACCAACAGCCTGACACCGACTGCGGACCTCGGAATTGGTGTCTTTGATATTTGGGTACGGTCATTCCGATCGGATGGAATCAAGGGCCAGTGGTCGGTGTTGTATCGCACCCAGATCGATACACCTGTCACTATTTCTCCAACTGCCGCCGTGCAGCTGACATCGCGTCCGACAATCACATGGGCACCTGTTACCGGAGCTGTGCGATATGATGTGTGGATCGATAATGTCACAACCGGGCAGAGCCAGGTGATTCGTGACCAGAATGTCACGACAACATCCTGGACGCCGTCCGCCGATATGCCGATTTCTGCTTACCGCATCTGGGTTCGGGGCGTGGACGGCGGCGGCCGGTTTGCAAAATGGAGTGTCGTGGTGAACTTCCGGGTTGCCACGGCCCCGATACCAATCAGTCCTGTTGCTTCAACCTTTGACCGTACACCGACGTTTACCTGGACTCCAGTGACCGGGGCGGTCACATACTCCTTCCAGCTCCGCAATCTCGCGACCGGAGTGACCATCTATAACATCCGGAATCTGCAAACGACGACTTATACTGTGCCAGCCGACCTGCCGACCGGTAACTACCGCTGGTGGTCGGTGGCAGTTGGAGCAAACTCACAACAGGGCAGCTGGACTGCCAACAACGATTTCTACGTCGGCGGATGGGCGAAGTTCACCACACCTCCAGGGGTTTACGGTACGACTCCAACTTTCAACTGGCTGGCGGTCGGCGATGCTGCCCGGTACGACATTCAAATCATCCGCGTTCAGGCGAGGCAGACGATTGTCGTCAATGAAACCAACATCACGGGGACAAGCTACACGGTTGCCACCCCTCTGGTCTCTGGCGGACAATACCGAATCTGGATCCGTGCCATCAGTGTGACGGGCGAAGTCGGTTTGTGGAGCCCTGTGCTCGAATTTTCTGTCGCTTCGACAGATTCATCACAACATGACGCAGCGTCGCTGAATGATCTTGCGAATCTCGATGTACTGAATGGACAACTGGTCAAACTACTGCACAATCATGCTCAGCCTGACCGTGTTGTCCGTATGAACGAGCAGACGCTGACCATTGACCACGCATCACCACCGGCACCCGTCCCGCTTGAACATGATGATGTCGATGTGCAGGAGGATGCTGAGCTGATCGAAATCGATGAGCTGATTGATTACATCGTTACGGACCTGCTTTTCAGTAATCCCCTGACCTGACGGCCATTTTTGGTGTTTGGGACGTTACCGGCAAAAAATCCGGGCAGAGCTTTATTGGCTCGACCCGGATGCTGGTCTGCGCGATGGGGATCGCGAGCGCTGGAATCGTTACCGGAGTTTCAAATTGTAAACGCATTGCCTATTGCAGCCGCTTCTCGACGTCAGTATTCTCAGTGGCTGCCGCAATCCCGATCAGCCAGCAGAGTCTATAAATGCCCAAACAATTGTTGATTTATCAGACGGCCGTACCGCTTAGCCTTGCGAACCACGGCAGTATCTCACTCGAAGCCGCCACAAATTTTGAGTTCAGCGCAGGGGTTAATGCCGTGCCGCTGATGGCGGTGGAGCTTCCTCAGGCTGCAGTGGAATATGCGATCGTATTTACCGTAACCGAACAGGATGTCATCCCGGCCGTAGTGCTTGGAATAAGGAATGAACAGAATTTGTTTCTGTCTGCGGATGCGAAATGGCAGGCCAAATACATTCCTGCCTTTATTCGACGTTATCCGTTTGTCTTCTCCACGAGTGCCGATGGCAAATCCTTAGTGCTGTGCATCGACGAGACTCATCCTGGGATTAACCGTGAAGGGCGTGGCAGCAGGCTGTTTGGTGAGGATGGTAAACCATCGTCGTTTACTGAAAAGGTGCTCGCATTTCTGAAGGAATACCAGACACAGTTTGAACGAACACGGATGTTCGGCCGACACCTGAAGGATCTGGGGCTGCTTGAGCCAATGCAGGCTGAAGTGACAACTCCATCGGGAGAAAAACTGAAGCTCAGTGGCTTCCATACGGTTTCCCGCGAGAAGCTCCGTGCTCTGGATGCTGATTCACTTGCGTCTCTGGCACGCACTGACGAACTCGAACTCATTTATCTGCACTTGTATTCGATGCGTAACTTCAACAATTTTAAAGAACGTCTGCTCAGCTCGCCGGTCAGCACGGAAGCCGTGACCGCATGATGTTCGGATCAGGCGACAGCAGTGCTGCCCGTCTCACAGATGGCGAATCTGTCCGTCAACATCGTGAAAACCTGTGGTGATCATGGTTGTGCATGAACCTGCATTTACAAGATGGCTGGACTGTCTGTCTGGTTTTCCGCTTGCTGGTGTTGAGGCGTCGATCAAACTCTCGGCCAGGGGGATTTGCACCGACCGCTTTCTCGCGTCTATCGAACGCCGCAGTTTTGACTGGGAAAGATTCCGCAGTCTCTGTCTGTCCATGCAGCTTCCCGAGCAGAATCTTGTAACGCTCAGTGAAGCCTTCGGCGAGGCTAATCAGGTTGGTTTCGGTTTTGAGGCGGAACAGTCCCGCGTTGTGTACAAGCTGTATTTTGAGTTCTGGGATCGCTTAGTTCGTGAAATTCGCACCGATCCGCGAAATGTCACGCCGCGTCCTCTGCATTTAGGCCTCAAATGGGAACCTGAGGTTCCTGGCCGGGTCATTGCAGCCACATACACCTGTTTCCCTTTGCTATCGATCGGCGGGATCCTGAACCGCCTCTCAGCGTTCCCCGACTCAGGCAGCGTTTCACTGCAAACGACGAAAAAAGTGATCAGTCGCGCCGCGACTCAGCTGCGAAATGACTCATTCATTTACCTCGAAGCGGGTGAAGAATGCACCAGCAGACGTTCATATGATCTGAATCTCTATAAGGCAAAATGTCGGGTGCACAAGATGCTCGATCTTCTGGACGCCGCCCGGGCCGGTTACGGCCTGCCTGTGCAGGCAGCACGTCAGCTGGAGACTGCCGCCGAACAGCCACTTGGACACATCGGTGGTGGTCAGGGAAGGGATGGAAACGACTATCTGACGGTCTACTACGAAATCAACCACCTGCCGGGCTGAGAGAGAGCCATTCGCCATGATGATCGCCCTCTCTGGACTGCGGCAGCCTGCTGCCGCTTTCGAGTCGACAGCCTGCTGTGGACTCCCACTTTAAACTTGTAGGACCCATGGAGCCTCTGATTTGGCAGCAGGCTGCCTGCATCAAAGCGGCAGCAGGCTGCCGCAGTCCAGGGGGGCGGATCCGCCAGACCACGCTCTCACACCGACTATTGCCTCGTCAATGCCTTATTGGTTCTTCCGAGGAACCGAGGTTTGGGACACGACAAGATCGTCCGCTGGTGTCGCGGCATCACGTCCGTCCAGGACAGGCAGTATTGCAGTGAACGTACTGCGCTGACCTTCTCCATAACCTGCCGCCCTGACTGAGCCGCCATGCATTTCCACCAGCCCTCGGACAAGTGACAACAATTCGAGACAGTGATCCTCGGTGACAAGTTCGAGCGGCAGTGAGAAAATCCTTGCCAGACTGGAATCCCCAAAGAATCGATCTTCGCAGATGTCCCAACTCCATGTCCCAATCGCGGCCCCGGCCAGTGCCGCCTCCATTCTGGAGCGGATATCACGCAACTCGATTTCTGCCTGAGTCATTTCCTCTGCCATTTTTTCCTCAAGCTCGGTCAATTTTCTCTGTGCGGCATTCGAATTGCTGGAATAAGGAGCCCGAGTGCCGGTTTCTTGTTTGTTATTGAACTGAATTCGGTGTTTCCGTGTTCAGCGTCTGATGCTTTGTTGTTGCAATTGCCAGTAAGGACGCGATGCTGATGAGCAGAGTGAGTACCACGAATGTCCGCCACAGGTTCAGTCTGAGCTTTGAGACGAAGTCGAGTTCAAGGTCCAGCGGTGAATTTTCGGCAACCTGTACAGTCCTGCCAAAGGTATACACTTCGCCTTCTTCAGGCAAACTGATGATGATGGCCTGAGGAGCGGGATCGGTGGTATGCTGATGCTGTACGAGTCGGGCGGCAATCTGCTGCAGGATCGTGTTGTCTTCGATTGTATTGCCGCGCAGCAATTCACTGAGCTGCTGCGGACGGAAATTCAGCTGATCCTGCTGCAGCACCGGGTTGTCGGCTGCTGCCTGGCGAAGTTGTTCATTGTCAACGTGATCGGCGTCATTTCGACTGTTATCCAGATACAGACGCTGACGGCGCGTATTCAGGCCGACGATCGCCTGCTGAGTCTGAAGATTCTCCAGCTGGACACGAGCGTCTTCATTCGATGCGGCGTCGAGCGCGTATTGATTGGCGACACTGTTGAGGGCCCAGCGAGCTTTGCTCTGTTCGCCGGCCTGGAGCAGCTGATTTGCCTGCTCAAGAAGCTGAGTCGCCTGCTGTGCCTGCATCCGGCGTTTACCACTCGCCATTGACAGATACGAATCACGGTCATAACTCTTCTGATTCGTCTGGCTGATCAGTTCCAGATTGCCATCATTGTCGTTCAGCTCAAAACCCCTGGGAGCGATGACATTCCATAGAATGTTCTCCAGTGGTACATTCAGCTGAGGGCTGCTCAGTTTCAGATGGCTTAACTGATTACCCGGGACAGAATAGACGAATCGAACCTGAGCGGTGCGATCGTCGATTCCCGGAAGGATGTAGAATTGCCAGGCATTCGTCGTACCGCCCTGCCGAATGGAATTCACACTTTCACCGTTGACAAAAATACTGAATAATTCGCCGCCTTTCGGCAGACCGACACTTAGGCTGCTTCGCTGAATGACTTCCATTGTCACGTCGGCCGAGGTCAGCTGATCCCCGGTTGGAGACAGCACCGTCGTCAGCGATCCCTGGGCCACGCGAAGCTTGAGCGCATCTGCAAGCGAATGGCGTTTTGCGTGGATTTTTAACACACTGGGGGGAACAACCGCTCGGAAGGCAAGGGATGGCGCTGTGCGATTTTCTGATTCGCGCAGAGGCTGCGGTACTGTATTCCAGTCGATCCTCTGCCATCCCTGAGTCAAAACGTCGTGTTCCAGCTCCAGTCGACCTCCGGCACGGACCGCGAAGTAGTACGAAACCTGGCGAGCCTGAGGAAATCCTGCCGGATTCAGAGTTTCCTCTTCGTTCGTACGCTCCCCTCGCCGCTCATATTCGATTCGAAACTGAAGTTTGCCGACGACTCGACGCTTGAACTGAACTTCCCAGGTGTCTGAATCGGGAGCGGTCCTGACGAGATCGCTGACCGAGCTGCCACTGGCGCGAAGTGTCCTGATTTCGTCTTCGCTGTTGACTGGCAGTATCACGCGCAATGCACTGACCGATGCGTTCTGGACGTTAAAGTTTGCGATCAGGGCCGATCGGGTCTGGCCTTCTCTAAGGGTAATCTCGTGCAATACCTGGCCGGTCACCCACGGTTCCAGTTTCTCAATGCCGAGTGTCAGATTCCAGTCGCGCTGCAATATTCGAAACGCCAGAGCACCCTGTGCAGCGCCGCCCACTTCGCGCGGATCGGTTTCAGAGACGTTCTGGCGTGCCACAGTCCTTAACCGCAGTCCCGTCACAGGGCGGACGACCATTTCACCAGTCTGGCGTGTTGCCTCGTTGAGTTCGAAGCGTGGAACTGCCCATTCAGCAACGTCCGCAGGAGCGGCTCCGGACAAAGACAGTGTGAACGACTGTGAGCCGATCGTCTTTCCATTCAGATGCAGAATAATCTGTCGTCTTCCGTCTTCGGTGAGCTCGGCCCAGTGGTGTAGGGCCGCGCCAGAGAGAGATTCGACTTCCAGCCCGTCAGGCAGCGGAAAGCTCAGCTGAAACAATCCGGCACGCGAGATCTCAACGGCGAAGTTAACGGCAAGGACCGCTCGTTCTTCACCAAGAGACAATACCTGCCTGCTGATGACGCGAACTTCCGAAGCAACCGGTGCAACTCGCACGGCCATTTCTCCCCCATCGGCGCCGTAACGATAAACGCGATGCAGCACCGCCTGTGGATTCGTTATCAGGCTGGCATCGAAGTCGCCCAGATTGACGGCGGACATCACGTTCGCTTCCAGCGTCTCCGGTTGTGCTTCAGGGCCGAACGCGATCGCAACCAGGCCAACTTCCCCATTCGCTCCAACGACTCGCAGAGGAGCGAGACTGACGTCCGCTGGCAGTGGATCGAGTCCTCGCTGGGTTTCTATCATGATTTCGAACGCCAGTGACTGAGCCGGCTCAAGCTGCAGCGCCAGTCCGCCGCTGTCTGCATCGAACTGCCATGAACCAACCGGTCCGGCGACTGCACTCACCGTCAACCCCCGGGGAACAAGCAGGTTCAGGACGCTGATCTGTCCCTGAGACGTTCGGATATTTATACGATGACGACCGTCAACCACACCAGGGCCAGGCAAAAAGAGATTCGATGCCTCAACAAAGAACTGAGTCTTTTCGGCAGTAACATCACGAGCCTTTGGTTTGAGCACGAGAATTGCCGCACCCGGAGAAAGCAGCACTCTGGCGCGGGTTGTATCGCCGTCTGCCGGCAACTGTTCGATTCTGACGGCCGTCGAACCACTCACATCCCATCCGGCTTCGTCGAAGGCCAGGTCAATCTGCTGAAGAGCCGCTGTGCCTGTCAAAACCGGTAATCCTTCCATCGGCCTGATCGCTTCCAGCTGATATTCGAACGTCGCTTTGAATCGCATCGCCCTCTTCGGCATTGAATCTTCAGGCGGGTTTGCTTCTTCCGCGAGCGGAATGCTGAGGACATAAATGGGGCCCTCTCCGGATACTTCATGTTTCGAAAGCCGCAGTCCGTCACCTTCGAAATGTGTCAGAACGGCCGGCGATTTGAGCAGTACAAAGCGATCTCCAGGTTTCCCCGTCAGCATGATTGCTCCTTTCGCCTTCAGACGGGAGTCCTGATGAGTTACCTGCCACTCCTGCGTTAAGGAATCAGCTGTTTCAAAATCGTCCGGAGAATTCGCTGCGCAAACGCCCGTTCCTGAAAACGCGATGGCGACGAGGATGATCATTGCTGTAGCCGGACCTGGGGACGCACTGCCCTGCCCGCCCGATTCGGAATTCGCCTGATCCTGCTTTAACCGTTTCTGCGCCCTCCGTCGTTCCGCCATCTGACGCATCCGGTGAACGACATCACGGAATAATTCAATCGCCGGTCGGAAGAACAGCAGAATCAGGATCATCAATGCCAGCAATCCGTAGAACCACGGTGCTCCGTCGCCCTGAACCAGCACACCCAAAACAATCAGAAGAATGCTACTGATACGAATCACCAGCCTTAGCCGCGCAACTCGCATCCGAAGAGACCCCACGATGAGGGCGAAGCCGGCCAGCAAAACCCCAAGCCCCGTCCACGAGAGATTGATTTGCCAGAGCGGAATATTGTTGACTCCCAGTTCAACCGTTTCACCGGCCGAAAGTATTGGAAGACTTAGTTGCAGCGGCTCCGGCAATCCCGTTTGCGCAAACGCCAGCTGAGCCGCTCGACAACAGACAAAAATGGCGACTGCCAGACTTAGCAACCCCAGGATCCGCCCACCAAACGAGGTGTCGCGTAAACGGATTCCAAAGAGGGTGAATATCCCGATGATGCACAGCGAGACGATCCCGTGTCTGGCAACCCATTCAAAACCCGTCGGACGCCTGACTGGTACTGGTGGCGAAACTTTTCCACTGACTGGTACCAAAACGTGTTTTTCGTCACCGGAGATATTCCACTGTGTCTTAAGTACAGGTGCAAAGACGACCGGTAAGGAGAGCTGCGGATGTGAACTCGACACCGCCGGTTTCCCCAGACGCAAACTGACTTCAATCGGAATGTTGGGGTCTGAGCCCCCTGGCAGCGGAATCAGCGTATCGTCGTCTGCCTGCCGCGCAGTGACGGGCTGACCATTTACGGAAACTGCCCAAAGCCGCACAGGATCATCGGGGATCCTGATTCTAAATGTGCGCTGTCCACGTGATTTGACGAAATACAGCACATCGGTCACCAGTTCCCCGTCCTGGGAAACACGACTGTTCGCCTCAGAGAATTCGACCAGCTGCGTGACCGTTGTTCCAGGCTCAAACCAGCTGACCTTCAGATTCAGGTCGAATGGACGATCGGTGTACTGCCATGTTCCCAATGGAGGCGCTGTGCTCAGCAAACGGAACTCTGCCGGCAATTCCAGCGGGTCAAGTTTTAACATATCATCGGACATCGTTACCGTTTCAATTTCCACCTGCATCGGACTGACGACCTGCACATAGCCACGTTCACCCTGCACGCCGGCTGGCGAAATCTGGCCCGCCTGGAACGTGTTTCGGCTACCGTCAGGTTTCTCTTCGAAAGTCACCAGCAGTGTGTAAGCACCCATTACGGGCTGATGCAGTGAAACGATCAGCGTGTCCGCTTCCCTTCGCCACGTTCGAATACTCTGGCCATCAACCATCACGTTGCCCATCACTTCGGGGACGGCAATCTTCCATTCGGAAACGGGAGCACCTGTGACAAAGTAGTTGATCAGAACACTGCCATACACAGTTTCCTGGCTCAGTGAATAGAGATGAAACACATCCGACTGAACGCTGCGCTCGAGAGATTCAACCTGCATCGTCGCTGACCAGCCCGGTTCACGCATACGATATGCCTGCTGCAAATTTGGGAACGGTTTCGGAAACCAGGACAGAGGCTTCTCCACGAGCAATTCTGTTTGTCCGGCGGAAACTCGAAATCCCGGGGCACCTGCGATCCCGATATCGCCGCGTACCGATTTTGCGCCCGGAAATTCAATTCGCGGCAGAATCCAGTTTCCTGCTGCGGCAGCTTCGCCCTTTTCCAGTTGCAGCGTTACCAGTTGCCGTCCCAAAACATCCTGACCAAATATGACTTTCAGATTGCGACGACCATTGCTGACCGTCGATGCGGCGATGTAATCCGCAACATTTGCTCCCGTAACCGAGACGACAGAATAGTCCGATGGAATGTCGAAATCCCACTGACGGATTGCCGCCTCGCGAACATCGAGTTCAATATCCGCACTGATCAAACGATCTGTCTCGGACAGCTGATAAACAACAAGCTCTGAAACACTGACCTCCGGTTCAATACTGTCCGCAATGACTGTGAACGAATAGTCGGAAGCTGGAAAGCGGTAAACAAAAACCTGACGCGACTCAATGGCGTCTCCCGGAAACTGGTCCGGAGACAACTGAGTCAATCCGCTCAGTGCAGTCGGTTCCAGCCGCACGGATCCATGGTTCGAAAGCCGGAGGTAGCCGGAATGCCGGATCGCGCCAATCGGAGACAATCTTAAACCGTCAATACGTACGGGAAACGCGCCCAGTGGAGTCTGACTGCGAATGCTGATCTGACTTGTGCCAGTGATTGCCTGGCTGAGAGTTGCTTCCAGAATTCGGTTGCCATCCTGATCGCTGACGTTCCAGCCGACAATGTTGCTCCCCTGGACATCGAGAATTTCACCGGGACCCTGCAACAGAATGCGAAACGATTTAAGTTCGCCCTGAAGCACCTGATAGTCGATCTGGTGATCCTGACGCAGAAGCCCGGCGCCAGCTTTCGAGTCAATTCGGCCGGTGGTGGAAAAGAAGAGTTTTCCCTCGCCGGTTTGAAGAGCTGTTTTCCAGTTCAGCTTCGCTCGGCCTGTTGCCGGCAGAAATCCCAGCCAGTTTTGATTGTCTCGCATCGGCACCACCGATTCCTGGTCTCGCTGAAATTCAAGGTCTTCTGCAAGTCCGGTCAGCGTCAACGGAACGATTGCACTGGCGGCGATGGTGAAATCCATGCTTCGACTGTTGGCCGTGGGTGTGCTCAGGGACGCGACAAAGTCCAATACAACTGGAAACAAACCCGCTTCGGAGAAAACCAGCCTGTAAACCGGCTGACCATTTTCTGTCATGAGCCTCAGACGATACGCGGCATTGTCCGGCATCTCGCTGACCGCCACGCTGCCCGCGAGAATAGTGATTTCTGCATTCGGCTCGGTGACATGTGCCATACCGCGAAACTGAAAATTAACTGAATTGCCATTGGTATGGACGTCGCCGTTCAGCGCCGTATCCCTCAGCTCAACCGGACTCGGAGATGCACCCGCTCGTTTCAGCATCAGCCTGATCCGGCCTCCTGTCGCGGTTTGAAAACGGCTGATCTTCGCCTCGGAAGCCGTGGCACTGGAATCAAGCGGCGCAAATCCTGTGGCTTCCGTGACGACTCCTTCAACTCCTGAAGCATATTGAAGATTCACGATCGAGTTGAATCCAACCGAATCTCCTGGTGTCAGGTGAGTCAGGTCAGTTTCGACGGAGCTTTTGATGTCAAATTTGCGTGAACGAGTGCTGATCCTCACATTGAACTCTGCAACTTTCTCCCGGGCGTGCAAGTCGAGGAAGCGCCGGACACCTTCCTGACGTACCGACCACGACTTCAGACCTTCACCCTGTACGTCGACAATGGTGTCGTCGCCGACAATTCCAAAGCTTACTGTTTTTGCATCTCCCTGTACGACTTTAATCGCGACATCAATAACCTGCTCAATCGACTCCGGTCCGGCCTGGCCGTTCGCACTGGCGGTGGCCGTATAAAACACCGGTGGCTTAGGAAGCTGACCACGAGCTTCCACGACAATGGTCCCTGTTCCGTCGTTGCCAATGGAACTGCTGATGCTGGCATCGGTCAGCCGGGAAGTCTCTTCGGCTGCCTGGTTACGGGCTGCCTGGTTCGGGGTTTCAGGGGCCGCGGCAGCAGTCTCCGCGGCAGCGGCAGGCTCGACCGTTTCAGCAGGCGTCCCGGGATCGGCAGGCGGGACAGTCGTCGTCGGCGTGTCCGGTTCAGCGGCAGTCTCCTGCACTTCATCCTGCGCTTTGCCGGAGATGCTGATCAGGGCAATCAGGACAACAGGGAAGAGTAATTTCAACAGAGACGATGTTACGTTCCGCATGGGGGTAATTTCCGTGTCTATAGCTGACAATGTTCTATCGAAGCCGCACGGCGTCGCGGTTCGCCTGAGACAAAATGGGAACTCACTTCAACTGTCGAGTCTGCTCGATCATCTGTTGAAGTTCCCGGACTCGAGTGTCACTGCGATGCTGCTCCGGCAATTCGGAGATGAGCCGGGACAATGTTTTCAAATCGACGGTTTCTCCCAGCGGTTCCCCTCTGAGCTTTGCAGCCAGCAGAGCGGCGGAGGTCGCAATACGAAGAGACGGGGCGGCCTGTTCCAGTCGTGGTGCGTCAGGTTCGTAAGGAATCGGCCATCGGTTTTCGATCATTTCTCCGGTAGACAGGTCCTGAAATCGAACGGACACCGAACCTGCGTCTCCTTCACCGTCTGCCTTCGGTTCGAATTGATAGATTGCCACGCCAGCTTCTGCAGCTGTCATTTCAGCGGCGTCGACCTTATCGTTGCGAAAATCTTCCTTATTCAGAGTATGCTTTTCGAAGCCCAGCAGTTTGTAGTGCCCAACGCGTTTCGGATTGAATTCCACCTGGACTTTGACGTTCTTTGCGGATGGTCGCAGAGCACCGGCAATCTGACGAACAAAACCATCATCGGCCGCTTCGGCTGAATCAAGCAGGTAGTAGCGACCGTCGCCTTTGCGAGTCAGAGCTTCCAGCACTTCATCATTCAGGCCATCCGCACTGATTCCGGCCGCATCGAATGCGATACCTGTGGTTCGCATTGAAGTAACCATTCGCGACAGACTTTCCGGATCGGCGTTCCCCAGATTGACCGCACCATCGGTGAGAAGAACAATGCGGTTCTGGCCATCAGATGCCTGTTGTTCACGTGCTTTCTCAAAGGCCAGCTGCAACGCTGCTTCAATGTTTGTCCCACCTTCGCTCGGCAGTTCATTGATGAGTCGAACAAGCTTCTCCGCTTCGGCCCCGCTGACTTTGTCAGCCAGCAGTCGTGGCTGACGAGCAAAGCTGATCAGCGTGACCTGATCGATCGGTGTCAGCTGCTGGGCAAGCAGAGCAAAGGCACGGCGTACGGTTTGCTGGCGATCGGTACGTTCCATCGAGCCGGAGTTGTCCAGAAGGAACGTCAGTCGCAGAGGAGTGTTGCTCGCCCGTCCCGATGCTGCCGTCCGCATAGAAATTCGTAGCAGGTTCCTCTGCTGAAGAAACGGATGGATCGACTGTTCAACTCGACAGGCGATTTTTTCGCCTTTCGAAGGCAGCGGATCACCATAGTCGAAACGGTTGACGAATTCTTCGATGCGAATTTTTGCTGCCTCGGGCCATTCGCCGCGAGCGAGTGCCGCAAACGCCAGCTTAAAAGAAACGTCGCTGACGTGCAGTGAGAAGGTTGAAAACGCCTCTTCTGCAGCCGTCTTTTCGTTGAGACCAGCAGGTGCCACAATAAGTGGGGCGGCCACCTTCTTTGCCTCTTTCGAATCTTCATCTTTCTGAGCCGGAGCACGATATCGGAGACTCAGCTCAGGATTCTTTGCCAAACGTTCATCAGATTTTCGCCATGACTCAGATTGTTGATCGCCACGAACAGAAGGCAGCAGCTCCCAGGATTTCGCAGCATCGCGACCATTGATCCCACTAAAACGCTGCACAGGTGGATTGTTCGACGTCTCTGTCACTGGTTCTGAGCCGCGTTCAAGTCGTCGACCAGCGACTGACTCTCGTTCCGCCGGAGATTCTTTACCGCTGGACTTGTCACTACCGGAACTTTCGCCGTCTGACAGGTTGTCTGTCGATATTCGGTCCTGAAGTTCCTTCACTTCCTTTTCAGATTCCAGCACCTCCAGAGAGTCCCCTGCTGCGTTCCACTGTTCTCTCCCGCGTCTCAGGGTCTTTCCGGCAATCAGGGATTCCTCCAAAGCAAAGTAATCAACGCTGGCGATGCTGTCCCGATCACCCTCCGCGTTGCTTTTGGGTGACGCGGGCATCTCAGGACGCGATTCATCCACTGGCCGATTGTTGCCAGGTTCGCCACCACCGGGCTGGTATTTGCGATTGTCAGACTGGCCAGATCCCCCACTACCACCGGGCAATCCGGCCGCCGCTGGTTCCGATTTTACTGAGGCATCATCGGAGACCACAGCCCCGAAGTCGTCCATCGGCATCAATCGATGCCCGGCGTACCATTCATCTGATTTTTCTTCGCCGTCCGACTGCCGCAGTTCCTCTTCGGTCCGCATTGGTTTCGGCCCGGACGCTGAAGACGTGACGTCGCCCATTGGAAACGCCAGTGACATTCCTCTGGCACGCTGCTCTTCATTCTGTTTCTCACCACCAGTCTTCAACTCAACCGCTTCTCTCCCGTCGGACACACTCTCGGTTACTGCAAGTGGATCCGTTTCGCCTGGCAGTGCTTTCCGGCCCGCGAGGACATCGGACTTCAAGCCGTCTGACTGTGCCGGTTCGCCTTCGCTGGCGAAAGGCTGATCACTGACCTTCTCGCCCAAAGACACGACACCGTCATCGATACTCCATTCCCTCGGCATCGAAAACGTCACCCCATTGCCATTCCCGTCGCCAGTCTCCGCATCTCTGTCCATCCATGCGGCGTCACTTTTCGCAAGGAGCGACGGTGTATCGGCTTCCGGCATCGACGTGGCAGGCTCAGCCGATGGAAGTTCCGGCTGTGTCAGGATCGGTGCATTCGATCTGCCCAGACTTTCGTTGATCTGGCTGCTGTCGCCCCGCAGATTTGAAGAGGCATTGAGAGTGTCCTGAATCGCAGACAGAAGGACATCAGAATTCCCTGGCGGGTCAACTGTGAACGCTGCCGACTTTTCAAAGTCCTTCGCATCGGTCAGGGAACTAACCGTTGAGCGTTCAAGACTTAAAGTCGTTCTACCCAACAACTCGGACCTGGCGAAGTCGTCGCGAGGTGTGTCCGTTCGTGCGACCTTGTAAAGGTCGTTAGAACTCGCTCGATCTTCCGGGCCAAACGATCGAAATGTCATAATTCCGATGAAAGCAGCGACACACACAACTGCCGCGAATTGAGTCAGATTCCTGCGAAATCGGTGCACGGATTTCATTAAGCTGGCCGCGGCAGGCCTGCTCCCCGGTTCGTCAGACATTGTCTCTTCAGAGCGAGCAGAAGGAACAGAATTCAACTCTTCAGCTGGAACCGGGTCTGTACCGGCTGGCTGATCCGTTACTACTCCGCGGATTACCGCAAGGACAGCATTGCGTCGATCTGTCGGCAGCTTCCAGTCGTTGCCTGGTGCCTCCACTTCGCCTGTGCCAGCATCCTGCAGCAGTCCATTGACCTTTTGCATCTGCAATTTGAACACAGCAAGTTCCGGACGCGCCTCGATGAGGCGAGTCAGTTCATCACGTTCGAAATCCGACGCCTCGCCCAGAACGAGAGCGACGATGCGAGCTTCGAGTTCCGGTTCGATCGATGAGTTGTGTAATTCTTCGTTCATGACGTTTCGTCGAATCCGAGCTTTCGCAGTTTGTCTGCCAGCTCCTTTAAAATATGGTGCAGTCGATAGCCGACGTTCCCAATGGTGAGTCCCGTTTGAGTGCTGATGTCGCGATACCTGAGGTTTGTGAAATACTTTAATGTCACAAGTTGCCGATCAGGCTCGTCGAGTTCCCCGAGGATCTGTCTGACGGCGGCGATGGCCTCCGTATGGACGATCGATGCCTCAGGCGAATCGTCTGTGGCAGCGGACGATTGCTCGGGACACAGTAAAGATCCGCTATCGTCGCTGAGTACTTCTCGCTTGTTGTCGCGAATGTGTTTGAACGCTCGATTCCGACAACTGCGGTATAACCATGCTCGGGGAGAATCAACAGCATCCCAGTGTGCATGAAGCTGCAGGAACACTTCCTGCACAATTTCCTCAGCCACTGCCCGACGGCCTACGATGGAAAACGTAAAGTGCAAAAGAGGTGTTTCTTCGGATTCGAACAGCGACTCAAGCGTGACTTCATTCACGCCCGTGGCACCCAAACCGTTGACTCGGGGAGTCGGTTCCAACATAAGTCTCGTTTGCGGTGTCTGGCAGGTTCGAATCACGACATTTTCGTCCTCTCACCGAGTATGACCCGACATCACTCGGTTTCTTAGACGTTTTTCGGAAATATTCCAAATGTCATGGAGCGAATCACAGATCCACGAGGTCTGTCGATAAGGCCGCGTTATCTCATTCATTACCCACGTAAGGCTGATTTCAAGACATCCAATTCCTGCTTTGCGAGGTAATGACAAGGTTTTCAAACGCCCGAGGAACTTCGTGTTTTGCGTTGACGGAATCTCCACCGATGCCAAATCCCGTCGGCGGAGCGACGGGTGTACAGTACACCCGTCGCTCCGTCGACGGGATTGCCTGGTACGTTGTGGCAACTGCAGGCCATATACATCCACGAAGCCCCGGATTTATTGATGGATAGGTTCTAAAGAGTTCGCCATCGGTCAGAGATTCATCCGAGATTCATTTTTCTGCCCTCAAATTTTTCTGCCAATTCTTCCTCCGGGCTGCAACGTCACGGCTGCGTTTGGTGCGGACAAACCTCAAATGCTCATCCACACACGTCATTTGTTATTGAGTCGCATTCTTTTACCACAGATGCCACAGATGGGCACAGATAAAAAGCACAAGCAAAAACGCCCCTGTTATCTGTGAAAATCTGTGTCATCTGTGGTTTAATGAATTCTGTGTTTTGAGCACAGATCACACAAGTTGTATCGACCAAAAAGGAGGGATATTCGATCACTTATGGACGCCCGCTTTTCGTGGCAAAAGTGTCCGCAATAAGGTTAACGGTAAACTTTGGATTTTTTTAACGCGCACTTCATCTGTCGTCGAACCGAGATTCGTGCCGCTCTTTTCAGTTGACCTGGACAGCGACCAGATCTTTTGCCACCGCGGACGGTCATCCTTAATTCGTTGCACCACAGGCTGGTAAGTATGTGGGACCAGGGCCGCCGTCGAAAAGGATTTTGGCAGCCGAAATCTGCTTGTAGGCGGCCGTCGAAGTGTCCCAGACTTTTACGTTATAAGTGTTGCAGTTGATCCCATAATCATTTGCCAGCACTTTAACGGTGTTTCTGAGATGTTCGAATGTGGGCCGATAATGTCCGCTGAGCAGCGAGATCATTTTCAGCTTACCTCCAGTCACTTCCCAGTCGCCGCCGCACAGGATGTCTTTTCCAGCCTTAAAACTGGTGTGATGAAATCGATGCATTCTTGAAGGATGGGTATAAAGCTTGCCCTTTTTTGTCATCACCCAGATTGCAGATTCATCGGCACTTCCAACAGAAATGCCATGTTTGCGTTTGTAAAAATCCGAATGAGTCGTGTCGAGCGGCCGGTCCTTCCCCCACTTTTCCCAATAGAAGAGAGACCCCTGAACTGTGACGTTGTATTTCGCTCTTTTTTCGGGAGTCAGATAACGAACTCCCAGCATCACTCGTCGAAAGATCTCCTGCGATTCATTGCTGCCAGGTGCAAAGTAATTTGGCTTGCCCGGTTCGGGTGCCATGATCTGCTCGAACAGTTGCTGATTGATTGTTCCCAGGTACTCGGTGAATGACATCTGACCATAGGCATTCAGCCGATAGTGATTCATAAACTTTCCGATAATCACACCGCTCATGTGATTACCATGAGCCTTTTCCGTTCGAAAAGCCCCGTGACAAAGAGTCGCGACTCCGTTCTGATTCCCGGATTCGCTGACATTACTGAAAGCGGATTGCAGATCCAGAAACTCTTTGACACAGTCCAGTTCTTCTTCACTGGTCAATGCTTCTGACTCAACCTCCGTATCAATCGATGCGTTGACCGATTGATCCTCGTTGTTCATATAGCCGCTCAGCATCGGAATCACCAGAGTGGATGTGCTGGCGCCGAGACCATGTACCGGTGCCGATTGTGGCTGCAGAGCAGTATCATTCCAGTAGGGCTGCGGCGGCAGAGGTGACTGAAGATATGAATTCGGTGAGGATGTTCTCTGTGCCACAGGGTTGTTCATCGCCGAGAGATTCTGGACGGTCATGGGCCGCCTGGTTTCTGTAAAAGCCTCGCAAAGACTTCTTTTCAATTGCATCAGACCCAGCTTGAGTTTGGCAGCTCCGATTTTCATCGCAATCTCCTGATTCCGTGTGGACAATAGCTTCGGTGGAAAAACTGAATGACACAGACATCCGATTTCCGGAGGTCCGTGCCGGCAGAACAGGTGATCCTGCTGCTAATCCAGATGCGCCGGATGTGACAGGTCTTTTTTGCGATGCTCTCAGTGCAGCCGCTGCCAGTCATTTTTCGGGCAGTCGGCGAATCTCGCAGGAACGGCTTTTGAACACAAAAGCGGCCAGTTTCGCCAGCACATGGTGTGGAGATGCTCTGGGTCGCCCATAGTTGGCAGCCCATGCCAATAGTCGGCCAACGTCAGCGGCGAGGGATGAGCGGCGGGGCGTCCCAGATGCTGACACATCCGTGCCAGTCCGTTGCCGCCAGTTTCCGACCATCCGGACTGAATGCGACCCACGAGGTGAATCCATAGTTGCCGGATCCCGGTGGTCCTGTACAAAGCAGTGTGATTGCCTCACTTGCCGTTGCGCTGTCCCAAAGGCGAACGCGATTGTCATAACAGCCGGCGGCGAGACGAGTTCCGTCGTGGCTGTAGGTCACACTTGTAGGAGACGACAATGCCGGCCGTTTCAGAAACTGACGGGGCTGATGATTCTGATCAAGATCCCAGGTATAAACAAAACCCGACTGAAGCCCGACCGCCGCCACCTGACGGGAATCAGGCCGAAAAGCGATCGCTGTAATGACTCCCTCGCAGCCTTTCAATACCGACAGTACCTGCCCGGAATATGGATCTGTGATTAGAACTTCTGATGACTCCAGTTCATCTGAGGGGGTGACGTTCGAATTCCTCATTGCGACTGCCAGCAAACGTCCATCGGAGTTAAGCGCCAGTGATGATGCCCTGACACCTTTAAAGGTTCGGTTCGATTCCCTGCTGCCGGAGGAAGCGTTCCATACGGACACTTCAGTTTCGTGCTCCTCTGCCACCGTCTTAATGAAGCAGGTCGCCAGTACAGTTGCGTCTTCTGATAATGCCACGCATAAAGGAGTCGACTCGTGCGCATGAATTCGGGAGATCGTCTGACCGGTTTCCGGATCAAGAACGTTGACAATTCCGGGCGTTTCAGGTGCCGGCGATGCCAGTCGCCTGCCGAAGGCGGCGATGCTCTGATCCCGACGAGCAGAGTCATGACGAGAAATCAGTGGCAGCTTCTGCGCGTTCAGCCTGCGGCCGGTCAGGGTATCGATTCGGAAAGCCTGCCTGCTGAACTGACAGATAAACATGAGTGACTTTGAGTCTTCAGCAAATGAGATCCCTCCGGCAAATTCCCCCCACGCGGACTCGGTCCCCTGAACATTTAATCCGCGGGGATCCCGATCGACGTCCCAGATACAGATTGAGAGATCCTGTCCGGCCGAGACGAGCTTCTTTCCGTCCGGACTGAATTCCAGTTTTCGCACACCGTCAGTATGTCCCCGAAAAACGGAAAACTCCAGCTGGTCCTGAGTGTTCCAGAGTCTCACAGTTCCGTCTTCTCCTGCCGTGGCCAAAAGCCCGTCGCTGGAAAACTCGAGATCGTTTACCCGACCACGATGGTTGCGCAAACGCTCCAGCAGGACGCTACCCGATAAATCCCGAATCTCGACGCCTCGCCACGGATCGGAAAGGGCCAGCAAACCCGACGATTTCCCTCGTCCGGTCGAAGCTGCGGCAAGCGGTCCCGGTCGACAGGAATGATAGATCTCATTCAGAATAGACCCCGACATGCTCCACTCTCGAACGTGCAGTTCCGAATTCACATCCTCGCTGGAGATCAGTAAAACTGTTTGCGGGCCATCCCCTGGATTATTCTCCTGTCGAAATTCCAGACTGCTGATCCCAGGCCATCCCAGCGGCAGGTGAAAGCATTCCGTATTGTTTTCAAAATCAAAGAGTCTCAGACCCAGCAATGTGCCAGCAGCGAGAAATCTGCCGTCCGGCGTGAACTCCAGACAACTGATACCCTCCTGCACCTTCGGGCAGCGCAGGAGTTCGCGTGGCACGAACTCCGTCGAATTTTCCTGCTGCTCCCAGATACTGACGACACCGCCGCTGCTGCCTGTGACAAACCGTTTTCCGTCAGGGTGCCATGTCGTCGCCCGAACGGTTCCCTCCGGATAATCCAGCGCCACTTCACATTCTCCGGTTGTCAGCTTCCAGATTCGAATCTGCCCGTCCCGGTTTTCCACAACTGGCCCCCCCACCGAAATCAGATGGGTACCCGCAGGATGCCATGCGATATCATAGATCCAGGACCACAGATCGCTTTCATGCTTCATTCCCTGCCTGTTGCCGAGGTGCGTCTGGCTGTTCAGATATCGCCACTCCCAGCCTCGCCGATCGATCTGCTGCGGCCCGGGAATACACATCGCAAGCATCTGACGAGCCTGTTCGACGCCGTCTGTCTCAAGTCCCTGACGAGCCAGCGCAATGCGATTAAAATACAGCGAAGATTCTGCCTGCTCCAGCAGTTCACCAGCCCGATGCCTGGCAGTCTCAGAACGAAGCCAGAGCCATGTTACTCCGGGCAGACCCACTGTCAGCATCAGAACCGCGAGGACCAGCACGGCAGCTGTGCCAGGACGACGAACCAGCCACCTCCAGCCCGTCTCAATCAGACCGGCCGGGCGAGCAACAACCGTTCTTCCCTCGCAAAATCGCCGCAGGTCATCGGCGAGTGCCTGCGCGGAAGAGTATCGCTGCGCCGGAGCTTTTCGCAGGCATTTCAGGCAAACGGTTTCCAGGTCCCGTGTGACCGACGGTTGCAGTTTCCGGGGTGACAAAGGCTCGTCAAATCGTACCTTCTGCAACAACGTCAGTGAATCGGCTGCAATGAATGGCGGTCGACCCGTCAGCAAAGTGTACAGGATCGCGCCCAGAGCCCAGATGTCGGCCGCTACACCGATATCTGATGACTCGCCTGCTGCCTGCTCCGGGGCCATATATTCCGGAGTGCCAACAAGAATTCCTGTGCGAGTTTGCAGGTCCGAACCGGCAAGTAATTTTGCGACGCCAAAGTCGCACAGTTTCAATTGTCCGTCGCGCGTGAAAAGAATGTTGGAGGGCTTCAGGTCACGATGTACAACTCCCTGGTCGTGCGCATGCTGTACCGCCAGCGCAAGCTGCTCAACCCATCTGGCAGCAGACACAGGAATCTGCGGACGATTTTGAGTTCGATCGGAAAGACTTCCTCCGTCGATGTACTCAAGGGCCAGATACGGCAGCTCTGTACCGCTCAGATTCTGCCAGCTCCCAATCTCATAGATTTGCACGATTCCCGGATGTCTCAGGCGGGCCGTAGCTTCGGCCTCCGCCCGAAATCGAACAAGATACTCGCTGCCCGCAAACTCTCCCGCAAGAAGTACTTTCAGAGCCACGACCCGCTGAAGTCGAACATGCCGGGCTTTCAATACCAGCCCCATTCCCCCACGACCAATTTCGGAAAGAATCTCATAATCTCCAATACGCATCCCGGGAGACGTCAGGCAATCCGGTGATGGTTCATGCCGAAGAATCGAAAATCCCGACTTTGAGCCTCGCACTGCTCGAATCACGTCATCGTCGGTATGTTCGATTGCCGACAGCTTTTGTTCGCAAAGCACGCATTGGTCCAGATGCGACGCGATCGCATCCAGCCGCTTATCCGGCAGATTTCCCAAATGGAAGTCGGACAGTTCAGAGATGTCCGGACAATTCTGTGGACTAGTGAACAGTGTATCGCTCCGGCAGGACTTCTTCGACCGCTGTTTTATACTATCATATGTTCCTTGTGTGACATCAATGGAGTGTGACATCAATGGACACCGACACCGGGAGGACCAGCATTTGTCCGAAACGAGTGATGAGACAGATTTTGTTTCCCGGCCGGGCACTCGTCTGACACTGCTGGCAAAGGCTCGGCAACACGATCAGGATGCCTGGAATCGCCTCGTTTTGCTGTATTCTCCGCTGGTACGGTACTGGTGCCGCGCAGCGGGAATTCGGCCAGATGCGACGGACGATGTGGTTCAGGAAGTGTTTATCGCCGCATCAGGGGGTCTTCAAAGTTTTCGTCGAGACCGTCCGGGAGACACTTTTCGTGGCTGGCTGCGTGGAATTACTCGCAATGTTTTGCTGGCCTCATTTCGGCGGCATGGCCGCCAGACTGCCGGACAGGGAGGAACCGAAGCCCTGCAAATGCTCAATCGGGTTCCAGATCCTGAATTCGATCTGGCCTGCGATGACCCGCCGGAACAGACTCAGGGCATCTATCAGCGAGCACTGGATCTGGTGAGAAGTGAATTCGAAGAGCGTACCTGGCAAATGTTCTGGCTGACTGCAGTTGACGGTCTGCCCGCAGCCGAAGTCGCACTGCAGTTCGGAGTCACGTCAGCCGCTGTCAGAAAAGCTCGTTCCCGAGTGCTGCATCGCCTGAAGCAGGAGGTCGGTGACATCGTGGACAGTCCAAACCCTGGACAGGCCGAATGAGAAGGATGCATTGAGAGCCTGAGTTCGCAGAATTTTTTCCCGGCGGTTAAGTTGCACTTCCTGCTGTAATCCGCGTCACCAGGCAATACCCTGCTAAAATGGAAGGACAGCAGGACGCGGATCTTCCCCCAGCTCGTATAAAATTCCATGACAATAAGTCTGGAAGACGTGTAAAACCCAGGAGAGTATCCATATGGAACCAGATCAGGTTCATGACCCGCGCGTCGCACTCGCCGCAGAGCGAACTCTTCTGGCCTGGATTCGCACCAGTCTGGCGATGATGGGCTTCGGTTTTGTTGTTGCCAGATTCGGTCTGTTTCTCCGTGAACTGGCTCAGGTGGAAGGAGCTCCCATCAGGCCAGGTTCGGGAATCTCACTCTGGATAGGCTGCTCACTCGTTGTTCTGGGAGTTGTCGTCAACATTGTGGCAGCCGCGTTGCATGTTCGAAACATCCGCGAATTTATTCAGGGGAAACCCTATCGAGTGTCGGTCTCGTCGCTGGGGGTCGTCGTGACACTGACATTGGCCGTGATCGGTCTCGTTCTGACGGTCTATCTGAGTTTCTGGAGCCGGTAATGATTACCGCTTTCTGAACCCTCAAAAACCGGCGAAGGAAATGCGCCATCCTCAACGAACCATTCTTCGGGCCGCGACCGCTGGCGATGATCGGATGGATTGATTACTCAGGGAACCGGGAGCGAGGCTCACCAATCAGCCCGCTCCATCGCTCCTGCACGGCTGACACCATGAACGGTGACTCGGAATTGAACAGGAGGAAACCGAGGAAGCGGAGATTAACAATCACTCAGCGCATTCCCGGTGATTCCTCCGTTTCCTCTGTGACCTCCTGTTCGAATCCAATAGAAGGATCAGCGCTGACGAGTTCACTGCTCCGATGACGCATTCCCAAAGACGCCCAACTGCGTCAGGGGTTCATAAATCGGACGACCGCAGAAAGCGGATCTTCCCATTGGCCGCATCCGGCCATATTGCGACCGGTTGCGTAAGTGACGGCATACAAGTTGCTTCTTTGACAGCAGGCCGACACTCCGCCGCGAGTGAGCAACTCAATTGACATCTAACGAAGAAAGCAATGACCATGCAATTGCTCAAGGCTCAGTGTCCTTACTGTGGGCGAGAAGTCGAAACTACCATTGAACACATTACGGGGCCAATTGTATGTCCCACCTGTGAAAAGCCGTTTGAAATGGAAATTCCGACGACCACAGTGACGTCAGTCCGCGAAGTTTCCGATGCGAGCAATCCCAGTAAGCTTGCTACTCAGCCCGAAGAACGAACGTTATTGAAGGTTCATCCGGTTCTCTTTCGCGCTCATCCCATCGGGACATTGTTGGTTTTTGCAGTGAGTGTCGCGTCGTTGTATGGTCTCTGGATCGCTCTCGCAAAGAATTCCACGAGTGAGCAGTCGCCGTCTCCGAATGGCACGACAATCGGATCCATCGACTGGATTCTGTGGATTTCAATCGCTGCGCTAATTGGAATGGCGCTTCTGGTCTTCTCGTGGTTTCTGCGGAGCGCTTCAATAACTCTTACGCTGACGAACAGTCGCTCGATTCTCAGAAAGGGACTGATTAGTCGAGATTCATCAGTAGTGCAACACGACGATGTTCGCAACATACAGGTTGATCAAACGATCTTTCAAAGACTGCTTGGAATCGGAGACGTCGGAATTTCCAGTTCGGGACAGGATGAATTAGAGATCATTGTCAATAAGGTGCCAGCCCCGACTCGAATTGTCGAAATGATTCGCGAGAACCAGCGCTGAACAGGCCTTGATGGTTCACTGGAGCCGCATAATTCTCTGCCGGGCCGTTCAACTGCCTAAGTGGTTGATTTACGACCATCACAGGATGGCCGGATCGCGAAGGAACTCATTCTCGCTGAATCGGCAATCTGCCCGATGCGAAATTTCTCTAATAACGGAAAAGTCTCCGCCCTATACGACAGAGAATTCTTCCATTAAGAGCTGGCCACCAAAAAGCTGCAGTCAAAGTTCCTGCTCTCTGGGAATGACGGCTTCCTGTGAAGTCTTCCCAAAGTCTTTGTCCAGTGTATACAGGTTGACGATCACGTCGATTGCTTTGGAATTATCGATTTCGTGCTGCAGCGTTTTTCGCAGGCAATCGCCCAGGTCCTTTGGGTCGGAGGGTGGTGCTTCAATCGCTCGGACGAGAGCATGACCACCTCAGCCCACGACGCATACGAAAGATAGACCTGAGACTGAAACGCCTCGCGTGTCATCTGCTCGTTCAATGCTTCTTCCATCGTGTCGGAAATACGCTTCGTTTTCATGTTGGTTTTGCCTGTCTCAGTAGATGCAACCAGCTCGATTTCATATGAGTTTGAAATCGCAAATCCTGTGCCGTCTCGGGCTGGTCGACGATCGATGTGTCTGAGAATCTGACATGAACAACGACTGGTACAAATGAAAACGGGTCACCCATAACAGGTAACCCGCCGCGATGATTCTTCGAACGATCCGGATTTCGCAGACTGCTGCTGCCTTCTTTCGACGGGCCGCAAAGACAAATCCAAAGCTTGCCAGACCCCACATTGCAATGGCGCCAGGCTCAGGAACTGCTGTAAACCGGAAATTGTCTGCATAGACCGTGCTACTTCCGAAAGAAGGCGACCTTGCCCCAAAGATTGCGTAAGCAATTCCGTCAGAAAAAACGGAAAGAGTTTTCATGCCGGTAAATGCCCCGAGGATCATCATTGCCTCGGGTCGGGCGACACTCTTGCACCCAGGAGATGCGCCGGAAAGTTGATGCGGAAAAACTGCGAGTTCGCCCTGCGAACAGCATTGGATAACCGACAACTCAAAATCAAGTGCTGAAAAGACACTGGACAAAAGATATTAAAGTGATATCATTTTGCTATCTGATACTTCCTTGAACTGTTTTACAGGGGGCGCACACATGCAGGATCGAGTGATTACACCAATGGGCGGCGGGCGGGTGTTTCTTGTAATGTTGTTGTGGATGGTCGGGATTTTGTTTTATATTGGCTGGGTGACTGAGACGCATGGGCCTTCGTTTCTACAGATCATTCTGATTCCGGTGATGATTCTCGCATGGTTCATTTGCCTGTTCGGATTTAAGGTGAATGGGCCGAACAATGCTCGGGTCGTACAGTTCTTCGGAACCTATGTGGGGACGATTCGCAACGTGGGGATCTTCTATGTGAATCCATTTTCCACGACGTTGAACGTCTCTTTCCGGGTGCGGACGTTTGAGACGGACGTCGACCAGACGGCCGAGATCAAGGATGCGGCAGGCCATGTTCTGCGTGCGTCTCATTCGTCGTCAAGAACGCTGAAGGTCAATGACAAGGACGGGACGCCTATCGAAATCGCAGCCGTGGTGGTATGGAAGGTGGTAGATGCGGCCAAAGCAGCTTTTGTTGTTGACGACTATCAGGATTTCGTCAAGGTGCAGGCTGACTCCGCGCTCCGGACTCTCTCCAGTCAATACAGCTATGATGCGCCGGAAGCGGATGCGCATTCGTTGCGCGGTCATATCAGTGAAGTGGCGGAGCAACTGAAGAATGAACTTCACGACCGCATGCAGCAGGCGGGTGTCGAGGTTCAGGAGGCTCGGATCAGTAAGCTGGCCTACGCTCCGGAAATTGCTTCTGCAATGTTGCAGCGCCAGCAGGCTGGGGCGATCATCGCTGCTCGCTCCAGGATCGTCGAAGGGGCGGTGGGAATGGTCGAACATGCCCTTGAAATGCTGCAGGCGAAGGGTATTGTCGATCTGGACGCTGAACGTAAGGCTGCAATGGTCTGCAATTTGCTGGTGGTGTTGTGCGGACACAGCACACCCCAGCCCGTGCTCAACACCGGCACGTTGCACCATTAGCAAACAAAGTTGAGCATGTCTCAGAGTCCGGTGGCATACCCGGTAATTGCCTCAATGGGCGTGCATCAGTTGCCTGAATCATGCACTTCGGAATGCCCGGAGTGTGCCACCTCAAGTCCCTGATATCGTTGTGAATAACGGTGACGAATGCCGCGAAAAGCGTTCTTACTTCGAATTGACGAACAACTCCTCGCAGCTTTGCAGCGGTGGGCCGACGATGACTTGCGGAGTCTCAACGGACAGCTGGAGTATCTTCTTCGGCAGGCCGTCCAGAAACGCGGGGTGAAGCTGCCTCCGCCATCACCCCCGGACGAGCAGTCGAATTAATCTTTTTCCGACGACAGGCGCATCGCTCTGCAAAATAAAAAGCCTTCTCGAACGAATTGCATGTGGAAGTCAGTAGTTCAATCGGAGTTGACGACATGTTTTCAACAATGCGTGCATTAACCCTGCTTTTCGTTCTGACAATTGTCAGTGGTGCTCAGCATGCCTGGTACTGGCCCCAGCTTCCCGATCGTATTGCCACGCATTGGGGCATTGACGGTCAGCCGAATGACTGGATGACACGTACAGCCGCAACTCTGACGCTCTGCGGACTTCAGATTGGTGTTCCGCTGTTTCTCGTCGCGGTCACATGGCTGGCGTGTCGGATGCCTGATTCGATGTTGAACATTCCCAACAGAGAGTATTGGCTGCAGCCCGATCGGCGGGCCGTCACGCTTCAGTGGATGAAACGAATGCTCGCGTGGATCGCGGTTCTGACATCGCTTTGCATGATCGGTATCGGGCACCTGGCCTTCATTGCCAACAAAACCGGCGGCGGACTGAATGTCGGCCTCTTCTGGGCAGTTCTGGGCGCCTATCTGGCTTGTGTATTTTCGATCGCGGGACGCAGCCTTTTTCGTTTTCAAATGCCGCGATCAACAGTCTGATCGGGGTGTCAAATGCTGTCTTTTTTGACTCGCTGACGTCCCAGTCCTCCAGGTTTACATGAGGGTTGTCGGGATTCGCTGAACACTTCGCATGACCAGACTCACCACTTTGCGTTTTTGTTTTGCCTTGGGAGCCGGTGCAATATAGATTCAGATCCTTCATGGTCCGAGGAAACTCATGAGCTGGCGGGGATTGGAACTCGTGTGGAATTGCTCGTCCGGAGAACGAAGTTTTGAGGAGGCCGAGTTTACCCTCCTCCCCCAGCGAAGCTGGGGGAGGTCGATCGAGCGAAGCAAGATCGGGAGGGGGCCGGTGAACAGCGGGTTTCGGGTGTTTTTGGTACGGCGTTGAGTGCAAGCCGCGGCGGGCCCTCCCCCGGCCTTCGGCCGACCCCTCCCACTCCGCTTCGCTGCGCGGGAGGGGAGGGTTTTGAAACCTCCTCTCCCAGCAAAGCTGGGGGAGGTCGATCGAGCAATAGCAAGATCGGGAGGGGGCCGGTGAACAGCGGGTCGCGGGTGTAATTGGTACGGCGTCGAGTGCAAGCCGCGGCGGGCCCTCCCCCGGCCTGTCGGCCGACCCCTCCCACTCCGCTTCGCTGCGTGGGAGGGGAGGGTTTTGAAACCTCCTCTCCCAGCAAAGCTGGGGGAGGTCGATCGAGCGTCAGCAAGATCGGGAGGGGGCCGGTGAACAGCGGGTTTCGGGTGTTTTTGGGTCGGCGTTGAGTGCAACCCGCGGCGAACCCTCCCCCGGCCTGTCGGCCGACCCCTCCCACTCCGCTTCGCTGCGCGGGAGGGGAGGGTTTTGAAACCTCCTCTCCCAGCAAAGCTGGGGGAGGTCGATCGAGCGAAGCAAGATCGGGAGGGGGCTGGTGAACAGCGGGTTGCGGGCGTGATCGCTGCCGCCCGACGCTCACGAACACCGCTCAGAAGAACACGAGCATTAACTGACCGCCGCCCTAACTTCTCTGTTCGAACCATGCATGCAGTTCAACCGTGTCGCCATCGCGGTTGATCGGTACGACGGCGAGAATTCGCAATTCGGGATGCTGATCAATCCACTGTGCCAGAGTCGCTGACAGGAACTGAGCGAGCTCTCCGGTCGGTTCCCCGCGTCCCATGAGCACACGAACGAACCCCATGTGTTCTTCAATATCGATTTCAAATGATCGTTCAATCATGATTGTCTCGCTATTCATCTGATCGTTGACGGCAATTGCCCGCCTGTTGCTGCTGCTTCTGACGCTCCGCTGAACAACGGTGTTGATTTTTGCACTGACTGATAGATTCCCCAGCACAACGGCAGGGTAATCCAGATCCAGGCAAAGATGAGAGTCAGTTTTTTCATGGGTCAGGCTTTTGAAGTTTCAGGGTGATGGTGCTTCGGATGAACTGGTCGCACCAGCAGATTGGCGACGAGTCCGATGATCAGCAATCCGGCCATCAGGTACATCGTGAAGTTGTAGGCTTCGGGCTTTGGCACTCCGGCTTCAATACGGGCGGTGGAGATGTAATTGACCAGACTGGGGCCGAGGATCGCAGCGACGGACCAGGCCGTGATGAGCCGACCATGAATCGCACCGATTTGGTGCGTACCAAACAGATCACGAAGGTACGCCGGAATCGTTGCGAAACCGCCACCATACATGGTAATGATGATTGAAGTGACGATGACGAAGACGGCTCTGTTTTGCACATTCTGCGTCCACGGCACTATGCAGTACAGAATCGTCCCGAGGAGGAAATAGATGCAGTAGACGGCTTTCCGTCCGGTGTAATCGGAAACGGATGACCAGAAGAAGCGGCCCCCCATATTAAAGATGCTCAGCAGTCCGGCAAATCCGCCACCGACAGCTGCACTGACACCAAACATGTCGGAACACATTTTCGATGCCTGTCCCAGGATGCCGATGCCGGCGCTGACGTTCATGCACAATACGACCCACAGGCACCAGAACTGCGGCGTCTTCCATGCGACGTCAACGGCAACATTTGCGCTGGTAATCATTGGATTCGCCTGCCGCCGCGGCTCCCACCCTGCCGGTTTCCAGCCCTCGGGCGGGACTCGGATACTCAATGCACCGAACAGCATGGAGACGGCATAGAGACATGCCATAGCAATGAATGCCTCGGCGACCCCTGTCGATGTGGCTGATTTGAAATAATCCATGAGCTTCACGCCAAGAGGTGCACCGATGAGAGCACCGCCTCCGAATCCCATGATTGCCATGCCGGTGGCCATCCCCGGACGGTCGGGGAACCATTTGATCAGCGTTGAGACGGGAGAGATGTAACCGAGTCCGAGGCCGATACCGCCGATAACGCCGTAACCGATGTAAAGCAGCCACAGCATCTTCAGCTTCACACCGATGGCGGAAATGAGCAGACCACCGCAAAAGCAAAAGCAGCTGGCCACCATCGCTTTTCGCGGCCCGCTTCGCTCGATCCACTTCCCAAACATTGCCGCCGAAATGCCCAGCATGAAGAGTGCGATGGAGTAAATCCAGCCAACCTGGGGTATTGTCCAGCCATCCCCGGCCTGCGTGAGCGGCACATTGAAAACACTGAATCCATACACCTCGCCAATACACATGTGAACTGCGATGGCCGCGGGTGGAACCAGCCAGCGGTTGAATCCGGGACCGGCAATGGTGGCGTCACGGGAGAGGAAAGTCATCGTTTAAAGTCCATTATGCACAGCGACCAATAATCGCTGTTCTGACAGACGCAGCAGACCGGCCATAACGATCGCATTACTTCCGATGGTTCCATTGCTGGAGGAAAACACGTCTCTCGCTTCGTGAAGGTATTTGTCATTGTACCGATGCCAAACTAATTCGAACATGAACTTCCTCTTTGTATCAGGTTCAACCACTTTCAAAATCCTGGCCCCACGTAGGCGAGTCTCTCCGAGACTCGCGCATCCCGGCATCTTTCCACAACTCCCAAATCCCGCTGTCTCGGCGAGACGCCCCTATCGTGTCACTGTCCGTCCGCCCATTCACTTTGATGGGTTGATTGCATGGTGTGTGGTGCCGTTGTTGAGTGACCATTCAATTGACGTAACTCTCTGTCGAGCTGTTTGTCATCGTGTTGAACTGTGTGAGAGTGCTACATTGAGAAAGTGTTTTCAGGAATTCATCCGCTCGTCGCGACCCGCAGAACGCAGGTTTCCGGCTGATTCGCTGCGATCTCAGCTCAATGTTAACGATCTTTAAGAGGTGATTTCGCTTCTCACTGGGTTAGGTGACTCAACGAAAGTGAGATCCCCCAGAGTATACCATTCGGTAACACTATGCGTCACCCATGTACACGACACAAAGGGGCTTCGCATGTTTCGCGTGGGATCAAACTGACGTGGGTCACAGCTTCGATGCATTAATCGCGTTTATGCCCGTCATTTTCTGGGGAGAGGATATGACCCTGCCCACTGGGCTCAGGCGATAGGCGCATTCAGATCGAAGACTTGATCTAACGGACTGCATGGATTGCTTGAGCCAATTGATTGGCCGCCGATAAGAATTCGGCATACGCTTTGGGTGGTACTTGTTGAAGCTGATAGAAGACGATTAGCGTTCCATCTTCTATTACAAGCGACAGCTTTGGGTTCCGATGAAACACTTGAAGCAGTGGAGCAGCGATCATGCGTTCTGCGGCAACGGGATCAGCACTTCCGACCCGAAAACGCTTCACGAACTCCGGGGCAGCAGGCACGCTGACTTGTTGAAAGGCCCCGAAAATCTGACTGAGTAACCGATCGCCGATACCCATCGGAAAAACAAAAAGATCGGGTAGGTGCGGCACGAGATCAGGAAACACGACCAGCGACTCATCGGACTCAAATGAAACAGCCCCATAGTCGTAAGCATAAAAATAGTCGAGTGCAAAGTGGGGCCAGTTGTTGTCGGCCGAAGCCAGCACGTTTCTTCCTTTGGCGGAAGTCGGATTCTGCATGAAGCTAATGGACTTAAGCAGTTCCATTATCGAGCTGGATGCTTTCATGGAAAATTCGAGGTGCAACGCTCCTGCGAGTTTGGCCAGATCGACACTGCGTCGGGCTCGCTTTCGGGCTCCTCGCACCAGCAAAGCAATCGCCAGGCTTGCAACAGACCAAAATGGAGCGCTCAAACCGATGGGAGCCGATATGTTGCTGTTCCTGGTGATTTGAAAGGCAACCATCGCCACCAACAATGCGGCCACAGGAAACAGGAAAATCCCCAGTATACCCAACAAAAAAAGTCGGTTGTAAAATCGATATTCCTTACGTGCTGCTTCGATGGAATGTTCCTGATTCATCGATCAACCTACCCGAGAATTCAGATGAAAAAAGCAGAATGAGCTGAAAAAAGCCGGAAGCCAGCATTCGAAAAACAATGAGCCTGATTGCAGCTCCGCAACTGAAACACGAAACAGGATTCTACTCGCAATTACGGAATCCCACATTTACTGGTCGTGAACCACATCCTCACGTCGTTGTGCGATATGCCACAGCACACCGGCGGGATCAACTACGTAAGCGACGCGTAGTCCCCATGGCTGAATCGCCGGAGCCTTAGGCGACGACACATGGAAGCGTTTTGGCAGATCCAGCGATTCGATGTGAGACCACCATGTATCGAGGTCGTCGACCATAAGTTGCATCATACAGTTGCTTGCCCAGTTCTCGTGAAAATGTCGTTGAAGAATGAATCCTCCACTCCCGGCTTTGAATATCGCGACCTCGCTATCCAAAGTCATTTCAAATCCCAGGGCCTGATAGAATCGCCTGGATTCTTCGAAATCCTTCGTTGGCAGAAACGGCCGCACGAGTTCTGTTCCAGTTGGCACGCCATTTGTCCTTAATGCCGACAATTAATGACGAAATTCGAATGACACGCTGGATTCTTCCGGTATCGCAGGGTGCGTTCGCATTCAGTTATTGGAAGCGTCACGTATATCACGTTATCAAACAGCCTTAGAGGTTTCAACTTGATCAGGATTGGGGTGGATTTCGTTGTTTTGAGTATGACAAGATTAGCAAACACATCGGTTTGGTAAAGTTTGACGCTGAATGTTGGCCGGGACTTGTGAGGTCCTTTTCCAGCAACCTTAATCGGTGATAACATGCGTAGCCCGCTGATACCCGGGATTCAATCTCAACCCCCCGGTCGGTAATCAGACCTCAGAATCGCATGGCAAAAAATGTATCAAAGTCCATCCTCAGTTAAAGCCAAGCTGGGGCTCGCTGTTGCCGAAGCGGCTGAGCGTGGATGTTGAGCGGGGAGTTGAGGGGGGCGGGGTTTGAACGAGGCAAAACGGAGGCGGCTCAGTGACGGGACAGATTTATCTCCTTGGAGATGATGCAAAACTCCTTGAAATGCATGAGACTCCGTACGACTCGGAATCACTGCTTCAGGAACTGCTGGCAAAATATCCTAACCTGCTGGCAGGTGAGCAGATGGATCTGGCAACGCCGCGCCGATGGGTGCTGGTGTCTCGCGAGTTCGGTGTTCCTGGTGAAGAAGATGGCGCGAATCGCTGGTCTCTGGATCATCTGTTTATCGATCAGGATGGAGTGCCGACTCTGGTCGAAGTGAAACGCAGCACGGATACGCGAATTCGACGCGAGGTTGTGGGACAGCTGCTGGACTACGCTGCCAATGCCGTCAGCTACTGGTCAGTGGAGGAAATCCGCAGTCGTTTTCAATCGCAGTGTGAGGATGACGGCATATCCGCAGATGACAGACTGGCGGAATTTCTCGGGCCGGAGGCAGATGTCGACTCTTTTTGGGAACGGGTGAAGACCAACCTGCAGGCCGGACGAATCCGCATGGTGTTCGTTGCGGATATCATCCCGGCGGAACTGAGGCGTGTGGTTGAGTTTCTCAATCGGCAGATGGACCCGGCAGAGGTACTGGCAGTAGAGATCAAGCAGTTTGTCGATCCAGCGCAGCGTCTCAGGACTCTGGTTCCGACAGTCATCGGTCAGACCGCGGCATCCCGAACACGACGTTCCGGCGGTTCGACAATTCGGGAACGAATCACCGCTGAAGAGTATTTGCAGGTCATTGGCACTACTGGTTCGTCGGAACGATTGCAGGCTGTGAGGTCTTTGATTGGCTGGTCTACGGCACATGCCTGTGAAATGAACTTCCGGCGCGGTGTTCGGGATGTGGTATTCATACCAGGATTTGTCCATGCTGGACGCATCTCATACCCAATCACCTGCAAGCATCATGGACGACTGATTTTCCAGATGCGATTCCTGGTGAATCATTCACCCTTCGATCGGCCAGGGGTCATTGCAGACTTGCAGCACCAGCTTGAACAGATCCCCGGCTGGAGCGTTCGTGGCGGCGGGATGGACGGTCTGCCTTATGTCCTGCTGGATGAACTGAAGACGGACGAGGATCGCCAAAAATTGCTGCGGGTGCTGGAGTGGATCGACGAGAGGCTGGTGACAGCGACGAAATCGACATAGGAAACGAAGAACGTGACATCACCGACCCTGGTCTTCGAGTGCAGCAGTTCTGCGTAGCTCGACTGCGTGGAAAAGAATCTCTTCGGTTCCGGAAAGCCGTGGCCGCTAAAGATCAGGACCAGCGATTACTGCCTGCTGCATCACTACGAAATTGGTGGCTTGCCGGGACTTTGGCAGCCTGCTTTGGTTAGCCTCGGGATGATTACTGGAACATCAATGAAATTGCGCAGTTTCAACCTTTCAGTATCTCACTCCGTCCAGCCTGACCCACACAACATCATCGATCACTTTGGCTGGCAACTGAGTAACGCTTAAGTCCGAGGGGATTGAACCTTTCCCGGTGACTTCTTTCCCCTGCAGGTCGAAGGTGACGTTCCAGCAAATAGAGACGTACCGTTGTGTAATTGGGTCATACCGAAGCGGAATTTTGAATCCATCATGATGCCAGGTATACATGACTGAAGCAGCATCTGCGCTCAAAGACTTTCGCACAAACACCTGGCAAATGGGCTTATCCGGAAGTCGTGTCCATGCGTCGAATTGTGTTACTGAGACAGTCTTCATGATGGGAGTGCCATCGCCCGGCAGCTCCGATGTTTTTGCAACATAGAGCCAGGATTGTGTCTCTGTGTCTTTGGCGCCGACAAGAAAAGCAACACAGAGAAATAGAATCGCCAGCATGGGAACAGCGATAGCAATAAGGGCGATGGATTTCTTCGTCGTGGAATGCATTCGTTCTTCCTTCGCCGTACAAGCAGCAGACGGACTTCGGGCTGTTCTGAGTACACAAGGAAAATCCGTCTCACACCAGTCAATGTACGAGTGGTGCATAGAGGCGTCAATTCGTTAATTACGGGGGGAAAAGTCAAGTTGCAGCGTGACGGGAGACATCGGGCCTGATTTTTTTGCAAAACTTCGGGTTTCAGAAACATACGGAACATCTGCTCCCGGGCCAAAATCGACCACGGGTGTATAACTTGCCGGCGGTCTGTTTGACGAAATTCTCCTCTGCCTTGCTCCTGTAGAGTCATCAGCTAAAAGCCATCTGTCAGTGAAACGCCGATTGCATTATCGTTCAGGATATTCCAGGGTCGAGATCCGTCTTTTGGCAATTCAGGGCAAGACGATGCGTCTGACACGTCAGCGAACGATTACAATCCGATACGGGAAACTGGCACGCTCCGGAATGGCATTACTGGTGTCGGTCATTTTGATACACGATGCAGTCTATGCTCAATGCTGTTGTGGCAATGAGACGCGACCTGAGGCAGCTGCCCCGAATAGCGGCGCTCGACAGACTGGGCCATATAACGACGCCCATTCTGCAACGTATTCCCCGGATGGACATTTGATCGTGACCGCAGGTTACGGCCCTGCCCGGATCTGGGATGTGCACAGCGGACGACCAGTTCGCCAGATTGGTCTGGCGCAGAGCATAACTAGATGCGTTGCATTTTCTCCGGATGGCAGAACCATCGCAATTGCTTCGGCCCATCCCGAGTTTTCCTGGCTGAGGGGCAGGGAACTGGCCTGCCATAACCACGTAAAACAACACAGCAGATTGACATTATGGGATGTCGAAACAGGCGCGATGATTCGAGAATTCGAAGGAGAGAAAGGGGTGTTTTCAATTCAGGTCGTCGACCCGGAAGATCACTCGCGGATCAAAGAAGTACTCACCTTCGATGGACAGATGGAAGTGATTAGATCGATTGCTTATTCCTCGGACGGCACGACGCTGCTTTCCGGGGGGCAATCAGGGTCTGCCGCAATAAAGATCTGGGATGTCAACAGCGGAAAAGTGAAAGCAACTGTGGATCGCGCCTCAGGATTCTTTGAAGCCGCAAGTTTCACTCAGGACGGCCGAAGAGTACTTTCGGCGGCATCTCTGCCACGCGGGGCATCATTAGTAAATCAGGCTCAGGTTGAAATTGTCACATCGAGTGTTGAGAACGGAGCAGTTGAGAATCAGCAGCGGTGGATTCTAAATCCACACGGATTTAGTGGCACTCGCCAATTCTTTTCTCCGACCTCCGAACTCTTAGCGGCAATCAACGGGAACGAAATCCATCTGTTCGCTGTCAGCGCAGCTCACGAACCTCGCGTGCTTTCGGGGAGCGGGAAATCCTTGTCCGGCGGGGTATTCTCTTCTGATGGAAACAGGATCGCCGCCAGCAGTTACGACGGCCCCATCTATGTCTGGGACTTGTCGGAAGAGAACGGATTGCCCTTCGAGATCAATACTGCGGGTGAACCTGCTCGTACTGTAGCATTCTCACCTGACGGGCGCATCATTCTATCCTATGGAAAGCAGCGTCTGCGATTCTGGGACGCTACGACAGGACGTTCGATTCTCGACGATCGCGGGAATGAGCTTGTTATCCCTCGCGTCGAGTAAACCGCGGATCGGACTCTGGCATTCAACTCCCGACCATGCCCTGGAGAATTTCTTATGGAAGGTATCCATTTGAATCACATTTGGGTTTCGATTTGCATGGTATTTGCCACTGTGGCATGCGTGTTTCCATGTGTCGCTCAGGATGCTTCGCCGTCCCAGCTATCAAACGACGACCGCGCAATGCTGCTCAGTCTGATCGGGAATCCGCTTACCGATCCAGCTGGCAAACAGTACTGTACGGTGACAATCACTGCACGTTCGTGTTGGGGTTCATCACAAGAATTCGAAACCGGGGCATGGTATCGGCCTGCGTCAGATATGGGTTCTGCTCGGGTGTACTTTCTGGACAACGACTGGATTTCGACGCCGACGCAATTAGCGACTCGCGATTTTGTCAATGAATCCAGATCGCTCCTTGAGTAGGATGCAGACAGTAACGACAACAACGATAATGATCGCTTTCGCCAGATTCATCGGCGTATGTCTGACGTGTCCGCAGGATCTGCAGCTGGCACGCCCGGAATCGTGCGTGCCGCATGGCTTGCCAAACTGGGGTATGATGAACTGGCTGCAAAGACACTCGCCAAAGCCAGAATCGTCGAGATGAGTTCAGAGATTGCGACTTCCAGGGAGGCACTCATCAAAGACTTGCGGATTGCACTGGCATGGAGAGCGTATGCCGATGGCGTGCATGCCTTTATGCAGCGTGCTGATGAGGAGTCGCTGCGCCATATCTCGCGTTTTAATGACAAGTACGCTGAATTCGCAGCGGATTTTGGAAACGGAATACAACTTTTTGCTGATCTGAAGCGTCGCAGGGAATCAAATTCGATTGGTAAATCAGCACCGGAAAAGCCAATTGACTTTGATCAGTGGGAAAAGCCAGAGCAAGTTCACTGGCTCATTGGACAGCTCGACCAGGTTGACGCGCGGCAATCGGGCCAGCCGGGTGGTGTGGATCTTACGGAAGACTGGCGAGTTCAGGCGATCATCGCAATCGGAGATCCTGCGATCGATGAACTGATTGATACAATCGAGCAGGATACGCGCCTGACACGTTCGGTACACTTCTGGCGAGATTTTGCTCGGAATCGCACAGTCCTTTCTGTCCGTGAAGCGGCACTGACTGCCGCCATGACCATCCTAAGGGTACGTGTCTTCGAGCCAGTTGCGACGGGGGATAATTTTACCCGTCGAGGCGACGAGAAAATTGCGACGACGGTTGCAAGTCTGCGTCGCTACTGGAAGAAGTTTCGCGACACGCCATTTGAAAATCGAATGATGGACGTACTCACGAATCCGGACAGCGATTCTGAATCGCTGCGAGAGGCCGCACAGAATCTCGCTCAAATGAATGAACAACGGACATTGTCGACCACGGGCACCGTGGCGATGATCGAAGGAAATGAAAACTATGTCGAGAAATCCGATAACGGAACAAGTTCGAGCAGTATCCCTGATGTCATCGCCGATCCTGCTTTTCGTCGCCAGCAATCAGAATTACGTCGATGCGACGTGGTTGCTCAAACGCTGAATGCGATGGTGATCGGTCTGCCGGTATTTCACCCGCTAATGAACGACGCTGATCAGCGTCTGGAGACCATGCGAAAACTGCTGGACACAAAATCAGGCTCGTTGCGGCGCGCTAGTGACGAAGAACGTGAAAAATATGACCGACTATGGGGACCCGTTTACGTGATTGAATAGATCGGGAACTCAGGGGCGGCAGCATTTTCAGCATTCGTTTGATCAATAGACGCAGGAGCATCTGTCGCCGCGATGGAGGCGGAAAGATCTCTGCTTTCCGTCAAAGTCCTGAGACGTAACACTGCCGAACTTGAAGATAGGCCAATTGTCGATAGCGCATCATTGGCGGCCATCCGGATTTCATTCGACTCGTCATCCAGCATTGCAGCACGCTTTCCGAATCGTTCCAGGACTTACCTCCGCGTCACGTGCGGCCTGTACAGTGCAGACTCATCGACGCAGCGAACCTGTTCAAATGCCTCCAGTTGTCATCCGGCACCGAGCAACAAAGCCATCACTAACACCACGATCGTGATCAACACCACCGAGGGAGAAATGCGGCGAACGGGTTTGGGAGGATCGAAGTCTGACTGCGGTGGTTCGTATGGGTTCATGTTGACAGTATGCCACCACCTGGAGGCTCCGTCAATTCTGAGTCCCTGCCCACTGCGGTTCCATTGTGGTCGTCAGCGTGGTTTCGAGCCCATCATACGACGATTAATACCCTGGCCCTCATGCTCAGAACTCCTGCCCTTACCACCGAGTCATCATGGGATGCGATCTTCATCATGCTGCCTCGACTCGCGTATTCTGGCAGCTTCTTTCGCTGCCTCAATATGCATGTTCAGGTTGAAATCCGGGCCGGGCGGAAAATACTGCACATCATCACGGGAATTCTTCCAGGGACCTGGCAATTGCTGTTGCCCAACAGATCCGTGGCTGTTCCAAACGGCGACCAATGCAAATAGCAGGGCGGAGAATGCGGCAAGGACTGGCAGTCGGCGACTCATCATTTCATTAAATCCTCACTCAGTATTGTCACCAGCCAATGAGCAGCGAACTGCGCCGCCATTTGTGGCAGCGTTTCCCTCAGCTGTCAGCATGTGTATGTCCACATCCGAATGATTCGACTGCAGTCTGACATCATGTGCAGGACCTGGGAAGATCTGATGAAGCAGGAATTGCAGACTGTTCTGTGATGGAAGTTACGATGACTCGTCCGGTTGAGGGCATTGAACTGCCCGCATCGTAAGCCTGTTACGTCCCGCCGTGTTGTAGTTGACGCCAGCAAAAGTGGACCTGGGTGGAGCTCAGTACAATCGATTCTGATAAGCGTCGTCGAGCAGCGTTTGAAGCTTTGCGCAGTCGAATTCCGGCAATTTCACATGATCGCTGAACATCTCAGCAGCACACGCCAGACGCTGCTGATCTGGTCGTTCGTGTGGCTCCCAGAGTTTCGACCGAATGATGGCTTTGGCGCACTGAAGATAACACTCCTCCACGTTAACTGCCACTGCGGCCTGAGGACGTTTCCCGTGAGCTGACAACAGTGTCATCCAGTGTTCGTCGCAAATAATCGTTGCGCGGCCGTTAACTCGCAGAGTTTCACCGATGGCGGGAACCAAAAAGAGCAGTCCGATGCGGCCGGTTTCCACAATGTTTCGATAGCTGTCTGCTCTTCTGTTGCCGATGCGATCAGGTATCAGCAAAGTGTTGTCATCAACAACATGAACGAATCCCGGTGAGTCACCACGCGGTGAGGCATCGCACCGCCCGTCAGACGAATGCGTGCTGATAATCAGAAAAGGTGAATGTTCGATGAAGCTCCGCATATGACCGTCGAGTGATGTCAGCTCTTTCCGCAGCGAAACATCTGACGGAATACCGATCAGCGATGAGAGTTCGTCGAGCGATCGGATTGGTTTCGTAAACTGGCTGAAGCTCATGTCTGTCTCCGAAGGATGGCGGTAACGTTGTCCTGGCTGTCAGTGTTCGTAGAACGGGATTTGAAACGGCTGCCTCCAGTCCGGGGATTACGAAGCGTGGTTACTACGGGACGTTCAAGGCACGCACCTCGGTTTTGTCAGTGCCGGTCGCCAGCCTGCTAAAATCGAATAGATCACGGTTTTCAGTGAACGCAATACTCAAATTCTCCTGTTTCGGAGGCAGTATTGAGCCCGCAAACGCGAAGTCAATGGCTTATTGATACTGCCGCTCCTCATTTGTCTTGCTCGCACTCGGCATACTTCAATAGCCGGTGATCCGGGCTTCTACAAGTTTCTTTTGTCGATCAAGGTGCAGGCAAAGAATTGTGTCGTCGTACGCGCACAAGCTCCACGATCTCGGATAGTAAGACAATGTTTCATGTGAGAGTAACCTGTTTCCCCCGGAGTCGATATCGCCGGTGAGTGTTTCGTCAGGCGCTCCGAGTAAGGTCTGAATTGCAGTCGATGACATGCCCTGCGGCAGTTCGCGATGAATCAGGTCGGTAGCCATATGGGCTTGCCCGGTTGAATCTGCAATCGCCCAGTCAGCTGACGAGAAACGTCGATCATTGAACGGGTTTACCCAGCCGAGGACGATGCTGATCAAAACGCCGGAACAGGCGACGGCGAGGACGACACACACAATTTGTCGTTCATGACTCACGTGAGACGATTACCATTTGGGTTCGAGAATTCATCACGCCATTGCGACTCTGCTGATGGCTGATACGGATTGGTCATGATCGTGGAGTTGGGCAACGTCCATGAACAGCCGTTTCTGCGGAAAAATAGAAGGCTTCATGCCAGGCTGCACCTGGCCATTGTTTTCAAGTGATGCCATAAAATATGGATATCTCTATTGCATAATATCATCCCTTGTCTCAAATCTCCCGTCGACCCCTGCTGACCGAATATTGAGCCGCAGCTTCGTTCCCTCAAAATAGTATTCGTCGCGCAGTTTTCGTCCCCAGCCGTCCACGGCCATATGATCCTCATTAATCTGTGCAAAGTACCTGGCATGGATATCCCTGGGGTAGACTTTGCTCAAACTCAACAACACCACGATCAGACACTACTCGGCGCCTGAAGGCTGCAATTGTTGAGACAGTGGCGAAGTGTTCCGGGTCGAACTTTTTGTTTAATCCAGCTGGCGTACGCATTAAATGATACACCTGCAATGCTGTCACAACAGATCCCAGTACCAATAAACTGCAAAACAGTCGTTTGAAGACGGTCACCAATTTACGTACCTCGGCATAAATCTATCGAATGATTTCTGGTCAGCTGTAAGTCTTCAGGTGTTGTATCGCAGCCGTCATGCCCCAGTGCATCATGCATGCGGGCGGCCAATTCGGAAAGGTCGAATTCGCTCCCGCACAGATTCTTCCACAACTTTGAAATAAGTTCCAGTTCAGGATTCATCATTAGTCAATCACTGCCTCGTTTCCGGATATGGTGTTGTTGCACTCGCTTATGTTCATTGGCGGCGTGGATGATACGATGAAAATGAAGTGCGCGTGACAGAACTCCAAAGTTAACGTAGATCTCATTGGGTACACTTTTGCCACGAAAGCGGGCGTCCATGAGTGATCGAATACTCCTCCTTTTAGGTCGACCCACTTGTGTGATCTGTGCTCGAAACACAGAACTCATTGAACCACAGATTACACAGATGGCCACAGACAAAGAACACAATCGCAAAGGTCATCACGGGATTCAGTTGTTTTTCATCCAGCCGACAGCGAATGCCGTGACCTTGTAACCGATCCTGCAGGGGACGAGCGAACGGCTTGTCTGCCTTGTTGTGGCCGATGAAGCTGGAATAAAAGTCCAGCGATTGTTCTGCAATCGACGGAAGTTAAGTAATCAGTGCATCGGGCAAACCACATCCGCGGAGAAAATCCTGAGATATTCTGCCGTTTGTTTGGAGGAGTGTTTCAGCTCCAATGGCAGACGGTTCAATATTCCGGATCGATTCAAGCCCAACAGCTCTTTGCAGGGTCGTGAAAAAAATCCGCAGTACGCAGTGTCTTTGCGTTCCATCGGGTCGATTCAGGAGAGCCTGAACGGGAGCGTTCGAAGCAGGCCCCTGCTTTGCGATCTCGCACTTGTCTGGCGGTTTGACGTCAAACCTTTAAGATTTTGTTTTGGATAGCCCGGCACGCTGGAACTCATCTGGCGGCAGCGATAGGCTGGTACCCTGGATTCTTCTGTTTGACTAAACATCATCTTGTTTGACATAAGATGCATGGCCCTGGTTTTACTCTGTTTCCTTCCAAAAAATCAAAGTGAAAACTCGTTGCTTCCTGTTCAATTCCATACTCACGAGAGACCTGCCAATGAAGAAGTATGCATTCCGAGCTATCCATCTTCTGGCCACCATCGTGGCGTTGTTTACCAACTATGTGGTGGCTGAGGCTCAGCAAAAAAAGCCCAACATTCTCGTCATCTGGGGTGACGACATTGGGACATGGAACATCAGCCACAACAGTCGGGGCATGATGGGCTACCAGACTCCGAATATCGACCGTATTGCAAAGGAAGGTATCGCCTTCACCGACTATTACGGTCAGCAAAGTTGCACAGCGGGCCGTGCAGCGTTTATCAGCGGATCAGTGCCAGTTCGAAGCGGCATGACGAAGGTGGGCATTCCGAGTGCCAAAGAGGGCTGGCAGAAGACCGATGTCACAATGGCAACCGTGCTGAAGAGCCATGGATATGCGACCGGCCACTTCGGCAAGAACCATCAGGGCGACCGCGATGAACATCTGCCGACGATGCACGGCTTCGATGAATTTCTTGGTAATCTGTACCACCTCAATGCGGAAGAAGAGCCGGAGAACGAAGACTATCCTCGCGACAGAAAACTGCCGAATGGCAAAACATTTCTTGAGCAATACGGCCCGCGCGGAGTTTTAAAGTGTAAAGCTGACGGCAAGGGCGGCCAGATTATCGAAAACACCGGTCCGCTCACAAAGAAACGCATGGAGACCATCGACGAGGAAACTCTGGCGGCTGCCAAAGAATTTATTACTCGACAATCCAAAGCGGGACAGCCATTCTTCTGCTGGTGGAATGGAACTCGCATGCATTTCCGCACGCACGTGAAGAAGGAGAACCGTCATCAGGGCAACGACGAATATACCGACGGCATGATCGAGCACGATGGACATGTGGGCGAGTTGCTCCAGCTGATCGATGATCTGGGACTTATGGATAACACCATCGTCCAGTATTCCACTGACAATGGACCTCACTACAACACATGGCCGGATGCTGGCACGATGCCCTTTCGCAGTGAGAAAAACTCGAACTGGGAGGGAGCCTATCGTGTTCCCTGCTTTGTTCGCTGGCCCGGACATTTTCCGGCGGGTGTGACCCTGAACGGGATCGTTTCGCACGAGGACTGGCTCCCGACTTTTGCTGCTATTGCAGGTGCTTCTGAGATCAGGGAGCAACTGCTCAAAGGCGTGGAACTCAACGGCCGCCGTTACAGGAACTACATCGACGGCTATAACCAGCTTGACTATCTGAGCGGGAAGGTTAAAGAATCACCTCGCAGTGAGTTCATCTACGTTAATGACGATGGCCAGATTGTCGCTATGCGTTATGACGCATGGAAGGCTGTGTTCCTTGAGAATCGCGGTGAAGCATTTGGCGTCTGGAGGGAACCGTTCACTGAGTTGCGAGTTCCGCTGCTCTTCAATCTGCGTCGCGATCCGTTCGAACGCGCGCAGCATAACTCCAACACCTACAACGACTGGTTTCTGGACCGCGTTTATGTGCTCGCTCCAATGCAGCAGCTTGCCGCGAAGTTCCTGATTACAATGAAGGACTATCCGCCAAGCCAGACAGCGGGATCGTTTAATCTTGAGAAAGTGCAAAAGCAAATCGAGGCTTCGATCGGCGGTAAGTAGACGCCTCTTTGCGCAGACTACAGGCCGCACTTGTTTCGAGCAGGTGCGGCTTCTTTACGTCAGGGCGATTTCATGATGGTGACTACGAATTGTCTCTGTTTTCTTCCGTGTTCGGCATTTAATTACTTGTCGTAAACAGCGTCATCACGTCGTTGTGCGATATGCCACAACACACCCCGTCGATGACGAATGACGAAGCCTGAGACGCAACCACAAACGTCCCGGAGGGTTGTGTCGAGAGCGGTCGATCTGCGGCGTCATCACTCCTCGACGACATTTGTCGGCTCGTCGTTCTTCCTTGCAGCTCAACCACTCTCGACACAACGCGGCCACGGAGGTTTTGTTAGGGGTTCTTAAACTAAACAGGGACGCCAGGGATGCATGTCATGAGTCCGTGTATTCGACAGCCAGCGATTTTCAGCATGATACTGGTGGGCATTCTTTTGCTCGTTCCATCGGCGACCATCGCCGAAGATGAACTCAGGGAAGCGCCAGAAATTCGCGAAGTAAAAGCAGGGGAGCCCGCGGGGATATTCACGATCGCTGGCCTGCCTCAGCATTCTTATTCATTTGATGTCCAGTATGAGAACGGTGAACTGACTCCGCTGCAGGGTCTCGGGACGGTCGGTTTCATTATTCGACCCAGAGGGGCCGTGCATTCTGAGCGTCGATGGCTGTGGGTGTCGAATTTGTTCCTTGCGGTGCGGTGGGAAAAGAACGGGGTGATCCATCATTTCACTGTAGAGCAGGCGCTGAAACGCGGGTTCCATGTGGTGGGTTTGGACGTCGGCACGAGTCTGGGTTCGCCAGCCGGCGCGGAACTGTATGATCGCTTTCACAGGCTTGTTGTCGAAAAATACAAGCTGAATCAGCGAGCGTGCATGCTCGGACACAGTAACGGAGGGCTGATCACGCTGGGGTTCGCCTTCCGGCATCCGGAAAGTGTCGAGCGAATTCTGGGCATTTTCCCCGCGACGGACTTTCGAAGCTGGCCTGGTTTCGAACGCGTCACCGGCCATGGCAGAATTACGCCCGCAGGCCTGGCATACGACCTGGATGCCCCAATGCTGTTGGCGCGAATCCATGAATTCAATCCGATTGACAATCTTGCGCCGCTCGCGAAAGCCGGGATTCCCTTGTATCACATTCACGGCACGGCCGATGAAATCGTTCCTTTGCCGTCAAACTCCGAGGAATTGGCACGGCGGTATCGAGCTCTTGGCGGGCGAATTCAGTTAGAGATAATTCCCGATGGCAAACACGGGGGGAGCGAGTTTTATACATCGCAGGCTGCGGCCGATTTTATCACTCAATAATCCCGCCCTGTGTCGCGATCCCCCAAAACTTTGCGACGTGAGCATGCTTCTTTCGCCGGTTATCTCATGGTGGCGGTGTGGAGGAAAACTCAGAAACAGAGTTGAACGAAACCGTCGCCGCAGGAATCGTGATCCGGAGTTGACAAAAGTGATTCCCGCCAGGTTAACTGTCACTTTATTTTCCGGATAGAGCTCCGGGGAGCCAGCCATGCAGATTCCTGTGATCCGTGGACTCATTGACCGCAGAATTCTAGTTAATTATCGAGTGGAACCCAACGTATTGACTCGCCTGCTTCCGGCGATATTCCGACCGCAACTGGTGAATGGCAGGCATTTGCCTCATTCGACTGAAACGCATTCGTCCCTGGTTTCTTCCTGCGTTTGCCGGGATTTCCTCCGAAAACGCTGCCCACCGAATCGCGGTTGAGTGGGATGAAGCAGGTGACACCAAAGAAGGCGTGTTTGTGCCTCGGCGAGATACGTCATCCAGACTCAACACGCTTTTGGGCGGACGGTTGTTCCCAGGTATTTACAACCATGCTGACTTTCAGGTCCAGGAACGCAACGGCACATTCCGCGTTGAGAAAGTGTTCTCAGGAACTGAACAGCTCGTCGGGACACTCAGAATGCAGGCCTCCGGCTGTCAGACCCAGTTGAACGGCCGGGGAGAAATAGTTAAGAATTGCTCGCCAGATACTTTTATCATTCGCTCCGCCGCGATGACATTCGTCGATCACGATGAAGTCGAAGAAATCCGGCGGATAATCGCCAAACCACGGCGATGGTTCACCGTGGTTAGGGGAACCGCACATGGGTCTTGCCAGTTCCGGTGGCCAGTGTCAGCAGAATGCGTTTCTTCCCGGCTGCGATGGATTCCAGGACTGGCTCGATGGCGATTTCCTGATTGTAGCGTCCCTGAAAGTATCCGCCGCCGTTGGGGGCGTAGGTATAGCGAATTGTGAGTTTAGTCGCGTAGTCGTTCGCCTCGCCCACGCCTTACGTCAACTCCTGTTCCCAGGCCTTCGCTTCGATCGTGGCCAGTTTGGTATTGGGTTGTGACCACAGACAACGGAATATTCGGTTTGCACCAGAACACCTATGACTCATCATCTTTCTTCGGCTTCTTCCGCTTTGGTAGTTTCTTTTCGATGTTCTCCAAGTCTCGAATCATGTCCTGTTCGGCCTGAGCTTCTATCGCAGTACGGCGTCTTTTACTGAATTTTTCGTATTCCCGTTTGGCCTTTGCATCGGCCTGTTCGCGAGAAACTGAACCGGCGTCCGGAAGAACTGATCGGTCATTAAATCGAAGGAACTCGTCGAGTTTAATTGTCCAGTCGGACATGAAGACCTGTTTGCGTCGTCGAGCCTGATCTTCGGCATAGTCGAGAAACATGACCACGATTCGGTTCAGTTCTTCGATTTCAAGTTCCGTCAGATAGTTCTTTGCCACGGTGACATCACCTTTTCGAACTGAATTGCTTTTCCAGTTTGTTAAACCCATGTTGGGCTGTGCGGCGTCGGCTCGTTCTGTGATCAGCTGTGGTGCGGTTTTGCCCGTAGATGCGAAATGCAGTTTGTTTTGAATTATCTGGAAAAATACTTGTGTCTGGGATTCATCAGTCTGATAGTCCGAAGCCAGGGAGAAGATCTCTTTGACTCGCAGGTACATTCGCTTTTCGCTGGCTCGAATGTCTCGAATGCGTTCCAGCAACTCATCGAAGTAATCTGGTACTCCGGGGCCAGGCGGATTCTTCAGGCGTTCGTCGTCTATGGCGAATCCTTTCACCAGGTACTCTGTTAGCCGAGCGGTCGCCCATTGACGAAACTGAGTGCCGCGAGGACTGCGGACGCGATATCCAACTGCGAGGATCAGCGAGAGGCTGTAGTGAAGCACGTCCCGCGAAACTTCGCGATTCCCTTCAGTCCGAACTATTAAGTATTTCTTAATAGTTGCGGCTTCCGTGAGTTCTCCCTCGTCGTAAATCGCTTTGAGGTGCTGATTTACGTTTGGTACGGAGGTCTGAAACAATTCCGCGATCTGGACCTGTGTCAACCAGATGGTCTCGTTTTCAAACCTGCACTGAACGCGCGTCCTCCCGTCTTCGGTCTGGTAGAGAATGATTTGCGATTCAGGTGCTTCGTTGTCCATTATCAATTATCCATTGTCAATTGGCCGCTAGCCAGCATCGTAAAACCTGACCTTCACGACTGCAATGATGGCCCGAATGAGCGGCCGTGGAGTGTAATACTCACCGCCGTTTCGTCCGGCATTGCCCATGTTTTTGATCCTGGCTTCGTACAGGTGGGACAGTTCATGCTTTTCCGACTGAGAACCAGAACGCAGTTCATCAATATGGTCAATGATTTCCCGCAGGTTGTAGCCGCTCTGAATGCTGTTCCTGATCTCACCGAAGATCTCGCCAATCTTGTATTGGATGGTATTCGGCCCAGTAGCTTTTTGCTTGAAGGTGGGCAAGTAAGGAAACAGGCTCTGATTGACGAAGTGGAGCAGGTCGTCGCCGGTCAGTGCGGTGTTATGGTACTGGAAGAAGCTACGCCGCCAGACCTACAATATCGCGAATCTTTCGCCAATTTCCTGAGCTTCGGTGGGATAGGGTTACTGGGAAGCGACCGCGAACGAGGCTTGCCCACCGGTCAGACGCTGTCCGCCTGCTGGCTCCGCCCACGCCAAATCGAAGGTTTATTTGTTATGTCGCTGTTGAGTGGGAGATTTGAAGTTTCAGCTAAGTGGCGGAGAAATTTCCCGTCAGTACGGCAATCAGTACCATGATGGCAAGTAAAACGAAAATCAAAACAGCAGAAGCGATTGGTATAGAAAACACGGCGACAAGGATGTATCCAAATCGATCGACACTCTCACCAGCCATCAATCTCTTACGAATTTTCAAGGCTGGAATTAATGAACAGATCGCACCTGCAACAAAGAAGGCAACAGAAAAGGCACAGGCAAATCGCAGTGCTCCCTCACTGCCTTTGTATGCCAGGGCACCCGCAAGAATTGACGAAGAAAGTGCACCCAACAATAAGACTGCGAGCGGAGTCGCCACCGGGGAAACGGCGCTTGAATCCTCATTCCATTGCGACTCTGCTGATGGCTGATACGGATTGTTCATGATCGTGGAGTTGTGTAACGTCCATGAACAGCTGGATTGCGAGGACGCCAGCCTATTCTGGAACACATGTAACAACGTGTCTCTCCAGCCAATGTATGAGTCATGCTGGGAGGTGTCAATTCGTCAATGACTGGTCAACGGGCTGAAGAGTGAACGCTGGAGAAGATGCATGTACTCGGTTGTGTTAGCCTTCTCGTTTGGATCGAATTCTCAGGCGGATTTGATCATCGTGATCAAAGCTTCGCAGGGCAAAGTATTTCAACATGAGGGACACGGCCTCGGCAATGCTCAACTCTGGTGATTTCACGTTTCAGTTGCCCGGAGGTTAAACGGAATCACCGGGCAACTCGTTGCACAGTGAGTGACTGTTTCCTGTCAGAATCGGAAATCAAACGATCGTGGGTGCTCAAGCCTCATTATTTCCGGGCGAGTCGCCATCAATGTCTCGCAAATCGAAAACCAGTACCCCGGAAGGGACGGGGTTGTTAACTCGGAACGTGGCCTGGAGCAGAGAGTAGTACTCTGTCAGGATAAAGCGTTCGGGTTGGAGGTAGTGGATCTTGCTAAAGATCCCCTGGCTGCAGGTAGTGGATCCTGCAAAAGATCCCCTGGCTGCAGGACCTTTAGCAAGGTCCACTACCCGAAATTCAAAGCTTGACAGTGCAGTAGGAGAGTATTGCCAGGAATTGAGTCTGGCGGGCGCGTTTTTGTCCGCAGGCGGGTAGCCTGAGACCTCGGAAACGGAACAACTCAGCCCCGTTCATTGCTTTGCCAGCCTACAAACTGGCAACCGCCTTACTGAATCTTTAGACCTTGTGTCCGGAGTACCACAAGCAAAAAACCGTACGAGCTGATTAAGACACTCTTTTCGATCTTTCGGGATATTTTCCGGAATTCGTGTTGCGCCCGAGTCGAAACCGTTTATCACATCCAGGGGATTCGTGAAAACACAGACTCCGCGATGCCGGCTGTCAATCCATGTTCAGCTTTAAAGTAAAGAGCGCTGGGGCAGGGAATGACCGGGAAAAAACTTGAACTCGGACTGCTCGGGAAGGTGTCGATTACCCACAAAATTTCCTGCAGTCGTAATGTTTTTTCCATTTTCCAGAAATTGAACAGAGGATCAGGAATGAAGTTACATTTAATCGGAATTTCGGCGGCCGTAATCACAATGTCGATGATTGAAACAGGGTTTGTTAGCGATACGTACGCTGGGGTGAATATCACCAGCAATTACGTTGTTGGAGAAGTGGCGTATGGAACCACCAACGCCACGTATGATACATTCAGTGGAACTGAATTTCCGGCAAGTCATCTGTTAGATGCGACACAGGGAAGCAACTACAACCGATTGCAGATTGACTACAATGCTTTAGGAAATGATGCCACGTTTTCCCAGGTCATTTCGCAGGGAAGGGACGGCACTGTGGATTCTTACGCCTTACACAACTCCAATATGACTTTTACCGTGAGTGAAAACACTACCTACACTTTGTCTGGTTATTACCATGTGGATGACCCTGGGACGTCCAAAGGATCCGTGAATTATTTTTCCCAGCTCGTCAGAATCTTTCCAATAACCAACGATCCCCCTCAATTACTGTCCTACTCCTACCAGATTTCTGATAAAACAACAGATGAATCATTTGTATTAGGTGGACTGGGCGGGGACTCTTTCAGCGACTTTTCCGGATCACTTACTGGCGAATTAGTTGCCGGGGGGGAATACTATTGGAGAACGTATATCGTCTTCCGGGCCAACGGGGATACAACCGATTCAGCTCTTGCCACAGGTAATTTCACGCTGACGCTCGGTAACGGCATTGCCGCCGTCCCCGAACCGGCTTCTCTCGCCATGTGGGGCCTCAGTGTAATCGGAATGATGGTCGCCCGTCGCAAACGCAAAGTGCAGACGCTGGCAAATTGAATGGAGGTGAGACTGTGAAATTCTCTTCTCCGGGGCGAATTTTCGCAATCGCCTGTTGGAAATGATGAGTTTCTGAACACTTGAGACTCCGCTGGTTATGGGTGACCGCTTCGTGAAAAGACGTGGTCCCGGTTTAGGCGTTGTCTGCGCTGCCGCGAGTATTGCCCCAACGTCAGGTCGTGCGTCAGCACGATTCGGTATTCCCTTCGCGCTCACCCCATCCGTTCCTGGTCAGTTCAACCCGGAACGGGTTTCACAACAAAGCCTGGGGTCGACGCGAAGCGGCGCACCCCAGGTTCGTTATGTTCGTTCGGTCCGAACCCTGACAGGGTTCCACAAGGCAGCGATCGATCGTTCATCGTCTTGTGGAACTCCGTTGGGGTTCAATCGCATTTTCCTGTGTTTTTCCTGGGGTGCGCCGTGTTCACGGCGACCCCAGGCTTTGCTGTGCAAGCCCTGTCGGGGTTGGAGGAACGGACTTCGTCCGGGCAAACTGAGAGGCCGCCATGTTTGCGGATAGAAAATGCTTCGCGGCGTTGCCGGAAGTTACGGCGCTGTTAACTCGAAACGTGGCTCAGAGCAGAGAGTCGGAGAGTTTTGCAAGGAATTGAGTCTGGCGGGCGTGTTTTTGCCCGCAGGCGAGTGACTGTGGCGGCGGGCAGAGAGCTCTCGCGGAAGACGCGAGAACGCGGAAACCGGAAAAAGACTGGGGAAAACGAAAAGACGCCGAGAGGAGTCCTCTCGGCGTCTTTCGATAACCCGGTTGTCTGCGGCAGTCCGCTGCTTCCCGAAAAGCTCCCGGGAAGGGACTCTCTGCGTGACGATGCGCGCGTGTTTTTTGAGAGAGCGATTTCACGTAACTGGCGGTTGCATAGGGGTTGCGGTTTTTCGAGTCCCTTTCGTTGATATGCAACGGTTATGAGATTCGCGAACTCGATGAGTGGAAGTTAACAGTGACTCGATGTCTTGGTAGGTAGAAGCTTAAGGCCCTGGTTCAGGACGCCCACCAGCAGATTCTGAGGACGATGATGACACGCTGCGTAGCCGAATGTAGTATATGCCATAGGTTGCTGCCACGACCGCACTAAATTCTGTAAGGATTTCAATCCGTCAGCCTGTCACGTAGTGTATGCCACAAATCCATGGGTAATCGCGTTCCTGATCAACCAGCGATGCTGCTGGGCGCACATAGATGCCCGGTAACCGATACGGTCGATGCCGACATGCTCCCAGGTTACCCACTTCATGGTTCTCAACCTCCACCGAACGACAACAACTTGTCGCGAGTTTTCTGACCAAGGTCCGACTTGAAGTAGTCTCTCGACTGAGCTTCCTGAAAACGCTGCGAGAGAGCTGATAAGTCGCGATCCTTCTTATTGAGTGCCGCGAGGATTTCCTGGTATTCAGCCTCTATGGGTTCGACGAACTGCTGCCGCAGAGCTTCTGGTTCTGTGGCATAGAGCTGTTCAGCTTCCCAAAGCACTGCCTCCCCCTGCAGTTCGGTGATTTCAGCAGCGAGCCACTGAAACTGCTCCTGCGTGCGTGGTGTTTTTGGCAACACCCAAACAGCATCCTGCAGAGCAATGGCACCCAGCTGTTTCAGCTTTCGCCAGACGAAGACGCGTCCTGCTGTGGGTTCACGCGGAATACGATAGACCAGCAACAACCAGGAGATAGACACTCAAAGTCTCCGATCATCATTTCACGAACGGAAACAACAATAGTCCGATGATCGCTGCCCCCAGAACAACGATCGGCTCTGAAAGCTTCTTGTATTTCAGCAGCAAGGCGATCGTGATCAGCAGAATCGCAACCTTGGGATATTCGGGAGACCAGCCGCCTGTGAAGACGGTCCTTCGGCCCAGGACGATGCAGGCCCCCGCGATTGCTCCGACAGCAGCAGCTGTGACTCCGTCAACGAAGGCAACAATTCCCGGCCGTTTGCCATGCTTCTTGAAGTAAGGTGCGGGAATCACGGTCAGCAGGTAGCACGGAAGAAAGGTGGCGAGTGCCGCGATGGAAGCCCCGGCGAAGCCTGTGAAAAAGTCTGTTCCGCGACCTGTGACGATGTAACCGATGAAGCCCACGGTGATGACGACTGGTCCTGGTGTAATCATCGCCACCGCCACAGCATCGAGAAACTCCTGATCGTTCAGCCAACCATATTCCTTCACAACACCGCCATACAGAAACGGTACGATTGCCAGTCCACTGCCAAAGACGAAGGCACCCGCTTTCGTGAAGAAGATGGCGATCTGCGTGAGCAATTCATTGAGCGTCGCCTTCGCCGCAGGAACGGTGGCAAAGATGAGTGGGGAGGCGACACTTACCGCGACGGTTTCTGCCTTTTTCCACGGAGGCGTTCGGATTGCCCAGACGATCAGTCCCGCCCCAAGAAACAACCAAACGCTTTCGGATTCCGTGATGACGGTCACAGCCGCGCTGGCAAGGTAGATCACCCATAGGAGCACACTTCGGCCAATGGTCTTTTGAGTCAGTTTGTACGCACTGATTGAGATGATCCCAATAACTGCAGCACCGACGCCATAGAAAACGGCCTGCATCCAACTGATACCACCGAACTCCACATAGGCCCAGCCAAGAACCAGCACCATCAGAAACGACGGCAGTACGAATGCGAGACCAACGAGTGTTGCTCCCAGCACGCTGTAGTGGACGTATCCAAGGTAGATCGCGAGTTGAGCGGCCAACGGCCCGGGCATGAGCTGTGCCAGAGTCAGCCCCTCCTTGTATTCGGACTCGGAGATCCACTTCCGCTGTTCGACAAGGTCTCGGTGCATGTAACCAACGAGGGCCACAGGGCCGCCGAATCCGATGGTTCCCAGCCGGAGAAAGTACCAGATTAGTTGCGCAAGTCGATAACTCACAGTTTCTCGCCTCAACCACAGTTCATTCGAACTCAATATCCCGACGATTTGTAACCGTGGTTACACATCACTGGCAAGTGACGACTCTCATTAATGCAGTCTCAGAACGGGTGTGAGCCTCTCAAGGTTGCAACGCACGAGCTGCATCGTGTTTTCAAAAACGGCAACTCTGACGAAAAACGTGTTCGGGAATGCGATCGACGATCTATACAATCGCTCTGGGGTCATGATTGAAATGGGGTTCGGTTCTCTCGTCTTTTTCGAACGAAGCCTCCCCGAAAGGGACTCTCAACGTGACGATGCGAGCGTGTTTTTGGAGAAAGGCATTTGCGTTACATGATGCTGGAAAATCGTTTGCGGGAATTCGAGTCCTTTTCAGTTTGGCGTCTACACAAAAAACGGTTTTCGAAAGCTGATCCGGACAGAACTGGCGGGACTGCGAGTCACCGCCACGGGGGAAAAGCGTCGCGGGGGCACCACCAAAGGCGTCAAGTCGCAATCCATTCTTCCGGGAGGCGGTCGCTCCGTCCGTTCTCTCGATGAGGTCTACGAGAACGAAGGTTTGCCCACCCGATCGCCTCTGCCAGCCGGAGAGGTGCGTCACCTGAGAGATACAGGAACGCTGGAGTTCGCGGAGAAAATCAGTGCTCCACAAGTGGTTCCGAGGAGATCCAAAACAACCAATAGAGCCAATAAAAAACCGACAGCAGCCGACCGTTCAGATTTCAGAAAAATCATCCCCAGCTGGCCCTTTACAGGGCCTTCATACGGGGAAGCTGACGCATCCCGCTCGCCAAATCACTTTTGCGATTCGGCGAGCGGCCCGGTGTCAACCGGCCGGTACAACCGCTCATCCACATCATATCGCGCTCATCCGAAGCAAAGCTCAGCAAACGAACCTCGCCCACTCTGCTGAATGGCGGAGGCCGTGAACGGTTACGAATCGTGAGTGATCACAACCGACACTTTCCAGGATCTCAATTGTCACAGCGTTGTCTCGCGTCGTATAGATATAGATGACCTCCTTCGTCTCCGTATCAAGGCACCCGCTCAAATTGCAACAGCACAGCAGCAGGCCTAACAAAGCAGCCCAAAGTGACAACTGCTTCCGCATCGGTGACTCATTTGACTTGCCATTCTTAATCATTGTCAGGCTATCTCCACTTCCGAACTTCACAGGCACCGCTGCCTGGCATCGCTTGAAGTACGATGTAGGATGCGACAGGCTACTGGGACCTCACAACTTCACTACCTTACCTTATAGATGGGCTTTCCGCCGAAGATCGGCCCGTAGAACACTCCTTCGAATTGCTCGCATCCATACGGTGAATCTTCGTACGGAGGCCGAAGTTTCTTTGGCATTTGTGCCGGCAGTTCGGGGGTCTGATCTATTCCTTCGCAATAGTCTTGCGCAGCGCCACAGAGCTTCGGGTTCCACGTCATATCACGATCGCCTCAGGGAAACCCTTCAAAGATCCTCTCGTTGTCATTCACTTTGGTAATCACGCCGCAAAGTGAGTTAATGTCGACCCGCGAAAGTCCGTATACCATGCGGTGAAATAGTATCAGATTGGACGGCAAGTCCTCCGGACTAAACCCTGAACCAAACGGCCCTGTTTGTCCCAACTGGCGTTTCTCAAACCGTTCTTCGACATACTTGAAGATGTACCACGCCGAACACTGCATTTGCTTCGCATTCATGCCAGTGCTGACATGGAAGCAAACCTCCACTTGTGCCACCACTGAGCATCATTCTTTGCCAAGCCACTGCTGTTTGCCAATTTTGCCATTTCGCTCAGAGACATCCTACACCTTGCTGCCCATCACGAGTTTGTTCAAATTGACACCCCTCAGGCATGTTGATACCGTAATATCACACGGCGCGTGTAATTCAGAGTTCGCAAACTATGGAAGCGTGGAAATGCAGGATTCGGTGTCAGCCTTGATCTCCATCGTCTTGCTTTCTACGACCTGCATCGGTCAGGATGCGACTCCTCTGAACCCTAAGATCGGCGAAAACCTTGCCACCTTTGCCCCGAAAGATGCCAATACTGTTGAGTCATGGAATGTCGCCCGCATCACGGCAAACGCTCACTACAGCCCAATTGCAATCCGAAATTGGTACTGGCTCACGAAGCTGACAGACCTACCACTCTCTCGAATCAAGCGGCTCACGAAGTTTCGAAAGTATGAGGGTGACAGGAGCCCGTTTGGCGACGACCTTTGGATTATTGAGACTGTGGACTCGCTGCCAGTTGATTCTGTAACAGCAACGATCAAGGCACATGCTGGCGAAGACGTAACGTATCAATCCAAAGTCATCGGAACGGCACGAATATTCTCATCGACGATTGCGACTCAAGGCCGAAACGATCCGTGGCTGTCCTTCAGCTTTCCAAATTCACATACTATTCTACTCGAAACCCGGGGCGACAAATGGCTGAATGAAGTTCTCCAACGACCGTCCGTCTCGTCACAAACAAGATTACAGATGTCACTTGCTGGTACAACCGATCTCGACGTAGTGACTGTACTGATGGATTTGCGGGAGCTGTCCGCATTGGATAAGCCGATGTTTGCTGTGTTTCATGGGAATGGTCCATATCCAGAGTCGCTTGGTTCGCCACAGCTATTGCTGCTTCGGATCTCAGATGGTCCCAAATTGACGGCTCATTTGGCGGTCGATTGCAAAGGGCCAGATGAGGCCGTAGGTCTCGTCACGTTGTTGCGGAGCTTGAAGACACAAGAACAACAGGAACGAGTGACCGAAGAACCTAAACATCCCCTATTAGTGTTCACAGAGACGTGCGCGAACGTAATGAACCACAATGTCGTTCATATCGGTGTCGTCGGAGCACGAGTTGATATTGATCTCAGTTTTGAACATGCTGACGTGGTCAAATCACTGAACGAGAGCGTGCCTGAAACTGCACAATTGGATCAGTTGCGAACCAAATGATGCAGCCGAGTTTGCGTCGGTCGCTTTTTTCACTAAATATGTCAACCGCGCAAACCGGCTGATCATGGTCGTTCGTCGATGAAAGCTAAATCGCTCAAATGAAAGACAACCGTCGACCGCTTATAATGCCACCAGCTGCTGAGGCTGATATGAACGCGGTTGAGATGGCACGGATCTGGATTGCAAAAAACAAACTCCATTGCGTTTTGAACGTGGGCCATTGGAGCGAAACATCAGGAATCGATGAGAGGCATGCCTGGGGCATCGTGTTAGCTGATATAGCCCGGCATGCGTCACTCGCGCTTGAAGATTCAATGGGTGGTGATCCCCGTGAAAATCTAAAAATGATCCTGGAGTCGTTTCGAACGGAAATCGCTCGCAAAACTTCAGAGCACGTCGGAGAATGGCCGGAAGGCAAACCGTAATACTCGCCATCGGGCATTGGAAATCGACGAACAAAAAAATGAACGTGCGGACTGGAAATGTTTTGATGGCAAGCGGGTGTGAAGTCCGCCGGTGTAGCTCCCAGCCGGAGGCTCCGTATCGGGTGTTGCAGCGTGTCTATCAGGAGCGTGACCTCATCAGTCGATGAACGGCCTCTTCAACACCAGGATGCTGCCGTATCCCGAGTACCACGGCGCTGAAAACTATCCGGTTGTTGCGAAGCTCGAACGCACTTCTACGTCAGACAGTCGTTAAATATCGTCGGTCATCGTTTCACATTAGCTTTGCGAACGATCATCAGAATCGACAATGCAGTCACGCCAGCCACGATACCGGTCACTGCAGCCCGCAACGGAATGTCGTACTCGCCGAAGAGCCCTTCTGGAAGATTGGCGTCCACGACACCCCCGGCGACGATTCCGATGACCGGAGCAGCCAAACCCCAGCGATGAACGAATTCATTGCTTGCCATTGGGAATGTCCTTCATCACCAGCATCTCATTCTTTCAAGTCTTCATTCAGTATCGCCGCCAGCCGATGAGCAGCAAGCGCCGCCAGACGAACGACAGGGAACACTGACATTTCGCCCACACCAGTCGTCGTCCAACTGCTCGGACCGCATTTTCCACTCTTCCACTGGGCTTATGCGGCCAGCCGTCTGGTCTCGCATAACGGACGGGTCTGATCATCCCGTCACCGATGGTGGGAGCACCCGCGAGGATATCCGCAGCCATTGTGGATTCCTGCCGTGGTCGTCCGGCGACTCGCGACATAAGGCGTATGCCTGACAGGGGCCAGTTTCTTCAAACCCGATCGTGCCGTCAGGGCACACATGTCGCCACCCTGAAAAGCTGTGAAAATCCATGCAAATTTGCTGCGAATGGACTGGATGACGTCGCCGCAGCGGAGGTACATGTGAGGTCATGGACCGAAGAATTTCCCTCGCGCAAAGCACACGACGATGACCACCACAGACGACCTGGCCAACAGCCTCGAGATCACCAAAACCGAACGCCGCGAGAACTTCGGCGGAACCTGGATTCACGGAACCATCGCAGGACACCGCTTGGAGGTTTTGGTCTTCGAAGACCACGCCGAGAACGAGATGGACGAGCTCGGACAGAGCCGGATCAGCAAGCTTTGGCTGCGATGCCAGGCGGACCGCCAGGTGGTCGCTAACTTCGACCGAGGCTGGGATCTCGAACCCGCGAACGATACCGCCTGGGCGATTGTGGATTTCCTTGCCGACGGAATTGCCGAATACACCTTTGGCCACTGAACGCCGAAACGCCTGCGGGCGTCGTCCGGCGGTGGTTCGCCGGGCCTGACGATGGCAGCCATCCATAACAACGAAGCAGGAGACGAAGACATGAAGGCCAGCGAGATTCAAATTGGCGGCGAGTACCAGGCAAAGCTGAGCGGCGACCAGGTTCCGGTCCGCATTGTGAGTGAAAACCATTCAGCAAGACCAGCCTGCACAAGCTGCTGACGAATCCGGTGTACCTGGGCAAGGTCAAATACAAACAGGAGCTGCATGAAGGCCAGCACGAGGCGATTATCGCTCCTGAAGTCTGGCAGCAGGTGCAGACGCTGCTGATTCACAACAGCCGCAATGGCGGAGCGGATGTCCGCAACCAGCTGGGATCGCTTCTCCGGGGCCTGCTGCGCTGCCGTGCCTGTGACTGTGCCATGTTTCCGGCTCAAACGACTCGGCGGACACGCCGGTACCGGTATTATGTGTGCTCCCATGCTCAGAAGCACGGCTGGGCCACCTGCCCGTCGAAATCGGTTCCGGCCGCTGAGATGGAACGGTTTGTGATCGAACAGATCCGGGGCCTCGGGCAGGATCAGGTTTTCACGGCGGACGTGCTGAGCCAGATGACGGAGGTCACCACGGAGGACCGTGCCGCATTGCGAGACCGGGAGCGTCTGGCTCTGCAGGAATTGCGTCACACGGAGTCCGAGATTCGGCGTCTGGAAGCCACGGACGAACGCCTCGGGAGCGACGCCCGGCGGACAGCCCGCCAGACGGAACTGCAGGACCGCCGGACCGCAGCCAGTGGCCGGTTACAGGAAATCCAGCAGACGCGGCGTGACAGCGAGCCAGTCCCGGCAGACCCCGAGACTGTGGAGCAGGCGTTGCAGGCATTTGATCCAGTATGGAATGCCATGACACCGTCAGAGCAGCAGCGGGTGCTGAAACTGCTGGTGCAGCGGGTGGATTACGACGGCAGTACCGGTCAGGTGGACATCACATTTTATCCCCGCGGCGGGGAATCGCAGGCCGAGAGTTGTTCAGAAGGAGAAGGTGACGAATGACGTCAGGCATCACGGTCTCGGCCCACGTGCGTTTTGAGCGGCACCGCAAAGGCACCAAGCGACTGGTGACCACAACGGCAGACAGCGTCGACGAGCGGCCCTGTGGGCGTTTACCGCGGATCACCCGGCTGATGGCGCTTGCCATTCATTTTGACGGGTTGATCCAGTCAGGGGCGGTGGCGAACTATGCGGAGCTGGCGCGGCTGGGGAATGTGACCCGGGCGCGGATGACGCAGGTCATTAATTTGCTGAATCTGGCTCCGGAGATTCAGGAGGAGTAGCTGTTTTTGCCGCGGGTGGAGGAGGGACGGGGGGAATTTTGTCTGAAGGATTTGCAGCGGGTATCGGCGGTGATGGAGTGGGACGGGCAAAGAATATTGAGGTGGGGAAGCTGAACCCTGTCAAAATCAAATTACCAATCAAAACTCTTAAGGTAGTCTATCCCCACTGCCAAAATTCGTGATAATGATCGATCGCGATGTCGAACCCGGACATCATCAATTAACCTGGGCTGTGCGATGAATGATTTACTGCGCGAGAAGAATGAGTGGAATATTGTCCAAGTGATTTGTTCCCGCGGAAGCAGTCCATGAAGCATACCTTGATTGTGTTCCTGTCGTTGCTGCTTTCGCTGCTTCTCCTAAGTGATCGACTTCCCGCACAAGGGAGTCGCTGTGCCTGGGTGACGGTCAAGGGAACGCTCAGCAGAACCGTTGAGCAAAGCCAATATCAATTTCGAGCCAAACGAATTGGCACGGAAAAGGTTGATGGCAGGCAAACAACAGTTTTTGAGGTTACGGGAATTATCAGGAATCCGAACGACAACGGCATCCGTGTCGGTCGGAAAATGACAATCTGGGAGCCGACAGTACCGACTGTCACAGGAGATCTGGAGCGAGACACGGAATTGGCCGACGGCCACCAACCCGGTTCAGCGGTGATTATGGTGTCCCACAGCGGGTTTCCGGAAGATGCAAGAGTACTTTGCGAAGCTGACGAACGTGTTGAGGCGTACCTTACGGCCACGGCTGCGGCACTGAACGGAATTGCTGATGAAAAAGCCCGCATCGCCGTATTCCTGCCGTACCTCGAAAGCGAATGCGAAGTTGTTGCCAGTGATGCCCTTGATGAGGTCGTTGCGAACGGATACGAAGGGATGTCGTCAGTTCGCGACCGACTTCCCCGAGAACTGATCCTTCAAAGAATTGCAAATCCAAATGCATTTCCCTCGCAACTCGGCAACTACGGAGTGCTGGCCGGATTGTGCGGTACGACGGACGATGCTGCTCTGTTGGAAGCAAGGATCCGCATTCTCGACGCCGAGTATCGCCATGGGATTGAAGGTGTTATTGCTGGTTATCTGATGATTCGCGGCGAAAGCGGACTGACGGTCCTTGAAGACGCCAAAGTTCGAGCTCTGACGGCAATGACAACCGACGGCAACGAAGTGCGATTGCCGTTCAACGAAACATATGCACTGATCCCGGCTCTGCGTTTCATCTGGGAGCATGCGTCCGATCGAATCTCGAAGGAACGACTCAGGCAATCAATGCGATTGTTCCTCGACAAACCTGAACTTTGTGATTTAGCCATCGTGCAGCTCGTCCGTTGGAAAGATTGGAGCCTTCACGATCGCCTGATGCTTCTTTACGACGACAACAGAGTTCTCGTCCCGGCAACGCGCAGGGCGATAGTTCGGTATCTGCTCCTGTCCAGCATGGAAAAAGAAGATGTAGATTCGGATAGCAAAGAGGTCCGCCCCGCGCACGCCATCAAGGCCGAGGAACTGCTGAAGGTGCTCGAAGAAAGAGATCCGAAAACCGTGGCCGACGTTAAACGCTTTGTTGTCCCCTCTGATTGAAAATTCCGCCTTCGGCGTTTCGTTTACAAAGAACTGTTCGCTCCTCTCCTGCATCAGCTTGATTCGCTCATGCAATTTCTCGATCGGGGCTCAATGACAACTTCCCACCATCCGTTGAACCGCATTCTAAATCGTAGTTTGAGCTTGCTGATTGTGTTCGTCTCGATGGTTCCCTCCGCTGCAGTTGCCAGGGCCGATAACTGGCCTATGCGCGGCAGGACGATTTTTCGCACTTCGTGGGTCGAAAACGAAAGTGGCCCGCACTTCTGGCAAACAGACAGTGCTGGCGACGATTGTGAAGGCAGGAACATTCCGGTTGCGTGTCACGGGCGAGTGAAATGGTCCGCCGGCGGTTTTGTCCAGGCAATGTGCGATCCCGTCATTGCGAATGGACTCGTGTGGATTGGGACGGCTGATCCGATCGGCGAGAGCAGGAACGACTCTAGTGTTCTCGCATGCTTTGATGAGAAAACAGGGGAGTTTCTGTATCAGCACGTCAGTGAAAAACTGGGCAACTCACGTCAGGACTGGCCGTGGACCGGCAACACGTCTTCGCCGTTCATTCAGGGAAACCGACTATGGTTTTGCACGAATCGGCTCGACGTCATTTGTCTGAATACGCAGCCGCTGATTGATCGTACCGGCGTGCCCACGATTGAATGGTCTGTGGACCTGAAGACCCGTTTCAAAGTGGTCCCCACAGACATTCACCTGGGGAATCGAGCGACGAGATGTTCAATCGTTGGAGTCGACGGTCGCATCTTTGTGAACACCACAAATTCTGTCCACTTTGAACGCACGCCCAACGTTGATCCAGACGCTCCGAGTCTTGTATGTCTCAATCAGGATACCGGCGAGACAATATGGACTGACAATTAACCGGGGAAGAACATCGCTCGCAACCAGCATTGCAATCCCGTGATTTTTCGAAACGGTGAAGAGTACTTCGTCGCCATCGGCCAGGGTGACGGCCTCGTCCGAGCGTTCGACTGTGTGACCGGCGCTGTTGCCTGGAAGTATGAACTGAACACACAACAGGATCGCAGCAATATAATTCAAGGAGGAAGGACGTTCGCAAAGATGAGGTTACTGACAGAATCACCCGTGTTCGACGGCCGATACCTGTACTTCGTTGTTGGTGATGATCGCGAAAGCGGCCGGGTGGGGGGCGGTGTTTACTGTATCGATCCATTTGGAGGCGGTGACATTAGCCCGGAGATCGTTTTTGCTGGCAAGCCTGCAGCGAACCCAAATTCGAAGCTCATTTGGGAGGCTTGTGTCATCGACGGTCAGAAAATCCAGGCGAGTATTGCGGGATTATGTGTGACAGACAAATACCTGTTTACAGCCGATACTGACGGCTTCGTGCGATGCTTCGACAAACTGACTGGAACGCTGCATTGGTCACATGATGTGTTTGCCAATGTTATAGGTACACCTCTGGTCGTCGGTGACACCTTGTATGTGGCTGATGAAGATGGCGACGTTGAGGTCCTCAGTGCAACATCCACTTACGAGCACATCGCAACGATGAGCCACGGTTCGACTTTCGAATCGTCTCCTGTCTACGCCAACGACACTCTTTTCGTCGTGACCCGAGAACAGATATTTGCGATTGGAAAGTGAATGGTTGTGTTTGTAAACGAAAGTGAGACACCGTGGTACTTCCCGGGAGATCCGGACAGGCCTGCATTCTGCCGAACCCGATCACTGTCCCGCCTGAGTCCGCTACTTCAATGACATGCTCACAGCAGCAAGTTGATTTTCGGCTTGACCCACGCTTCAACTCTGAATCTGTTCTTCCGATCTGTTTGCTCGCCATCGCCGTCCTGGCTTGATCAGATGGAAGCCGCACATTCAGGTGGCCGGATGGACGAGGCACTACCAGGAGTGAATCAGGTGCCAGCGTCGACGAGCGGCCCAGTGGGCGTTTACCGCGGATCACCCGGCTGATGGCTCTGGCCATCCATTTCGACGGGTTGATCCAGTCAGGGGTGGTGGCGAACTATGCGGAACTGGCGCGGCTGGGGAATGTGACGCGGGCACGGATTACGCAGATCATGAATTTGTTGATGTTGGCACCTTCGCTTCAGGAGGAACTGTTGATTTTGCCGAGGGTTGAAAAAGGGCGTGACGAGGTGCTGCTGAGGGATTTGCAGCGGGTGGCGGCGGTGAAAGAGGCAAAGAGAGGTTCAGTCACTGGGCACTTCGCGGCGAGTTGCGACAGTTGTGAATCGACATCATCACTGACTTACACGCCACACCATGATCTGTCCTTCCTCATCGCCAGCGGCGAGCAATTTCCCATCGGGGGAGAATGCAAGTGAGTGATTGTGGGCTGTATCGCCGACCTCTTGCATTTGGTTTGCTTCTAGCAAATACAAACCCGGTTCACCCATGCTCGTCATAGCAAGCATTTTTCCATCCGGTGACCAAACCGCCTCTGTGATGTGACTGCCGCCGGGTGTTGCACGGTGCACCTCTTTCCCTGTTCTGGGATCCCAGATCTGCAGTATTTGCCACGCTTCTTTAGAGCCAATCGTCGCAAGGTTCTTACCATCAGGAGATACAGCAATGGCTGAAGTGTGGTTGCCGTCGATCTTGAACTCGGCAAGGTGAATCGTCGGGATGTTTTCCCAGACGATGACATTTCCATCATAGTCAGCAGTCGCACCAATCGAATGATCGCGTGAATTCGCCATCAACAGGTGGTATGTGCGATGCTGGATATCGCTGGACAACAACTTGCGTGTCTTCCAATCCCAGGTTTCGACGGTTGCCCTAACGTCGTCGATTCCAACGAAGAGGCGGTCACCGACAAAAGCGTATCCTGCAACGTCGTCGGCGTGGTTCAGCGTAAGCTCAGTTTCCAACGCAGGGATTCGGAGAAGACGAGTGACGCCGGATGAATCGCCGACGAGAACTCGTTGGGGATCATCCAATGGCAACAATGCCGAAACATACATATCGGGCTGGATGAGTGAATTCTTCAGCTCCCAGGATTGCGCGTCCCAGACACGAACTGATGAATCGTCGCTTCCAGAGATTAGGAAGCGGCTATCGGTCGAAAACGCAAGCTTCTCCACGGTGTCGGTATGAGCATCACCAAAAAGTTTTCGACCGCTTGCCAGATCGAAAATGTGGACTTGGTGACGGCGAACTGTTGCTGCGAGGCGAGTGCCGTCGGGGGAAAATCGAATTGCATCGAGCGCCTCCCCGCCAAAAGCGACGGATCGAATGAGTTTTCCCGATTCGATATCCCAAAGGCGGATTCCCACACCCCCATCTGAGCCCGTCGCTAATATCTTTCCGTCAGGAGAAAACTGTAACGGAGTAAAATCCTTGACGGGATCAGTAAAGTTGCGGACAAGAAGTCCGGACTTTGGATTCCAGACGGTGACGCCTTCATATCTGGCAGTGACAAATAGGTCACCGTTGGGGCTGAACAACCCATTTCCGCCGCTCGTGAGCGTAGACTGCAATTTACGATTTGAAACATCCCAGATCGAGACCTTTTTATATTCCACTGCTGCCAGGAGTTGACCATCCGGAGAAAAGCAGACATCTGGTCGCTCCCGCAGAAAGTAGTTTGGCAGTTTCCAGTATTCAATGGTGGGATCGGACTCTTCCGAATCGATTGGATTCCTGAGCGATCCTGCATCGACTTTTTCAAATTGCGAAGTCCCCAAACTACCAACGTATTTCCCCGTTTCGAGTTCCCATAACCGAATCGTCCAATCGTGCGCAGATGCCGCGAGAATATGGTTATCCGGAGAAATGGAGATTGAATGGAGCGGCGCACGCTGGAGGGCTAACTGCCCTCCAGGGTCCACCAGAATCCATGGAGCCAGCAGCTCTCGCGATAACTTTCCCGTTTTAATGTCCCAAAACCGAACTGCGCCGTCATGTCCGCACGAAATGAGTGTTTTGGAGTCGGACGTAAACTCCATCCCCGAAACACCACCCTCGCTAACAACTTCCTTCGGGTGGCCATCGAATTGATGGACCTTCTGTCCGGTGCGCGCGTTCCAGATGCCAATTCGGTAATAGCCAACGGCAATCAGGGCACCGTCCGGTGAATAGGCCAGTTGACCACCGTATGAACCTGCAAATGCCTCATTTCGAAGCCGCTTGATTGGGACAAGCTCAGCGCATTCGATAGTGCCGATCGTCACCGATAATGCAATCGCCGTGCATCGAACGAAGAGCATGTTGAGTTTCCTGAATCGCATGGCGCGCTCCAACAATCGGATTTCGGATTGGCAGGTCTAGCGGAACGCCGCTGCACAAGGTTTATGCATCAATTTGAGCCATGATGCACCGACGGCTGTTTGATTCGCGCGGATTCGCGAAACGGTTGAAACCACACTTTCGCCAAAACGGCCACCACTCTCACCGCCGCATCCCTACATTCAGGGAATTGGTCCGGTTGTGTACACGGAAGCCAGTTTTGCTTCGGTTTCCGTTAGCACGGTCCCGTCGCGAACAATGATTGAAGCCTTTTGAGAAAGCAATTCCAACACGGTCGCAGTGTCAGTGCCGGGAGTCACGTCCAGAGTCAGAACTGCGATGGCATAATTCCGTTCCTTATCTGGAAATGTGAAGCCATGTTGATATGTGAGAGACGCCGCTTCGATTCTGCGAATGGATGCAGGCAGTCGATCGACCGCTTCCGCAAAAGCTCCGCTGCAGACCGCATTTGGAAATGCGAGCCAAATCCTTCGCTTTCCAACCGGGATATCGACTGGCTCGGGAAGTGGCGTACGAGGACGACTTATTCCGATGCGGCTATGCGAAAACAAATACCAGTTGGGGGCAGAATAAACCCAGTAGGCATCTCCCGACACTCCTGTGCGTGTGAAGATTCCAAACTCAAATAAGTCTCCAAAAATGCCACGGTCATCTGGCGCAGAGAGAATCTCCAGAACATCAGAATATCGCCCCTTGACTGTCGCCTCTGGCGGCAAATCCGGGAGTGTGCCAGCCTTAAGCGCGGCAATAGACGAAACGTCCCATATGACTACTTGCGAATTCGAATCAACCACGGCCAGGTTTTTGGAATCTGGCGACAAAGACATGTCGACTACATACCCAGTTGTGCATCGAAATTGATGCAGCCTTTGTCCGTTTGATTCGACCAGGACAATGGTACTCCCGTCCTCGACAAAAACGAGAAAGGATTCGTCCGCGGCAAACGAAAGTGTGGAAGGAAACCGCGAGGCAATGGTGTATGCGATAGTATCGACGGATGCGTTGAACACGGAAATGTCATGCGCATCGGTCAAAGCATACTTTGTGGTGCCATACGCAATAGTACCATTCAGGCCCTGATTCTCCTTACGCCTTGTAAAAACTTCACTTGTCGGGTTCCAAAAGTGTAGAGCCTCATCCTGAGTGCGTATTGCCAACCGATCCCCGGATCTTGAATAGGCCAGCGAGAAGATTGTCTCACTTCCAACTTCCAGGGAGTTTGCGATTGCCTGTCTCAACACACTGACGATTCTCAGCATGCCATCCTCGCCACCTATCGCCAGAGAGTCCCCAGCTGGCGACCATTCAAGTCGCAGTACAGACGAAGGCAAACTCGTTATCCGGCATTTCAATGAGCCATCATGGGCCGAATGAACACTCACGGAAGTCGACGTATCGCTAAACGCCAAATCATCTGTTTTGTGTGACCACGCTGGGTTGCACCATGGGTGGCTGGAAGGAAATCTTCTGGTTTCTTTACCATCCGATACGCTACGAACAACAACCGCCCCATCGCAATTCAAGGCAAGGAATTCGCCTGTGCTGTTGAACCGGGCACGGTGTGGTTTATCGTCGAATACTTCGAGAACTCTCGAAACAGTCGTTTTCGCAGGACTCCACAATACTGATTCAGGCTTGGGAACGGGACCTTCAACGCTACTGACTGTCTGCGAAGGAGAGTACGCGGTCATTATCAAGAGAATCACGAGAGCCGCAAGGCAAACTCTGAACGTTCGCATTTGTACGTGCCTCCAGTGTGTCGTCAAACCGTGATCGCCAACGAACGACTGCGCTAACCCGATTACCACGAGGAATCGTCCATTTCAAAAATCCGAGGTCGGCAACTTATGGTCATCCGCAGACCAGAGACTGGTTGGCCCGGCAGGAGCCAGTGTACAGCTCAGAGCCGCGGGCAACAACGAGGAAACAGCTGCGGACGGGAAAATCGATTTCGACACCAAAACGTGTTGATAACTCTCGGGTTCAGCGTTTTGTTCGTCTTCTTTCTCGCTGGCTGGTTTCAGGAACTTTGAGTTTGAGAAGACGTCGCGAACTGCTGATGAAGAAATTGCAAACGGAGATGCGTGTACGCAAACAAGTACCCAGTCAGATTGCTCACTGAGGATTGCATGACTCATCCCAGGTTCATTGACTTCACTCGTGTAAATGTACGAAACCCCTTTGGCTCTTATTCGATCACCCGTCCGGTGAATGACGAACGGGTCTCTTAGCAAGTCGACAGTATCGTGTTCGCCTTTACTCTTGTAGTTCAACAGTCGAAGTGGGATACCATTCGCCATCAGGTCTCCGATGGAGTCAAAATAGGAATCGATTGGACCGGCGATATGAGGGCCATATCTCTCGATTGTGAGACGTTCGAGCCGGTCACCTCGCTTCTTGAATACGTAGATGTCCGGATCGTTCGTTTTGATGTCGGGTGTGAACGCGTACTCAAGCAGCCAATCACCCGGTGGCAAGGCAACTTGCCCGACCCGATCGATGGTCACAACGCAGGCGTATGTCTCACCTGCGGTCAATGAAAGCACGAATAGTAGTAAGAAATTCATTGGCGGTGCCCTCAGACCGAACGAAACGTGATCTTTCCGAATGGCACGACACCATCCGGATAAGACAAGTTGAACTGTGCCGCATAGCCGTAATGGCTGAGCGACGGACGAGAGATCTTAAATCGTGTCCCGGCAAATTGGCAGAGGCAGAGTGCAAGAATCGCCGGATCAGAAATCAGAAGAATCTGTCAGTGCCGGCGTTCAAGAATGAGGCATTCGGTACTATCACAGTTAGACGACAACTCATTCTCGCATCCCGAGCGGTCGAAGGGAATGGGGAATGGACGATACTCCAGCCTTTGCTCACCAGAATCTCCAGGGATCGAACAATGTTGGATTCGAGTTCTCGCACGTCTTCCAGTGACAGTCCGACTCGCGAGTCGTACGATGCACGCAGGAGGCTCGCATGAGTAACTACGATCAGATATCCGAATCGGAATCCCGAGTAATCTTATCTACCACGCGAGTCTGCGTTTCAGTTTCACTGATTTCACTGCTCGCAGTTGCTTTCGTTGTTGCTCTGCAACCACCGCGCGACAAATCTGCAGTTGACCGCTCGCAATCATTCGAGGTTACCGATACCTCCCCACCCACGACGCCTTTGTTCTCAGACATTCCGAAAGGAACGTTTGTTTCCACAGCACGCCAATCGTGCGTCGAGTTCACTGACGACGGGACCTATTTCATTGGCCGCAATGCATTCAGATTCGAAGAAGGACGCTTTCGAAAATCCGGTTCCACGCTCGTGATCGACAATGATGGCGAGGAATTTCAATTTGAACTGCAGGGCAACAAGCTGATCGGACAGAACGGAACTGAATGGGTGTCTCGTGAGTCCGCTCTGAAAACTCCAGGGCCGGACCCATCTCCATTAACGATCGTGGTCCTGGATTCTGTTACAAAAAATCCGGTCACCGAGTTCCGCTACTCCTACGAACTCGAAACGGACTTGGCCACGTATTCTCCTCACCTTTCTCGGCCAGCCACAGTCAAGTCAGCGGAAGGTTTGATTTCAATCATTGCGCCGGTCGCCTGCGAAATCAGAATTCGCATTGAGGGAAAGGATCTGACAGGCGGCTATGGCACTCTGCAGACGCTGGTTCTGACTGCTTTGAATACTAAGCGACGGCTGGAAGTGCTTGTCGAACGAGGCGTATTCGTATCTGGCGTAGTTGTCGATGCTGCGACTGGAACGCCGGTCGGGAACGCCATCGTGTCGCCTATCATCTTTGCGCCACCCCTGTTTGTGCCAGATCGCTACAGATTCGTCGAGACTACACAAACCGGTGAGTTTCAACTTTTTGGCGTTGATGCTCAATGTGGAATCGGCATACGTCACGAAGCATATTTTGATGCCGAGTGGAGTGCTGATTTCTCCAGTGAGCAGTCAGAGTTTAAGGAAGTTCGGATTGAACTTCACAAAGGCCCGTCGATTTCTGGGACAGTACATGACGGGAGCGGGAATCCGCTAAGCGAAGTCAAAGTGTCAGATGGCAATGGAAAAGAGGCCACAACCGACACGACTGGAACGTTCGTTTTGCTTAGCCCTGCAAAGAGTGCCTTTTCCGATTCGAATGCGTATGCGCTTTCCTTTGAAAAGAATGGCTATCTGGATTCCGAGAAAAATGTGTCATCGGAACAGGTTGATCATGTCACTGTCGTTCTCAAACCGCTTCCGTTGCTAACGGGAATGGTTACCACCGAGGGTGGAGACTCGGTCCAAAGTTTTAGGCTGTCCGCCGGTTCAGGCCGTGAACCTCGATCATGGAAATGTACAAACGACACCGTCAATGGAGACGATCGGTTCGCAATCGCGATCAGGACGGACCGCGATTATGGCGACGAAGATGTTGTATGGGTGGGGGTTCGTGCGGAAGGCTTCGCATTATGGGAAAGTGTGGTGCCTGAGTTTGATACTTCAAGGGCACTCCAGGTGCAGTTGAAGAGAGGCGTGTCCGTTACTGGGTTCGTTTCGAATCGTGAGCAGCACGAAGGTGAGATAAAGGCCCATCTTCTGCCGAAGCGACTCCAGAAGGAGGAAGCGACATCAGAAACCTCGCAGCGTCAGGAAATGGGGAGAAAACAGGTTTCAGTGAACGAGTCCGGTGAGTTTCAATTCACACATGTCGCGTCTGGGCAATACATCCTCGCACTTGGAGGTGACGCCGTTTCCCCCATGAGCACACTGATCGAAGTCTCAGATTCTGACGTGAATACTGGCTTGTTCTCGTTGAGTGGCACCGGAACATTAAGCGGAATCGCTTACGCAAAGCCCTGCTACGGGGCAGGGGAACCTGACAAGACACCACTTGTTGAGGAGTTTGCTGATGGTGTGATTTACTTTTCAGATTCATCAGGCAATTCAAATGAGAACGAATTCTCACACCTCCAATCTATTAGCTTCAAAACAGACGGATACGGACAATTCCGAGTAGAAAATGTACCAGTAGGCCGCGCATCCGTGAACTTGCCATTTTGGGCATCGGCTGACATCCTGGAATCAGACACGATGCTGGCCAACATCGTCGAAGGGGAAACTACAGTTGTTCAGTTCTTCGATCCCGCCAGGAAAGACATTGTTCGCTGCAGGATCATCATCGGAGACGGTTCTGAACTTCATCGGCGTACAGGAAGTGGATTGAATGCATCGCGCAAAACCGGCAATGTGAACACTCGCGATCCCATGTTCAAAGTCGACATCGAGCCTGTCATCTCTGAGCCAGGAGTATTTCCGAATGCAGACTGGACGACCACAAAGTCGTCGGAGATTACTTTGAGTGGCGTTTCACCCGGACGATATCAATTGATTGTCGGTGACTGGCTGGGAAGCATAGGGTGGGAAAGTGAGCTGTATCGAACTGAGATTGAAGTCGCCGATGCTCCCATTGACGTAACGATTCCTCTCGGAGCTGGCTGTATCACCGGTTCTGTTCAATCGCAAAAGGAATCTGAACGCATGATTCATGTGATTGCGAAAGGCCGAAATCATGGGACCATTCGACACGCACGCTGTGATAATGATGGAAATTTCTGCCTGAGGTATCTGCCGCCTGATGTTTATCAGATTTACGCGCATGATCCGACGGCGGGGTGGTGTTCCATTCAGGATGCAGAGGTTCAAGACGCTTCAGTGGACACTGCGCCTCAAACACTTCGCGACGGAAGCTCGCTCCGGGTCGAAGTCAGTCTGGCGACTGGATATGACCAGAATGTCAGCATTCGGGCGAGCGAAAACGGGATGGCCGTCGATGCAATTCCGCCAATGAACCTGGAACAATCTGGATGTACATTCACACAGCTCTGGCCGGGCAATTGGACAATCACTTTACAGCGAGATGAAGTGCCCATTGCAGCACGGACCGTGACACTGAAAGGCGGGGAAGCAGTTGAAGTGGCATTCGATCCGTAATGCCACACGGTGGTTTGTCAACTTTTTCCAGCGACGTGCGTAATCCAGGAGGCATCATGAACGGCTCAATACCGTCTCGTACCGCTGCCATCGAATGTTAACTCGCACGTCCCAATTCGCGATTCAAAAACCAGCACCCCGGAAGGGACGGGGCTGTTAACTCGAAACGTGGCTTGGAGCAGAGAGTCGGAGAGGTTTGCCTTTAATTCTGCCTCTCGGGCGCCTTTTTGTCCGCAGGCGAGTAACGGTGGCGGCGGGTAGAGAGGTCTCGCGTAAGACGCGAGAACGCGGAAACCGCACAAAAGACTGGGAAAAACGAAAAGACGCCGAGAGGAAACCTCTCGGCGTCTTTCGATAACCCGGTTGTCTGCGGCAGTCCGCTGCTTCCAGAAAAGCTCCCCGGAAGGGACTCTCTACGTAACGATGCGCGCGTGTTTCGGAGAGAGCCGATTTACGTAACATGATGCTGGAAAATCATTTGCGGGAATTCGAGTCCTTTTCCGTTTGGCGTCTACACAAAAAAACGGATTTCGAAAGCTGATCCGGACATTACTGGCGGGACTGCGAGTCACGGCCACCGGAGAAAAGCGTCGTGGCGGCACCACCAAAGGGGTCAAGTCGGCAGCCGTTCTTCCGGGAGGCGGTCGCTCCGTCCGTTCACTCGATGAAGTCTACGAGAACGAAGGTTTGCCCACCCGATCGCCTCTGCCGGCCGGAGAGGTGCGTCATCTGAAAGATACAGGAACGCTGAAGTTCGCGGAGAAAATCAGTGCTCCACAAGTGGTTCCGAGAAGATCCAAAACAACCAACAAAGCCAATAAAAACAAAGGCCAGCAGCCGCCCGTTCAGATTCCAGAAAAATAGTTCCCAGCTGGCCCTTTACAGAGGTTCGTCCTCGGCTTGAATCCACAACTCGACCAAGGAAAAGACCAAAGAATGAGACCTGCCCCCCTTTTGCTTCGATTTGAAACGACAAGTCAGAATCATATTCAGCATTTGGCATCGGCATAAGTCGGGCGAAATTTCCTGGGAAACGTTTCAGGCACAGATCCAGTCCGTTCGCAATAGGGTGAATAACCTGTTGATGCGAGGAAGGTGCAGCGGAAACAAACTCCCGAAGGGAATGTGCAAAGAATTGCACGAACACCGCGACTGGTTATGGACGTTTGCCGACATTCAGGGCATCGAACCGACCAACAACACAGCCGAACGCGCACTGCGTCCTGCCGTGATCTATCGGAAGCTCTCATTCGGAACTCAGAGTAAAGCGGGAAGTCGCTTCACTGAACGAATGCTGACGATTTCGGAAACCTGCCGCCTCCGGAAACGACCGATCTATCAATGGCTTTGCGACGCCGTCAACGCCAGCCTGAATGGTCAATCTGCTCCGAAACTACTCACCGATCCGTGAACGGTTTCATTGACGCCGAACACATGGTTCTCCGCACCAATCAGCAACGGACCGTCCGAAGGATTCAACAGCCGCATCCAGTCCATCAAGTCATCGGCACGAGGCTTTCGAATCTTTGAACACTATCGAATTCGAATTCTCTTTTTCTGCGGAAAACTCAGCCTGAAACCCAGCCCGGATTAGCCACGAAAATCTCAGAAGAACCCATACGCAATCAACTGCAAAACTCCATTTTGCCCGCTTAGGTTTCTTTTATGGTGTTTCGTTTTCTAGCCCGAGCAGAGAAAATCATCCTCGCCACCAACCAACCGAGAAGAAGGCAGTTGATAGTTACCACTACAACTGTAACCGGTGACCAACTTCGCCGATACACATCTCCCGTCTTCGTCAGAGGAACCTGGTCAAGCGGCTGCTTCACCGTGGTCTTTTTCGAGTCACTCTCGACGGTGTATGAGACACCGTCAATGACATCTACCACTCTTGTTCCGACGGGAAACTTAAGGGCCAAATCTGTCTTCGTCAAGTGACCCAATGTCATGTCTTTTATGTCTGTTTTTGTAAAGATACATTTATCTTCCCCCATCGCTGACGACGTCACCACTTCTTCGATCAGCAGTGGCACCGCCAGGCGATTATCGCTATCTGCCTTGCTGAATCTTGCCACCAATCTTTGCGTCGGCTTCCGTGGGCTGAATGTTAAACAGTATGACTGGGTATACCGGACAGGGACAAATTGTCCGTTGTAGCTGAATGAAATCGTACAGGTGCCGTCAACTTCATTTGACTCCAGCTTTGGGTGTCGGTAGGGATATTCAATCACGACTTCTCCCGCCCCCTCCACAAGCTGACACTTCCACTGAGTCATTGAGGCCAGAAGTGCTGAATACAATCGAATTCCTTCTGGATCCGGAGTGTCACACAAATACTGAGACGCAGGGTTCAGGTAAACGGAGTCATCCATAATGCTGTCTCTCCGCCCCTGCAACAAGGTCCGTCCACCATTGGTAATCATTAGTCCCCGAGACTCTCCTTCGTCTCGATCGAAACTGGATTCTGATTCGATGAATGGCCCCGACGGCAAATCATTTGCAAACATCTTTGTCTGCAACCAGTAAGATTCATCAACTCGCCTGATGACGAATTCCAACGTCGTACTCCAGTCGTCGGATTCCTGGACTTTGCCGCCATTTACAACACGCTCGCCGCTCCGAGTCGTGGAAGTGAATTGACAGTTCCGCAATCCCGCGAGCCACGTCTCAATGCTTGTACGCAGGATTTCCCGCTGCTGCTCGACATTCGCACTCTTGAATGCCTCGACATCAAAAGTATTGGCACTCAGCCCGGATGCACATGTTGCTAAAAAGCACAAACATACGGCCCATCTGACACATGAAAGCCATTGCCAATTCACAAAACTCCGCCTACTGATGATCTGCTTTTGAGTCAACGTCATTATCCACCTCCTTTCAGGCATGCAACCTACTAAACCTACCCATCGAAGCAGATTAAATCCATTGAACACGTAAACAGTCTACAACTGATCATTCAAACTCACGCATCCCGTAATCGACAGTCCCTAGTTTGACGGGCAACTCAAGTGTGAAAGACCGAACTGAAGACACATGTTAGTGTGTACAATTAGAAGCGACTGAACTACAATAACCATTTTGAATGCCCCCAATACAACCTTGAGTCTCATTACATTCCGCATTAGTCCTCCTTATTCCGCAATCCACGCTACCACTGCCGGTACACCCAGTACCACCATTAACTCCTATACAAGTTGTGTTTGCTAGTGCCGAGCCACCAAGACACCTTTGACAGTCCCCGCCGCCCTGCAAAGTTCACTGCTTATGCCCATACACCAAGTGCCGCTTCCGGGACGTCTGGGCATAATGTACTCGCCCAAGCGCATACATTAGGTGAGGTGCACCATAATGATACCGCCACTGTCGCAGCACGTTCGTCAAGAATCTCGCGTGACCAGCACCAGCAGCCGATTGCTCCGCAAACGGAGAATGGAATACATGCCCATCGTGCTATCGTAAACATTAGACGAACGTCTTCTGCATTCAGCCGAACAAACTCTTCCGCTACTGTCCACTCGGGGCGTGCTCCGATTCCCCACGCTTGCGTCCGATGAAACTCCCAATCACTGTTGTAATCAAAAAATGAAATTGGCGCAGATGCCAATAGAGGGGGAAGGGGTGGATTAACCATATACGAGTCATACCGACCCTGTTCCCAGATCAGTAATCTTGACGTCAGGTGAGCAACCTCATCAATGTTTGGAGTCTTGGTTGCCGACACACCTGCCACTACCACAACATGAGTGATGCAGATCGCGCAGACAACTAGACGCATCCGCTTCGACTTGATTTCAGGGAGAGTTCGTACCCGTACCCGGTGGAAGCTCATCTCGCCGAAACCTCCTTCTGGTGACCCACAAAAGGAAAACAAATGCGATCGCTATATTGAGCCAAAGTAACCAACGACGATACCACGGTGCCACCGATAGGTCTGGTTTTTGATAGAGTGAATCACCTGGGTCAACAAGCTTTCCGTCGCGATAAAGAAAGAGTTTATTCTCGATTCTGTCGTAAATTCTTTCACCGTCCTTCATCTCAAATTTCGCAAAAGCAAATGTTGAAGGATCGATTGGTTCGTTAATCACAACGTCGATCAGTTTGAATGTAGAAACCCGAATGGGCTCACCAGTCTCTACATCTAAGATCTTCTCCTGAACGAATGAAGGAACAAACAAACCATCTACCTCGCGATACTCATACTGTTTGGCGGTATGAAGTTTTCCTGTTTTAGGAGAAGTCAGTTTGAAATCAAGCACATTGAAGCCAACAGCTGAACTGTGCAGCGTCGTCTGCACCGCTTTCTTGCTGTCGGGCGTAGCATCCATACCTTTAATTTCGTAAGCCATTTCAACCTGAAATACCGTAGCGTCTCCCTCCTTTCTCATTGAAATGCTGAGATTCTGGTCCACTGCATTAAAATCTGAATCCGACAGCCCACCTTCTAATGCCGTAGCAAGCGTCTCAAACAGTCTGCTGTATGTCTGCAATTGATGGCCAAAAAAGTGTCGGGGGTCAACGTAACTGGATTGAAATCTGGGCACGTCACTCACCGACTGTCGGAACGCCATCCGATGCGGGAAGACATCTGGATCTAACGGCGCGGGAAAAAACTCCTCCAGTTGATTGTAGTGCTTCAACGGCCTGAAACTAAGGTAATGTTCTGATGTAACGATTGATTGATCGAACTGTCGCTCGGGAACATAGGTTGCCTTCGTGATGTCCACCGTCTGCGCTCCTTCACCGTTATCATATGTGTAAACAGGAGCCTCCATCTTCCTTGATGTGAAGATTCTGGAATCGACCAAATCCAAGGAAAACTCAACTACACCACTTTCGGAAAGTATGCCATTTTCGGCGGGAATCTCGAGTATCGGATTACCCGCTTTAATCCCACTTAGAGGACACAAAATTTGTGTGGACGTTTCGTACTTTCCACACCATGTCTTAATCGCCCCGAGATTCTTTTCCGCGGAAGTCGATAAGAACCGGAGGACTTTTGCACGCTCTGCATTTGGAACAAAGTCCAATAAAAGTGGCTGAGAATTGGACGACTTTGAGTAAATCGTAGTTAGCCAAACCACGGCGCACATTAAAGCAAATGCTCTAGCGTTAAAGGACTTCATGAAGGCTGCGATATGATAGTAGACAAGTGAATCAATAGCACGACGGAGCTAGAGAAAGTGGCCCTTCGGGGATTTTTGTTGGTTGGCCGCCTTATCCAGCGACACCAACAAAGACAGAAAAACCGAATTTTTAAAGAAATCCACCTCATCAAATGGCGTGGAACTGAGTGGTTTGTCGAAGCGTCGTTCTCACTCGAGTGCTGGATTTCAACCGTCCATCTTTCCGCACTTGGACGCATAAGGAACTCAGATGGACCGACAGACTGTGGGGATCAGACCGAACTTCCTTCCTCGCATCCGCCCAAGGTCGGAACTTCTTGAGTAGTTTCTACCCTACTCGCGGTACATAAACCGCAGGCCCCCACTCCGCCAAGCGTACATCCTAGGCCTAGGCAATCAGAGCCCGTAAGTATTATACTGACACAAACCTGGCTCTGAATGCATATATACTTCGTAAGCCCACCCACAGCTCTTAAATTCCCTGCCACTTTTTTGGCACCACCTTCGTGGTTCACGAAGCGGCCCACACAATCAAAGGTGCATGGCATCACAGAACAGTGGCCAGACGGTTCACCCGGCCATTTGGCTGGTCTCAAACATAAGGGGTCGTCTACAATCTTGTTTTTACAATCTGGATGACTACTCGCGAACAGTGTTCCGGCAACGCCAACGAAACAGAGTGTTAAAACTCCCAAACTAAGGTTTCTCAATGATCACATTTCGTACTCCGTGTTGAAGGGGCTGTGAGTCACCATTAGACGTTGTTTTTTGTACCGTCCGGCAACCTCGTTTGCTAGTCGATTCGTTTTTTTTGTTTTTAGATTGGGATTTTTGTTTTGAATGCTTTGTTTGGTGTTAAATTGATCAGCCGATTGCGTATCAAGCCGCTGTTTGAAGAGTAGCCGTCCATTTCTTCGCAGAACTTCAGACCAGCTGAATTTTCAGGCAGTTTTCGGGAGCGGGACAAGTTTGTCGAGGCGGGAATCAGTCGGTGGGTCAAGCCCGCATTCTTCTACAAGGCGATCGAAAAGGCTTTCGCCGCGATGCCACCATGACTGGACTTCCGTCAGCACACTGTCGAGTGTGAATTCTGCAAGGTGCAGTTTCAAAGATTCGAGCACGCTCATCAGAATTGTTCGCCGCTGAGCACCTCGAAGAGTTTTGCTCGTGCGACCGGTTCGGCGGTCCTGAGCCGCACCTCGAAGACTGCGTTCAGCTTCATTGTTTGTCGCATCAACTTCCGGATGAAGCACAAACGTGAATAACTCTTCGTCGCACGACAGTCGCGCGACCTCGTGGGCAAGATTATGGAATTCGCGATCTGTTTCATCACCTGACTTCGGCTCAAGGCTCTCGTCACCGCAGCGAGCGAAGCACAGTTGGCACACATCATCGAATAATTCCGCGACCCGTGCCGCGCGGCCTGATTCCTTCAGACGCTGATCGGCGGATGATCGCTTTGCCTTTGTGAAGACCGCCAGCAGACCCCCCAGAAAGTCTTTGTACTCAGCATTATCCGGCTGCAACAGAGTAAAGCGAATGGCTTTGCGAATCAGATGTGCCCAGCATTTCTGAGCCTTCGTAAATCCCTGATACACGGCCGCATCATCGCTTACAGGAATGCCGGCAAAGCTGTGTTTCGGAAGAAGCTGGGCCAGCGTTTCGCCGTCTTTTCGACAGCCAGGCACCAGCACGCGAGCCTTCTCTGACAGAAATGCCCACACGGAATTCAGGCTCCATCCACGTGCGACGCGGATTCATCAGACGAACACAGAGTTTGCTCGTGTCTTGTGGCCAAATGATGACGGAGCGATCGGTTTTGAAGTTGCGCTATTTTGGAAGGGGGCAGCAAACTGGTATTGCAGAAAAAGCGCGAGTCCACTCCGATAACCGAGATCGGTTGAATATCACCAGCCAGCGGAAGGACTCGCGATCATGATTGTTTCAGAATCAGCTCCGGCTCTCAAGTCATTCATTGCGAAATCAGGTTTGGCAGAATTTGCCAGGACCATGGTCCTGAGAATGGTGCTGGCTTTCATTCTGCATCGTGGTCGCATGTCGTGTTCTCAGGCGTCCGGCAGCATCGCTTCGGAAGCCATTCATCGCGGCCAGTTGACCAGGTTTCTGGCTCGTCCACGCTGGCAGAAGAATGACTTCAATGATGTGCCGCGACGCGTCCTGATGCAAATGGAGTCCACTCGCGGAAAATTTGTCTTTGTCGTTGATGCCACACTCGTCAGCCAGGCTGGCGGAAAAACGGAGAATACGTTCAGCAGCACTCACCGCCGGACAGGAGGCACGGCATCTCCGACGAAGAGCAAGCGAGGGAAACGCGTTCGACCAAAAGTCCGAGCCAAAGTCTGCCACAGTTATACATTCGGATTGCTGATCACTCCGTCCGGATCTCGCATTGCGTACCAGATTCCGTACTACACCAAAGAGTACTGTCAGAAGAAGGGCCTGCAGCATCGCTCGACTGCCATGGCCGCAGCGGATCTGATTCGCGGGCTTGAAATGCCGGAAGATGCAGAAGTCATTGTTCTGGGCGACACGGCGTATGACGCCGCGGTCGTTCATCAGGCCTGTGAAGATCGACGTTATACATGGATCGTCCCGGCGAACCCGGAACGTGTTTACGAAGGACCGAAAGGTGAACGCCCACGGCTGCGTTCTCGTCTGAAGGATTGGACCACTCTGTCGCTGAAAACGATCAGGCTGCAGGCGTCTACGGGGCAGTATGCCGGTTACCGGCGATTGTCAAAGTGGCGTGTGGGGCCGAAACAGAAAACTCGCGTGTACTACGCCTATCAGGAAAAACGGGATGTCCGCAGCGTTGGCCGCGTCCAGCTTGTTTTTTCGACAACGAAAAAAAACCTGGAATCAGCGGCTCCGGAAGATGTGAAAATCCTGATGACCAATGCCACCCATATGAGTGTCAGTGAGGTGATCGAACTGTATTCGCTTCGCTGGCAGATCGAATTGTTCTTCAAGGAACTGAAATCGACGCTGGGTTTTTCTCAGTATCGCTTTCAGAAATTCGAGGCCGTTGAGGCGTGGGTGAATATGGCGATCACAACAATTCTGTTTCTCGAAACAGAACGTGCGAAGCGGATGCAGGATCGCCGTTTGAGTGAGGAGACTCGCCAATGGTGGGCAACTCAACGGCTGCACCGGCTCTGTATGGCCTACCGTCAGGAATGCGAAGGCCGTGAACTCAAATACATGGCGGACCGACTAAAAACTTCCGGAGGCATCGAAAAACTCAAACGCCTGCTTGCAGCCGCAATCCCAGTCGAATTCAGGGCCGCAGGATGATCTACTTGATAACTGCGCAACTTCAAAAGCGATCGGCGAGCCTGACCGGGTGCGTCATCCGACGGTACCGCATTCGCCGCGGATGCAGTGCTGGCGATGCAGTGCTGGCGATGCAGTGCTGGCAGGTTGGGCATCAGGTTGTTCCGGGTCCGGGGCCACGAGGTTCAACTCGCAATGTCACTCCGGCAGGTTAGAGATTCACTGCCAGGGCTATGCGCGAAAAGCGTGCCAAAACAAATGTGATTCTCATGTGTGAGGCGGCGCAAATTTCGTGCCGAACACTATTGGACCTGACCCCTGGTACGTGGCCCGAATGACTTAGAAAACACAGGACCGAATCATCTGCCATGTTGGGAAGTGTTGTTTCAATGCTTTCACCCAAGGAGACAGTTGAAATGGTTAAAATCGGCAAAA
>JALHMY010000019.1 GCA_022843805.1 Fuerstiella sp.
CGAGCGAAGCAAGATCGGGAGGGGGCTGGTGAACTTCGGGGCGCGGGTGTTATTTGGACGTGAGGAGGGTGTTATAGGGACGGCGTTGAGTGCAACCCGCGGCGTGCCCTCCCCCGGCCTTCGGCCGACCCCTCCCACTTCGCTTCGCTGCGCGGGAGGGGAGGTATTAAAACCTGCTCCCCCAGCAAAGCTGGTAAAGCAGTTGCCACCCGAGAAAATTTTACCAGGGGTTCTCATTGAATCCGCCGCGGAAGTCCGTGATTGATCCCAGACGTCGACGAGCCTCGTCGCCGGAGAAAAAGTGTGGCCGCGGCTGTCGGCTATCATCCGGAGCGGAATTCGCAGCCGGCAGTTGTTTCTCAGGTTGATCAATGCGAGCTGACGGAGCTGTCAGATCACGGTTCAGGTGAGCCGATGGGATTGTCGTCGCCCCGGTCTGTTCATTGAGAGGGGCTGCCACAGAACGTCCCGACGATTCCTGCTGCAATTCATCAAGCAGTGTGGACATCACATCACGGCGAAGAAGCAGTCCGCACAAATGGTTTGTGTCGTCGACAACCGGTATGGCTGTATGGCACGAGGACCGAAACAGATGCAGGACAGAATTCAGAGTGGAAGAAACTCGAACAGAATCGACATGAGCAATCACCAGGGACTCTATGGTCATCGAAGAGGCCGGATGTGCCAGAAGTGCTCGAACGACCGCACTTTCAGTGACGATTCCCTGAAACTGGCCTGCTGAATCAGTCACCGCCAGCACATCGCTGTCGCTTGTGATGAATCGCAGCGCCACATCTCTCAGACCGGCCGTCGAACTCACACTACAGCGCTGTTTTTCCCGAACAAGATCCTGCAATTGACGCTGTTGCATAACCATATTCTCCACAGTTTCCATTTTGATTACGACGAATTCCCTGATCCCTCACTGGCAATTGCTGCCAGAGCAGCTGCCGTCAGGAAAAGCGTAGAACCTTTCCGAAGGTGCGGGTCGTCCTTTTCTGACGTTTCGCCGGATTGGGTGATGCTGTTGAGAATTTTCAACATCTGCAGCGACTGTATCAATTGCGCTGTGCAGTCGACTGTTTCGGAGTTATCCTGATGATTGGCACAAACTGCACAACTGCCTGTTCAGGGTTGTGATGTTGTGTGTACTGATATCAATTGCATTAAGACAAAACCTGCCTGCGTTCAGGCGCGGCTGCGTGAGGGTTCCGATGCTGCGTTCAATGCCGACACTGCTGCTCGCGTTCAGCTGCGGAATTCTGGCCCCCGGAGTTGATCCGCTAATCGCTGCTGTTGTTTCGCCTCAGGCTGCAGCTCAGCCTGCTACTCTGGCTGAGTGCCAGGAAATGCTTCGAAACGGGAAGTATCAGGAATGTCTGACAGCAACGACTCAGGCAATCGCCAACCGAAGCTATGGAGAAGAATGGCCAATCCTGAAGATTCGTTCGGAACTGGCTCTCGGGAAATATCCCGAGGCAGCGGAAACGGTCAAATCCGGACTTGAACGCTATGCCTGGAGCGTGCGATTACGCATGCTGGAATTTGACATCGCGTTTGCCAATGGCCTGCCCGATCAGGCTGCCAGTGCCCTCGTGGAAATCGAACGGCTGGTCTCATCCGCCAGCTGGCGGTACACCGACGCGGATGACCTGGTGGCCCTTGGAAAAGCAGCACTGGCACTTGGTGCAGATGCTCGGGATGTTCAGGAGGGATTTTTCGAACGGGCACGACGGAATTTCAAAACTCACCCGGATGGATTTCTGGCAGCGGGAGAACTTGCAAACGCGAAAGGTGATTTCCAGCTGGCTGCCGAGATTTTGCGGCCGGCAGAAAAAACGTTCCCGGCGGATCCCGAAATCCTGTTTGCTTTGTCGACGGCCTTGCGCGGCTCCGATCGGCCAGCCAGCGTCGAACTGATGAAGAAATCACTTGAAATCAACCCAAATTTTTCGCCCGCTCTTCAGCAGCTGGCGGAAGATCAAATTGACGGAGAAGAATACGCCACAGCAGAACAGATTTTGCAGCAAATCTTTTCAGTCAACCCTCACAGTCCTGAAGCTCATGCTCTGCAGGCTGTGATTCATCATCTTCGAAACGATTCTGAAGCTGAACAGGCAAGTCACGATGCGGCCATCAGGTTCTCTCTGAAGAACGCACGGGTTGAACATTTGATTGGTCGGAAGCTGTCGCAGAAATATCGGTTTACCGAAGGTGCTGCCTACCAGAGAAAATCGCTGGAGGCAGATCCCGATTTTCAGGAAGCCCGCATTCAGCTGGCTCAGGATTTGCTTCGGCTTGGTGACGAAACGAGCGGCTGGGAACTTGCCGATCAGGCGCACAAGAAAGACGGTTATAACACCACCCTGTTCAATTTACTGCAGCTGAAAGGCAGTCTCGACAAATTCCGAACGCTGGAAAGCGAGCGTTTTCATGTGCGGATGGAAGCCAGAGAAGCCGCTGTTTACGGTTCGCAGGTGCTCGCTCTGCTGGAGAAGGCGCATGTGGAGCTCAGCAGCCGTTATCAGTTCGTTCCTGAAGGCCCGATCGTCGTGGAAATCTTTCCCCGAGCTGACGATTTTGCAGTGCGAACCTTTGGCATGCCGGATGTCAGCGGGTTTCTGGGTGTTTGCTTTGGTAAAGTCATAACGGCAAACAGTCCGGCAACCCGTCGCGAAAACCCCTCCAACTGGGAATCGATTCTGTGGCATGAATTCTGTCACGTCATTACTCTGCAGATGACCGACAACAGGATTCCCCGCTGGCTCAGTGAAGGTATTTCTGTCTATGAGGAAAGGCGGCTCGACAGTCGCTGGGGGCAGAGGATGAACGCAGATTTTCGTGATCGGGTGCTCGACGGAAAAGTCACTCCGGTGGGAAAGCTGAGCAGCGCTTTCCTGACAGCCGGAAGCGGAGAGGATCTGAACTTCGCCTATTATGAATCATCGATGGTGGTGGAACATTTGGTCGCCGAATTTGGAATGGAGGCCCTCACGGCTGTTCTCAATGATCTGAAAACCGGACTTTCAGTCAATGATGCACTGGCTCGCAACACGAATGGCCTCGAACCGCTGGAAGCATCTTTCGCGGAATTTCTGAAAGCACAGGCCCGGTTGTATGCGCCTGAAGCTGAATTTGATCTGGAGGAACTGGAGCAGGTGGGTGCAGCCGGAAGAAGAGGCGATCTCGGTCTTGAAGAGTTTGTCAAAACACACCCGAAGAATTTTCCTGCTGGCCTTTCTCTGGCGGCCAAGTGGATCAATGAGAAGCGACTGGATGCAGCCGAATTGTTGCTGGAGTCTTTGATCAGCCTCGTTCCCGAGGACGGCAGCACGAACGGCCCGAGAGTTCTTCTGGCCGGCATTTACCGTCAAACCAGTCGCTCAGACAAGGAAGAGCTGATACTGGCGGAGCATCTGAAGCGAAACGCTGATGACCTTCCGGCCGTTCTTCGTTTGCAGGAATTGTTCTTTAATCGGGGCGAATTTGCCATGGCCGCAAAGCTTGGGCACGATGTTCTGGCCATCGACCCTTTTCAGCCGGATGCCATTATTCGCATGGCGAGTGCCGCCGAGCAGGCTGGGGATCAGACGGCGGCAGCACGTGCCCTTGAAAGTCTGCTGCAGCTTCAGCCGGACGATGCTGCCCGACTGCATTTTCGAATTGCCCGACTGGTAAAGGATGCAGAACCTGACAGGGCAAAGCGGCATGTACTTTATTCACTGGAAATCGCTCCCCGCTACCGGGAAGCCCTGCAACTGCTTTTGTCCCTGCAGCCTGCCGCAGACGCAGCTGTGCAAAATTAGGCCGACAGAACGTTGCAGCGATTGTCGAGGAATCGTCCGGGTCAGGGCGCGCGGGATTGTCCGTGGTCGATCGCCGAGTTTTCCCACGGTGCATTCATCGCTTAGCGAATGTCAGACTGTGGAATTGCAGGAGCCGGAAACCATTCGGTCAGCTTTGCTGCCAATCGATGGTACGCGGAATCAGTACAGCGTTTGAGACTCAGTTTTCCGGTAATCTCCTCATAAAGTGACGAGGACCGCGGTAGCTGGCACCGTCGAACAACTTCTTCAAAAGCCTCTTTCGGTCGTTCCGGTTTTCCTTCGGAATTAAAATTATATCCTCGATTTTGAAGCCAGGTACGAATTGGGATGGGAGCAGTCCATCTGAGAACCTGCTGCATTGTATTATCAGAACCCCATAGCCAAATATCGGATTCAGGCTCGATGACGATTGATTTTGCACATCCATGCCAGGTGTTGTTCAGTCGTACGTCGAGATGTTCTTCCAGACTGACTGCATCAGTACATTCAGATCCGCTGCCCTCAAAATCCCTAATTAGCATTGCATGACGAAAACGTCTTTTTTCGAGTTTAAGGATCTCTGGTCCGGTCTTTCGCGTTCCCCCGTCTCGACCGGGATGGACTCTGAAATCGAACTCGATTCTGCGAATCCCCATTGCCTGCGGCCTTTGCAATGCTCCGCGCAGCGCAAATTGAGCGTTCTTATCGGCAACAAGCAGTACAAGATCCTGCATGGAACCCTCGCTTAGCTTAGAATTCCAGAGGCGAACAGGATTCCAAGGTCGGGCTCACCACGTTTCCAGTCGCGGAGGGCGGGATGTTCGTCTCCCGAGATTATGTCTGTGGCTCCGTTAGCGTCTTTGGCAAAGCAGAGCACGTGGGACGGGTCCAGCATGTTCAGGGCCACAGGGCTATGAGTCGCCACCAGCACCTGGCTGTCGTACATGGATCCCAGGGACTGCAGGACAGTCTCGATGGCACGAGGGTGGATGCCGTTTTCAGGTTCTTCGATGAGGAATACGCCCTGTAAATCGGGAACATATGCAGGAATCGTGAGAGACAATAAACGCAGGGTCCCGTCAGAGACCAGCCATGAAGGAACACTCGCACCGTTGTCATATTCGACAGTCAGGTAACAGTGGCGATCCTCGGGACGAACGATTGTCGTAATATTCTGAATGTCTCCGAGGGCCGTGCGCACATGGTCCAGCCAGCTACGGAATCGGAACTCATCCTTCTGCAGTTCGGCGATGACCCACGGCAAATTGGAACCATCAGGCAGGAATGCTCTTCCCAGCCCTGGTGGGCTGGGATTTCGAATGCTCTGACTGTTCAGCACAAAGGACTGTACGCCCTTTTCAAGAAAGTCCCGGAACCAAATGCTGACTGGAAAACTCTCTGTATCGGCTGGAATATTCGCTAACGCAGAACGACCGCGGCCCAGCTTGAACGAAGGTTTGTAGCTCTGCCTTCCCTGAGTATAGTAGTTGTCATTGCCTCCGGGTGTCTTCGTCAGGGTTGTCTGTCTTTTCTTGCCGGCGGTGCACAGGATCGACGGCATCTCCGATCGTTCGGCCGGAAAAAGTTCGCGTTGTGCTCGTGCTGAAACCGGCTCTGGCTCAAGCAGCCAGAGTGTTTCATGATTCAGTCCAATCTCGTTTGTCGATGTATCGAGACCAATCTCCAGTTCGTATCGCACGTTATTGAATCGTCGTTTATCCGGCGCCATAGCATTCTGAACGGATTCCGGCATCTCAGCTTCGACCGCAAGCTGGAACGCCGTCCCTTGTTCCATCCAAAGCAATTTCTGAAAGTTGGTGCTGCGATTCTGAATTGTTTCGACAACGTCGCCGCGATTACGAAGCAACTCGCTCAGCAGTGCGACGACGTCCAGGAATGTCGTCTTTCCGCTGGCATTAGGACCCACAAGTGCGCGAAATGATCCCAAGTCCTGATCTACTGATTGCAGGCAGCGAAATGCGCGGGTCTGAATGCGTGTAAACATTGGCCAAAGTTATGTGGAGGAAGAACACGAATACGAGTCATCTCTCACAGATCATCTCAACTGCCGGCGTCCTCGGCAAGGAAACATGAAATGCGCTTCAACAATCGATTCGACGGACTCCCGGGATCCCGAGTAAAAAATTGAGCCAGCTCGGACATTACGTCCGGCTGGCTCCGTATCTGTGACTAACGCTGAATTCTTTAACCCGCTGACCTGTTAAGGGGTCACCAATTCGCTTTCGGCATTCTGAATAATGCGTTTCAGCTTCATGTCTGTTTGAACGGTCGTCACCGGACGAAAGGCAGTTCGCGGTGCTGTGGATTCTTTTTCTTCACGCGTGACCTTTACGATCCAGCGAGCGAGTCCAAAAGGGACTTCTTTAGTGACCCAGTACTCGCCCTGGTTCGTCGATCGGCTCTCCGGACGTTCCTTAACCACCTGACCTTTGAAGTGCGTTGCAGTCAGCGACAGGCCGGGAGCCAGAATTTCGGGAACGTCAGCCGTTGCGATCACTTCCGGTTCACCATAATTCGCCAGAAGTGTGATCGTTGGGTTAAACACCAGAGCGGGTGTTTTAATCTCCTTGATTGCCTCTTCACCAAGACGACGGAAACCCTTGACGATTGGAAGCATCTGGTTGGGGATCGAGTCCGCATCCACTGGTTCCGCGATCACTTTGCTTTCCGGCACCAGGACTTTGTAAATCCGAGCACCTACCGGACCGGGGTCAATTCCCGCCGCACCGGATTTACCGGTAACGACCTTGATCTCAATCCAGCGACACGGCTGAGCAACACCTTCAAAAGTCGCTTCTTCCATCCCAACCGACTTAATACTCAATTCCGTCGTCCATGTCAGGGACGTCGGTTCCTGTTCACCAGTCGTTTGAGTTAGTGTACCTTCGTACTCTACCGCCATGCCGTCTTCCGGCAGGTAAAAGATCAGGCCCTGAGCCCTTGTGGGTTCCGGGGCAATCAGACAAATTCCAATGATCAGGCCTGCAATGGCAAACTGATTGATCCACCGCATGAGTAAGCTGTCCTTCAAGATTCAGTACTGCAGCCGATTCTGGGAATACGGGCGACTGCTCTGGGTGCAGACTAAGCCCTGAGCATACCCGAATCAAGTTTATGCGAGATACAAGTCGGTAAGGACCTTTGAAAAGATGATCATCCCAACACGATCCCGCGGTATTTGTCCGACAATCCAATAAACAGTTTGTCGGAGAATTCCTGGCAGAAGCAAGCAGAAACGTGCCGTGACGGCTCGAATACTGTTTCGTTCAGTATGTGCGGGATGTCTCTGCCGGTTAGGTAACCGGGGAGAAAGAAGCGTCTGCGGAGATTTCGAGGAGACAGGCGGTACCGGGATGGTTCTTCCAAAAACTCAGGAACCGCCGGTATTTCCGTCGCTGTAGATACGGGCCAGGGGCACCAGCAGCTGTTCAAGAAGCTTCAGATACTCGTCCTCCGGAATCTGGTCTTTTCGCTGTCGGAGCAATTCCAGATCAGTTTCCAGCTGATCCCGCTGTTTCCTCTGATCGGCCGTCAGTCGCAGTTCTTCTTCACTTCGTACCAGATGCCATTTGGAAGCGAGGCTGCCGTCGGGGACGAGTTCTTCCTTTTTCAACGCCGAATCGTTTGGACGCACACCCGAAAAGATTTCGGAACGAGTTCCCCGCTGATCGCCATTGTCATCCAGCAATGAATGTTCCGTCGCCAGCCGTCCCTCGGCTGTATAAAATTCGGCAGTGCGACGCGCGCCATACAGCCAGGCTTCCAGCAGAGACGTCTGTCCATCTCGATCAATGTCGGCATCAGTTCCACTGATTGCCTGCGACATCGCATCACCAAAACGTGAAAACTGAAGCTGGCTGGCGTCTTTCGTGGCTGATACGACAACTCGCCGGGGCCCGCTGAGGGCATTTAAAAACGGTGCGCTGCAGGAAGAACAGTTAATGATTGCGATCGGTCGCTGCACCGACTGGCAAAGTTCCTTCAGAGCTGTCGCGGTCAGATCCGGCCCCTGCATGGAGAAGCTGGTATTTCTGGTGTCAAAGGTACCATGACCGATGAGTACCAGCCACAGAGGTTCTGAGGTGTCCTGACTGCCAGATTCTGAAAGGGCGATCTGCAGCCGATCGAGGTCTGTTTCCGGCGTTTTTTCGGCAGCTGCCTGCTGACCTGAATCTGCAGGTGGCAGAACAGGATCGAGGGCCGCATCAGGAGTCAGCTCAGCAACAGGCCCGATGAGCCGGACCTGACAGCCGCCTTTCAGCGCCGCCTCATGCCATCGCTGTGCCCACTTTCGAAAGTCAAGGCCATATTCCGGCGTTCCTTCCGCGCCGACAACGATAATCACTGACTGCACCGGCTGAGCTGTCTGTGAGGAATCAGCGGGCTGCGGAATATTTTCCGCTTGCGGCTCCTGACCGGTTGCGACAGAAAGATTCGCTGTGGCAACAGTCATTGCTGTGGCAACGGAGATTGTAACGGCGAGCGAAATCATGGCAGCCCTCTTCTGCGTCGCAGAGTCCAGTCACCGACAAAGCATCCGACGGCTGCGATGAAAACCCACCACTGATGCCACACTGGCCATGAAGTGATTTCAGCCACAGGCGCATCGCTTTCCTGGAGGCGATCCACGAATTCATCAAGGTCATCAAGTTTAACGGTTTGTCCTCCGGAGACTTCTGCCACTCGCTGGAGGAAAGATTGATTGATGCGAACGGATTTCATTTCATCCTGATCAGGCTGACAAGCCCAGCCTGTCAGTGCTGTCAGGGGCTGAGCATTTTCTTCGTCGGAAATGTTCGCGGTGACGGCAACTCGCCATGGCCCGGAAACATTCGCGGCAACAACTGCTTCAAACGATCCGGGAGCGGCATCGGAAGGTTCTCCCGTCAGTTCAATTTTTCTGCCGTCCGGATCGGTCACTGTCAGGCGAACGTCGGCATTTTCACGAGACTCGAAGTCACGACCTTTGACGGTTGCCGTGATTCGAACAACACCTGTTCCCATCGATGGGTCACTGGTCACAGCCACATCAAGTCGACGGGGAACATCCGCCACAAGCCACCTCATCAGCTGACGGCATGCTCTTGAATGATCGCTCAGATCCTCGGAGTGCCCGTTGTCGTTCGCGGCAGCGGTTTCCTGCAAAACAGTGGGGATCATTCGACCGCTAGTCTTCCCCTGCAGTTTCTCCAGCCCTTCGCGAAGTCTCCATCGCCACAGATCTCCCACGCAGACGGCGCCTGTGCGGCCTTTTCCAAACCGTTGTACGACAATTGCTGGCCAGTGGTTATCCTGCTCATCCTTTACTTCTGCCATTACAATGGCACCGGGACGCACAAATGCGGTGGCATTGACGGTTTGAAAGGGCGGCATCGACTCCATTCTCTGCGTTTCCGCCTGTTCATCGGAACGCAGTCGAATCCATGGCTGCAGCGATCCATCACGAGTCAGACTGAGCCTGACCGGACCTTTTGGCGATTCCGCCGACCGGCTCAGGTCAACCGGCAGAATTTCGCCAACCGGTGTTCGATCAAAATTTCCCTGCCGAAACGACTCCTGCCCGCCCATCATCAGCAGACCACCGCCACGGCGAGCAACAAAGTCATACATCAGCTTCAACTGGTCGGCGAGGAAAAAATCGGCTTCGATGTCGTCAAGTACGATCGCATCATACGGGAACAGATCTTCTGCTTTCTCAGGGAATCCGCCTCGCAGCTCATCGGCCGTTTTGGTGCCGATACGAACCAGCACCGGCTCATCATACTCTTCCGCCAGTTCCTGTTCCCCCGGATCAAATCCCCGAAACAGTGAGTTGGACCGTTCCCCGTCACGACCTCGAAAATCGAATCTCGCCTCTTTCTTTGCAATTCTAAGAAGACCCACCAGCTGGATCTGAGGATCTGATTCAACGGCTCGTCGCAGGAATTTGAACTCCCAGTTCGGTCGGCCCGAGACGTAAAGAATTCGTCGAGGCTGACTGCCCCGATCCACTGCAATGGTCCTCTGATTGTTGACGGTTGTTACTTCATCGTTTCGAACATTCCCCGAAGAATCCAGCAGCGATGCCTGTACCTGATAGAATACCGTTCCTTCAGCCGAAGGGCGGTGCTGAAATCTGAACGGAGTCTGTTCGCTGGCCGGACGGGTCTGCGATTCGATGTCGGTGCCTTCAGCGTCCTGAAGTGTCATCCGGATCTGGTCACCCTCGGCGTTCGATACGGCTGGCTGAACCTGCAGAGTTACCGGGGCGTCATCAAATGCGGTCTGAGTAACAACCACGGATTCGACTGCCACATCAGGCATGGCCGCATCATCTGACATCAGCACCGGATATACTGGCGGAATGCCCTGAAGTGTCTCCACGGATTCTGTCGTATCTGTGGCATTGCCATCCGATAGCAAAATGATTCCGGCCAATGGCTGGCCCTCAAACCGCTGTTTCAGCTGATCGAGAGCCGTGTGCAGTCCGGACGCCGTGCCGTCAAACTCCACGCCTTCGTAGCGATCAACCTGTTTCAGACGATCACTCACCACATAACGTCTCAGCTCAAAATCCTGACCAATTCGATTGAGCCATCCGTTCGGCTCTGATCGTTCTCCCGCTTCCAGAAGCTTTTTCAATAGATCAGCGCGCGTCTCCTGCTGATCCGTTGTGACCAGATGACTGCGACTCACATCCGTGACCACCGCCAGAACATTCGCACCACGCTTCGGACGAGAACTGCTCCAGAGCGGGTTGACGAGACAAGCTGCAAGCAACAACCATCCGAGACATCGCAGGATCACAGCAATGCTCATCGAACGAAGTCGTTTTCGATTCAGCAGCAATGTCAGCAGAATGCCGACTGCAATAAGTCCGACAGCCGCAGTCAGCCACTGCGGATCACCCATCACGAGTGCACTCAGGTTTGTCAGATACGGAGCCGGATTGTTCATTTCGAAGGCTCCTTCCGGCGCTGCTGACCCAGCAGCTCATAGTATCGCTGAACTAGCTCATCAAACTCTTCCGGAACCGGTTCGCGATCGATCGGTACCATTGAGCGATCAGAGTTCATTCGAGAAAGCTCCTGAGCGATTCTGGCTTCGAGAGCCTGCATTTCTGCGAGAAGCTGAGATTTCACCAGCTCCCACTGCGGTTGTGAACCGTGCCGCTTAAACTCTGCTCGCATCGCCCGAGCTCGGTCACGCACCTGAGCCACTCGATTTCGAAGATCCGGATCATCGAGCATCTCTTCGACATCTCGAAGTCGGTCTGACCATTCTGAGAAGTCCTCACCTGTGATCGGCTGAGCTCCGCCACCCCCGCCAGCACCCTGGCTCTGCTGCCGACCGCCACTCAGTAACGAAGACTGCTGGCGAGTTCCCTGTTGTTGCCCGCCCTGTTGTTGCCCGCCCTGTTGCTGCTCGCCCTGTTGCTGCTCGCTCTGTTGTTGCCCGCTCTGTTGCTGCTCGCTCTGTTGTTGCTCGCTCTGTTGTTGCCCGCTCTGTTGTTGCCCGCTCTGTTGCTGCCCGCTCTGTTGCTGTCCGGATTGTTGCTGTCCGGATTGTTGCTGTCCGGATTGTTGCTGTCCGGATTGTTGCTGACGGCTTGCATTATCTGGTGACTGACCCTGCGTCGCGGGCCGACCATCCTCTGTCTGCTGTTGACGAGTTCCCGCCTGACCAGAGCGTTTCTCGGACTGCTGGCCAGCTGTCCCCTGTTGCTCAGATTCCTGAGTTCCAGGGCCGTATTTTGAATCTGTCTTATCCTGATTATCTGATTCAGGATCGCCGCTGCCCTCAGATTCTCCTGTTGCGTTTCGGATTTCCTGAGCCAGTTCCTGGGATAGCTCATTCAGCTCCGATTGTGCTCGGCGCATTGCCTCTGCTTCGCTTCCCAATACGGCATCCGCTGCTTTGCTGATATCCTGCTGCAGCTGATCGATACCCTTTCTGGCAATCTGTTCGGCCTGCTGCGACTGTCCCCAAAGTCCGCGACTGACCAGCATTTCTGTGGCTTCGAGAGCTTCCGCCGATTTGGCATCCCGAACATCCTTGAGCGCATCATAAAGTCGGCCGGAGAGCAGCGGTTCGCTTTGTTCAGCGCGTTCCACCATACTTTTGGCTTCTTCCATGACGCGGTTCAGGCGATCTCGCTGCTGCGATGCCTGTTTTTCAAGCTCTTCCCGATTTCGGCCGGATCGCAGTGACGGACGCTGACTTTCCGAATTCTCCTCTGAAGATTGTCCGGCCAGTTCCTTTCCAAGTTCTTTTTGTTTTTCGCTGAGTTCTCGTGCCTGTTCCCGCAGATCGCGCATTGCCTCGGAGAACTGGTTTGAAGTCTGATTGCGCAGATCACTGCTCAGCTGCTCGAATTGTCGTTCGGCACGGGTACCCTCAGAAATTGCATCGGACAGTCGACCTTCGTCAATGGCTCGTTCCGCCTGCTGGACATTGGACCGAGCCTGCTCAACCTGTTCTCGCACCTCTGTATTCTGAGCCTGCTGAGGATCTGAAGCCTGATCCATACGTTCCCGCAGTTCGTCGACATCTCGCAGCATCTCTCGCTGTTCATCACGCAGGCGTTTCAATTCCCGTTCGATTTCTTCGCGTTCTTTCTCGGTGGAAGCGCTGCGAAGTTCGGATTCCAGCTGCTTCATGCGTTCATTCAGCATCTGCTGACGACGAGCGAGTTCCTTCAGGCGATTCAGAACCTGCAGCTGTTCCCGCTGCTGGTTTGTCATCTGCTGCTGTTCCTGAGCCTGTCGTTCAGACTCGTAGCGGTTTCGATTATTATCCAGTTCAAGCTGCTGCAACTGCTGCTGGGATGCACTATTCTGGCCACCACCCTGCCCCTGGCCCTGTTGTTGCTGCTGCTGTCGGACTTCGAATTCTGCAGCCCGCATTTTCATCAGCATCTGATAGGCGGCCTGCTCCGGCTGCATGCTGCCTGCAAGACTGGCGTCGGGTTTCTGCTCGCGAACGGCCGTCAGTCTTTCGATTGCCTTCTGCATTTCGGCAGAAGCTGCGGCACCGGCAGCCGCGAGTTTTGGATCCGATTCGACTTTTTCGAGCGCCTGTTTCAATTGTTCGGCCGCAGCGACCTGAGAGTCGGCAATAATGCCAATTTCGTTTTGCAGCGTACCGGCCGCTTTACGTTCACTCTCTGAACGCAGCAGGTTCCAGGTTGCAGAGATAATGTCCTTCTGCACTTTGATCACATCGTCGACTGCACTCGGCCCCTGCTGCTGCTGCTGTTGTTGTTGTTGCTGCTGTTGCTGCTGTTCCCCACCCTGCTGACCCTCGCGAAAGATCTCTTCAAAACGCCGCACCTCCGCAAACATAATATCGCTGTACGTTCGACGAGGCGCACCGTCTGATCCGACGTCTTCCGCATAAAAATGATAAGTTACCAGATGGTCGGGTTCCGCTTTCAGCTGTTCCATATCGAGCACATGGGCGATCGTGACTTTCTGCGCCCCCGCGGCAGCTGTGTTTGATGTTGATGATTCCTCCGGAGGCGTCGCCAGTGAAACAGACTGGGGCTCATGCCCCGTCAGTTCGAAAGAAATTCCGTAATCAACAATACCGAAATCATCGGTTGCCTCCGCTTCGACAGCAAACTCCTGAAGTGCCGAGACACTGGTATCGCGGCCAGGAAACGTGACCCTGATCTTCGGCTTACCATTCTGAGTGACCCGTATCGAAATCAATTCTTCATCAGCAGCCGTTCGTCCGTCAGCATCCTGCAGAAAAACAGTCCACGACTGATTCTGCGTTGCGACCAGAGTCGTTTCCGCCAGCAGCGGGTCGTCAGGTGAAGTCGGCAGAATGAGAGCGGCCCCATCTTTTGCACGGAGTTCCACAAGTGACACGGGCTTATTGAGTTTCAGCTGCAGTTTGACGGCCGAGCCTTCGATCGCCGCAACTCGCAGAGTGTCTTCAATCAGTTCCGGCGGACGACCTGTATACGGCGGCGGCGTCAGCAGAACATCGGCTCGTTCCAGTTTAGGTCGAACAAATGTTGTCACTTTAAAGGAGGGAGATGTTCCTGACAGCTGTCCATCCTGAGGCGACTCGGTCAGGTCTTTGACCCCAAACCGAATCTGATAAGTTCCATCTGCAACGATGTCCTCCATTCGAGCGGCGAACACGCCGGCATCAACAGACGGTGACATCGCCATCGAACGCTTCTGACTGCCTGAGCCTGAGCCATCTACCGCTGGGCCGTCCTCAGCCGAGCCCTCACCCGCTGATCCGGCCGCTGCTGAGCCATCGCTCGCTGAGCCATCGACTGCTGAATAGTCCAGCACTACACGAATTGGGATGGTCTGCCCGAATCGTGCGACAACGGTGAGTGCCGTTCCTTTTTCGATTTCCACATCACCAGGTTCAATCACCAGTTCGCTGCTGATTGCTTCGATCGACATTTGCGGATCAGAGGATTTTGGGACAAATCGATCGAAACGAAATCCCTGTCCCCAGCGTCCCGCGGCCAGAACCCCGGACACCATCAGCACAAACGTCAGGAGACTCATGGAAGACCAGATGAACATCTGTCTTCGGGGAACAGTTCGGGTCCAGTCGGATTGTCGAGCGAGCCGGTCGGCTTCCCGGATCACCATTTGTGAAAGCACTGAGGACCGGGGCGTCAGTCTTTCGAAAACCTGGACGGCTGTCAGAACCGCATCATTGAGTTCCGGATGACGCTGTTCGATCAGTCGGGCGGTCTCGACGGGCGACGGCTGACGGACCATGATTCGCGAAAGTACGATGCCCAAAATGGTCGCACTCAGCAGCACAAGTACTTCTGTCCGAAAAATACCGGTCGTTCCCGGAAACCACAGGCATGTGAGCACCGCGGGGGCTGCCAGCAGCAGCCAGCAAGCCGTCTGCCTGCGAAGTACTCGCAGCTTCTGCAGCCGTGAGGCAACCATGCGTAAACTGCGTTCCAGCATAGTCCCACTCATGCGATGCTCTCCATTTGTTGTCGGCGTTCAATTCCGCCTGCGATGAGTGCTTCCAGTAACAGGCATCCAAGTCCCGCAATAAGCAGCCATCGCCAGAATTTTTGTCGTGATTCCAGTTCCATCGAATTCAGCTGCCCTGCCAGATCGGCGTCTTCGGAACTGGCTTCTGACAGGACCTCATCAGCAACTGCAGCCTGTAATCCCAGAGCCTGCAGCTGACCAACAGGCAGTGGGTCCGTTCGAGTTTCTGATGGTGACAGTCCTGCAATCATATCCAGAATACGATCAGACTCGCTCGTTTTTCCGGAAAGAACGTATCTCCCTGGCTGATCAAGAAGAATGCCCATTGACGTTTGAGGTGCCCGTGCTGATCGCGACAATTCTGACTCTGTTCCTTCTGACGATCCTGAGTCCGAAACATCGGACGAACCAGTCGCGGGTGGATTTTCGGGCTCTGGCGAGTTGCCCACATGCGGAGTTACATCGTTCGTTGTAACGGGCACATCGCCTGCGGTGATGATCGTTCGATCCGGCTTTTGTATCGACCAGTCTTCAGTCCCCAGCAGTTCACCTGGCGAAATCAGTTCACCTACAATCGCCGTCAGCTGACTGCCACGGCGCGGATTGGATTTGCGAATCAGGCTGGTGATCATCGGGGGAAATCGAGTCGACAGAGCCCACTGGCTGTCTTCCGGGTGCCAGCCCGAAGCAAACAGTAGGATGTGACCTGCAGGGGATTCGCGGGTCTCAAGAATCGCGGGCGTGCCGGTGTCAAACCTGGCTGCAGCACGGTAAACCGTACTGTCGGCCTGCGTTTTCAGCATTCGATAGTGCCAGAAACGGATGGAAGAAAAATCAGAAAACCGAGCATCCGAAAACGGAGCAAACAGCGGGCTCGTAAAATCGACGTTACCCAGCATCACGTAGTCACTGACGGTGGCTTCCTCAACGGTGAGTGGTTCCGGCAGCAAACTGGCAATCGACCCGGCGACCTCCGGCGATCGCAGTGCCACCAGAAGTACTCCGCCCCGCTTCAGACAGTTTTGAATGGATTCCAGCAGTCCGGCCGGGACAACGTCGGTAACGACAATCAGGCGGATATCGTCGGCAATCGGAAGGATAACACCATTGCCCTGACTAACATCCACGATATCAACGGGTTCACTTTCGTTACCGTCAACCACTCGCTGAAGATAATACCTCATCAGTTCCGCGTTGTTCAGATCAGAAGGTCCCACGTGGGCGATCCTGACCGCAGGATTTTCAGTCAGCGGCAGTTCGGCAATATTGTCAAAGGGGTGAATGTCCTGCATCAGTTCGACAGCAACCGCAGGGGCAACTCCCGGTTCCTGACTGACCGGAAGTGAAATCGCACGACGCTGGCCGGGCGCCACATCAGCAGTAATTGGTTTACCCGTCGGACGGCCATCTTTATCAACCAGCTGCAGAGTAAAGTCTGATAACTGTGAATCCGTCGAGCTGGTCAGACGAATCCGAGTCTGTCCCTGTGCATCATCTTCCATCAGGCTGATACCCGCGTTACCGCTTTGCAATGGCCTTACAATTTTCAGATCGACCTGAACGGCAGCGGGAAATGATGCGGTTCGCAGTTCATCCAGCTGACTGCCTCGCTGGAAGTCGGTAATCAGCACAATGCGCCTCTGTCCGATTTGGCCGTCTCTGACATTCTCCTGCGACACCTCGTCCGCTGCACTCAAAAGCGCGGCTCCGGTTCGTGTTTCCATCCAGTCCGGCTCCCAGGACTCGATCATCTTTTCCACAAGGCTGCGTCGAGCGTCTGGTTCCGTCTGACTCCATTGATCTGCCGATACGACAGTGCGAGTTGTTCGTGAGAAGCAGCTGATACTGAGAACATCCTGAGAATTCAGTTCATCCACGGTCTGTTGAATCTGCTTTGCCACCGCGTCTCGAATGCCATCGCGCCTCATGCTGGCGCTGGAGTCAATCAGCAGAACTACTCGATTTCTGGATTCATCAACAACAGTATCCGGCATCGCCAGACGCTGGAACGGTCGCGCGAAAGCCATTCCGATCAATACAAGTGCCAGGATTCGCAGCAACATCAGAGGCCAGTGCTCAATTGTTGACCGTTTGGTCATTTTGGGCAGTGACGGACGCAGAAACCGAACAAGGCTGAACGGCAGCTTTTCGGAAGGGGTGCGACGCAGCAGATGCAGGACAATCGGAATTGTCGCGGTGACGATACCGGCCGCTGCAAAAACAGGCGTCAGAAAATCAAACATGCCGATACCTGCCAATACTGGTCATTATCGCTGCCTCCGTGCCTGCAGGAACTCGGCGAGAGCCAGTTCGAGCGGACGATCAGTGGACATCAGGACAAATGAAGCGCCAATCGCATCACACGCTGCCCTCACCTGACGATTGTGTTCGTTGATTCTTGCAGTGAATTCCGATCGGACAAGTTCCGGATCCGCATAGATCTGCTGGTTCGTTTCAAGATCCTGAAACAGGCGCGGTCCATCAATGTTCAGGGTCAGCTCCGCAGGGTCCAGAACCTGGAAAACAATGACATCGTGGCGACAGCCTCTCAACAGCTTCAGCCCTTCCTGAATCTGCTCAACAGGCGCCAGCATGTCTGATATCAGAATCACCAGACCCTGCTTGCTGAGTCGCCTCGCTGTATGTTCCAGCGCCTGCTCCGGATTGGTGTCGGATCCGGAAACAGGCTCCTCAAGTGAAACCATCAGACGCCGGAGCTGACCGGGGCGATATCGAGCGGGAACGACCAGCCGTACCGACTCGTCAAACAGAGTCAGTCCCACAGCGTCGCCCTGTCGATTCAGCAGCCATGCCAGAGCCGCCGCGATCGTCCTTCCGTAATCATGTTTCGAATATCCGAGCGTTCCAAAGGACATCGACCGGCTTGAATCCATTACGATATAGCACCGCAGGTTCGTTTCATCTTCGAACAGTCGGATGTAACTGCGATCCGTTCGAGCATAGAGTTTCCAGTCAATGAAACGAGGATCATCACCCTGGGCATACTGTCGATATTCTGAAAACTCGACGGAGAATCCATGTCGTGGACTGCGGTTGAGCCCCGTCCGAAAACCGTCGACAATCACCTTCGCGCGGATTTCAAGCGATCGAATGGCCATGATCACCTGAGGATCCATCATGGACTGGTAACGTTTCGTTGCCTGGCCAGATGATTCCACCACCGATGTTGTCGACATGCCTGCTGATCGTTGTGTGGGAGTGGGTTCTATGCGACCGCCTCCCTCTTCGGATGTTCCACAGTATCCAGCAGCTGACTGATCACGGATTCGATCGTCATGCCCTGTGCTTCTGCTTTGTAGTTGGGAAGAATGCGATGCCGGAGGACAGGATGCGCGAGTGACTGAATATCCTTCGTCGACACAAACGGACGGCCATCCAGGAGGGCAAGTGCTTTGCCTCCCAGAACGAGATTTTGCCCGGCCCGAAGTCCGGCCCCCCAGGAAACGTATTCGTTCACAAAAGCAGGAGCGTACTTCTGACCAGGCCTTGAGGCCGCAGCCAGTCGGACCGCATAACGAACGACTTCATCAGCAATTGGCACCCGCTGCACAATCTGATGAAAATCACGGATCACCGAACCTTCAAACAGAGGCTGGATCTGATGAACTCGACGGGACGTGGTCTGCTGAACAACGGCCACCTCATCATCTTCCGGAAGATAGTCGATCAGCACATTGAACATGAATCGGTCGAGCTGCGCTTCCGGAAGCGGGTATGTCCCTTCCATTTCGATTGGGTTCTGAGTTGCCAGCACGAAGAATGGTTCTTCGAGAATATAACGTCGACCCGCAGCAGTCACCTGATGTTCCTGCATCGCTTCCAGCAGTGCCGACTGAGTCTTCGGGGGTGTGCGATTGATTTCATCGGCCAGCAACACATTGGCGAAGATGGGGCCTTTGATGAACCTCATGGAGCGATGGCCTGCTCCATCTTCCTCCAGTACTTCCGTGCCGGTAATGTCTGCGGGCATCAGGTCCGGAGTAAACTGAATACGATTAAATTTCAGTTCGAACAGCTGCGCGATGGACTTCACCAGCAGTGTTTTTGCCAGTCCGGGAGCCCCGGTAATCAGGCAATGACCTCCCGACAGCAGAGAAACGAGCAATTGTTTGACGACATCCTTCTGACCGATAATGACCTGAGACAATTCGCCATCGATCTGCCTGCGAAGTGAGCGAAGCTGCTCAATCAGTTCGCGTTCCCGCTCCGGCGAAAGTTCTGCTGCATCTTCCGTCATGACATCTGCCTTTTTGACGCCGAACGTCAGTGGGTCATCGCGTAAAAAATGATGTTGATACCAAGGGGGTACGCTTTTTTCTCTGAAAACTCTTTGAAGTACCAGGGATCTTCGCCTTCACGTTCCCAGCCATCACCCAGGTCGGTATTGTGACAAATCATGGCCATCATCCGCCCGTGATCATCAAACAACCCCTTGTAATGCACTTCTTTAGCGTCCCATCGCTCATAAGTAATTCCCTGAGCCGCTCCCTGCTGTGCCCAGCCGATTGCAGGAATCTGGGGCTTCTCTTTGAGGTCATAAACGCAGTGAAAGATCGGATGTTCCAGCGGCAGCTCTTCCGGTTCGCGATCAGGGAACACGAGTCGCATTTCCTGAGCGAAGTTAAACCATTCATCCTCACCCCAGAAGTCATCCACCATCAGAAATCCACCGTTCAGCAGATAGGTGCGCAGAGCATCTCGTTCTGGCTGCGACAGGGAGATATGGCCGGGCTCAATGATATAGATGAAGGGATAATCGAATAACCGCGGGTCGGTCAGTTCCAGCACAACGCCATCGGGATCGACATGCATTGATGTCAGTTGCTGCAGCCGGTACGAAAAGTTCAGGTCCGCATCAGGGTAGTCGGTGGGCCAGCCCCATCGTCCATAAGACTGATAGCGGATGCGTACAAACGTGAAAACGTCGTGTTTGAAGTCTTCATCCAGCTTCCAGTCCGGAACGCCTCGACGCTCCACGCGGCCGTCCGGTCCGTAAAAATCACGGAACCGACCGCGCTGTGCTACGGCGATCGTCGTAAAACACAACAAAATCAGCACGAAAAAGACTGTCAGCGTGCGTTTGCTCATACCCGATGATCTCATGAAAGGCACCGGAAACGTGAACGACGTGTTTGCAGGAATGACGTTTGTCGCAGATCGGACGACACTTTTCCACTGCGAGTGCCGTACCAAATGCCCGGACAGACGGAATTTGGACGGGCAAATGACAAATCTCGCTGACTTCGTCCTCAGTCAGCTCTCCGGCTACAGATAACGAATTCGCTTACGAATATCGGTAACAACGCTTTGATATCGATTCGTCAGATTTCCCGGTCCAAACATCTGAGTCCGACAGAACTCCATATCATCCCAGCCAATGGCATTGGTAAAAATGGGCTTCAGATACTCCATTCCGAATGAGGAGAGATGCATTCGTCGAGTGTCATACATGGAGGGGTGGACTTCCCTCGGATGGATTTCCCCCCACTGATCCCGAAGTTTATTAGCCCTGACGGAACAGAGAGTAAAACCGTGCTCACTTTCATACTGAATCGTGGCGACTTCATTGCTTGCTCCACTCAGCAGCAGATCAACCGCTTTTCCGCCCAGCTGTGACGCATAAAACCGGTCAAACTGAATGGGTCGACCGCCTCGCTGAGTGTGGCCAATTTTACGGGTGAACAGGGCAGACGACGCTGGTTCAAAGCTGCGATTCTCCAGAAACATCTCGTCCCCAAGTCGTTTGGCCAGCATCTTTTGTAATGCATCCGCCGCACCGCTGTACCGAATATTGCCAGCAGGATCGAACGTTGGAGCAGTTGCACCAAGTTCCTGTCCATCATTATCTTTGACGCCCTCTCCCACGCAGATCACGACATGCTGTTGCAGCTCATAAATCTGTCGCACTTTCGCTTCCAGCTGATCAAGATTCAGCGGAACCTCCGGAATCAGGATAATGTCGGGCTGACCGTATGCTGATCCCAGTGCGATATAACCGGACTGACGCCCCATCACCTCAACAATGGCCACACGCCGATGGCTTTCTGCGGTCGTCCGAATTCGTTCCACACATTGTGCAACAACATAGACGGCTGTGGCGTAACCGGGAGTTGCGTAATTGATGATGTCTTCAAGACGGATTGTGTCTCGCGACACAACGTGCTCTTCACGATATCCCGGATGCTGGTCAATTGGCCGCCGCAGCCACTCGTTCGGCTCATCAATGTAATTCAGCCCAAGGTCGTTGTCGATCGTCTTCGGAGCCAGCGTGCATGGGATAAATTCGGCGATGGGTTGCATTCCGTTGATCGTGCCGTCGCCACCAATACACACGAGCCCATCGATCTTCAACTGCCGCAAATGGCGTTCGGCTGTGCAGAGCAGTTCGCCGGAATCACGGTCGATATAGGTTCGTGATGATCCCAGCAGCGTTCCGCCCTTGCAGGGATCCAGTTCCGGAATCGTTGTAAACAGGGGATTCAGGTGCACATGCGGAGCTCTCGGATCCAGCAATCCTGCGTATCCACGCTGAAATCCGTAGACTTCCACATTGGATGCGTTTGCCCGCTGAACAGCACCATAAATCGTCGCGTTCAGGGCCGGAGTATCACCTCCCGCTGTTAGAATCCCGATTCGTTTCATATCTGCCCCTTAATTCGTTGGCTGGCTCATGACTCGCGACCGCCGCAGTAATGTAATGATTTCGCACGGCTTCTGCGACACCGCTGCCCCCACGTAGCAGCGTCTCTCCGAGACGCTGAAAACCCCTCCCGACCGCAACGCCCCAAAAACGTCGCGGCGTGTGTTGATAGAAATGTGAAGGCTGGTTAATGAAAAGTTAACAATCGCTCAGATAGTTCGTGCGGATCAGCGCTTTGACACAGTAGACCTTGTCCGATCAGCTCTCCGGAAAAATGCAGGACTGAAACACGAATGTTATATTTAACGAATGAACGTTTTTCCGTTATCAGGGGATACCGACTGGTTTTAGTGTGTTTGCTCGTCGTTTCAAAGATTTCTGCCGTTCCCACAGGCCACGTGCAGGCGGCTGATCAGACAGAAATACAGTTGCTGGGAACGATTCGGTTTGATGGGACGATGCAGGATCAGTCCGAGGATGCATCACCTCTGGAAAATGGTCAGCTGGGAAACCGCTTTGGCGGGATTTCGGCCATTGAGTACTCTGGAAACGCGAACCTGTTTTATGCGATTGCGGATCGAGGTCCGGACGACGGTGCCGCCGGATACATGTGCCGCTTCCATCTTCTGAAACTGGATATCAATCCACTGGCAATCGAACCGGTCCAGGGAACCGTTGTAAAAACGGTATTCCTCTCGGATCATCGCGAACAAGTTTTCTCCGGATCCGCGGCACTCCTTTGTCCCACGGATACTCTGGCTGGCCGATTCGATCCCGAAGCAGTTCGCAGCATGCCGGACGGCAGTCTGTATGTCTCAGATGAATACGGACCGCAACTGATTCAGTTTGGTGGCGATGGACGTGAACGTTGTCGCGTTCCGCTTCCTTCCGTACTTTCGGTAAAGGTACCGGCAGATTCGAAAGACCGCGAAAACCAGTTGAATCAGAGCGGACGATCGTCGAATCGCGGAATGGAAGGTCTGGCCTTATCGACGGACGGCCGTCATCTGTATGGTCTGATGCAGGGAGCACTTTTGCAGGATTCTTTGAGGGATGAACCGGGACATGCGTCAGGACGCCACTGTCGCCTGGTGGAGGTTGATATTGATTCTGGCAAATGTCGGCAGTTTGTGTATTCGCTGGAGCATCCTGCGTATGGAACCAATGAGATTCTGGCGATTGGCCCCGACGAATTTCTGGTCATTGAACGAGACAGCCAGCCTGGAACTGAGGCGGGATTTCGTAAACTGATGCGGATTCAGCTTGACAACGCGACAGATGTTTCGGATCGATTGCAGCTGGCATCCTCCACGATGCCAGCGGATACGCTTGATCCATCCGTCATTCCTGTGGACAAAGAAGTCTTTCTGGATTTTCTGAATCCGAAATTCGGGCTCGTCGGCGAAGGCATGCCTGAAAAAATCGAAGGTCTGACTCTGGGGCCCGTTTTGCCCGATGGACGGCATACTCTGCTTGTCGCAATTGACAATGATTTTGAAGAGGATCATCCAACTCTGATCTGGGTTTTCGCGGTGCCGACGTCAGGTTTGCCCGCTCTGACTTCTGCGGCTCTTTCCAGCCACTGACTTTTTGCTCCGAATTGAATGCGGTATTCTGGTGACATCACGGGGGGCTGCGGACTGTTGAAGAGTGGCCGGAATTGACCGGTCAGCTTCGATTGGCCGTATCCAGCCGAGTTCCCTGACATTGGATGTTTACCTGGAATTCGGAGCACACAATGAATCAGCTGGTCCATACGGCCAGGCAACTGGAAGCAGCGATGGGAATCCGGCTGCCGATGGATCGCACTGTCGGCATTGGCTGTGTCGGCGCTGGTTTTATTATGGCGGACTGTCATCTGGTGGCTTACCGCCAGCATGGACTTAATCCTCGGTGCATTACATCTCGAACGCGTTCGCGGGCGGATGAAGTGGCTGCCCGTCATGGAATTCCTCAGGTGGCCGACTCAGTCGAAAGTCTGGTGGCTGATCCTGAGATTAAGATTCTGGATGTCGCCGTTCCACCGGATTGCCAGGCAGATGTGATTCACCGGGCTCTTTCCGGGAAACATTTTCTGCGAGGCATTCTGGCACAAAAGCCCCTTGGAATGAACTACCAGGAAGGCCTGGAAATCGTTCGCCTGTGTGATGCTGCAGGAGTGACACTGGCAGTCAATCAGAATATGCGGTTCGACCATTCGGTGCGTGCCTGCGGGAAACTGATCAGTTCAGGTACACTTGGAACTCCGGTTCTGGCCACCATCGATATGAGGGCGATTCCTCACTGGATGCCATGGCAACAACGGCTTGGGTGGGTCACACTCCGAATCATGAGTATTCATCATCTGGATACGTTTCGTTACTGGCTGGGCGATCCGGATCGGGTATTCGCAAGCGTTGCCCCGGATCCGCGAACGTCGCAGAAATTCTCTCATGAAGACGGGATTGCGCTTTATATCCTTGAGTTTCCGGGAGGAGCTCGGGCATCTTCATGGGATGATGTCTGGACGGGGCCAGCAAGAGAAGGCAGCGCGGCCGACATTGGAATTCGCTGGCGGGTCGAAGGAACGGATGGACTTGCCCGGGGAACAATTGGCTGGCCGGGGTATCCGGAGCGTGTACCCAGTACGCTGGAGTTTTCCACTGTCAGAGATCACGGCGCATGGCATCGTCCGAGATGGGACGAAGTCTGGTTTCCTGATGCCTTCATCGGACCTCTCGCCGATCTGATGGTCGCTGTGGAAAATGGACAATCGGCCTCGATCAGTGGACAGGATAATCTGAAAACGATGGCGCTGGTTGAGGCCTGTTATCGTTCGGTTGCTCAGCACCGCGCTGTTTCGCCTCAGGAAATCATTGACGAGTATCAATAAGATGAAGCACGGTAGCTGGATTCAGACGAAGGTGACACTTCCCGCGTTTCCACGCGGATGTCATCTGATTACCGACAGGATTTTGCAGGCCGTGCCTGAATTACGTTCCTGTCAGATCGGACTGATGCACGTTTTTATTCGTCACACCTCCGCATCCCTCTCGATCAACGAAAACGCGGATCCGGATGTGCCGATCGATTTGGCCATGTCGCTTGATCGGCTCGCGCCGGAATCTGCTGCCTATCGTCATACCTGCGAAGGTCCGGACGATATGCCGGCGCACGTTAAAGCCACGCTGACAGGCTGCAGTGTGTCGATACCGGTTGCTGACGGGCGATTGCTGACGGGAACATGGCAGGGCATTTACCTTTGCGAGCATCGCGATCAGGGTGGTCGACGGCAGCTGGTTGTGACGATTCAGGGAGAATTTGAATCAGAGTCGTCCGATTAAATCGAGTTGAGCATCGGACTATCAGGTTCGCCGTTTCACAAGTTTGCTTTCAGGCAGAATTTCGTTCCGTTTATGGCCAAGCTGTACTTTTATTACTCGGCAATGAATGCCGGCAAATCAACATCACTGCTGCAGGCGGCGTACAACTATCAGGAACGAGGCATGCAGCCTTTGCTTCTGACACCCCGGCTGAATACCCGGGATGGCGCAGGTCGAATTGCATCCAGAATTGGAATCAAAGCCGAGGCTGTCAGTTTTGATCAGACAGATTCCCTGCTGGAAATCTGTCGTCATCAGCATGCGACTCATCCGGTTGCCTGCGTCTTTGTGGATGAGGCTCAGTTTCTCACTCGACTGCAGGTATTCCAGCTGGGGGAAGTCGCCGATCGTTCGGGAATTCCCGTTCTTGCCTACGGTTTGCGGACCGATTTTCAGGGCAATCTCTTTGAAGGCAGTCAGCATTTGCTTGCCTGGGCGGATGTAATTTCAGAGATCAAGACAGTGTGTCACTGTGGTCGCAAGGCAACGATGGTGCTTCGTCTTGATTCTGACGGAAAGCCGGTTCGAACAGGCGACCAGATCAAAGTCGGCGGTAACGAAAGTTATGTTTCAGTATGTCGGCTGCATTTTAAGGAAGGAATGGCCGAACGGTCGTCTCCAACTCTGCCGTTTGCAGATGACGATCAGGACGATCCGGCGTAACTGAGGCCGAGCAGGTCGCCCCGGATAACATCCGCGTCCCGCTGATCACCGGCCCCCTCCCGATCTCGCTGCCGCTCGCTCGACCTCCCCCAACTTCGTTGGGGGAGGAGGTGGAAACACACTCCCCTCCACGCAAACACCTCCCCTCCCGCGCAGCGCAGCGAAGTGGGAGGGGTCGGCCGATAGGCCGGGGGAGGGCTCGCCGCGTGTTGCACAGAACGCCGTCCCAACTACACCTTGAACCCCGTCCCAGGAACACCCGCACCCCGCTGTTGCCCGGCCCCCTCCCGATCTCGCTGCCGCTCGCTCGACCTCCCCCAGCTTCGCTGGGAGAGGATGTTTTCGTTTGGAGAGGATGTTTTCGTTGGGGGAGGAGGATTCAAATAACCTCCCCTCCCGCGCAGCGAAGCGAAGTGGGAGGGGTCGGCCGTCAGGCCGGGGGAGGGCTCGCCGCGTGTTGCACTCAACGCCGTCCCAACTACAGCCGCGTCCGACGGGCAGCCTGTCAATACGCGCTCAAACTTACTGTCGCCAATGGAATCCCGCTGAATGCGGCGAGCTGCTCGGCATCTGGCTCACATTGAGTCGCTGCGCGTACGGTGCGTTCGATGGAATCGGACCGTTTTGGCTGGCTGCGTTTCGCTGTCGTCCGACAGCAATGTTGCTGCTCAGTCGTCGTCGTTGTGAAGTGAGCGATGAGTGCGGTTACCGCGTCGATCTCGCCGGTCGCGTCGGTCGCGTCCAGCGTCTTCGCTGTCGTCTTCATCGTCGAAACGTGGTTTCGACTTAATTCGTCGATCCTTTGTGGATCGTTTGTCTGCAAGGCTGTTTAAATCGTCAGGCGATGGAAGTTCGTTCGGCATAAGAACGCTCGGACAACAAAACTTTCTGGGTAGAGTCACCAAACTGCAAAATTGAAAACCAAATAACCGTTGAGGCACCTGCCTGGTGACCCTGATTTTGCTTTATCTCACGATCGGCTGCCAATCCCTGCTGATTGCGTTAATCCGGTAGCCTAAAACCCGATTGTGTCGATTGATTTGATTCTTGAAAAGACAGAAACCGAAAACCGGCAATTTTTGCGGTGAGAATTCGTCACAGGAATGAACAAATGTAGTCCGTGACCTGCGTCACCTGGAGCCGAAATGAAGAATTTCCTTCCACATTAAACTCCTGCCCGCCGCACACTTCCTGCCACTCTGTTTTTCCAGCAGGGCACCATGACAGTTTTCCGGACTGGATTTCCATCAGTTCTGGCTTTCCAGTATTGAACTGATATTCACCCGGCAGCATGATGCCAAGGGTTTTGATGGACCCGTCAGCAAATTCCACCGTACGACTGGTGACCTTTCCGTCGAAATAAACGTTGGCGGCTTTAATGACACTCACAGATTCAAACTTGTTCATGGAAGACTCACAGGGTTCGACTTTCGACGAAAAGCAATCAATTTGCGGATGCTAGTTTCCCGTTTGCAGGGTGTGAAGTGAAACAAATGACTTCGTGCAAACTCGAAAAGATGCCGGAAATTCAGCTGTCCGGATGGTCCCAAACCGGTGTGACTGTTGCGTAATCCCCAGACGTACCCGAAATGACAGTGCGAAGAAGTGGTGATCATATGTTGTTCAATTGCGGCCGTTTGTAGACAAACCCGCAGATTCGCATGGCGATTTCCGGGGTGCGTAGCATTCGAAATTCGTTCGACCAGAAGGAAATCCACAGATTCCTCAATTCCCCGATCTTTCTTAATCGTTAAAAAAAACGCAGAATGTGAGTATGACCGATTGAGTCCATTTATTCTCTGGATCTAACCTATACTTCGGGGTTTGACCGATTGTTGCAGCCGGATGGAGTCGTTGCTGTAAACTGAATGTCAGATGATAAGTTTCTTGACCCATAGAGAATTTGAGGAAATGTTTGCTCAGAGAATTTCGGGCGACCGGAGCCCGTGGGGTCTGATTCGAGACGATATTGTTGAAATGAATCCGCACGTGCACGGAAGGAAAGGTTGAAAAGATGAAGCAGGTAGCCAGGGTATTGATGGTCTGTGTGAGTCTGTTTGTAACGAGCACGCAGGTAGTTCAGGGGCAGGTTCTGACTCCGGTCCCGGAGCATCCGTATGTGCATGAACTGAGTGCTGCTCCGGCAGTTCCAGTGTTTCACAATGTTAAGTACAAGGATTTGGACGAAATGTCCCCTTGTGCTCAGCCGAAGCTGATTGTGGTTCGGAATCCGTGTGCAGATCCCTGTGATGCGTGCCAGCCTGATTGTGTGGCGATACAGATCTGTGTGCCAACCTGTGGCTGCGAGTTGATCAGCTGCAGGAAGAATGGTGATCGAATTCGGTATGACTATGGCAAGTATGCCATTGATGTACGGATCAAAAAGAACCATATTGAAGTGGACTATCAGGATTAGGCTTCGAAAGCAGAAGTAAATCGGCAGAATATAAAGGACGACGGCAGAGAACCGTCGTCCTTTTTCGTTTCATATTGCTGGCACAGCAATTCTGCCCTGCTGCTCGCGATCGAGTTCGATGTGTACTAGACTTCTTAACCGGCACCTGTCGACATGAGAATTGAGTCATTGCAGCTCGATTCAACTGTCGAATTATCAATTCACATGTTCGATTTACGATTGTGATTGAGTTCAAATATGGACCTGAAACTCTGCCCGGCCTGTGGACAGTCGGTTTTGGACGACGATGCAAAGGTTTGCCCGTTTTGCGGCGCAGCGATGGACGGATCCGATAAGGGTTCGCGGAAGCCGTCGGGAACGAAGCCAGCAGCGCCGCGGCCTGCGGCAGCGGGCTCGGGCGGCACAGCCACAGGCTCGGGAAATACTGCCAGCAAATCGCCGGGTGCGGGCAAGAGCGTTTCCGGAGCCGCCAAACCGCCATCGGGAGCAGCTGGGGCAGCGAAATCAGAATCCAAACCGATTCAGGCAGGACTTCGTGCAGGCAAACCGCAGGTTGATGAGGATGATCCATTTGGGCTCGGCACCGTCGGTCCGTCGGCCAATGTGATTCAGGCGCTGGAGAAGCCGGAGAAAGGGCATTTACACCGGGTGATCTGCCCGATGTGCGAAAAGCCAGGGTTTGTGTCAAAAAGTGCGATTGGCAAGCAGGTTCGGTGTGCCAATCCGAAATGCATGGTTCCCGTTTTTACTGTACCGGACCCCGATGCGCCAGCGGCTGATCGCATTCCGAAGCGACGGGCGATGAGTGAAGACAAGGCAGGAGACGGTGCCGGATCGGTGAAACCTCGCAGTCCCATGATGATCTACGGAATCGTGGGAGGAGTGCTGCTTGTTCTTGCTGTCGTTTTTGTCCAGTTTCTGAATCGCGGCCCAAAGATTCCCAGCGACCTTTCGAAGCCGGTGGAAATTCCGGTTGGGGGATATGGCAACACGGACGCTGAGGCCGAAGCCCTGGCTGCTGAAGAAAAAGCAAAAGCGGCTCAGGCGGCCAGTCAGAACAATACTGCCGCAGAGGCGGATCGGCTGGTTCGCAGGATGATTACAACGGCCCGTGTCTCTGCGAATCGCGACAAGGCTTTTGCTCGACGACTGACAGCAGACGTCTATTTTCGGCTGAATCAGCCAGCTTTAGGCGCTCAGGAGTTCTCGCAGTTGCTGCTGGTAAATCGGCAATCTGCATTTTATCAGATCGAGCCTCGATTGACCGTCTACTGGAAGAAGAAGGCCGCCGGAGATGCTGCAGGAGCAAAGGCCGAACTTGATCAGATTCTGAAGGATTCAGCCACCATCCCGAACAGCGGTCGAATTGCGCTGGAATCTGCGATGGGAGTTGCTTCGGCATTGATGGCGGAAGGACGTGCAGCAGAAGCCACGCAGCTCATTCAAAAAAATCAGCGTGACAGAAGTGTCAGCCTGAACCGGGACGCGATGAGCAGTGCGGCATGGTTTTTTACAGCTTCAAGTCTTCGGAGTTCCGGCAAGCCGGCAATTGCGGTAACGGACGTGTTTTCCTGGTATGACCCGCTGAGAACTGCAGTGGCCGTGGATCTGGCCATTCGATCCAGGTTCCGCGAAGCTCTTGCCTGGTCCACCGCCAGTACCGAAAAACGCGAGGTGACCGATTCCCTGGCAGCTGTTGCGGAACTGGCAGCGGCTGGATCGTCGTCTGACGCCGATTTGTCGGCTCTTGAAACAGCTGCAGCGGCCGTGCATCCAATGGCACTGCTTCGCATTCAGTCGGTTATTGCGGCGGAACGAAAATCGACACAGCGTCTTCAGGCGGTTGCTCCAGCGGTCGCTGCGATTCAGACACAGCCTCCGCTGGCCGTTCCTTCGATCGACAAAGTGCTGCGGATGGATTTACCAGACGGATTTGCTCAGCGAATGACGGCAGCGGCCCTGACCGATTATGCCCGAGCCGCAGTGCTTTGTGGAGACGTTGCCGGTGCCGAAGAAGGGCTGAGAAAACTGACCGCGATCCTGTTCGAGATTGCTCCGCCTGCCGCAGAAACTCGCGCGGCGGTTCTGGAAGTGGAACAGCGGGAGGCGGATGTTAAACGGCGTATTAACTCAGACCTCCGTATTACCTCAGAAACCGAAGTCGCATCTACTTTTCGCAACTATCGCCGGAAGGTGGACCAGATTGCTGTGGTTGCGGAAGAACGTCGTCTGTCGCTGATTCAGAAACTTGCGAGAGTCGTGCGGGCAGGAGGGGTAGAACCTGTCAGAACGGTTCTCAATGACCCGGCTCTCGGTTTGAAGCAGGAGGTACTCGTTGATGAGCTGGCCGGTTTGCTGGCTGCAGCAGCCACTCGTACCGGGCAGTCAATGCCGGAACTTGAGGCACTCGACCCCGCGTTAAAGGTCCAGCTGCCGGATCGCACAAAGGAACTTCATGAAATCTCCGTTGGACCACTGGCGGTCAACGCATGGATTCTGGTGAAGCAGGGCAGGGTACCGCAGGCGATGAAACTAATCTCGGGCGGAAGTACTGACCTGCCCGGTTTACGCGAAGCGGTGCTGAGTGAAATCGTCCACTACACAGCCACAAATGCTCAGAGCTCTGAGTTGGTTTACACGGGCATCGGAGCGATCTCAAACCCGGTGTGGCGTGAAGAAGCTCTGCAAACCGCGGGTCGCATTTTTGCATTACGAGGAATGGAAAAGGCATCCGAAACCTGGATTGACGCACAGAACCGAATGCCGCCCACAGAACAGGTGACCGCCTTCTATGGACTTGCCATCGGTCTGATCGAACGGGGTGATGCGCCAGCCGAGACCAAATCCACAACGCCTGGCCAGAAATAGGTCAGCGACAACGGCGTGAGTGGCCTGTAAGAAGTAATGTTTCATTTTCCGAAACCGGAGGGCTCGCGCCCTGCCGCTACTTTCGAATCCCTCAGTGATTTCTGAGCGAATCCTAAGCACGCTCCGGTGCTGTCCCCGGATTTCCTGAGATAGCGGGTGTCTCAGACACCCGCTCTCCGCGAGATCAGGGGTCCTTAACCAGCCTCAGGATTCGAAGCGTGACTTCGCTCAGCAGTTTGCTTTGCTGACGGCGAGGGTTACCCCGACTGCGGTCGCAGAGAGTCCAATAATTTCAGTGCCAATCGGGACGCGAGTGTGATGGTCGCTGAGATGGTGCCAGAGTTGCTGGCGGAGGTTCGGGGATAACGCCGGGTTTGGCAGAAGGCTCACTCACATCACTGCCCGGGTCAGGGTACGGCTTTCGAACAGTTTCGGGCCAGTTTCTCTCCGAGACGCCGTTGACCACAACTCCCAATACGGCTGCACCGACGCCGCGGAGTCTCGAAAGAGCATTGGCGGCCCGCTGTAACCGGCTGTGGCTGTGACGAACGCATAACAGAACTGCATCAGACAGTGCGGCCACAGTCAGCGGGTCATCGACTGCCATTATCGGAGGCGTATCTATGATCACAAGGTCATACTGAGATCGAACCTTACTCAAAAGCTGAGCGAAATTCGTTCCGGACAAGAGCCTTGCCGGGCTGGTCGGGCGATTCCCGCAGGTCAGCAAAGACAAATTTGGGACCTGACTGGAGGATTGGACGGCATCAGACAGAGATACGGATCCCTCCAGCAGTTGCGCGACGCCAGTGTGACTCGCGTGTCCAAACAACTGATGAACTTTCGGTCGATGCAGGTCGCCTTCCATCAGCAGCACCCTGCGTCCAGTCTGTGCGAACGAGACAGCCAAATTGGTCGCCAGCGTGGACTTTCCATCTCCGGGTGAGGCGCTTGTCACACACAGCAACGCATGATTGTTTTGGTGCATCCCGGAAGAAACGCACTTGCGAACGGCATGAAATGCCTCCGCTGCGTCAGATGTTGGGCGATACAGGGTCACGACTGTGGCCGCGATTCCGCCGTCCAGAGTTTCGGAGTGCAGATACTGTTTTGTCAGGAATGGAATCCGGCCCAGCACGGGGAAGCCAAATCGGTAGCTGAGGTCACTCAGGTGCTGATCGACATTTCCGTGTCTCCCAAACGACCAGTAGAGCAAACCCAGACAGATGCCGATGGAGGTCGACAGGAACAGCGTCCCCGTCCATGGAGAGGCGGTCACGAAGCAGGCAATGGCCAGGCAGACAGTGATGATGCTCAGGGACGTGACAATGAAAGCAATGCGGTCCAGACCGTTCATTTGCAGATTGACGACATGCCTGCCGAATGCGGCGAGTTGCTCGGACACGACACTCCGGAACCTGGAAATTCTCCAGCTCACTTTCAGCAGCTTTTGACGAACTGCTTCTGCCTTGATGTAAGGCTGAGGTTTGCCACGAGGAAGCTCAGTGCCGACTATCGACAGGAATGACTTCAGGATCCGGCCGTTGATGCGGTCTGTTAGAGCTGAATCAGAGAAGATCTGTTTCTGAAACAACTTCAGCTCGGACTGTGACGTGACTTCCGTAGCGAGACGTCGGAAAATTCCGGCATCAATCAGCATGCCCGTAAATTCCTCGAAGTCACCAAACACTGCGATGGTCTCTTCCTTCTGTCCCTGCCATGCAAGCCATACCGCCCGAACTCGCTCCTGACGTTCGCAGATCACACGGACAAACTCGGGCACGCGGACCCGACCGGCAGCAACCCGGGTTGCGCCGTCCCGATCTGCGGTCTTATAAAGTGGTGCTGCCAGGAGAATATCGAGAACATAGTTTTCACAGTTCCCTGAGGTCAGCATTTCGTCCAGTTCGACGGCAATTTCAGCACGAGTTTCCAGGCTGACGGATTCATCAAACAGGAGCAATGCAAGATCGAGAGCCATTGAATATTCTGAGGCGAGCCGCAATCGGGCGAGAGCATCTTTGGAAGTGGATCGCACGACGGTCGACGCGGGGAATCGGGCAAGATAACTGGCAATGGGGATCGAAATACTCTGCATCGCCTGCGGACACAGGAAAGTCACGGATCCAGCATCTTCACTGACCCATGCTGCCGTCATGTCGAGTGGTGACAGAATGACCTGACCGCTCTGAGACTTCATGACCGGATCTCCTCGAATGGAACACCGCCCAGTTTCTCCTGAACTGCCTTTCGAAACACCTGTTCTCGCCGCCGGTGCTTCGAAACGTTCACGCGAACCGACTGAAACGTACGGGCCGTCATTGGTCCGAACACATGAACTTCGACGAATTGATCCTGTTCGGCATTTCCCAGGATATTCACAAGTATATCGGGAAATGAGTCTACATTGCACGAGGAATCGAGCCGATCCTCACATGCTGCGAGACAAAGCAGGTGGCGTTCGTCCCAGTCTGACCTCAGGATTTCGGCAAAACTGTGTGTCTGGTGATAACGCACGGCGGTATTTCCTTCAAAGCATGACGACCGATGGGCGATCATATGAGTTGACAGCGTGATGGCACAATCACCGTAACTGTCCAGACCTTGCCCATTAAGGGTGAGGCACGCATAGTGAATCTGGTCGATGTGGTGATGCGATCCCAGGAGTTCAATTTCTGCCTGAGGTCGTAGTTTTGCCCAATCCAGCACTGTCCCGCGAGGTGCGGCAGCTCGCAGCCTGAGGCGTTCCAGGTCATAGTACGTTTCAAAAATCTCCGTCGTTGCGGCGATTTCCCGATGCAGCTTCAACAAAGTGCAGGCAAACACCGCAACCGAGTTGCGGCAGGCAGAGATAAAACTTCGTCCGATGTGCTCAGCTGCTTTTTCCTTCAGCCGCTGCAGTGACGACTGCACTCGCCGGGCCAGTTTTTGTCTTTCTTCCGGCGTCTTCGCAAGATCGACGTTGGGAAAAAAACTGGGGAGTCCGCAATGTGGACAGTTAGTCCGCGAGACCGGCATTTCCAGGCTGCAGTGAACACAGATGCGGGTGGGAACACTCACACGGAACTCCTCACATCGTCAAACTGGTCGAGGACACTCGTTTGCCGGGTAGTCATCCGTTCCCGCAGCAACGACATGAATTCGTCATGGCCTACGGAACGGGAGATCGACTCGCCGACAAGCGCATCATAGAAGAAGGACACGAGAATACCTTCTCCGCCGGGAAGAAATTCAGGCGAGCGGCGGTTTCCAGTGTTGCGTGCTGCGACAGTCGCAGGGAATCACAGAATCCGGTCGGCGGAGCGACCGGTGTACCGTACAGGCTGCATCAGTTATTCACCCAATCCGTGACTGACCTCTTTGGCCCAATTTCCTCGTCGGCGCAAAACAAAAAATAATGAATGTGTGGAAGAATCCTTCAGACTCTTAACCGTTCGTTCAGAAATGTTTTGCAGAATTCTCTCTGACAACAGGGAGGAAACGCCATCATCGCAGTCGCCGAGTCTACTGAGGAGTCCACTGATTCCAATGCAGCCAAACATACTTCTTATTGAAGATGAATCAGCAATTGCAGATGTTGTTCTTTATAATCTGCAGAAGGAAGGGTTCCGTGTTTGCTGGGAAAAAGACGGAATCAGCGGATTGCTCAAAGCACAGACGATTGTCCCCGATCTCTGTTTGCTGGATGTAATGCTGCCTGGTATTGATGGACTGCAGATTTGTCGTGTTCTGAAATCAGATGCGAAAACGCAATCTGTTCTCGTCATGATGCTGACGGCACGCAGTGAAGAAAAAGACGAGGTTCTGGGCTTTAGTCTGGGTGCTGACGACTATGTGACGAAACCCTTCAGAATTCAGCCGCTGATCCATCGAATCAAGGCTTTACTGCGTCGCACAGAGGCTGCCGAAGTCTCCAAAAACTTTATCCGATCGCATGGCATTGAGCTGGATCGCCGATTCCTGCTGGCCACGCTGAACGGGAACGATCTGAAACTGACGCCCACAGAATTCCTGATGTTGTGGACGCTGATGTCTCAGCCGGGCCGTGCATTCTCACGCGGTGAACTCATGGAGTCGTGTCGGGGAGATGAAGTCAGCACGCTTGAGCGCACAATCGACGTGCACATGCTGTCGCTGAGAAAGAAACTGCAGGAATGTCGGCACCTCGTCGAGACAGCTCGCGGTATAGGATACCGGTTTTCGAGGAAGTGAACGACTACCGGTCTCTGACTACTGGCCTGTGACTCGGCAGTTTCCGTATTCATTGATTTCTAACCGAGTCCACATCAGATCTTCATCGAACAGAAGATACTTTCTTTCAGATGTGAAGGCCTCGTATTTTTGGTTCAGGCCCTGTTCCAGTGTTTGCGAACGATCATTGAGGAGTAGAGTAACGATGAAGAGTATAGTTCCCCGCCACCGGGGTTTCACCCTGATTGAACTGCTGGTGGTGATTGCAATCATAGCCATTCTGGTGGCATTGCTGTTACCAGCCGTGCAGCAGGCTCGCGAGGCAGCTCGCCGTACACAGTGCAAGAATAATCTGAAGCAGATGGGACTTGCGCTGCACAATTATGAAGGCACCTATGGTGTACTTCCGCATGCAATGTACGGAAACGGTGTGATTCCCTGCACGACCGACCAGGATAACGGATTTGGCTGGATGGTGTCCCTTCTTCCGTTTGTGGAACAGGCCAACCTTTATCAGCGCATCAATCCGCAGGGAACCCCGGGGATTTTCAGGCCGGCTGTCCTCGCTCTTTACTATCCAGGGGCGACGATCGTACCCGGGGGGGACACTGTGTTGTCTGGTTATCTTTGCCCATCCTCAGCGATGCCCGTGATTTGCCCGGCGACCTTTACAGTTCCCGGCTCTCCGGGTGGCGGAGCGATTCCGGCAGCAACGCCTACCGCCGTGGGTTACGCCACCAGCAGTTACAAGGCTGCCGGTGGATCAAACTCGGGCGACTTCGGCATGATGCACAAGGGATGTGAGGGTGGCGGAGTTCGATTTCGTGACGTAACTGACGGGCTGAGCAACACCATCATGGTAGGCGAGTCTGTTTATACAAGCACCAATGTCTCGGCCGCGAGTCGTGCTACCGTCGCTCCCGCCCGTTTTCAAGACTGGCCGCTCTGGATTGGTTCCGGCGGTCAGAGTGACGAAGCCATTCGTATCAACGGTCGTTTCGGCAGTGTGATCAACGCCCGCGTCAGCTTCAACAGGATGGCCCTCGCCATCAATGACGACAATGCGTTCAGTTACCACGTTGGCGGTGCTCAGTTCACCCTGGGCGACGGTTCGGTTCGGTTCATCAGCGAAAACATTGATGTTCGTACTTATGACTGGTTGCACGACAAGCGTGACGGACAGGTGATCGGCGATTTCTGACATCCGATAAAAGTCTTGTCCGGGTTGGGCAGATCTGCTCGCGATGACCGATAACCCTCTCTCGTGACGGCGGGAGGGGGTTCCCGGGACCTGCTCGTTGGTTAAGCACGCGGTGCGTCAACAACAGTGCTTCGACGGTTCTCGTCGATCTGTTCTCAACGAGAGCCGTCGACGCACGCTCCTATTTTGCATGTATCAGGAAAAGTGATGAAAACAGCACGCAATAAATTATGCAATATTGTGATGATCGCCACGGCAGTTTCGTTCGTCGGATGTTCGCAGGGCATTAAAGAGTTTCCCTGCGCTCCCGCATCCGGCATTGTGACATGTGAAGGTCAGCCGGTACGAGAAGCTCAGGTCTTCTTTGCTCCAACAACGTCAGGAAAGTCGGCAGAGGTTGGTAAGCCTGCGTTCTCGTGGACCGGCGAGGATGGTCGCTTCATACTTTCAACATATGGCAACGAGGATGGTGCCGTCGTTGGAACTCATGTTGTTCGCGTGACTACCAGCAGCAAGTATCCATGCAACTGTGTGGGAGAAGAGACAAACGATCTGATGGAAGTGCAAATCAAGGCGGATGAGAAGAACGAGTTTGAGATCAAGCTGCCTAAGCGAACCGCTCCCGCTCCAAAGAACCCGTTTGAAGACAAGGACGAGGAATAGATTCATGATCGTTTCTGGTCCAGTGAGAGATTTCCGGTTTTCAGACAAAACCCATGAATGCTGAAGAGTGCTGTAAGAATAACCTGAATGCGATAGCAGCTTCCCCAGCGCACGTGTCCGGGGAAGGTTTGACAGCACACAGGCTGATGAGGCCGGTATCGATCCTCAGTCTGATCGTGTTTCGTGTGATTTTCGGTATGACAATGACCTTCTGGGCGTTTGATTACCTGAGGCATGATCGAGTTCGTGAGCTGTGTGCGCCCGGTGTATTTCATTTCACGTACAGTGGATTTTCCTGGGTCGCGCCATGGCCAGGGAACGGTATGGTTTTCCACTTTGCTGGTCTGCTGCTGGCCGCCATCATGATTGCGCTGGGAGCAATGTATCGAACCGCCACCATATGCTTTGCTGTGGGGTTCACTCATTTCTTTCTGATCGATCGAACAAACTACCAGAACCACTACTATTTGATTGTGCTCATCAGCTGGCTGATGGTTATCCTGCCGGCTCATCGAGCCTGCTCGGTGGATGTTCTGAACGGCTCCGTCACAAAGTGCGAGACGATTCCGCAGTGGTGCCTCTGGCTCCTTCAGTTTCATATTGCTCTGCCCTATGTCTTCGGGGGCATTGCCAAGATTGAGGCGGACTGGTTATCCGGAGAGCCGATGCGGCATATGCTGGGAACTCAGTCCTGGATTAATATGGCAGCGATGCACGGCTGGGAGATTCCGGTTTCGCGAATTCTGACCTTGGGAGGCTTGCTTTTTGATCTGCTGATCGTGCCAGCAATGCTTTATCGAAGAACTCGGAAACCGGCGTTCCTTATAGCCGTTTGTTTCCATGTCACTAATTCACTGCTTTTCAATATTCACATCTTTCCGTGGATGATGATTGCGGCGACAACCGTGTTTCTACCCTCGGACTGGCCAGCGCGCGTGGCAGGGGTTCCGCAAAACCCTCAGCCCCGGGAACATCGCGACTTAACAGGCAGGAAACCGGTATTTCCGGTCATTTCTCGTACGGCTGTCCTGCTGATCGCAGTGTACTGCTGCTTTCATTTGATATGGCCTTTCAGGCGCGTTCTCTATGAAGGGAATACGGGATGGACAGAGCGCGGCCACTATTTCTCGTGGCGAATGATGCTGCGGGGCAAAACAACCGGAGTTCGTTACTACCTCACCGATTCAGCGACCAGGGAAACGAAGCCGGCTGATATCCGGGGATTGCTGAACTCTGAGCAGCAGCAAAAATTCGCAAAAGACCCGGAAATGATTCTGGATCTGGCTCATGAGATTGCGTCTGTGCATCAAAATCGGACTGGAGCCTCATGTGAAGTGCGTGTGCTGGCTCTATCGTCGCTGAACGGTCGAAAGCCGCAGCTGCTGGTTGATCCGGAGGTTAATCTGGCGGCAGAACCTGCATTCGCATTCAATCGTCGGTGGATTGTTCCACTGCATGAACCTCTTCGAAATGAACCATGGACTGTCCCTTTGGATGAATGGGAACGGCACGCTGACATTCCCAGTCTCCCATTCCTGAATCATCAAACACAAATTTCTGCCAACAACGAATAAGAGGAAGCTGATATGTTCTTCGAATCGAAAAGTCGACTTCGACAACTGCTCCTTTGTACGACGTTACTGCCGCTGGCGACCGTTGCAGTCAGAGCACAGGACGCGAACCCTGATGTGATCAGGCTGGTGCCCAAAGTTGAACCGGCAGAGTTTGCTCGTCCGAGCATACTTCCCGATCGCATCGTGCTCACCTGGGCTTCTGATCCCGCAAAGTCGCAGGCTGTCACGTGGCGAACTTCGACCGCAGTGACTCGAGGGCTCGCTGAAATCACGATTGCCGATGCGGGGCCGGATCTGGAATCGCAGAGTAAACAGCTGGTGGCGGTAAGTCAGCCGCTGACGACTGACCTCAATACAGCACACTTTCACACCGTGAAGTTCGAAGGACTCACGCCAAAGACAAAGTACGCGTATCGCGTGGGTGACGGTGTAAACTGGAGCGAATGGTTCCAGTTCACAACGGCCAGCACAGAACCCGAGCCGTTCTCGTTTATCTACTTCGGCGATGCCCAGAATGATGTTCGTTCGAAATGGTCGCGAGTCATTCGTGAAGCATATCGCGATGCTCCAAAGGCGAAGTTCATGATTCACGCAGGCGATCTGATCAATCAAGCCGAGTCTGATGTTGAATGGCAGGAATGGTTTGAAGCCGGAGCGTGGATGAATGGAATGATTCCCAGTATAGCCGTGCCTGGCAACCATGAAATTGCGAAGCTGGATGACAATACTCGACGAGTCTCTCATCACTGGCGGCCACAATTCGCGTTTCCCGAAGACGGACCTGAGGGTATGGAAGAAGCCTGCTATACCCTCGTCTATCAGGGCGTTCGAATCGTTGGAATGAACAGCAATGAGAAGCCGATGGAACAGGCCGAATGGCTGGATAAGGTGCTGACCGAAAACAAGGAAAAATGGGTTGTATGCACATTTCATCACCCGATGTTCTCGACCGGCAAGGACCGTGACAACGCGGGATTGCGGGCGATCTGGAAACCGGTGCTCGACAAGCATCGCGTCGATCTCGTGCTTCAGGGACATGACCACACATATGGGCGAACTGGCCTGGACACTCCGATGGGCCATGTGAATCTGGCAACCGGTGTGAATACGTCAGATGTCTTTTCCGGAACCGTGTATGTTGTGTCGGTCAGCGGACCCAAAATGTACAACCTGCAGCGACATCCGTTCATGTCTCGTCATGCTGAAGACACGCAGCTGTATCAGATCATTCATATTGACGGTGATAAGCTTCATTTCGAAGCTTTTACAGCAACCGGAGAATTATACGACGCCTTCACACTGACTAAACAAAAGGGTGCTAAAAACCAGCTGACGGAAGAAGCTCCCTCAACGCCGGAAAGACTTCGCCCACCAGTGGTCGCTGCTCCTGCGAAGAAGGCATCGGAAGTGCTGAAGTAAGACTTGTTTGACGAGCGGCGGGTGGTGATCGCTGTTTGCGGGCAGCACACCCGCCGGTTTGGGAACCTGGAACTGATATCGTCGCCGACGCATTGATGGCAGCCATTCCCGTTTGCCTGGGTATTCGCGAGGAATGATGGCGAAGGGTTAAATGAAGGAGAAGTATTATGATTCGTTTTGTTCTCGTAAGCGGATTCCTTGGGCTATGCGGGCTGACTCTGGTCTTTGGGTCAGAGAAGCAGTCCGGTACTGCTGTTCGCATGACTGCGTCGTTTCAGAATGGCGTCAATGATTACTCCGGCACCATCGACTCGGAGATCTGGGCTTTGGCTCCGACAACGATCCTGGATGGTAACGGTAATGCATCTGCTGATGCTGATAACGACGGTGGTGAGAGTCAGGTGTTGCTTCGTTTTAATGACATAACAGGCCGAGACGCCCGACAGATTCCCCCAAATGCAGTGGTTCATTCAGCGCGGCTGCTGGTCAGTGCCTTCGATCAGGGCAGCACGGTGAATCTGCATCGTATGCTGGTTCCGTTTGATGAATCGGTCACCTGGAACAGCCTGGTGTCCGGTGTTTCCGCAGACGGAATGGAGGCATCTCGTCACAAAGATGCGTTCACCTTTGGAAAGATCGCGGCAAATTCGTCTGAGATCATCTTTGATGTGACCGACACAGTGCAGTTGTGGGTCAACGGTGAAACAAACCATGGCTGGGCGTTCCTGAACACAGGAGGCAATGGCTGGGACTTTTACGTGTCCGAGTTTGAGAACATCAGTCAGCGCCCAAAGCTTGTCGTGGAATACAGCGTGCCCGGTCGCTAACCGGCTGTTTTGCTGATGGCCAAAGTTCCGAGGGGCAGACTTCCAGTCTGCCATTCATTCAGAAGCCCCAATGTTTATGAATGCAACTGCAGGCTGGAAACCTGCCCCACAAATTGATCAGCAGACCTTTGAAAAGTCCGGTAGCAGAACAACAGCTATTTTGGACTCAATTTCATATTTCAGATCACATTTTTGACTCGAAAGCAGCAGGAGTTTACATATGGCAAAAGCAGAAGCTGGCACATGGAATTCGGATCCTTCTCATTTTATTCCACGATCTCGGCGTAACTTTCTGTACGCGGGCTGGCTGGGCGGGCTGGGGCTCAGCATGGGCAACTTCTTCCGACTAAAAGCCGCGAGTGCCGAAGACGCTCCTGCGGGCGCCGCAGAGCCAAAAGCGAAGTCGGTTATCCATATTTATCTGCAGGGCGGATTTGCCCATATGGACAGCTTCGATCCGAAGCCGGATGCACCGATTGAGTATCGTGGTATTCTTGACAACATTTCCACGGCAGTTCCCGGCGTCCGTTTCAGCTCACATATGCAGGAAACTGCAAAGATTGCGGACAAACTGACGGTCGTGCGCAGCATGACACATACGGAGGTTGACCATGCTCGTGGTGAGCACAGCATGTTTACCGGGTATCGGCCCAGTCCGGCTCTGGTGTATCCCAGTGCGGGAAGCGTCGTCTCGCATGAACTGGGTCCTCGCGGAGCGATGCCGCCCTATGTTGTCGTTCCCACCGCTGGCAGCCAGTTTCTGGGCAGTGGCTACCTGAGCAATGCCTTTGGACCTTTTGCTCTGGGTGCCGATCCTGCTCGTACAGGGTTCTCAGTCAGAGACCTGAATCATCCGGCAGGTATCGATGATGCCCGATTCGAAACTCGCAAATCGTGGAAGGACCTTGTAGACCAGCACTTTCGGAAGCAGGGCGAAGATGATGCTCTTCGAACGATGGATGCATTTTATCAGCGAGCGTACGAACTGCTGGACTCTCCGGAATCCAAAGCCGCATTCAGCCTGAATGGTGAAACAGAGGAAACCAGGAATCTGTATGGAATGAAGCCGTGGGGACCGATTCTGCGTCCATCGGCCGGAGCACGCTTTCTGATGGCTCGTCGACTGGTGGAAGCAGGTGTTCGATTCGTCACAGTGACATATGGTGCGTGGGACACGCATTCGTATCACTATCGTGGAATTGAGACTCAGCTTCCTGACCTGGATAAAGCTTATGCCGGCCTGATTCAGGACCTGGATCAGCGAGGCCTTCTGGATTCGACTCTTGTACTGATCACGAGCGAGTTTGGACGAACACCAAAGGTGAATGCGGGTGGCGGCCGTGATCACTGGCCTCGCGTTTTCAGCATCGTGATGGCTGGAGGCGGTACAAAGCGAGGGCACGTGTTCGGTGCGTCAGATGCTCTGGCAGGAGAAGTCGCCGAGATGCCTTTGTCCGTCGAGAACTATGCATCCACGGTTTACCATCTTCTGGGTATCGACGCGACGAAGTCGCTGATGTCTCCCGGCGATCGTCCGCAGTCAATCGTGATGAATGGAAAAGTCGAGAGCGACCTGCTGGCCTGAGGCGGGTGAGTTCGTCGAGAAAAAGACGTGTCACACTGCTGGCATCTGGTATCTGGAGGTTCTGACATACCCAGACAGGCTTCTGCGACTGTTTCAAACAGTCGCAGAGCCACCAGAATTCAGGAGCCAGTGCGATGGCAAAATACCCAAAGGCCGAGTTTGATGTCTTTATGTCTCGAGTTCGGACAGCGAATCCGACTTTTGGACGATTCCAAAAGAGTACACTCAGCCCGGTCTTAGCGATTCTTGAAAGCGATTCCGGCAGTGCGAGTAATCTTGAGAAGGCTGTGGCTGCTCTTCCGGAAGAGACCAGATCCAAATATCGGGAGGCATTAAGGTACCTCAAATGGACTTATCCCGGGTCAGATCGGTATTTGGGGTCGGACGCTGAAACTCTGCGGTCGCTGCTGACAAGTGCCACTGCTGGCGCACAGGCAATCCAGACTGTGCTGGACGCGATGTCAGTGCCGACTGCCCGGAAGTACGAGTCCGCATTGAAAAAGCTGATGTCGGATCGATCAGACGTCTATTATGTTGGTGTGGAGTCCTTCGATACGAGATTCACCGGAACGTCCGTAGCTGGCACAGATACTGTGAATGACCGAATCTGGTATACATCCCGGCATTTCCATGCGACCGCAGTCACTTATTCTGTGGTTCCGGCCAATACGCAATTCGAAATTGGATTTATCCAGATCTGTTCAGCGAAGACACTGGACCATCGCTATCTGAATGACGGACTGGAGACGCGATGGCAAATGCCTGGTGGCTATCCAAAGAGTGATAGTTCCGATGAGAGTAACATTCCGTGGTATCATGTTGGTAACGGGGTATTCTGCTCAAATTTAACGGCCGCGAGAAATCATACTCTGCAGCAGCAGGAGACGTTTGAACTTGACGACAACTTCAATAACAACAGTGCTCGTCGCAGGCTGTATTATTTAAAGGGCGGTAGCAATCAGTCAAGTTTGCTGAAGTCGATTGTGCGTAAGCAATCCTTTGTGGCATGGTTCGCCGTCAGACGGAAGAATTCCACTGCGTATCGACTTCTGAGGCGTGTCGAATATGGTTTTGACTTCCGTGTCGCAGTTCAGCATTTCGGAAACCAGACAATCGCCAGCATGGAAGAAGCAAACGTGCCGATCGTTGAATCTGTTCCGAACGCAGCGGACGCTCTGCCTGCTGAAGCGCTGAGCGGCCCAATCACTAATGATGGAGAGCAGCTCGGCGTCTTTTTGAACGGAGCCTGGTTCTGCCCCATTAATCAGACCATTAGTCTGGCCTGAGCGACAGGCACAACCGGCCGCGGCCTGACAACGTCGAAATGGCGTTGCGACGAATCAGGAATCCGACGGCCTGGCTTGCCGAGGGATGCACGAAATTCATGCATTCCTAACCCTGCCCACATCAGATCTTCATCTCGCTGACGACACTCCGCTTTTCATTCTTCGTGAAAGTCTGAACTCGACGCTGATAACAGCGCAGTTCGTCTTTCACGGCAATCGTGCACGCCGACGGGCGAACGATTCACGCGCGATGAGAATTCAAGGGGGTTGTCAGTGATGTTTCGTGTGGTTTCCGTATTCTTCGTTGCGATGCTCATTCAGGTGGCGCTCTATGCTGCTCCGCCGTCTGTGGAACGGCTCTCCCCGGCGGCGGGGCAGCGGGGCACATCGTTTTCAGTCACTGTTTTTGGGGCAGGGCTGCAAAATGCCGTTGAAGCCATGTTCTATAATTCTTCAATCACCTGTGAACGGCTTGAGCCGAAGTCAGACAATGAGCTGATCCTGCATGTGAAGGCATCCGCCGACTGTTCTTCGGGAATGCACGCGGTGCGAATTCGTTCAGCCGAAGGTATTTCAGAGCTCCATGTCATCGGAGTCACGACACTGCCGGTCGCCGCCGAGACGGAATCCAACGACACTGCCGAGGATGCTCAGCAGATTCCGCTGAACCACACCATTGTGGGCACCATCGAGGCGGGAGATGTCGACAGCTTTCGGGTGACACTGAAAAAGGGTGATCGGCTTTCGGCCGAAGCAGAAGCGATGCGTTCCGGCGGTTCCATGCTGGATACCGTTCTGAACGTAATGAGCCCGTCCGGCGAGTGGCTGGCATCCGTCGATGACACTCCCCTTCGACGGCAGGATCCGCTGATTTCATTGCTGGCGCCTGTCGATGGCGACTACATCGTTCAGCTGCATGAGGCGAACTTTGAAGGCGATGAGTCCAGCCGGTATGCTCTGCATATTGGAACGTTCCCGGCTCCAAAGTTCGTTTATCCGCCTGGTGGTGAGGCGGGTCGAACTGTTGATGTGATGTTCGGCGGAGATGCCAGCGGCCCTGTCGCTCAGCAGGTCTCACTTCTGCAGGCGGCTCCGGGAACGATGGATGTCTTCTGCAATCATAATGGTCTGCTTTCTGCGACTGCACTCCCCTTTCGAGTTAGCCCGTTTGCGAATGTTCTGGAGCAGGAGCCGAATCAGGTTGCAGCCGAGTTGTCTTCCGTGGCGAATGGACTGCCTGTCGCTCTGAACGGCCTGCTGCAGGAGCCCGGAGACCTGGATTGTTTTCGAATTCGGGCGGAAGCCGGTCAGAAGTTTGATGTGGATGTGTGGGCAAGTCGACTGGGAAGCCCTGTCGACACATTGCTGGAGATTCGGGACCTGGACGGAAACATCATTGCAGCAAGCGATGACGGAATCAGTCATGACAGCCACGTTGCTGTCACTTTTCCGAAGTCCGGCGAATACATTGTACAACTGACAGATAAACGGGGAAATGGCGGGGAAGACTACTTTTACCGAGTGGAACTTTCTCCGTTTCAGCCAGCGGTCACCGCTTTCCTTTCACGTCCCAATCGTTTGTCTCAGGAGCGTCAGTCGATCTCCGTTCCACGCGGCAATCGAGTGGTCACTTTTCTGGCTTGTCAGCGAACAGGATTTTCCGGGGATGTGCATCTTGTTGCGAGTGGTCTCCCGGAAGGTGTTCACCTGCCGGAGGCGGTAATTCCATCTGATCGATTCTGGGTTCCGATGGTCATTGAAAGTGCTCCGGACGCACCACTGGCCGGCGCTTTCGTGGATGTTGAAGCGTCTGCAGCAACCGAGTCGGTCAGTGTGACCGGACGCTTCCGTCAGGTTGTTGATCTGGTGGCCGCTTCGGCCGATCAGTTGTTTCAGTCCGTGGAAGTCGATCGGCTTGCTGTTTCAGTAATCGAAAAAGTGCCATATTCCATCAGTCTCTCCGTCCCGGCGACGAGTCTGGCGCCCGACGGGACCCTGAATCTGGAAGTGACTGCGGTCCGGGACGACGGTTTTACCGGCCCGCTGGAAGTTTCCTTTCCGTTTTTGCCGCCATGGGTTGACGGACCTGACAAGATCATCATCGCTGCGGGTGAAACGAAAGGAACTTTCACGCTGAGAGCATGGCCGAAAGCGGCTGCTCGCACCTGGCAGGTGTGTGCCGAAGCACGTCCGGGAGTTGATGCGCCGTCCGCTCCGGACGGAATGCGAGCAGAAACACAGGGTCGCAGTCGAAGAAAACCTGTGACCCGTCTTGCAGTGGCCTCGAACCTTGTGGATCTGACGATTGCCGAATCTCCCGTCACCGGAGCACTCGGGACAGTTGTTGCTGAACAGGGACGCCCACAACAGCTTTTGTGCTCTCTGAAGCGACAGGGTGATCTGCCGAAAACGATGACCGCAATACTGGAAGGGCTTCCCAATCGAGTCACAGCAGAAAGCGTCTCCGTGAACTCGGATGCAGAAAGCATTCGTTTTGAACTAAAGCCGGAAGACACGTCTCCAACCGGAACATTTTCCGATCTGATGGTGCGACTGACCGGAAAGATCGACGGACAGGAAGTGTCGTGGCGAGTTGGACGTGGCGGAGTACTGAAGATCGAGCCTTCCGGAATGCTTGTTACTGATAAAGACGGAAAGCCGCTCAGTCGACTTGATGTGCTTCGTCGCCGGAAGAACTAAGAACCCTGATCGTTCTTACTCATAACATTATCATGCTCTTTGTCACTGGAATACTCGGATGAAATTGAATTATTTGATTGCGATCCTGACGCTGATGGTGCCATCCATCGTTGCCGCGCAGGACGCACGGACCACAGACTCCGCACAAACGGCCACTTCGCTTGCCGCATATCCATCGAAAGTCGTGCTTTCCGATGCCAGCGACTGGCAGCGAATGCTGATTCTTGCATCACGCCCCGATGGAAGCACAAAAGACGTCACTGAATCCGCTGTTTTCAGCGTCAGTGACTCAGCAGTTTTGAAGCTGGAAGACGGGATCGCCCAGCCAGTGGCTAACGGAACCTGCGAGATCACCGTGTTGGTCGATGACCGGCAACTTATTGTTCCGGTGATTGTCTCGGGCGCGGATGTGACTCCGGATCTCAGTTTTCGAACGGATGTTCTTGCGACACTGACCAAGGCAGGCTGTAACACAGGAAAGTGCCATGGTTCCGCATCGGGCAAAGATGGCTTTCGTCTGAGCCTGTTCGGATACGATCCGGCCGGAGATCATTATCGACTGACGCGGGAATTACCGGGCAGACGGATCAATCTGATTGCTCCAAAGGACAGTCTGTTGATCAACAAGGCACTCGGAAACGTGGATCACACCGGAGGTCAGCTGATCGTGGAAGATTCTCCGGAGTTTGAAACACTGATTTCCTGGATGCAAAAAGGGGCTCCGGCAGATCCGGCGGAGATGCCTGTGCCAACTGCTATTCGAGTCTTTCCGGAAGAAGCCGTCTTTGCCACGAAAGGCGAGAATCAGCGTTTGATGGTCATGGCCAGTTTTAGTGATGGTTCTGATCGGGATGTCACAGACCGCGCCGTGTTTATCAGCAACAATGATGCGGTGGCGAGTGTAACGGACGATGGAGAAGTGGGCTCCAATGGTGCGGGCTCAGCATTCATCATGGCGAGATTCGATCAGTTCACTGAAGGCTGTTCGATCATCGTTCGGCCAGGTAAACCCTATAAACAGCCAAACCTGGTCGCGAACAACTATGTGGACGAACTGGTTCAGGCACGCTGGAGAGATCTGCATCTTCTGCCGTCGGAGGTGTGCTCGGATGAAGTGTTCCTGAGACGTGCTTATATTGACCTGATCGGGCTGCTTCCATCGCCCCAGGAAAGAGAAGCATTTCTGGCCGATACGTCGGTCGATAAACGAGTCCGCCTGGTTGATGCTCTGGTGGAACGCCCGGAGTTTCAGGACATGTGGGTGATGAAGTGGGCAGAGATGCTGCAGATCCGAACGGTGAATGGAGTCAGCCCCAAAGGTCTTCAGCTTTACGATCGCTGGCTGCGCGACCGCATTCATTCGGGCGTCACCATTGATCAGGTCGTGCAGGAGCTGATTCCGGCGACGGGCGGAACATTCGACAATCCGGCAACCAGCTACTATCAGACGGAAACAACGCCACAGTTGCTCGCGGAGAATATGGCTCAGGCGTTTCTTGGGACACGGATTCAGTGTGCTCAGTGTCACAACCACCCGTTTGATCGCTGGACCATGGACGACTATTACGGCTTTGCCGCCTTCTTCAGTCAGGTCGGATACAAGCAGGCACAGGATCCTCGTGAAATCATGATCTACAATGCGGCGACAGGCAGCCTGAAGCATCCTGTAGATGATCGCCCGGTCGTTCCGACATATCTGGGTGCGGGCCGGGCAAGTCTTCCTGCCGGATCCGATTATCGGGAGGTGCTGGCTCGCTGGCTTGCCTCGGACGAAAACCCGGCTTTCGCAGAGAATCTTTCGAACGTTGTGTGGGCACACTTCTTCGGGATCGGCATTGTTGACCCGGTGGATGATATCCGAGTCAGCAATCCTCCTTCGAATCCCGCACTGCTGCATCGGCTTGGGAAAAAACTGTCAGAATATCAGTATGACATTAAACCACTGGTTCGTGATCTGTGCGCATCACAGACTTATCAGCTTTCCACAACTCGAAACGAATCGAATGCCCTTGATGAACGACATTTTTCTCACGGCCGTATTCGTCGTATGCGGGCCGAAGTGCTGCTGGACTGCCTGAATCAGGTAACAGAAACGACCGTCGAGTTTCGAGGACTTCCGTCGGGCAGCCGAGCCGTTCAGGTAGCGGACGGCGCGACTCCCAACTATTTCCTGACAACTTTTGGCCGTGCCTCACGGGCGACAGCCTGCTCCTGTGAAGTAAAAACCTCACCGACGTTGTCACAGGCTTTGCATTTGCTGAATGGTGAATCCACAACCGGCAAGATACTGGAAGGTGGAGTTGTCAATCGCCTGCTGGCTGAGAACTCTGATCCCATGGCTGCTGTCACATCGCTCTATGAACGCTGCCTTTGCCGTCAGCCGACCGCAGAAGAAGCTGCGGCCATACGTGAGCGTCTTCAGGGCAATCAGGACATAAAGACGTCGCTCGACGATCTGTTCTGGGCACTGCTGAATTCCAACGAATTTGTCTTCAATCACTGATTTCGCACCTGATTGCTCAGCGATCCGGGCAGTCGTTCTGCATAAGGTTAATTGACGAATGTTTATGAATCCTCACATCATCCGTATCGTGATGTTGTTAGCGGCAATTCTGCCGGCTCATTCCACAGTATTCGCGCAGGCTCCGGAGTCGAAGGAAGTTACCTGGGATCAGGTGAAGCCCGTTTTTCAGAAACGCTGTTTCGCGTGTCACCGCGGGGAACAGTCACGCGGTGGTCTGGACCTGTCCACTGTGGGAGGAATTAAGGCGGGATCCACTTCCGGCGCCGCCGTTGTGGCGGGTAAACCGGAACAGAGCATGATTTATACTCTGCCCGCTCATCTCGAAAATCCTCAGATGCCTCCCAACAGTGCAAAACTGCCCCAGCGGGAACTGGACCTGATTTATGGATGGATTCAGGGAGGACTCTCGGAAAAAGTGACAGTGGCCAGTGCCGCTGGCTCAGGAGCTTCGAGGCCTTCGAGACCCGTTATGAATCGGCCGAAAACTCTTTCGATGCGTCCCGCAATGCCCAAAACCAGAACTGTCATGGAGGCGTCAGCAGACTCGTCCGCAGGGAATGCTGCCGATGCGTCGGCGGACAAAAAGGGGGATTTGAAGAAGACGGTTAAGACCCTGTCACACATGGTGACCGCCGTTGCCGCAAGTCCCACGGCCTCTCTGGTCGCTGTTGCCGGGCATCGGGAAGTGACGATTTTCCAGTGGACGGACCAGTCACGGGTAACATCCATCCCTTTTCCGGCCGGAGATATTTTTGTTCTGCGTTTTTCACGGGATGGAAGCGTGTTGCTGGTCGGCGGAGGAATTGGCGGAGTATCCGGAAAAACGATGGGCTTTGACGTCGCAACCGGGGCTGTGGTGTTTGAAACCGGTGAGGAATCCGATGTGGTGCTCGCTGCGGATATCTCTCCAAACGGGATGCTGGTTGCGGTGGGTGGTCCTTCCCGGCTGGTGAGAATTTACAATACCGTGACCGGTGAAAAAGTTGCCGACATTCGGCGACATACGGACTGGATTCTTTCTGCAGCATTCAGCAATGACGGACTGCTTCTGGCGACTGGTGATCGCTTCGGAAGTGTACAGATATGGGAAGCCGCAACAGGATCGCCATTCCATACTCTGCGTGGTCATTCGGGAGCAATTCACGAGCTCCAGTGGGCAGCAGACTCCAACACAGCAATTTCCGCCAGTGAAGACGGCACTCTTCGAATCTGGGATATGCATGAAGGCGTTCAGCGTCAGGTATTGCCCGGTGAAGTCGGCGGAATTCTGGCGACTGACGCGGAGGCAACCGGTCGATTCATCGCAGGTGGTCGTGCGGGAAAGATTCGAGTGTGGAACAGTCCAGGTAATCTGCAGCGGGAGATCACCATGGCCGACGAGGTGACGACACTGGCGATCACTCAGGATGGGACACACGTGATTGCCGCAGATGTGACCGGCAATGTGGAGTTATACAATCTCGAATCCGGAAAAAATGTCGGGACGTTTGTTCTGCCATAAAGCTTTCGAAACGATTGGGCCAGTCCAGCCGGGCCGGTTCAGCAGTTAACCGGGGCTCGGCCCACACGTGTGATGTTGAAAATCGGATGACTTTGACAGACGTTTTCTGCATTTCTGACGATTCATTGGTTCGAATCTGATTCAAACAAACAATCCCATCGGCCGCGGAAACAGATCCGGACAGCGGGATGGCAATCGAGGTTATAAGATGATCGATCGAGCATTCTGCATTCCTGGTCGGTTGGCAACGGCGACGCTGTCCGGTCTTTTCCTGCTGTTTCAATCGTCGGTACTGAGTGCTGATGACTGGCCGGCATGGCGTGGCCCATTGGGCAATGGTGTCAGTGCGGAAACCGATGCCCCGATGAAATGGAGTGCCAGTGAGAACATTGCATGGAAGACTGCGATCCCGGGCAAAGGTCGTTCGTCGCCGATTGTCAGCGGTGGTCGAGTATTTGTGACGACGGGCGTCGAAGAGGATCAGTCTCGACGAGTGATCTGCATCGATCGCAATGACGGTAAGATCCTGTGGTCCGTGTCCGTGCATCATGGTCCGGGCGGTAAGATGCATCTTGACAATACAATGGCATCCTCGACGCCAGCCGCCGATGGCGAACGAGTGTTCGCCGCGTTTGTGGATGATCAGGGGATGAAAGTCGTCGCGCTGGACTATGACGGCAGAATCGTCTGGGAAAAATCCCCGGGAACCTTCTTTTCCAATCACGGTTTCGCAGCCTCGCCAGTGATTTATCAGGATGGAGTTATTGTCAATGGACATCAGGACGGAACTGCGTTCGTTGTCATGCTGGATCGAAAATCCGGTGATGAGATCTGGCGATACACTCCTGCCGTGAATCAGCGATCGTTCTCAACGCCGGTACTCACCAGATTTGAAGGACAGGATCAGCTAATTCTGACCGGTGCTCAACAAACGGTCGGGCTGAACCCGGCGACGGGTGAGCTCCTGTGGAACGCAGCGGGACCGTCTGAGAAGTTTGTCTGCACTCCATCCGTGGGACATGGGATGGTTTTTAGTTTTGGCGGATCACCGAGCAAAAAGTCACTCGCTGTCAGACTGGGCGGGACTGGCGATGTGTCGGAAACTCACGTGGCATGGAGAAATGAACGAGCGATGCCGTATGTGCCGTCCCCGCTGCTCGCCGGTGACTATCTTCATATCATCACCGATCTGGGTGTGTATTCATGCATTGAACCAGTTACCGGAAAGGTTTTGCATACCGCTCGAGCATTTGGTTCGACTTACAGTTCACCGGTGGCGGTCGGCGACCGGATTTATATGTTCGAAGACATTGGTCGGTGCACCATCTTTGAAAACCGGCCTGGTTTTCACGTGCTGGCAAAAAACTCTCTTGATGAAGAAGTCTATTCGACTCCCGCCGTTTCCAATGGTCAGCTTTTCGTACGGACGACGACTGCGATCGTCTGCATCTCTGATCCATAGTGACACCGGTTCTTTGGCAGTGGTGTCTTAGAATTGAGCCGCCACCAACCGCTAAAAGACGTTCAAGAGCGGTAATAAGACGATGAGGAGTCGGATTTTGCCATCGAGATGACGCCGCTCCGCTCGCCTGACACGTCCAAAGGCGAGCGGTGTGGCGTTAGCCCACCGAGTGCGATTCCTGCTGGGGTCTGCATCTCACTTCCCGTCGTGGACCGACCGGTACAAAGGCCCTGCAAGCCCACGAGGCGTGGCGACCGTCGTTGTCGTCACGTATTGAGCCCAGGTTTTGGAAACAACAATCGATGTCACCATGCTGAATTGCCCGGCCCCAACCGACCCTGCGTCGGGTTAGCCCGACTTCCCCAGAATCGACGAAATCTGAGCCAGCTGGAAAATTATTTGCCGTGTTTTTGAGGCGAGTTTTCAAAAAAGCCCGTGTTTGGAAAGCCGAAACGTGATGTAGTGAGAACCCGGGATCTGGCGGGGGTGAGAACCGGCGATAATATTCCCGGCCATGTTTATTCGACAGTACTACAAGCAGGAGAATGGGCGACGCACGGCGTATTGGGCGCTGGTGGAATCGCATCGCACGGCAACGGGGCCGCGACAGCGAATCGTGGCCTGGCTGGGCAAACTTGATGAAGCTGGCCGACTGGGTGTGAAGCAAGCGGCTGATGTCGCTCGCAGATCAATTGAGCCCGCTTCTGAAGCAGATCGAATACAGCCACTTGGAAAGCAAAAGCAATTCGAATTTGATGATGCAAGTGTTGCTGTGGAACCTCGCTGGGTGGAAGTCAACGCGGGTGGCGTGCGAGTTGAAAACCTGCGACAGTTTGGCGGTTCATGGATGGCACTGCACCTCATTCGGACGCTGCAGCTCGACACGTTTCTGGACAAAGTGATTCCGGAAGGCCGCGAACACGTGCCATGGAATGTGACATCGCTGATCCTGATCATCGCCCGTCTGCTGGAGCCATCGAGCGAACTGTTTATCGCCGAACAATGGTTTGCGAAAACGGCGCTGCCGGATCTGCTTGGCGTATCCGACTCATGCGTCGACGACAACCGGCTGTACCGCGCCCTCGATCACCTGCTGCCGCATAAGGAAGCGCTCGAAGTTCATTTGAGAAACCGGCTCGGCGAGCTGTTTGCACTGGAGTATGACCTGTTGCTCTACGACGTGACAAGCACGTACTTCGAAGGTGCCGCCAGCTTCCCGCTGGCACAGCGAGGTTACTCAAGGGATCAGCGCAGCGACTGCAAACAGGTCTGCATAGGTCTCGTGGTTTCCCGTTGCGGAATGCCGCTGGGTTATGAGGTCTTTGCAGGAAACACGGCGGACGTGACGACGGTTGAACATGTCGTGGAAACCATGGAACGCCGCTACGGAAAAAGCAACCGCATCTGGGTAATGGATCGCGGAATGGTGAGTGAAGACAACATCGAATTTCTTCGCGAAGGTGGTCGGCGCTACATCGTTGGAACGCCAAAGTCGATGCTGAAAAAGTTCGAACAGGAGATAATGAAAGAAGACTGGCACAGCATCCGTGATGGACTCGAAGTGAAGATTGTGCCATGGCCAAAATCAGACGACGATGATCGTGAGGACGCTGCATTATTTACGGAAGCAGATACATCACCCGAACGATTCATTCTGTGTCGCAGTCGTGAGCGATCAAAGAAGGAAGAAGGCATCACGCAGCGTTTCGAAAAGAAGATCGAAGAGTGGCTGATTCGCATGAAGACACGCTGCGAAAAACAGGCACGCGATCCCATGAAGGTGGAACGCGAGATTGGCAGGATGCTCGGCAAGAACTCTCGCGCCGCAAAGCTGTTTGATGTGAAGGTGACAAAGACCGACAAAGGAGCCGCTCGCATTGAATGGTCAAAGGTCGAAGCCACCCGAGACTGGACGACACTGAGTGCGGGATGCTACCTGCTACGCACCAACGTCGCCGATTGGTCAGACGAAGAACTCTGGAAAGCGTACATTCAATTGACGGAAGCAGAAGCGGCCTTTCGGATCCACAAGAGCGACCTGTCGATCCGCCCGATCTGGCATCAGAAAGAAGAACGTGTCCTCGCACATATCTTGGTTTGTTTCCTTGCTTACGTGCTGTGGAAAACTCTGGGGCAGCTCTGCGACCGAGCCGGCCTGGGAAGCGAACCACGCCGGGTACTTTCGGAACTTTCGGAGATCCGTTCGATGGATGTTGTTCTACCGACTCGCGCCGGACCTGAAATTCGAACCCGATGCATTTCCCGGCCGAGCGACCATCAGGAAATTCTGCTCGATCGACTCGGCCTCAAACTGCCTTCGAAAATAATCCAGAAGAAAATGTAGTGAGAAAAAAGTACCTGAAACCCCGGAAAACATTGTCTTTTTTGAGCGAACTGGGGAAGTCGGGTTAGGGCTGGAGATCCTGCTGGCCTTCTGTCAGTGATGCTCAAGTCGCAAGCGGTTGTCCACAGCAGGCTGTGGACTCGAAAGCGGCAGCAGGCTGCCGCAGTCAACGGGGAGGGGGAATTGTGTCGTGGAACCGTTTACACTTTGAAGCGGAAGGTTTCGAGGAAATATCGATAACCCCATTGAACCAGAGTTCGATTTCCAACGAGGAATCTGGCGTTACCTCGCATGCCTGGCTTCATCAGAATGCCATCACCCTGACTTTCAGCGTGATGAAAGTGCAGCTCAGCAATTGCCCGGTACGCGGTGCTGGCCAGTTTTTCCTTGCCCTGCGGGTCGGAAGTCGTTGCCAGCGGTCCCTGAAAACGGGTTGTCAGCGACTCAGGAGCCACAAGCTCCCCTTTCGGAGAAAGCTCTTTCACCTTTGTGACATAGGTCACGTCGGGGAGGTGGTCGAGTTTCAGTTCGATTTCCATGTTGTCCTGCAGTTCATCACGATGGCTTTGATTGATGTACAGAACGGCGTGCAGATCAGTCGCCGGGGCCACAGCCAGTAATTCCTGTCCGATTTCGACAAAGCATCCATCATTCTTTGGATCGAACGGAGTTCCGAACCAGCGGCCGAGCCTGGTGGGATCGATATCATCGCGAGGAGGCTCCGGGATGCGGCGAGCGGCCACGATTGTTCCGCTGACAGGAGCTCGCACAACTCTTGCCGCATTCAGGCGAACGAGTTCGCGGATTCGGGCTTCCAGCTTTTTGACTTCCGCCAGTGTCTCCTGTTCGGGAAGGAGATTCTGGTTCTGTCGATATTGTTCCACTTCCTCGGTGCGTGCTACCCACTGATAAGTGGACTGCATCAGGTCATCCCGATTTTTGACCTCTGTTGCGTCCTCAACGACAGCCAGCACATCGCCCTTTTGAACCGAATTTCCCTGGCGAACGAGCGCCGAGTATTCGGATGGCTGTGGAAGGCCGTCGAGCAGTGAGAGCTGTTCCGGGATAATCTCGTCCTTCTTGGGTGCTGCCTTCTGCCTTGCCCACTGCTGTATCTTCAGGAGCGTCTCGTAACGTTCCCGATATTCTTCAGGTGGAACAATCCATCCGGTGAAGGGGGCGGGAACGGTGACGAGGCCTCTGGGTTCAAGAAAGAAGGGGGCTTCAAGATGCCAGGGAATTCTGATGGTGACCGCAAGCCAGACGACAGCACCAAGCACGGCCAGACTAAACGCGATTTTGGGCTTGCTCATGGGTTCCATCCGGGGAGTGGCAATAATCTGGTAAACGTTCTTAAACATCGCAAATACAATACCGGCCATGCTGAACATCATCAGTGTAATGCCCAGACTCTGCAGGTCATAGGGTTTCAGTACGGTGTAAAGAAACATGCTGATGGAGACCAGGATCACCCAGCGATAAAGCCATGCGGCGATGGCATACGTAACGAACCATGCGCGTCCGGTTTCCGGCATAAATGGATCCGGACGGGATTCGATGCCGAGGCAATACCAGGAGAACGATTCTCGAAGAAGTTTATCTGACTTCTGCCGCAGATTGGGAATCTCCAGGAAGTCGCTCATCATATAATAGCCGTCAAATCGCATCAGCGGATTTGCGTTGAAGATGACTGTGGTGATGGTCGTCACAAAAAACGTATTTAGTGCAAGGTGATGCAGCAGACCAGGTTTTGTGAACCACCAGATATAGATAGCGACGGCGGACAGGATCACTTCGATGTACATACCGGCAGCGCCAATAATGATGCGATGCCATTTATTCTTCATCATCCAGGAATCGGTAACGTCACAGTACAGGCAGGGGCTGAACACCAGCAGCATGACGCCCATTTCATGACATTCACCACCATAATGAACACAGCTCAAACCGTGTCCAAACTCGTGGATGATCTTGGCCAGTGCCATGGTGATCCACAGATAGATCAGATTTGGCCACCCGAAGAAGCTTTGAAATTCCGGCAGCCGACCTCGAAACTGGTCCAGATTGGCTCCCAGCAGCAGCCATGCTGAAGCGACAAACAGCATGCAGACAGTGGCCGCAACCGGGTGGAACATCCACCCAAACAGCGGGTGGATGAACTTCAGTGTTCGTTCGGGATCCCATCCGGGCAATCGCAGATACATCAGACTCATCAAAGTCTGTTTGATCTTTTCTTTACGGCTTTTTGCTCGTTCACGAGCCACGGAAGCGCCCTGACCCGGGCGATTGCTGATGACCAGACCTTTACGATGGAGGTCCGTAATCAGCTGCTGAATATCGCTGAGCGTTACCTGAAGCGTGGGGAACTCGCGTTTCAGGTCCTCACGCACTTTCTCAAGACTGCGTTTACCGTCCAGCAGTTCCAGAATCCTGTATTGTTCGATTTGCAGGCGATGATACTTCAGTGCGATTGGATCTTTAATGACCTGATATCCGACGCCCAGGTAATCAATTTTCGCGACCTGCAGATCGGCCCGTTTTTCGAGAGGAATCGGTCGCTCATTGGAAGCTACCGTGCTGCCGGCACTCATCTTAACTCCGTTCCTGTTTCACAGATTCAACACTGGATTGGGCCGGTTTCTCCGGACAAAAACCGGAGGCGATCATTTGCCCTGAATCCATGCTTCAACCGGAACACCTTCCTGAAGCAGGTAGCGTCCCTGGCGGTCCTGTCGATTCGGGACATTCACAAACACGGTCAGCTCGCCGCGAGTTGACAACTTTGCTGTGACGAAAGTAACTGTACCCACGAACTTTTCACCCTGCCGGGCAGAGGCAGCAGCAGGGGGATTGTCAAACGGACTGGGAGCCGTCGCGGGAGCGGCCGGAGCATCAAACGCGGGCGCCGATGGACGCAGCCCGGGAGCACCTTCCAGCGGATTACTGCGGGTGCGAGCGGGTTCGACGGCTGCCTCTCCCGATTCTCCTGCAGCCGGTTTTCTCCGGGAACTGATTGTCAGCTCGACCGTGTTGCCGACGGAAATCTGATCGCGGTAACTATAGTCAACCAGCAGAACCGCACGAAGAATTGTCAGATCGGTCACAGTGAGCACAGGGTCGCCCTGCCGAACGGCCTGTCCAGGCCACTTGTGAACCTGTGTGACGACGGCATCTTCGGGCGCCAGAACCGTGTACTGGCCGATTTCAGATCGTTTCACATCTGCAGCAAGCTGAAGAATGATCTTGTCCTCATTCGATTTCTCCAGCTGTGCCTGTGCCTTTTGCACTTCCAGTTCACTCTGCCGAATTTCACTCTCAGTGAATACGGTAAACTGCCTCGATGCCTGAGCGTTTTTCTCCTTCTGGACCTGCAGGTCAATTTCTGCCTTGGCAAGCGCAGTCTGAGCGAACTTGATTTCGACTTCTGATTCGGCTTTCTTCTCTGCTTCTCGCAACTGCGCCTGAACCACATCATCCTTAAGGCGGATGATAATATCACCCTTTTTGACGACCTGTCCTTCTTCTGTTGGATTGACATAATCCAGAATTCCCGGGATTTCTGCGGACAGCTGGACTTCCTTGAGGATGGCAAGTCGAGCGTCATTGACCGGAATACGGGTCCCCTGAGCGCAGGCGGAGTTTGCATCAACAGCCAGGAGTGCCGTGACCGCCAGCATTGTGAGCAGTGGACAGTATCGGTTCATCATGGAACGGACTTTCGATTCGTGTGGATATGTCAGCACGCCTGGAGCATTCAGAAGCCGACGGAACGAGGGCAAATGAAACGGCAGGCCGACAAAATGAACTGTTAGGATCACGTGGTCTAACGCATGGAGGCCAATTGCTCAATATTTCCTGCCCGGTCCGGCATCCTGCCGAAACCCGGTTCCACCGGACAACTTTCTGGTCCGTATTGTATCAGGATTTCGTCAATACGCCGAATTTTTCTGTTGTCAATCACAATTATTCAACTGTGTGACAGGGACAAACCCGTGTCGAAATTGCGACGAATCGAGCAGAAATTCACAGAAACTGCCTGAATATCATAATGTCGTGCAGCCTCCCATAGTCGTCTTTCGCTCCGCGAAAAAACGCCTGCACGCTACTTTCGCGGAGCGAAAGGCGACACTAAGTCCACGCCTTTGCGTTTTAAGACTCCGGATGTTCTGCCAGCATTGCAGTGACGATGTCATCGATCGCCACTGTGTGGTCATGGATTAAGCCCACTGCTCTCTGACTGCCAAAAATACGAACCTTTTTAACACAGTCATCGAACTGAGTTTTTGCCATCGCGTCCACAATCGGCGATACTTCGCGCAAAGAGCGATAACAGCGTTCGGCTGGAAAGAAAACGTCGACACGAAACTCCACTTCCCGGTGCAGCGGAGGAGCATCGATCAGGATGTCCAGATCCTGAAGAGGCTGCCCGGTTTGTTCGGAAATTCGACGGGCCAGTCGGTTTGAAAATCGGGTCAGCTGCGGATAGGTCATGTGACGCATTGCCCGGTACAGTTCGGAATGGTGAAACAGGCTGTATTCAGAAAGTCGCTTATGAAGCACACGTTTTGATCCGAACAAACCGTCGGTCAGCAACGTCGCCTGAGCGGGTACAGCGGCGGCACAAAGCTGGCGTATCAAATCGTGTTCGGGCAGTCTGAACAGTTCATAAAGACTGAGCGACTGATGGACTTCAAAAAAAGCACGTGCAAACATCGTAGTTGCGGACCTTACCGCATGATGCCAGTAAACCTCGGTGAACATGACATAACGGGCGAACACCATCATCTCGGCAGCCGTTTTTCCTTTTCCTGTGATCGCGAGGCCATCTCCGGCTTCGTTGACAACCAGCGAATTGATCAGCCGGTTTCGATCAAAGTGACGACCATACGGAACACCACAGTGCTGACTGTCGCGGGAGAGGTAGTCCATTTTATCGATGTCGATAGGACCGGATAAGATGGAACGTCGCAGACGATGGCTGGGGCTGTCGCTTCCGGCCACCAGCACATCCAGGACTTCATGCGGTTCAATCTGCCACTCCGTTCGCAGGACGTTTGCCAGCTCGCTGCCGGAGCTTAGAAATTCGGTGGCAAACACCTCATGTGGCGGCATGTTCGGCAGGCACATATCTTCTATCGGATGGCAGAACGGCCAGTGTCCGATATCGTGAAGCAGCGCTGCCACAATCAGGATCTCGGCATCACGTACGGAGACCGTAGCGGCAAATCGAGGATCACGGCCAAGCTGCCAGAGATAACGCAGGGCATTGTGATAGACGCCCAGTGCATGTTCAAAGCGAGTATGTGTCGCACCTGGGTAGACTCGGGAGGCCAGTGCCAGCTGAGTGACATGGGCGAGCCGCTGAAATTCGGCTGAATCCACAATCGATCTGACACGTCGGGTGAACGGGACATCCTGTTCGGAAGGAATGCGAATCACTCCCACGGAGTTGCCCGATTGAGAGATTTCCGGGATGTCAGTGTAGGGGTGCATCATCCTCGGCATCCTCGGACATTTTCATTCAACTCTCAACCTTTCCGAAGAGTCTCAGGGTGAAAACATTTCTTCGAATGGCCACGAAATACGAAAATTGTAGGAAGAAATATCGAGGCGAACCGGGCAAGAACGGAATTCGTTTGCTGTAAGCTGCTTTCCGGCTTGAGTTTCTGGCAAATCCCTGTCAGGATGTCAGTTCGCAGCGGCGGGTTTTGAGAAATCGAGACTGGTCTTCCAATTTGCTCCGCTTCGATACAATAAGCGTTTCACAAATCGGTGAGACGCCGAAAGATGATGGCGGCGTGAAGAATCCCAGGGGATCCGAATTTCTGCTCGGTGCCCGGAAACGTCAGACCTGACCGAATTTTCTATGTGCAGAAGGGCGAAAGAAGCGTTTGGAATGGCGAAGGAAGAAGCGATACAGGTAGAGGGCAACGTGATTGAGGCCCTGGCAAATACTCAGTTCCGAGTGGAACTGGAGAACGGTCATCAGGTCATGGCACACGTCGCCGGAAAAATGCGAAAGCATTTTATTCGAATCGTACCGGGAGACCGTGTTGTGGTCGAAGTTTCTCCCTACGACCTGAAGCGTGGTCGCATTGTTTACCGCGAACGCTGATTACCGCGAACGCTGATTACCTTGTCTATCGCTGACCGCGAACGCTGATTAGTCAGAGTCTCCGCCCTGTATGTCAAGCTCCGTAAGTCCACTACCGTTTGTTCAGCTGTTTACAGACGGGGCGTGTCGGGGAAACCCGGGGCCTGGCGGCTGGGGTTGTATTTTGCGGCACCCGGCCACCAGTACAGAGCGCGAATTCAGTGGAGGTCATCCGGAGACCACCAATAATCAGATGGAACTCCAGGCTGTTATTGAAGGTCTGAACAGACTGACGCGCCGCTCCAGAGTTGAAGTCATCACTGACAGCAAATATGTGGCGCAGGGCTCATCGGAATGGCTGCCCGGCTGGAAGAAGAACGGCTGGAAACGTCGGGACGGAAATAGGCTGGTGCCCGTTAAGAATGTGGAATACTGGCAACAGCTGGATCAGTTGCTGCAGAAGCATCAGGTGCATTTTACTGTGGTTCGCGGTCATATGGGTCATCCGGAGAATGAGCGTTGTGATGAGCTTGCCGTTGCTGCGGCAGAGTTGGCTCGCAACTCCTGATCCCATCGCAAATGACCGATGACAGAAGTACCCATGGCAAACGAACCCATAGCAAACCTGCCTAACCCGGCGGCCGATTTTTAGCTTCAGATATCAACATCGGAAGTACCCGTGCAGTTTTACTGTCTTTCGGGACTCACGCGTTCGTGATGACAGTCGTATTCACGGCCATCTCCGGACACCGTGTTGCATAATCTGCCTTTTGTCATCAGCGGTCGAGTTGAATTGCCGATCGGTACTTCGGAGGGTCGCCAAATTTCTGAAGGAGTATTTGCAGATGAAAAGTACTGGTCTGAGAAAGATGATCGTTGCGTTGATCGCCGTTGCCCTTGGGGTGTCAGGGAACCCATTGTTCGCATTGGATACGCCGGGACCGCGTCCATTGCCGGACGCAAAAGCCAGAATTCGGGACGTGCTGCTGTCAGAACGAGGAGTCGTCGAACTGCAGCTTGTTGATTCTCAGGGACAGGGCCTGAAGAATGTTCCCGTGACGGTAAAGTTCCAGGATCGCATTGTGGCACAGGCCACGACGGGCGAGAACGGTCTCGTTTCTCTTGAGAAAATTCGCCCGGGCCAGCATACTGTTCATGCCGGAGCGGGTATTGAGCTGGTGCGAGTCTGGCAGCCGTCGGCTGCACCTCCTTCAGCGGTTAATCGACTGGCGATTGTGTCAGATGAACGAGTGGTCCGCGGCCAGCCCGGCTCAACTCCATCGAATCCCGGACAGACAACAATTTCGCCGGGCGGAGCGCTCACTATTCTTTCTCTCGTCGGTGCCGGCGTTGCTCTGGCAGAAATCGAATCACAGAAAGATGATATAAAAAGCCTGCAGAGTCAGGTGAATGCACTGGCGAGTCCATAGAATCAACAGGGACGAACATTGGGGGACTCTCTGCGGGGACGGCCAACAGCTGTCCCCGCTTTTTTTGATATACTCTGAAATCAGGCGAGCGGCAAAATCGTTTTTACCGGGAGGGCGAGGCTCCTGCCGAGCCGAGAGTTTTTCTCGGGAGGGCGAGGCTCCCGCCGAGCCGAGAGCTTTTCTCGGGAGGGCGAGGCTCCTGCCGAGCCGAGAGCTTTTCTCGGGAGGGCGAGGCTCCCGCCGAGCCGAGAGCTTTTCTCGGCTCAGCAGGAGCTTCGCCCTCCCATGTGCCGCGGTGACTGGTATATTTTTGAATGCCGGTCACCTTATACAGAATGCCGGATTCGAAGCAGGTGACAGGAGACCCGGAATGAATTCCGTTTCAGCCAGACATATCACTCCGACTGATATTGAGCGGATTGTTCCGTTTGAAGTGCTGATTGACCGAATTGCTGCAGATCGTGAATCTGCATGGATCAGTTGTCGACGAATGCTTCACGCTGCCCCGGAGCCCAGTGGACAGGAGACGGCGACCAGCCAGTTTATCGTCTCAAGACTCAGCACACCTCTGATTACAGCCGCAATACCGCCGAGGGGAGTGGGGGTCATTGCCGACCTGAAGATTGGAGCTGTCACCGAGGCAACTCGAGTGATCGCGGTGCGAGCCGACATTGACGCTCTGCGGATGCCTGACAAAAAATCGGTTGCGTACTGTTCGGGCAGAGCCGGGCTGGCACATGCCTGCGGACATGACGCTCATACAACGGTTGTCCTTGCCACGGCCGAACTGCTTCAGACGGTGGCCCGAACCTCGCAGGAGTCAGAACTTCCGGCCATTCATATCCGTTTTCTGTTTCAGGCGGCTGAAGAGACGGGGGAAGGCGCCTTGTGGATGATTGAAGACGGAGGCCTTGAAGGAGTTTCCGCAATCCTCGGCCTGCACGTCGATCCTCAGATTCGTGCGGGGCGTATTGGAATTCGTTACGGAGTGTTGACAGCGCAGGTTGACGAGCTGCATTTTGTTGTTGAGGGACGAGGCGGGCATGCGGCTCGTCCGCAGCACACCACCGATCCGATTGCGGCGGCTGTGATGCTGATTTCCACACTTTATCAGACGATTCCTCGGCAGGCGGACGCGCTGACACCCACCGTTTTCACCATCGGTTCAGTTCATGGGGGAACCGCGTCGAATATTATTCCGGATCGCGTCGAGATTTCCGGAACTCTGCGAACAACCGATGCGGAAACTCGCCTGCGTGTGATCGGACTGATTCGCCACACATGCGAAGCGATCTCACTGACGACGGGCAGCAAAATTGATGTCGGGTTCTCCAGCCCGCTTGGTTCGGTGATCAATGACCCGGTCGTTACGTCCGCATTTGAGGCGTCAGCCCGCCAGGTTGTCGGTGATCAGGGAATCGTGATCATCGAGAAACCCAGTATGGGCGGAGAAGACTTCGCGAACTACATCGATCGGGTTCGGGGCGCGCAGATACGACTGGGATGTGCGGGAGAACAGTCAGACTGGCCCCTCCTGCATTCGCCGGTGTTCGATATCGATGAAAAGGCAATTGCTGTCGGAGCCCGGGTGATGGCCAGAACTGCTCTTTTGCTGGCAATGATTGCCCGCGACTGACCTCGCCGTTTAGATTTCCGTATTCTGGTCCCTGCTCTCGCCACCTCCCTGCCTTCGGAAAAAAATCAAATGCCGGTGATGCGATTCACTCCGAACATTTATCCGACTGTCGGAGTTGAAATTGAACTGCAGCTGGTCGATTCGGATGACATGTCGCTTTCCAGCTGCATCGAGGAGGTGCTTGCCGCCATTCCTCCTCATCTGCAGGGGTCGGTTAAGCCGGAACTGATGCAGTGCTACGTGGAAATCAATACCCGGATCTGCAAAACCGTTCGCGAGGTGGGCGACGACCTGCGCGAAAAGCTCACTGTGCTTGAGCGGAAGGTGGAGCCGCTTGGAATCCAGCTCTTCTGGGCCGCCACACATCCGTTTTCTTCCTGGAGACACCAGAAAATTACGGTGAACGATCGATATTACCGCCTTGTTGCCCTGATGGAAGATGTGGCCAGACGACTGGTGACCTTTGGGCTTCATGTTCATGTGGGTGTCGATACCGGCGACAAGGCGGTGATGATCTGCGACCGCATGCAACAGCATCTGCCACTATTGCTTGCCTTGTCTGCCAATTCACCATTCTGGGAAGGCAGAAACACAGGACTTCGCTCCAATCGATCCAAAATCATGGAAGGATTGCCGACTGCCGGGCTGCCCTACCAGATGAGGAACTGGAGTGAGTATGTCTGGCTGGTGAAGCATCTGATCGATACAGGTTTTATCAATTCGATTCGTGAGATCTGGTGGGATATTCGGCCTCACCATCACTTTGGCACGGTGGAGATTCGCGTTTGCGATGTCCCCCCGAATCTCGATCATGTGATGGCTCTGACCGCTCTGATTCAGTGCCTCGTACACACCATTTCCAATGAGATTGATGAGGGCACGTTTCTGGGGGATTATCACCCCATGATGGTTGAACAAAACAAATGGCGAGCCACGAGATATGGGGCGGATGCCTCGCTGGTCAGCTCAAAAGACTACCAGCCGCGTTCTGTCCAGACGATTGTCGATGCTCTGGTTGAGCAGCTGACTCCCGCCGCGATTGAACTGAATTGCCTGCAGGAACTTCAGTCGGTGAGAGAGATCCCTGGCCATACGGGCGCTCTTCGGCAGCTGGAGATCTTTCAGGCAACCAACAGTCGCCGCGAGGTCGTCCGACAGATGATTGAAGATAACAAAAGTCGCAACACTCACTGACAGCCAGCCCGCCCGCCAAACCCGTCATCCCTGGCGCTCTCCCATCCTTTTCTGCTGGAACGCCGCTCTGCGGCGTTTTGCTGACGTCCGCGGGCCGGATTCTCTGACTTTCGAGCCAAAATTCCATGAATCCGGACATGATGTCTGGCAGATAAATGGCCTGGATGTGCTGAAATTCGACCAGACACGCGAATTCGATGGGAGGATTCCCAGGTGAGGACGGCTGTCTCGGGGTGCATCCCACTTTCTCTGACCCCCCAAACGCTCTACAATGTGCCTGCAGGGTGTGGAAAACTGTCTTCGAAGGAAAACATCGTTGAACTCTGATGGTTCTAATAGTGCGTTGCGACTGGAAGACTTGGCGCGGACGAGTGGTGAGTGGCTGCGAGGGGACGGTCCGGAATCGGATATCGTCATTTCTTCCCGCGTTCGTCTTGCTCGCAATGTCGCAGGGTTCCCGTTTATCAGCCGGATGTCTTCCGACGCCAGGCATCAGATTGTTCAGATGGTTCGCGATGTCCTGAAACGGTCGCCGCAGGGTCAGCCCATGCATTTTCTGGATGTGGAGTCGCTATCCAGTCTGGATTGTCAGCTGTTGATGGAACGCCAGCTGATCAGCCGGGAACTGGCTCGGGGCGAAGGTGCACGCGGCGTAATCATCTCGCCGGGCGAACGACACAGCGTCATGATTAATGAAGAGGATCATCTGCGTATTCAGGTTCTGCACAGCGGACTCGCACTTGAAGAATGCTGGCAGGAATGCGACAGCCTGGATGATCAGATAGAGGCGGGAGTCTCCTGGGCATTCCATGAGCAGTTCGGTTACCTGACAGCCTGTCCCACGAACGTTGGGACAGGAATCCGAGTCAGTGTGATGGTGCACTTGCCGGCACTCAGGCTGACCCGGGAAATACAAAAGGTCAATCAGGCCGCGCAGAAAATTAATCTGGCGGTTCGCGGTTTATATGGTGAAGGCAGCCAGGCAATGGGTGACTTCTACCAGATTTCCAATCAAATCACGCTTGGCAAAAGCGAAACCGAACTGATTTCCAATGTGCTGGAAGTTGTTTCACACATTATTGGCTGGGAACGACGTGTGCGGGAACTGCTTCTGAAAGACAATAAGGGCGGCCTTCACGATCAGGTTGCCCGGGCCTTTGGAACTCTCACAAGTGCACGTTCGATCAGTTCAGAAGAGACGATGAACCTTTTGTCGAGTCTTCGAATGGGCATTCGGCTGGGCCTGATTAACAATCTGGATGCGGCCACGGTGAATGAGCTGTTTATTCATACTCAGCCGGCCCATCTTCAGAAATTGCAGGGTGAGACTCTCGAATCTGCTCAGCGAAATCTTGCCCGGGCGACCTATCTGCGTCGTCGGCTGAATTCATCCTCGCTGGAATAGCCCGGTGAAGGATTTTCTTCGGTTCAATTTCGCGGCGTGTGTTAAAGTCTTACCGTAAGCGTCGCGGTCCTGCAGTTCCTGCCAGGGAGATACCCCCATGTTGCAGGAGTGTGACGAATCACGATGCTCACAAATGACAATTCAAAAAATGTGAATGCGATCAGTGCAAAATGTCATTGTTGATGATGTCGATTTTCGGATACTACTTTCGCAAGTTCAGAGCCGTCTGATCGTGACGAAACACGATCGCAGCAATGGAAGTTCTCCAGCGACTGAAATTCAGTCGACCTTTTCTGCAGCCGTTGCCGTGTTGTGTGTAACACGCCTGGCACATTTAAACCGCTGAACCACCGTCAGGCTCATTGTGTCGCCTGATCGCGTAGTGTCCCTTCGGACAGTCAACAGACACATCGGATTCGATCAGTTTACTTCCATGATCATGCAGGTCCCTCCCGCTCCTGTGTATCGCCGACGAACTCTTCGGCGCAACCTGGCAGCGATGAACGCAGACGGATTTTTGTTCAGTGTGATGGTTGGGCTGGGTGAAACCTACCTGCCAGCTTTCGTGCTTTCCCGGGGAATGGGTGAACTGACCGCGGCGATGATTGCCACAGTGCCCGTTCTGCTGGGCAGTCTGCTGCAGCTGGCGGCGCCTCTGTTATTGCACAAATTCAATTCCTATCGCCGGTTCGTTGTTTTCACGGCATCTCTGCAGGCCACCAGTATGGTGATGCTGCTGGTTATGGCACTGTCGAAGAATTTGCCGACGTGGAGTGTTTTTGTACCGGCAACCCTGTACTGGACGGCCGGTTTGGCGACGGGGCCAGCCTGGAACACCTGGGTGGAACAGATCGTCCCGCGCAAAATTCGCTCGGGCTTCTTTGCCCGCCGAAGCAGGCTCAGCCACGTTGGAGTGCTGCTGGGACTTGTTGGAGGTGGTCTGATGCTGCGGTGGTCTCAGACCGCCAGTATTTCGATCAGCATCTTTGCGGTTCTGTTTGGCATCGGGGCAATCGGCAGATTTGTGTCGGCCGCTATGCTGGCGTGTCAGACCGACGCGATGGACAAATCCGCACTTCGACGGGATGAACTGGGAAAAACCCGTGCAGCCGATCGCTTTGCAGCTGTCTGGAATTCTATCCGCCATCCGGGACCGATCGGGCGATTTGTATTCTTCCTGATGGCTGTGCAAACGGCCGTACATATTTCCGGTCCGTACTTCAATCCCTTTATGCTCCGGACATTGGAAATGTCCTGGGTTGACTATATGGGGCTGCTGTCACTGGGCTTTGTTGGAAAAATGCTGTCTCTTCCCTGGGCCGGAAGACTTGCGAATCGAGCTGGCGCGGATCGATTGCTGTGGGTGGGAAGTCTTGGAATTGTTCCCATCAGTTCGCTCTGGTTGCTGAATCAGTCAATCTGGTTTCTGGCTTTGACACAAATACTCAGCGGCCTTGTCTGGGGCTGTTACGAGCTGGCAATGCTGCTGCAGTTCTTCCGGCAGATTCCCAGCCATCGCCGAGTCGGTATCCTGACTCTGTATAACCTGGGAAATTCGGCAGCGATGGTGCTGGGAATGCTGATCGGTGCCTTTATCCTGAGAATGCTGGGCGGCACCAAAGAAGCGTATCTGACCGTATTTCTGGCGTCTTCAGTATTTCGGGCGAGCGCACTGCTATTATTGCCCGGCGGTCGTTTTGTTGTTGTTTCCACAAAAACAGCAATCAGCGGCTGGGTAAATCGCACCATCGCTGTCCGCTCTGCTGCTGCGACAGCAGAGCGACAACCATATGCACTGTTGACAGACCGAACCGTTTTGGAAACCAGCGAAAGCAATCTGCCGATCGCGGTGTCACGAACAATGGCCGTTACGAAAATTGCTGCCGGTTCCAGCCATTCACAGGTCTGCACATCAGGGTAATTCACGAACCTTCAGGTTTCGGAATTCAATGGGTGAACCTTCTGATTCGAGACACAGGTAACCGGATGCGGGCTTGCATCCGGTTCCCCCCGACACTTCCTCCCCATTAACCCACAACCGTACTTCTCCGTTGATCGCTCGAATATAATAGTGATTCCATTCACCCACGCCGCGGCTCAGATTTTTGCGAGGAAAGCTTCGGTCGCCCTGAGGTGAAACGGGAGGGAAGGGCGTCATTTTTGCCGACCCTGTTGGAAACACATCGCCATTGGTTGTGAACCAGTCAGGTTCCTTTCCTGTCTGTTTTCGGTAATTTTCAGAATAGCCATGGTCCAGTACCTGCACCTCAATCCCTGCTGGCAGGCCCCCCGGCTTGAGTGCAGAAAGCGATTCTTCGGTCGCCCACAGAAAGACGCCGGAATTCCCCGCCGATTTCAGATGACGCCATTCAACAACCAGTTCGAAGTTGGTGAGCGGCTTAGTCGATCGGATCACGCCGACCGGTTTTCCAGTGCAGTGAATTTCCCCGTCAGGCCAGGACCATGTGTCATCGGCGCAGTTCACGTTCACAAAATTGTCTTTGTGCCATGCCTGCCATCCTGGCGCCGAGCCATCAATCAGCGCGGCTGGTGCCAAAGTTGCACCCTGAGTCGTTTTTTCCTCAGCCTGCAACACTGACAGCCCATGAATCGTAACCAGAAACGCAAAAAACAGGCGCAATACTTTCACAGTGATTCTCCTTCAGTCTGATGGATTTCCCGGAACGGCCAGTGTAATCAGCGATTCACCGGAAACGAAACCTGAGCCGAATTATGTTCTTTCAGACACAATGGCTGCATAGCTGTCCGCAGCGGAATTCGCTTCGATGCGGATTCTGGTATCTGGTGAACGCATTTCCTACTATACAGACGGCTCGATGCGCGAGTCGCCTGCAGAATGCAGGATTTGTTCCTGCGGAGACCGTCTGGTTGCTCCGCGAGTCACCTGAAACAGGAAATTCTGATGAAACTTGTACATCACTGGAACTCGATCGCAGTGCCCGCACTGCTGCTGGGTCTGCTGACGACAAATGCCTTTGCAGAGGATGGAAAATGGGTCTCTCTTTTTGACGGCAAGTCAATGGACGGCTGGGAGAAGGTCGGCAAAGAGGACAGTGTCTGGGAAGTAAAGGATGGTGCTCTGAGCGGTTCCGGCGCGGCCTCCATGCTGGTTTCAACCAAGGGTCCATATAAGAATTTTCGTTATCGAGCTGAGATCCGAATCAACGATAAAGGAAATTCCGGCCTTTATTTCCGAACAACTCGCAAGCCCGGCTTCACCGACGGCTACGAAGCTCAGATCGACAGCACCCATTCAGATCCGATCCGCACAGGCTCGCTGTATGGAATGTGCCATGTCTACAAGCGGCTGGTTGAACCGGATACCTGGTTCACTTACGACCTGGAAGTTCGGGACGACGTCTGGCGAGGAAAAGCTGTCACTCGGATCAAGATCACCGTGAACGGCGATGAGCTCTACGAGTTTCTGGATTTTGACCAGACTTTCAAAGAAGGCCACTTCGCCTTTCAGCAGCACGATCCAGGAAGCAAAGTCAATATTCGCAAGGTGGAAGTGATGGAGCTTCCAGCCAAAACCAACTGACAGCCGACCGCGCCAATCCCTCCCCGCACAAACCTCCCCTCCCGCGCAGCGCAGCGAAGTGGGAGGGGTCGGCCGAAGGCCGGGGGAGGGCTCGCTGCGTGTTGCACAGAACGCCGTTCCAATAACACCCGCGTTCCGCCGTTCACCCGCCCCCTCCCGATCTCGCTGCCGCTCGCTCGACCTCCCCCAACTTCGTTGGGGGAGGAGGTTTTTATGACCTCCCCTCCCGCGCAGCGCAGCGAAGTGGGAGGGGTCGGCCGTCAGGCCGGGGGAGGGCCCGCCACGTGTAGCACAGAACGCCGTTCCAATAACACCCGCGTCCCGCCGTTCACCCGCCCCCTCCCGATCTCGCTGCCGCTCGCTCGACCTCCCCCAACTTCGTTGGGGGAGGAGGTTTTTATAACCTCCCCTCCCGCGCAGCGCAGCGAAGTGGGAGGGGTCGGCCGAAGGCCGGGGGAGGGCCGGCCGCGTATTGCACTCAACGCCGTCCCAATAACACCCGCGTCCCGCCGTTCACCCGCCCCCTCCCGATCTCGCTGCCGCTCGCTCGACCTCCCCCAACTTCGTTGGGGGAGGAGGTTTTTATAACCTCCCCTCCCGCGCAGCGCAGCGAAGTGGGAGGGGTCGGCCGAAGGCCGGGGGAGGGCCCGCCGCGTGTTGCACAGAACGCCGTTTCAATAACACCCGCGTCCCGCTGTTCACCCGCCCCCTCCCGATCTCGCTGCCGCTCGCTCGACCTCCCCCAGCTTTGCTGGGGGAGGAGGTTTTTATAACCTCCCCTCCCGCGCAGCGCAGCGAAGTGGGAGGGGTCGGCCGAAGGCCGGGGGAGGGCCCGCCGCGTGTAGCACAGAACGCCGTCCCAACAACACCCGCGTCCCGCCGTTACGTCACGCGGAACCGTTTTCGCTCATGTGGCGATCCGATGTTGAAAGGATTTCCCTCGCCGGATTTCGAATGTGCGGGCTGTCTAATTTGCCAATTTGGCTTCAACTGTTCAAACTTCCGGACCATGCGGTCGCCTGTTTGCGATCGCCAGGTCCCGGATGTTGACAGAGAGATGTGTGTTATGTTTCAGCCTTCCTCTACAGATCGCCATCAATACTTTCGCAAAGCAATTCTTGTTGCGGACAACGGCCGCCGTTCAAATATTCGTTTTCTGTTGTTGCTGGCAGTGGTGACCGGAGTCTTGTCGGTTGGCCTGAGCAAGGCCGGTGCTGACGAGTTTCCGAAGGTTTTCAACACGGAAGCCGAAGGACAGCATCCCCCGACCGCGGAAGAGATGGTTCGGCTGATTGAACTGCCACCTGGGTTTAGTGTCACGCTTTTTGCCGGCGAGCCTGATGTGCAGCAGCCGATCTGCATGGACTTTGACGACAAAGGGCGACTCTGGGTTGCGGAAAACTACAGCTACAGCGGTGGGCCGTATGAAACAAAGCTAAGGGACAGAATCATCATTCTTGAAGACGCCGATGGCGACGGAAAACACGATTCTCGCAGGGTTTTCTGGGATAAGGGCTTCATGATGACCAGCCTCGCCTGGGGATTTGGCGGGCTGTGGATCCTGCATGATGGAACTCTGTCGTTCATTCCGGATAAAAATGGCGACGACGTTCCGGACAGTGAACCCGTGGTGATGCTGGACGGCTGGAGCAAAGACTGCGGACACAATTTTGTCAGCGGCCTGATCTGGGGGCCTGACGGATGGCTTTATGGTCGACATGGAATTGTTGACACGTCTTATCCCGGTATCCCGGGTACTCCAAAGGAAGATCGCCCCTTTATGAACTGCGGGATCTGGCGATTTCATCCTGTAAAGCATCAGATCGAAGTGATCTGCAACGGGACAACGAATCCCTGGGGACTGGATTACAACACCGACGGTCAGTTCTTTATGACCAACAACGTGCAGGGTCATTTGTGGCACGTGATTTCAGGAGCTCGTTATCAGCGCATGTATGGCCAGGATTTCAATCCTCACGCATATGAGCTGATGGATATGACGGCCGACCATTATCACTGGGACACAAAAACGAAATGGAATGAGAGTCGCGACGGCGTGGCGAATGACCTCGGAGGCGGGCATTCTCATGTGGGTGGGCTGATCTATCATGGCGATAATTTTCCCGAGAAGTACCGTGGCCGGATCTTCATGTGTAACACTCATGGTCGCAGAATCAACGTAAATCGACTGGATCGAAGCGGAAGTGGTTATGTGGGTCGAAGCGAACCAGATTTCATGCTGGTAAAGAATCCGTGGTTTCGGGGAGTTGATCTGAAGATGGGGCCGGAAGGCGCTATGTATGTTGCAGACTGGTCGGACAATGGGGAATGCCACGATCACGACGGAATTCACCGAACGAGCGGACGAATTTATCGAATTGTTTACGGTTCGCCAAAACATCAGAAGCCGCCGTTTGACCTTGGATTTGAACAAGCTCATCGCCAGGACTGGCATGGTCGACATTCGCGCCGTTTGATCCAGGAGAATCTGGCGAACGTAACGCTGTCGCTGTCCGCTCTGGCTGGCAAATCAGGCGCGAATACTTCAGAGAAGGTAACCGCATTACTGTTTCAGGAAGCGCTGAACCTGAATGACGGAAAACAGATTGAAGCCGCTTTGGCTTCCACCGATCCGATTGTAAAGGCTCATGCGATTCAACTCGCGTCTTCAGATGCCGCCAGGCGGTCCGCTCATTTGCCATCGCTGCTGAAGCTGGCGAAGGAAGTTCAGCCTTCCAGCGTAATTCTGTCGGTGGTTTCAGCGTTCCAGAAGTTTGAACTTCCCCAAAGATGGCAGCTTGCATCGACACTGCTCAGCGTGCCACAGAATGCAAAAGCAATCGCTGAAGAAAACCAGCTGACGCTGATGACGTGGTATGGAATCGAGCCGGTTGTCTTTAACGACGGGTCTCTGGAACTGCTGTGTGGAGTTCCAAAGCTTCAGCAGTTTGCTGTGCGAAGGATGGCAGGTGAAATCGACAAAAATAAGGCCATTTCCGGCAAAGTACTGCAATTCATCAGTCATCGTGCTGATGGAAAGCAGAATGATTCTGCAGCCAGCCTGCTGGCAGCGTTTCGAAAGGGGCTGGCAGGGCGAGCGCGAGTAGAACCGCCGGCTGACTGGGTTTCGATCGAGAAGCGGTTGCGTGCATCTGGCGACAGTGAAGTGATTCTTGGCGTGGATTCGCTCGGTGTTCTCTTCGGCGATGGTGCGGCACTGGCGGACCTGCGGGCATTGGCGGGAAATGCACAGGCCGATTCGGTGTCGCGCGACCAGGCGATCAATGCGCTGGCGCAGGCGAAAGATCAGGAATCGATTCCGATGCTGTTTAATCTGCTGGGAGATCGCGCTGTTTATCATACTGTCATCAGAGCGCTGGCAAACTTTGACCATCCGGAGACGGCCCGACAGCTTCTTGCCCGTATGGCCGGATTTAAGGATGGGAATCGCAGCCTGGCAATTGACACAATAGCCAGTCGCGAGTCCTACGCTCTGGACCTGATCAGCGCCATTGAGAACGGACGGATTGATGCTCGCGAACTGACGGCCGGTCAGGTTCGCCAGCTGCTGGCACTTGGCAACGAACAAATTCGATCAGTGCTGGAGGCCAGGTGGGGCGTTGTTCAGGAGACTCCTGAAGCTCGACTTGCCGCCATCGAAAAGTGGAAAACACAGCTGACTCCCCAGTATCTGTCGCAGGGCGATCTGGCGAACGGTGCGGAACTGTTTAAGAAATCCTGCGCCACATGCCACAAGCTGTACGGAGAAGGCAAGGCAATCGCTCCGGATCTGACCGGATCCAATCGAGGCAACCTGGAATACCTGCTGATGAACATTGTGGATCCCAGTTCGGTTGTGCCAAAGCAGTTCACGACGTCCGTTGTCGCACTGAAAGATGGTCGAGTGATTACCGGGGTGATCGTATCAGAAACGGACCAGTCACTTGTAATTCAGACCGATAAGGAACAGCTGACAGTTGACCGAAGCAGTGTTGAGGAATCCCGAAACACTGGGAAATCGCTGATGCCGGACGGGCAGCTGGATAACCTGACTCCGGCACAGGTCCGCGATTTGTTTGCGTTCATGATGCAGCGTCGGTAACGAAGTCAGGAATGAACGTACCTCGTCCCGATGTCAGAACTTTCCCCCAAGAAACAGGAAATCCGTGATCGAGAGCTGCGAATTCTCAGGCTCTCGAGAAAACAGGTTTTGGCCGGAGGCTATCATGGTCTGGGGCTGGAAACTCTGGCCGAGGAACTGAATGTTTCCCGGGGCACCATTTATAACCATTTTCAGTGCAAGGAGGAGATCATTCTTGCGCTGCTGATGGAAACAATGGACCAAAGGCGAAGTTTTCTGCAGCGGGCCGCGTCATACCGTGGAGTACCCCGTGTTCGGATGGAGGCAATCGTTACAGCGGCCGAGTTGTTTGCACGCCTCAGGCCGGATCACTTTCTGATCGATCACATCGTGCGATCCAACTCAATCAGAGAAAAGACGACGCCTGCGCGTCAGTCTCAGGTGCGCAGTTGCCGGATGCAGTGTCAGGGAATTCTTGCCGGAGTTGTGCGCGATGGTATGGCACAGGGAGAACTGTCACTTCCGGACGGGATCACACCGGAAGATGTGGTGTTTGGAATCTGGTCACTCGCCGAAGGTGCTTTTGCGGAAATTACCACCAGTGAAGTGCCGACGGAACTGGGAATTCGCCAGCCGTTTCAGGCTGTTCGCAGCAGCATTCGTCATCTGCTGGACGGCTACGGCTGGGTTCCGGATTCCGTCACCCACGACTATTCGTCCACTGTACAGATGGTCTTAAAGGATGTATTCGCCGAAGAATATCGGCAGCTCAAACAGCGGTGGTAAACGATCACAAGGTAAAACTGTCGGATTTCGCGGTCAACAGGATGCGAATTGTCGTCTTCTTACAATAAGCAGAAGAAAGGGACAACCTCCGATGGCAGCAGAAACAGAACCCGCATCCGGTGAGCTCTTGAATCAATATCGAGGGTATTTGTGGATGCTTGCAAATATCCGAGTTGTTCAGAACCTGAACGGCAAGCTGGAGACGTCAGACATCGTTCAGCAGACGCTGTTGCGGGCGCACGCAGCGTTGCCGCAGCTGAAGGATCGGAGTCCGAACGTTTTGGCGGCGTGGCTGCGACAGATATTGACGGCTGAGCTGACAGACGCAGTTCGGCACTTTCGACGATCCAAACGGGATATTGACCGGGAACATCAGATTGCCGGAGAGATTGCTCAGTCTGCGGTGGGCCTTGAAAACTGGCTGCAGGCCGATCACACGTCCCCCAGCATGGCGGCACAAAAGCATGAACAACTGATTCTGCTGGCGAATGCACTGATGGAGTTGCCGGATGATCAGAGGGAAGTGGTGATATTCAAGCATCTGCGTGATTTCACACTGCAGCAAATTGCTGAAGAAACCGATCGAACCGTCCCCGCTGTCGCGGGACTGCTTCGTCGCGGACTTGCTCGCCTGCGTGAAGTTCTGGGCCCTGTATAACGTGCTGAGATCAGATTAAGGCGCTCCAAAGTTTTCGGTTCGGCGAAGTTCAGATTCGTCCTGTGATCGTCACAGATGACGATTACGGTTCACGTACAACGATCACAAAGGATTCAGCATGTGCTCACAGAAGTCGCCAGATGACAACGCGAGTCTTGATCACGTCATCGCCAGTTATCTGCAGGCAATCGAGCGTGGATTGCAGCCGGACGTGGAAAAGATTCTGGCGGACCATCCGGATCTCGGTCTCGAATTAAAGAAGTTTCTTGCCGATCTGGAACGAGTCAACATTGCGAAGAAGGAGATTTCTCCGGCCCTTGAAGCCACGATCATTACAGAACGTGAAATTCAGCCCGGAACATTGATCGCAGGCCGTTACAAGCTGCTGCAGAATATCGGCGAAGGTGGAATGGGGTCAGTGTGGCTGACAGAACAAAAGGAACCCGTCAGGCGTAAGGTTGCAGTAAAGCTGATTAAAGCTGGAATGGATACGAGGCAGGTTCTGGCAAGATTCGATGCTGAGCGTCAGGCGCTTGCCGTGATGGATCATCCGAACATCGCCAAAGTCTTTGATGGCGGCATGTCTGAAACAGGTCGTCCGTACTTTGTCATGGAATACGTGAAAGGCGTACCGATTACGGAGTACTGTGATCAGGCAAGGCTGTCGCTGGCTGAAAGACTGCAGCTGTTTATTCCGGTCTGCCATGCTGTTCAGCATGCTCACCAAAAGGGAATTGTTCATCGTGATCTGAAACCATCCAATATTCTGATTTGCCTTTACGATGGCAAACCGGTTCCCAAAGTGATTGACTTTGGACTCGCCAAGGCTCTGCATCACCGACTGACGGAACAGTCCTGCTTCACGGGTCATGGAATCATGGTTGGCACGCCGCTGTACATGAGTCCTGAGCAGGCGGAGTACAACAATCTGGACGTGGATACTCGTACGGACGTCTATTCGCTTGGCGTCCTGCTTTATGAAATCCTGACCGGGTCAACTCCACTGGAGCGAGAGCAACTTCAGACGGCTGCATGGCATGAAGTATTGCGGCTGATCAGGGATGTGGAGCCTGACAGGCCGAGCACTCGGCTGAGTGGCAGCAATCGTTTACCGACAATTGCTGCTCAGAGAAACATTGAACCAAGACGTCTTCAGCGATCCGTTGTCGGGGATCTCGACTGGATTGTGATGAAAGCACTCGAGAAGGAACGATCCCGACGTTATGAAACGGTGACCGGTCTGAGTCGCGACATTGAAAGATTTCTCAGTGAAGAACCTGTAGAGGCGTGTCCGCCATCCCGCCTGTATCGTCTGAAGAAGTTTATCAGAAAAAACAGAGCTCAGGTGGCAGGCGGCGGAATTATAGTTGCCGCGCTTTGCGCCGGGATCATCAGCACATCCTGGGCGCTTGGACGAGCTCGCCGCGCAGAGGAGGAGGCCATCGCGTCGGCCAAAAGGGCGAATGATGCTTTGGCCACTATCACGATGCAGCGTGAAGTCGCCAACGCGGCAACGCGCATGCAGGCCGAACAGAAAGAGCAGATGCATCAAAATACTTCAGCACAGATCATCAGTTCAATCGGAGGAATTGGAATGGAATTCACCAGGCCGGAATTTGGAAATCTGATGCTCTGGTCGGTTATGGAGAAGATGGAAGCGGGACTTGGAATTCGAATTCTGAAAGATGGTATTGCGAATCCGAAAACAGCGTACAATATTGCCAGTCGAGCCGAACCGATTATTCAGGCAGTCGTTGGCTTAAGCCCTGATCGGCGTCAGCAAACATCGCAAATGCTGTCCGAACGACAGAGAGACTTCAATGCAGCACCTGAATGCCGAACGGTGGCCTGCTGGCTGGCCATTGAACTGGGTTCAGCCGATCTTCCTGCACTGCGCGAGTCTCTGGAGGTTTTGTGCCGTCCGGAAACCGACATTGCGCTGCTGCACAAATTTCTTGACTGTGCGGTCAGTCGAACACATCCGGCTCAATGCAAAGTGCTGGACCGGCAACTGCCTGAACTTCTGACAAGTCAGCTTCAGCTGCGCAACGAAAAGGTAATGGCCGGCATCCTGAGTGCTGCAATGGCACGAAAACCAGTATTGCTTACAGACGAACAGGTGCGACTGGCTGTTCCCGGACTTTTGCGGGCGAGCATTCCAGCTCGTGAATATCTTGAAGAGCATGAACGAAACTATGTCAGAGCATCACTCGAGGGCCTGCTTTCGCTGGTCCCGCGAATGTCTGCCGAAGAAGTTGCAAAGTTTCATGAGTGGCTGTCCGAAACGGTGCGTTTCAAGAAACACGGCATGGCCAGTGATTTGGAGCTGGCAGTTACACTCGCCAGTATTGCACGCGAATCTGCTGATCAGCTGCCCCAGTCCGCTGCAGACTCCATCGGATTGCAGCTGGTCGAATTCCTTGAAGGTTCGCCCGCTTATAAGGATGCAGAAATTGCGGGGGACTATCTGGCAATTCTCTCCGGACGAATTGATCCGCAAATGACTCTGCGAGGTTTCAAAGGCGTTATTCGTGCAATGGGTCAGGAAACGTCAGATTCGAATTCGGTTACTTTTTCCCCGTTGAGTGATGGACATTCCGGTCTGGCAAGCCTGGCCGCAGTCATCCCACAGTCTGATGTGGCGACAGCGTGGGACGACCATATGACGATTTGCAGGTCTGAAAAAGATCTCTCCTTCTATGAGAAAGACAGCATCCGGAGCAGCCTTGCCGCACTGGCGCGTCGTATTGAATCAACCCGGGTCCCTTCCTGCTGGCAGGAGATTGCAGACGCTGAAAGTCGGCCCGATGGAAGCAGTATACTTAGCATACCCACGCCGATCTTTGCAGCCCTGGCCGGTCGGCTGGATGCCGCAGAGGTCGAAAGTATTGCCGAAAAGTGCATCTCAGAAATCGAGAATTCGAAAGACAGCAAATCCGGCAAACATTTCGTCTCTCAGCTGCTGGCGCTTCGATTGAGATTGTCGCAGCCCCATCTGGATCGGCTTGAGGCAGCACTTGGAAAAATGCTGGATGAAGCGGAAACGCCGGAGGATGTCGCAGCAATCGCCTACATTCGTTTCGCCGATCGATTCAGCCCTTCCAAACGAGCAGAATTTGTTGCGGGTATCCTGTCAGAACTCGATGGCCCGCACCTGCAGGACGGCGGACTGTTCGCTCTGTCAAATGTGACGGCTGATTTTTCCTCTGAACAGACGCTGACACTCGTCGAACACCTGTGTCAGAACCCGGTGACATATAACGGATCAGAAATGTATGAACTGACTGCGGTGTGGATCGGGCAACTGGGAACTCGACTTGAACCAGGCCATCGGCAGCGAATCTCGATGCTCGTGATGCAGCGACTGCTCGATCGGCAGTGGTTTGAACTGGCACCTGACGATTTCCCCTTCCTCGAATTACGTGGCACGGGTTTGGGCTCTGCCGATAACGAAAACACGGCGACTGCATTCGAAATAATTGCACGGATGATGGACGATCCTCAGGAACTGGTTCGATTTCTGCCTCATCTTGCCTGCACCGGCAAATGGCAGACAATTCTGCTAAAGCGACTGGATGAACTGGTCAATTACCAGGGGGCAGAAGTATTTGTTCCCAATGCGTGGCCGAAATGGAATCGGATGGGTAACGACAGTGCTTCGGTCGATGGAACGGATGGGCAGACGACACTATCACCCGTCTCCGGCGTGTTCGTGCCACAGCGCCAGTTTCACACGCTTGAAGACGCCGCTCAATGGATCAGTCAAAACTGTCCGGATTTCAATCCGGATGCCGTTCCGCCAATTCCAAAGCCGGTGGCCAGGTGACATTTTCAGTCAATGCGGACACCCGACTACCGTCGGCCGCATCAATGCTCAACGACGATTAATACGCTGCAGCCACACTGCAGCTACGACGTTCCGTTTGCGGTAGCAGGTGATTTGCGAGCTAAGGACCTGGAAAAAAATAAATTACCGCCATAGTCGCCTTTCGCTCCGCGAAAGAGCATTCTTTTGCGGAGCAAAAGGCGACACTTATTGTCTGACAGCGCCTAACTCAATCCCTGTCTGGAACGCAAACCAGCACTTCTCATCGCGCTGACGGGCCATGATGCAGACAATCGCATCCTGGCCCGTCAGAATTATCATGTAGGCAGTAGCCTGATTATTCCGGCAGCACTTCCGAGAAGAATCGCAGCCAGTTGCCGTGCATAATGGCGGCAACATCTTCATCGCTGTATCCGCGATGACTCAGAAGATCCGTCAGACGCTGCAGATCGCTGATTTTGTCCAGATCGGCAGGTGTCTGTTCAACGCCGTAACCTCCATCCAGGTCAGTTCCAATTCCGACGTTCCTGACGGATCCTGCCAGCTGACAGACAATATCAATATTGTCGACGGCTGTTTCGATCAATGATTCGGCCTTTGAAACACCACGCACATAACCGTGCTGCATCATCACCGCATCAAACGCCATGCCAATGACGCCATCGCGAGCAATCACGGCTTTGTACTGTTCATCGCTGAACTGACGCTGCCAGTTGGCGATTCGGCGGGAATTCTGATGGCTGGCGTGAATCCGTCCTCCAAAATGTTCAAGTGCCTGCCAGAATGCAACGTCTGAGAGATGCGTGACATCCAGTGTCATACCCAGATCATTGATGTGTTTCAGAAGAGGAATTGCGTCCAGAGCGAGCCCCACTTCACAGCGTGTTCCGCCACCATAACGGTTGGCACCGTAATGGGTCAGGCCAATTGCTCTCAGACCGTGTTCGTAAAATTCATAGATGGTCTCCGGAGTCAGAACCGGGTCAGCACCTTCCATCGTGAGAATAAATCCCAGCGGTGTCTTGACGTTATCCTTGTTCCATGCGGCCACATGCGTCTGCAGATCACCTCGAGTTTTCAGCATTCGCATCCAGCCAGCTCGTTCCATCGCCCGATACCAGGCAAGATGAGCATGAGCCATGGCGTAGCAGGTTTCCGGTGTTGTCCATCCAAAGGTGTGATTGATTTCCTTTTCCTGCCGGGCCAGCAGGGTGGTGAGACAAACTCCGATTTCTGCCTTCCTGAGTTCCTGCAGGCTAAGTGTACTGCCGCCGCGTCCCGGGTCTGTCATACCCAGAGCCCGCTCCTGTGCTCGCAGGTCGTCAACCGAACATCTCATGTCACGGTTCCAGTCGACAGCATTTAACGCAATGTCCAGGTGAGCATCGAACATCAGCACGGGCAGCACTCCGCAGGATTAGAAACAGGTGAGAAACAGAAACAGCGCAGATGCTGATGATAGGCAATCTCAGCCTGTTTCCGCCACTGTGCAGCGCGGATGCACACTGCTCCGCAAAAGAATGCATTTTCGCGGAGCGAAAGGCGACGATGGCGGAAACTTATTGTTTTCCAGGTCCTTAGTTCTTCCGCTTTGGACGGGGAAAGAACTGACTGGTCGAGCGGATATAATCAATGTATTCCGGCCGACGCTCGGCAATGTCCTTTTCAAGCATTCGCACACCCGATACGTTCAGCAGAAATATGGACATCAGCAAAGGCGATACGATAGTCCACCACGGTGCCCCGATATTGAAACAGAAGAGCCACAGGCCCCACCAGATCATGAAATCACCAAAGTAGTTTGGGTGACGAGTGTATCTCCAGAGTCCGCGATTCAGCACTTTTCCCCTGTTGTTCGGATCGCGGCGAAAGCGATCCAGCTGCCAGTCACCCACTGTTTCAAAAAACAGTCCAGTGCACCAGAAGACGATGGCCAGGCCGGTAAGAAACAGAGACAGGGGTGCTGTGGTCTGAAACAATGCTGTTTGCAGAGGTAATGAAACCAGCCACATGATCACGCCCTGCAGCCAGAAAACGATCAGCAGGCTTTTCCACCAGAACCCTGGATTGTGTTTCTGCCGCATGGCCGCGTATCGGCGATCTTCATGCTCTTCGGTAAAGACTCGGATCCCCAGATGGACACCAAGCCGAAGAGCCCATGCGATCACCATGCAAAGCAGAAAGATTTGATGAATTCGCAGCTGAGACCAGGGCTCCGCCTGACTGTCATTCGCCATGATGCACCAGATTGATGGGGCAAGAAACCCGGGACCCCAGAACGCATCAATAATACTGGCCCGCTTCATCATGATGCTCAACAGCCAGACGAGCGTCAGCAGAGCAAGGATCAGCAGCAGACATTGAAATGAAATCGTGGCCATTCAGAATTCTGCAGTTTTCTTTAAAGCATGGTCGGGGACGCTGTGAGGGTTAGCCGAAACTGGCGGACGATCGTGGCATCAGCGGTTACCGCTGGCTTTCCTCAAACCCAGGATTGTAGACTGTCACACGGCATTTCAAGATGCCGGGCAGAGTGTCACGTCGGCAAAGGGAACAAAGTTATCCGTCCGGAGGATGATATGTTGTCATTTCAAAGCAAAGGTGGCCGACTTTGTGACGGATTCAATCGCCGTGAATGGCTGCGAGTGGGCGGTCTGGGGGTTGTCGGCTTATCGCTCACCGATCTGCTTCGGGCGGAACGTTCGACAAAAACCCGTCCCGGGCCGACGTCACCACTGACTGACGGACTTTCCGGCGCGATGTTCGGTCAGGCAAAGAATGTTATCTTCCTGTGGCTGCAGGGTGGTCCTCCGCAGCACGAAACTTTCGACCCGAAACCCGAAGCGCCTCTGGAAATCCGCGGTCCGTTTAAACCGATTCAGACCAATATCCCGGGTCTGCAGTTCTGCGAACTGCTCCCCCGGACAGCGCAGCGAGCCGACAAGCTGGCTGTTATTCGGTCGTTTTGCACAGACGACAATAACCATGATGTCAGCGGTTACTGGGTACTGACCGGGTATCCCTATGGTCCCGGCAGTGCGAGGCAGATCAAGCCAACGGACTGGCCGTACATGGGTTCCGTTATCAGAAAGCTTAAGCCCAGTGAACGCCTGCCTGCGCTGACCAGTGTCTGGCTGCCCGACATGATGCGACTGAATGACAATGTAACCCCGGCTGGGCAGACCGGAGGATTTCTGGGATCCATGTGGGATCCTGAGAGATTCATCGGAGATCCCGCTGCCGACAAATACCATATCGAGGGACTTGCATTGCCGGCCGATCTGTCAGCCGATCGCATGGCCGATCGAGCCGCACTTTTAGCAGCGCTGAATCAGACCCGGGCCGAAAGTGAGCGGCGAGCACAGGCTCCAGGAAAAGAGAGCTTTGGATGGAACCGGCTGTCCGAATTTGCAATGGACCTCGTCACCTCCGGCAAGGCCCGGGACGCCTTTGACCTCGAACGAGAACCAGCCGCACTTCGAGATCGCTATGGACGACATACATGGGGCCAGAGCTGCCTGCTGGCTCGTCGCCTGATTGAGGCTGGCGTACGTCTCGTGCATGTCAACTGGCCGCGTGAGCCTGGAGACAACGCCGTTGACAATCCGCTGTGGGATACTCATGCCCAGAACGCCGATCGCGTTCAGGATGTGTTGTGCCCGATTTTTGATGTGACTTATGCCGCACTGCTCGATGACCTTGAGGCCCGAGGGCTGCTGTCGGAAACACTGGTGGTTGCCATCGGGGAATTCGGACGAACGCCTGTCATCAATGGGCAGGGCGGACGCGATCATTGGGGATCGGTGTTTTCCGGAGTGCTTGCCGGAGCTGGAATTTCCGGCGGTCAGACGTTTGGAGCCAGCGACCGCAACGGAGCTTATCCGATTGTGGATCCAATTCGCCCCCACGATCTGACAGCGACCATCTTTCATCTGCTGGGAATTCCTCACGACGGTGTCTTCCGTGACCGCACCGATCGGCCTCAGCCCCTGACGAAAGGCAGTCCGCTGTATCGTCTGCTCGGAGCCGAACCTGCGACCACGGAACGGTGCGAGTCGACGGGAAATGAATCGCTTGTTCCTCCATGGGATCCTTCATTACTGGTCGATACTGACTTCTCACTGGGAAAGCTCATTCCTGCAAATCAGATAACCCGTGAAAAGGGATGGCGCTGCAGTCCGGCGGGAGCGACGATTGATAATGGGCTCTGTGTTCGCAGTTCCATTTTGCAGTCCCCCCACGCAAGAGTTGGAGTGTTTAGCGAGCGTGGCGTATCAGAAACTGTCGCAGAAACGCCGACAGTAATTGCGAAGGGAGCAAGAGCGGTGCTGGCTCAGGAGATTCGCAGTGCCAGGGGCGGACACTACACCATGAAAGTCAGAATCAGCGGACAGGGCAGTTCTCAGGCCGCGTTCGAGAAGTGGTTCCATGGCGGAATGACATGTCGGCTGGTGTTGTATCGCTATGGCAGTGCCGCCAAGAATCCTCTGGAGATTTCCGAGCTTGCATCACAGGCGTTTGTGCCTCAATACACGGATTTTGCCTCGCCGTCCGAGTATATGGTGAGTCAGTTTCTGGGCTCCACCGTTCCGGGAAGCAATTTTTCGATCGGCAATGGCCTGGGAATTGCGATTGTGGTTCAGTGTGAAACTGAACAGCAGTTGCCGGTCGGCGAAAGCGCGTATCTTGCTGTGAGATCCGTGCAACTGGACTTTAGTCCGCGAATGAGAGACGAAACCGTGACCGTTTAGAAACGGAATCGTCAGGCGTTATCGTTACGGATGTGCGATAAGAGTGCACCCCGTTTAGGAGCCATCGCCACCGTGAAATGGACGAGAATCGCAAATGCATGCGAGGATCGCCGAATAAGAGTTCCACGGATCCCATGTTGTAGTGCAACCCGTACCGGGTTGAACCGCAAACAATTCCCGTTCACACGGGCATCAGCACCCGCATGCATATCGGCATGAAAAATTGCGATTGACCCCAACGGGGTCGCACAACGTAGCCTGGGGTCGCCGTGCAAACGGCGCACCCCAGGTACGTTGTGTTCGTTCTCTCCGAACCCTGAAAGGGTTCCACAAGGCAGCGATCGAACGTTCATCGGGGTTCCACAACCCAGCCCACGCTTCGCCTGTGCTGTGCGGATGGTGGAACCCCGCGCGCGTTCGCGTTCGTTGCGTGTTCCACACGCTGCACTTCGTTTACCCGTGCGGATCGTTCGTGGGCATCGTAAAAGTTCGTTGAGTCCGTCTGAGGTCTTGTTGTTCCAGTGACGCTATTGCTCTCCATTTGGAATGGTGTGTTGACGAAAGATGGAGTTGGGGACATAATATATCCATTACCTACTCAATTGAATTGCACCTTGTTCGAGGTACTCCACCATGAGCCAATCGCTGGTTCAAATCTACGTTCATATCGTGTTCTCTACCAAAGATCGCATCAATTTTCTGAAGGATGCTGTATTTCGAAGTGAGGTTCACGCTTATCTTGCAGGCATCTGCAGGAAACAGGATTGCCCGGCATTGATAGTGGGAGGAGTGGCTGATCACGTGCACATCCTCTCCCGACTTGGAAAGCAGACAGACGTAAGTAGCCTCATACGTGAGATCAAACGTGACTCCTCTGGCTGGGTCAAAGAACAGAAATCTGAACTATCTGATTTCTACTGGCAGAATGGCTATGGAGCATTTTCCATCAGCCCGTCTCATGCGCGGAGATTGAGGACATACATTGAGGCCCAGGAACGGCATCATCGTCGCGAGACATTTCAGGAGGAGTTCCGCCGAATCTGTGCAAAGTACGGGGTGGCAATCGATGAACGCTACGTCTGGGATTGATGCTGATTCCGATCCCATAAAATTGCGATTGACCCCAACGGTGTCGCATAGCATAGCGTGGGGTCGACGCGAAGCGGCACACCCCAGGTACGTTGTGGTCGTTCTCTCCGAACCCTGAAAGGGTTCCACAAGACAGCGATCGAACGTTTATCGTCTTGTGGAACCCCGTTGGGGTTCAATCGCATTTTCCTGTGTTTTTCCTGGGGTGCGCCGTGTTCACGGCGACCCCAGGCTTTGTTGTGCAACCCGTACCGGGTTGAATCGCATACAATTCCCGTTCACATGGGCATCTGCATGGGCATCCGCACGAAAAATTGCGATTGACCCCAACGGGGTCGCACAACATAGCCTGGGGTCGCCGTGCAAACGGCGCACCCCAGGTACGTTGTGTTCGTTCTCTCCGAACCCTGAAAGGGTTCCACAAGACAGCGATCGAACGTTCATCGGGTTGTGGAACCCTGTTGGGGTTCAATCGCATTTTCCTGTTTTTTCCTGGGGTGCGCCGTGGTCACGGCGACCCCAGGCTATGTTGTGCAACCCCTGTCGGCAACGCCGTTAAGGATTCCTGCACCGAAAAACTGAGACGTTTAACCCGTGGCCGAGAGGCCAGGCCACAGCGAGTCTGAACAACCTGGCCTCTCGGCCACGGGTTAAACGATTCAAAATCCTTAACGGCGTTGCCCTGTCGGGGTTGAATCGCATGGAAATCGCAATTTCACGGGCATCTGCATCCGCATTCGCACGAAAAACTGCGATTGAGCCAAACGGGGTCGTACAGCATGGTCCGGACCCGAAAATGCTCGGTTTGACGGTCTGGCTTTGCACCGACTGCGGACGTGTCTACAATACGCGGCTTCGTTTTTTGCTTTGTTTTGCGGGCAGCTGAAAAATTCGGCTGCCCTGTTGTCCTGGATTTCCGGTCCGGTCCAGCTCATCTGGCCGAATGCCGGAGCATGAAGGAATCAGGTTACTCATGAGCCGCTCGATGGACAAGATCGTGGCGTTGTGCAAACGCCGTGGGTTCATTTTTCAGAACTCCGAGATCTATGGCGGACAGAATGGATTCTGGGACTACGGTCCTCTCGGGACGGAGCTGAAACGCAATGTTCGCGATGTCTGGTACCATGACATGGTTCAGGCGCACAATGAACTGATCCAGCCGGCTGGCGCTCCCAACACCTATCAGATGGTCGGTCTGGAATCAGCCATCATTATGCATCCGCAGGTGTGGAAATGCTCGGGGCATTACGACCTGTTTCACGACATGATGGTGGACTGTCGTGCCTGCAAGGGGCGGTTTCGTCAGGACCATATTCCCAGCACACCATGTCCGCAGAAGCCCAGTAAAATGGTGGGAGAACACACGGGCTGTCAGCTGACAGAACCTCGTGAGTTCAATCTGATGATGAAGACGATTCTCGGGGCGCTTGGAACTGAAGACGACGCTGCGTTTCTGCGACCTGAGACGGCTCAGGGTATTTTCGTGAACTTCAAGAACGTGGTGGACAGCAGCCGGGTTAAAATTCCGTTCGGGATCTGTCAGGTCGGCAAGAGTTTTCGAAACGAAATCACACCCCGCAATTTCACGTTTCGTTCGCGTGAATTCGAGCAGATGGAGATTGAATTCTTTTGCCATCCGAGCCAGTCACGTGACTGGTATACCTATTGGCGCGATCGCCGTTACAACTGGTACCTGAATCTTGGCATTAGCCGTGACCGGCTGATTCTTCGGGATCATCATCAGGATGAGCTGGCACACTATTCCGTCGGCACTGCCGATATTGAGTACGCATTTCCGTTCCTGAATGAAGGTGAGTATGGCGAGCTGGAAGGAATTGCCCATCGTGGCGATTTTGACCTGCGTTCGCATATGGAAGGCAAGCTGGCAAAGAATGCGGCCGGGGAACTTGAGGTGGAGAAAACTGCTGAAGGTCAGCCAAAACACCGCGGCAGTGGCAAGGATCTGACATACTTTGACGACCAGATTCGCGAACGGTTTACTCCTCATGTGATCGAGCCGTCAGCAGGAGCTGACCGGGGAACTCTGGCCTTTATTTGCGAAGCCTATTACGAAGATCAGCAGCCCGATGAGAAGGGTGAAATGCAGGAACGTGTGGTCATGCGTTTTCATCCTCGACTGGCACCCGTCAAAGCAGCCGTCTTCCCGCTGATCAAGAAAGAGGGCATGCCCGAGAAAGCAGCTGAGATTTTCGGGCAGCTGAAGGCCGCCGGACTAAACTGCCAGTACGATCAGCAGGGCGCCATCGGACGACGTTATCGACGTCAGGATGAAATCGGAACTCCATTCTGTATTACGGTCGACGGCGATACCGCAACTGACGGCTGCGTGACGGTTCGTGACCGAGACACACTGAAACAGGACCGGGTTCCGGTAGCGCGGATTGTGGACGAAATCAGTGCTCGTCTCAGAGGCTGATCCTGCGTGCACTTCGCTCGCTGAAAACAGGCTGCATTCCAGATACAGGCTCAATTTCCTTGTCACACGATATCTATGAAAACCCTCTGATTAGTCGCTACGCTTCCCGTGAGATGGCGACGATCTGGTCGGCTCAGACGAAGCATTCCACATGGCGACTTCTGTGGATTGCTCTTGCGGAATGTCAGCAGCAGCTGGGATTGAGTATCACAGATGCCCAGCTGGCGGAAATGCGGGCCAATGTTTCCAACGTGAATTTCGACGCGGCGGATCGCTACGAAAGCGAATTGCGGCATGATGTGATGGCTCATGTTCATGCGTGGGGCGACCAGTGTCCCGCGGCACGTCCGATTATTCATCTGGGCGCGACCAGCTGTTTCGTCACGGACAATTCGGAGCTGATTCAGATTCGTGAAAGCCTTTTGCTGGTGAGGCGAAGACTGGTTCAGGTCATTGATCATCTGGCGAGATTTGCGTCGGAGTATCGAGATCTGCCCTGCCTTGGGTTCACTCATATGCAGCCTGCTCAGCCCACAACGGTTGGGAAGCGGGCTGCACTTTGGTGCTGGGATCTGCTGCTGGATCTTGAAGAGGTTGAGCATCGCATCAGCACGCTGCGATTTCGAGGGGTCAAAGGCACAACGGGAACTCAGGCTACATTTTTAAGTCTTTTCCACGGCGATCACGCGAAAGTCGAACGGCTCGATCAGATGGTGACGGAGCGGATGGGATTCAGCGATCGTCATCCGGTCACTGGTCAGACCTATTCGCGTAAAGTGGATGCTCAGGTAATGGCCTGTCTGAATGGAATCGGCCAGACATGCCACAAGGCTGGCACCGACATTCGACTGCTGCAGCACCGGAAAGAGGTGGAAGAGCCTTTTGGAAAGAAGCAGATTGGATCGTCTGCGATGGCTTATAAGCGGAATCCGATGCGAAGCGAACGCATGTGTGCTCTTTCGCGATTTGCTATGAGTCTGCAGGGAGGTGCTGATGCAACGATGGCGACTCAGTGGATGGAGCGGACTCTGGACGACAGTGCCATCCGCCGACTGACGCTGCCCCAGGGATTTCTCTCCATTGATGCCTGCCTGATTCTTTACCGCAATATTACCGACGGAATGGTTGTTTATCCCAAAGTGATCGAAAGGAATCTGAATGCCGAACTGCCGTTCATGGCCACAGAAGAGATTCTGATGGCCGGAGTCCAGGCAGGGGGCGATCGACAGGAATTGCATGAACGAATTCGCGTTCACAGCCAGGCGGCGGCCGATCAGGTCAAGCAGGAAGGCCTGTCAAACGACCTGATCAGTCGTCTGAAACAGGACCCCGCGTTCGCTTCAGTGGATTTGGAGGGGACTCTTGACGCACGTCTTTATATTGGACGGGCTCCGGAGCAGGTCGACGCTTTGATCAGTGAATATGTTGAGCCGATTCGAAGAAAATATGCGTCGGATCTGCAGGGGACGGCAGAGGCTGTTCGCGTGTAAAAAACCACCGATTTCAATGCCGATTTCAACGGTGTGTCCCGCCTCCTCCGGACTCCCTGCCTGAAACGCAACACGACCGTCGCGGTTCACGCAGGTTTTGTCAGGTGCTCTAAAAGCTGAAGTGAGGTTCATGCCATGGACATCAAAATCCCGCGCCTTTTGTCTTTGTCCGAATCCGGCACAGATACATGTCGGACGTCAGATAGAGCACGCTGCCATCGTTGCCCCAGCCAACGTTGGCGATTGATTCCCCGGTGACGATCCGACCGAGAAGTTTGCCTTCCGGCGACAGAACGAGTACACCGCCTGGGCCGGTGGCGAAGACATTGCCCTGAACGTCGACTTTTAAGCCGTCACCACCACCCGGACGAATTCGACTGTCCTTTGAACTGTCGAAGAAGACCGTTGGAGTGCCCAGATTGCCGTCTTCCTTAACAGGGAATGCCCGCCAGATGGGATCCTTGCCATCGCTGTTGGCCACATACAGCGTTTTCTGGTCAGGCGAGAAAGCGATTCCATTGGGACGCGAGATCTCCTGACACTGCATCGTCACCGTGCCATCCGGCTGAACCCGATAAACTCCGCAGAAGTCGATTTCACGTCGTTCATCGTCTGCATGGCCGGGCAGTCCATAAATTGGATCGGTGAAAAAGATGTCTCCATTGGAGCGGATTGCCAGATCATTGGGACTATTGAATCGTTTTCCATTCCAGCGATCGGCCAGCGTCATTTTGCCACCACCAGCGGTCAGCACAGAGATACGGCGATCACCGTGTTCACAGGATACCAGTCGTCCTGCGGAATCCAGTGCCAGCCCATTACTGCCCGGTTCCTTGCCATAGTCTGCCACGCCTGTATAGCCCGCCGGTTTCATGAAGGTGGATGCACCTGTGCCTTCCTGCCACCGAATAACGGCATTGTGTGGAATGTCGGAAAACAGCACATAACCGCCAAACCGGTTTCCGGCTTCAGGAACCCAGACCGGACCTTCCGCCCATTCAAAACCACCACATAACACTTCAATCCGAGCGTCCGCAGCAATCAGCTGATCGAGCGATTCGTCAAACCTGTCCACATGCCCGATGTGCGGGAAATTGGTGGTGTTCTGTGCTTCGAGGCTGGTGACGCTTAAAGTAACAAGCAAAATCGCAGCCAGTCGGGACGTGACTGATACCTGCCCTGCTCGGAGATCGCTGATCAAATTCATGAAGACTCTTCCTGGGGTTTATGGGCCGTGTCCGAATGAAGAACATTGACCTGTCATGATGACCAGGAGCTGCCATCATGTCCATTCAAAGCAATCAGCCACGCCCGAGCTGTCCGCTGTAAGTCTCGGTCAGGTCCGTCTCGGTCAGGTCTGTCGGTGAGGCTCTGCCGTCGCGTACCTGAAAACTCCTGGCGGAAAAGATGACAGGCAGATTGCCAGGAAAACAGTCTGCCTGCAAAGGAGACTCGGACGTGTCCGTCAGAACAAAACGAGCTCCGCAGTGCTTTACGGTGTCGCGAATACTTTCCTGACGAGAAGGAAACAGTTCCAGCAGCGAGCTGATTCCCACATAGCGAGTTGAGGGCAGCAGGTTGAGCGCCGCATAGGCATGAATGCAGTGAACGTTGAAGCAGGTAACATCTCCGGTTTTGACGTGCTGACTTTTCAGGAAGTCTGTAACCTTTGCAAGCTGCTGCCAGTCCGGGAACCGACCGCAGGCCAGCTGCATCTTCATTTCTGACGTACTGCCATCAGTAAAGCAGCGGGTCCAGAGTTTTAATGCCTCGGGGTGGAGTTGAGGTGACGCGAGAATTCCACAGATGCACATCATTGTGGCCGCGGAAGCTCGAACGGCCTGCGGGAGTCTTCCCCATTCTGTGGACTGCAATGTCAGCACGACGATACCCAGCAGAACTGGGGGAACGTGAATGTAATCCATTGCATGTTGTAAAAATGCGGCCTGCAGAAACCACGACAGGTAGGTCACTGACAGGGTCAGTTCCGTCCGGTTGCCGCCACTTTCGGAATCTGAGAGGGAGTTTTCCCTGAGGCAGATTGTTGATCGGAATTCCCGAACGATCTGAGCCAGTGAAACGGGGATAGCGATCACATGGATCATCCACCACGGATGAAATCGAACCAGCATCAGCCAGACTCGCTGCCAGCTTCTCCGAGCCTGCCCGGCCTCGAGATATTCCGGATTCCAGTTCAGCTGCATCTCCATGAAAGGTGTCCATGCGCCCGAGCAGACCAGCCAGAGAATTCCGGGGATCGCCGCCATGCAGCCGCCGAGCACGATCAGGCCCGATCGTTTCCATGCTGTTCGCCGATTCGCAGAGAGGAAGATTTCTGTTCCCAGAAGGCAGATAACCGTCAATGCGATATGAGGCTTGATCCAGAATGCCGCTCCCCAGCAGAACCCTTCCAAAATGAAAGCAGATGCTGATCGCCGCGGTGCGTCCGTGTCTGCCCCTGAAATGAACGGTTGCAGCCTGATGAACAGTGCCAGCGAAACTGGCAGCAGCAGCCATGAGTCTCGCTGACAATGGCACCACTCATTGCGGGAAAGGTAAAACAGTGAACACTGAAGAATGAATAGTGGTTTACGGGTACGGCTGCCATCTGCAGGTGCCAGAGTTGACAGCAGCAGAATACTTGTGCCGACAATCAACAGATCAGCCATCCTCATCGCTTCAGTCGACCAGCCCGCCAGCGATCGAATCAGCAGGTGAATCCAGACTGCCCCGGGAAGATTGGGTTCCAGAATGTCGCGGTACAACATTCCGCCACGATGCAGAATACGAGCCTGCAGGTCATAAAGCACTGTGTCTGATGTCAGCGGCATGCAGACGAAAATGGGAACGGAAAGCAGTAACAGCAGCCCAATCGCGCTCAGCAGCAGACGACGGGTCAGCTGTGTGTCGAATTCGGGCGATGTTTTGCTCTCAGTGATCATGCCGGGACTATCGGTGGCTGTGACGGACTCATAAACAGGCTGTCCAAACAACTTTGCTTCACGTGCAAAGACCGCGAATGATTTGTCCGGTATGCAGCCATTTTTCAACACAGAACACGTCCATGACGTTCCGGATATACCGGTTATTCCAGTGGACAGTCCCGTGTGTGCGGGATCCCGAGCCCGTTTGATGATTCCGGGAAACAAATGTTTCATCAAATCAACAAATTGAGCACGACCGTCATAGTTTCCGAAAGATCATTACAGCTGGATCGTTCTGCAGACGTTTGACCGCGAGCGACTGAGGGCGTGTGTTAGGGTTCTCGGCATATGAGCAGGATGATTGCTGCTCTGGCCGGACTGAATTCGGGCTTTCCGATAACGGACTTCACGGTATTAAAGCTGATTTCTTAGTGCATTCTGCAATTGTGACCTTTGTGCCCTGGAGTCATTTGCGACATGGATCCCAGCCACCTGCAGGAACTCGTCGAGCTGGAGGACAATTACTGGTGGCATATTGCCAAACGCCAGCTTGTTACTCGGCTACTGAAAAAATATTGTCCGCCGCCAGGACGCCTGGTTGAAGGTGGAGTTGGTTCGGGCCGCAATCTCGTTGAATTCAGTGAGATGGGCTACGACGTCACTGGTTTCGATCTGATGCCGGAGTCTGTACTGCATGTCAGAAACCGGGGGATTGAAGACGTGCGAGTTCACGATTTGTGCGAGCCTTGGCCGGTCGATCCCGGGACGGTAAAGGCCGTCGTTCTGCTGGATGTTCTGGAACATGTTCCTGATCCGGTAAGAGTGCTGACTCATGTACATGAGGCACTGACTGACGATGGCGCTGTGATCGTTACTGTGCCTGCTCATCCGTGGCTGTACAGTCGCTGGGACGAACAGCTGGGACATTATCGGCGTTACACCACGGCCGAGTTTCGTCGACAGACATCTTCTGCCGGGTTTCGAATGGACTGGCTGAATTACTGGAACAGTTTCACCATGCCTGCCGCAATTGCGGTACGAGGCTGGGAGAAGATGTTTCCAAAGCGGATGCAACCCGACTTTCCGGAAGTCTCGTCACTGACCAATCGGGCGTTGCTGACTGCCGCCGCAGCAGAACGGTGGTGCATGGATCATTTTGGACTTCCGACGGGACTGTCTCTGGTGGGAGTGCTGCGTAAATGATGAACTCAGAAAAGACTACTCAGCGGGATCGAAACCGCAGCCTGATCAGTGCCGTACTTCCGGTCTACAACGAAGTCGCCATTCTGAGGGAACTGACGCACCGACTGACCGAAGTACTGTCCAATCAGTCAAGGCAGTTTGAAATTGTCTACGTCAACGATGGTTCATCGGACGGATGTCGCGAAGTGCTTGACGAACTGGCACTTGCCGATCGACGGATTGTCGTGGTTCATCTGGCACGAAACTTTGGTCACCAGCCAGCGGTTCATGCAGGTCTGGAGAACTGCACGGGTGATGCGGTGATCGTGATGGATTCGGATCTTCAGGATGATCCCCAGGCAATACCTCGTTTCCTTGAGCAGTGGGAGCAGGGGTACGATGTCGTCTATGCAGAGCGATTTAACCGTAAGGAATCGTTTCCCAAAAGGATGCTGTTTTACGGCTTTTATCGAGTGCTTAACGCCGTCTCCAGCACAGTCATGCCTGAGGATGCCGGAAACTTCGGGCTGATGGATCGCCGTGTTGTCGATATTGTTTGTCAGCTGCCGGAAAAGGATCGCTACTTCCCCGGACTGCGATGCTGGACAGGCTTTCGCCAGACAGGCATCCCCGTCGAACGGGCGGCCCGGCACGACGAGCATCCCCGGGTCTCGATGCGAGGCCTTGTCCGACTTGCAAAAACCGCGATCTTCTCGTTTTCGACATTTCCGCTCACGTTCTTCTTTATTATTGCAGCACTGTCGGCGGCAACATGCGTAACTTCTGTTGGTTTCGTGTTGTTCCATAAGTTGTTTACAGGTCTGGCGGTCCCCGGGTGGGCATCTGTTATCAGTACGGCATCGTTCTTTGGTGCATTGAATGCACTGGGAATCAGTATTCTGGGCGAGTATGTGATTCGGATTTACGATCAGGTGCGAGGTCGGCCTATTTATGTGGCCGAATCGATCCGCAATCTGCCCGGTTTGGCGCAAACAGGTCTGGTTCGATCAGGGCAGCAGCCACGCAGTCAAACAGCGGACTCTGCGTCATCTGGGACGGAGCGAGTAATTGATCGAGTGGAATTACTTCTGGAGGAACTGCAGAACAGTCAGAATCCGCTAAAATCCGGACTGTCCGGGACGCGTCAGACTTTTCCTTCGCCGGTTGAGTGAAGACGAATTTTAACTCTGGTTCCTGTTGATAACTGAGGAAGATGATGAAGATCACGATGATTGGTACCGGCTATGTCGGGCTCGTCACGGGTACGTGTTTCGCAGAGAGTGGCAATGACGTAACCTGTCTGGACGTTGATGCCAACAAAGTTGCGATGCTGAATCGGGGAGGCATTCCGATTTACGAACCGGGCCTGGAGGAGCTCGTAAAGCGCAATGCGGCCGCCGGACGTCTTCGATTTTCGACCTGCTATGAAGAGTCCATTAAGAACGCTCAGTGTATCTTTATTTGCGTGGGAACGCCGCAGGATGATTCTGGCGCAGCCGATTTGAAGTACGTCCGAAGCGCGGCTGAAGGAATGGCGCCATGGCTGAAGCCAGGAGCTGTCGTGGTCTGCAAGAGTACCGTCCCGGTTGGTACAAACCGGCAGGTTGCCGAGTGGATTAAGGCAAAGACGGGTACGAAGTTCTACACGGCATCCAATCCGGAGTTCCTCAAGGAAGGGGCGGCGATTGATGACTTTACCAAGCCGGACCGGGTTGTCGTTGGCGTTGATGATGAAGAAGCAGCCGACATCATGCAGGAGCTGTACAAGCCGTTTCTGCGCACGGAAAAACCGTTCATCGCGATGGGAATCGAAAGTGCGGAAATGGTCAAGTATGCGGCGAACTGCATGCTGGCGACAAAGATCAGTTTCATCAATGAAATCGCAAATATCTGTGAGAAGGTAGGAGCGGACATTGGTGAAGTTCGAAAAGGCATTGGTCACGATGCTCGAATCGGCTTTTCATTTCTGTTTCCGGGCGTTGGTTACGGTGGCTCCTGTTTTCCCAAAGACGTGCGTGCTCTGGCATCTGTAGCCGCGGCAAATGGAGTGGAAGCTCGTATTCTGCGTACAGTGGATGAAACGAATAATCATCAGAAGTACGTATTGTTTCACAAGCTTCAGGACTATTTCAAAGGCGATTTGAAAGGTCGAACGATTGCCGTCTGGGGTTTGTCATTTAAGCCCCGCACAGATGACATCCGTGAGGCTCCTTCACTTGTTCTGATTCAGTCACTGCTTGAGGCCGGTGCCAAAGTCAAAGTGCACGATCCGGTTGCTCAGGAGAATGTCCGACATATTCTGGGTGACGCGGTGACGTACTGCATTCATCATTACGATGCATGCGATTCCGCAGATGCTCTGGCGATTGTTACGGAATGGAATGAATTCCGGAATCCGGACTTTGATTACATCCGCCTGAAAATGAAAGCCCCTGTCATCTTTGATGGTCGCAATTTGTACGACCGTGAGAAAATGGCCAAACGCGGATTCTATTATTCCGGGATTGGTCTGAGTGCCCTGCCTGTGCAGTAGCAGACGAAATTTCGAAATACAAACTGGCATGTTCGCTACCGATGAGGCAGTCAGTTTGTCAAAATTGCGGTGTATAGCATCGCGCGATGTTTCCAACAGCCGCTGTGCGCTGGATCACGGTTTCTGAACATATCGCTGCCCGGCGGTTGTTTGGCTGTTGCTGTCCGGCGCTGAAGGCCGGCGCACCTGATCTGTAAATGGAGTGGTCCCCTGCCTTCTGCTTTTGAAGATTTTGACTGTGAACCCTGCGACAGCCATGTCCCAGGGGAAGTCGATGCGTGCGATCTTCACGAAGATACCGCATGTGATCAGGTGAATCGCCATGGTGCCGTTCCGGAAGCAGAGTTCTCAGCGGGACGGCAGCGAAGGGTGCGTCCATGGGAATCGGCACCTGGCATTCATGATCGACCTCAGACAGCCGACCTTCCCCCGGTGACTCAGCGTATTCATCGACGCTGGGATCGCTTTGTGCGACTGGTTGGCGATGACGGCGTGCAGCGGCTGCTGGGATCTCATGTGGCGGTGTTCGGTCTGGGTGGTGTCGGCAGCTATGTCGCAGAAAGTCTTGCTCGATCAGCGATTGGCCGACTCAGCCTCATTGATTTTGATGATGTTTGTCTGACCAATGTTAATCGACAGCTGCAGGCTTTCCCGGGAACTGTCGGTCAGTCAAAGGCAACTCTGCTGGCGGATCGAGTGAGAGCCATTCATCCGGAAGCATGGGTCGATCCGCTCCAGGCCTTCTACGACTTCAATACCTCCGATGCGCTCCTGACACCTCGTCCTGATTTCGTCGTGGATGCGATCGACAATGTCACATCAAAGCTTCTGTTGCTGCAGACCTGTCTGGAGCGAAATATTCCTGTTGTCAGTGTCACCGGCGCAGGAGCAAGGCTGGATCCGACTCAGGTAAAGGTCGACGATCTGAGTCGCACAAAGGTGGATCCACTGGCCAGAGTCCTTCGCCGCGAACTGAATCGCCGAGGTTTTGGCATGAGTGGCGAAATCGGCATTCCCGTTGTCTTTTCAGAGGAAGACGTGAGAGAACCTGAAGTTCCGCAATGGGACGAAGAACGTGGTTTTCACTGTATCTGTCCGCACAAAGAAGATTCGCCGCATGCCTGTGAAAAGCGACGAGTCATCTATGGGACCGCTTCGTTTGTGACGGCAGCTTTTGCCATGGCAGCTGCCTCCGTTGTGGTACGTCGCCTGACCGGCAGGTAAGGACTCGCTCAGAAATCAGAGACGGAATTAGTGGAATCGCGCAAGCCGTCCAGTGCCACGAAACGGGAGGGCATGCGCCCTGTCGCGACTTTTGAATCCCTCAGTGATTTTTGAAGGAGTCATTATCAGGCTGGAACTCTGCCAGGTAGCTTGTCAGTTCCTTCCCAATTTTTCTGCCGAATAATCTTTCTGCCAACTTCCGTCAGCCCGCTCAAACGGCAGAGCATGGGCTCGCCATTCCTGCAGAGTTCGCTGTGACGGTTTAACCGTGAACGATGCGCACGCAGGCAAACCGACATAGCGATGATGTGATTCATCCGCGGCTCATTTTTTACCACAGATAACACAGAGAACACAGAGAACACAGATGAATCGCAGGAATTTCTTCTGGGGGGCGCCGGGACCCGGACACACTCGATCGTTGGCAGAAAAATTTCAGGGCAGAAAAATGAATCGCAGTGGAAGACCGGAGGTCCGGTGAGTCAGGACTCGCTCAGTAATCAGAGACGGAATTAGTGGAACGGCGCAAGCCGTCCGGTGCCATGAAACCGTACGTTTCGCGCCCTGTAGCGACTTTCGAATCCCTAAGTGATTTTTGAGCGAATCCTAAGGCTTTGTCAAGGGGTCTCAGTTTGCGTCCGTTCAGAACCGGACAGAGCACTATAGCTTTGGAAGTGACTTCAGAATTTCGCTGACCCGCTCGCGTTCCGGAGCGAGAAACCGATGGAACGGTTCGGCCATGAAATCATCGCAAATGCCGAGCAGCGAGAGGGCGCATTTTGTCGCTTTGATGTAACGGGAAGCATATTTCCCAACATCGTAGATTCGCTGCAGCTCGTTGATGCCGTGGCTCAGCTGCCGGACTCGAGCTTCGTCGCCGTTAACCGCGGCACGATAACATTCCACAAACAACTGCGGATAAGGATTTGCACCGCCCGCCACACCGCCATCGCCGCCGAGTTTCATGGCCTGTGGAAGCATGGCTTCCGGGCCAATCATGATCGACCAGTCGGGGCGCAGGTTTCGCAGAGGGATCAGTCGAGCGAAATAATCCAGATCGCCGCCGCTGTCCTTGATTCCGGCAATATTTGACAGGTCCGCAAGATTCTGAAGAGTTTCAATCTCAAACCAGACCTTCGTGAGGCTGGGCATGTTGTAGAGCATCACGGGCAGAGGAAGCTCGGGCACGATATTGCGAACATAAGAGGTCAGCTCAGTCTGGCCAGCCGGAAAGTAATAGGGGGTCGACAGGACCACCGCTTTGGCGCCCGCTTCCGCTGCATGCTTCGCCAGATGTACGGATTCAACAAACGATGTGTCTGTAATCCCGACCAAAACGGGGACTCGACCATTAACAAGCCGACAGACACGATCAATCAGCTCCCGACGAAGCCGGTAGCTGAGACTTGGCGCTTCACCGGTCGTGCCCAGAATGAATAACCCATTGACGCCACCGGCAAGCACATGGGCGACGAGGCGTTCCAGGCCTGCAACATCCAGTTCGTCACGATTCGACAAGGGTGTCACAAGCGGGGGAATAATACCGGAAAACATGCGAGTCATGGGGGATTTTGCCCGTGATGACAACAGCTGGCTGCAGCCAGGTTCTGTCGGAATGGAATGGGATTGTCAGCATCGCCGGATCAGCAGACCAGGCGGAAGAATTTAAAAGCAGCCAACAAAAAGGCACATATAGATTTACAGATCAGGGCAACAAATTGCGAGTGATTTGCGGTACAGCAGTCGTTCTGTTTTGCAGATATCAGCAGCGAGAATTACTGTTGCCGCACCGATCTGCCGAATCAGCCCCTGACGAGACTTGCAAAGGATGCAACTGTTACAGCCGTATAAAAAATGCCGCACATCACCAGAGCAGCACGGCGCCAGAGTGGCGGCTGAATCTCCCGGGGAAGAAACCGAGTATTCACACGCAGCAGCTGAAAGGCTCCGCAGGCCAGAATCGGACTCGCCAGCATTCCCAGTACCTTAAAAAGCTGCAGGGCATTCTCGCCATACGCCAGCGCGGCTACTCCCCAGACTGTGAATATCATCAGCAAAGTTGCATACACTCGGCTGGACTTCCATCGTTGTAACGATGGCCATCCCGACCAGCAAATGTCGGAGATAACACGCGTCAGGCAGTCAGTATTTCCCAGCTGAGTTGAAAACAGAATCCAGAAACCATTAAACAGGCACAGAGCCCAGAATCCGCTCCACAGCTGGTCGGCCATATAGCGAGCCTGAAACGCACCGGCTGCATAGCCCGAAAGGTCGGCATCGGCCGGCACGATGGCCATTGCCAGATTGACATTCAGAAACATGCCAATCACACAGCCTGCCGCCCACAGGACAGACTGATCGATCATCGAATACGTCCACCAGACGGACCATTTTCTCAGGTTGTCCGGTGTCGCCGGGAACACTCGACCTGTCTGCTCCAGTTCTGCATGCCCTTCGGCCAGTACTCCACCAATTGAACCCATCCAGGCACCCATTCCGAAACCCTTGTCACGACTCCAGTTGGAAATGGCGAGGTTTCCAAGTCCGCCGGATCCGGCCGTCGCGACAAACAGTCCGAGCAGAACAAAATCCATGTTGTCGGGCAGCGTCTGGGGTCTCAGAAAGCCAGTCGCCGTGCTGATCCACTTGTCAAAGGGTACGAACAAAATATTGGCAATGATCAGGAATCCGAAGATGAAGATTACCATGGCCCATGACAGACGTTCCAGCAGGCGTTCAATCGACTTGCCCGACAGCAGCAGCAGCACGCTGGCTGCAAGCACAGCCAGAGACAACCACATTAATGCTGTACCATCTGCACCTTTTGCATCAGGAAGACGGTTTTGTGCTGCAGCAAACATCACGTTGGCGCAACCCAGTGCAAGAGCGGGCGTTGCCAGCTGTGCCGTGCCAATGATGATGTAAAACAGACCCCAGAACTTTGATCCGGGATGCAAACGCATAATCCCGGTAACCGCCGGTTCGCCGGAATAGAGGGTGTATCGAACGGCTTCAAGATTGAAAACCATCTGCAGGAAAATGCCCAGCGTCGCCAGCCAGAGAATACTGTTTCCGTAGCGAACAGCCATCATGGGCCCGACAATCCATTCTCCTCCGCCAATGGATGCTGCCAGCAGAATCGCTCCAGGCCCGATGGTTCGAAGGATATTGGGACCATTCAGCGGAGCCGGTTCGGGAAGATCGGCCGTCTGCCAGTCCGGAAGACATCCATGATCTCGTTTGACGGAGTCCCTGGACGGAACATCATTGTCCACTGGATCAGGCACGGTATATGGATTCGACATAATTGAATCGATCAGTGTTCAGAAGGAAGTCGCAGGCAACGACAAAGTCATTGGTATGTGTCACGGATTCGGGTAGCAGATACCGTTACCAGCGATCATGCAGTTCCATAATTCATGAAGTTTTCCGGGACTCGTGTGTACGCATGCTTTACAGTGTGCCAGGGATTCTGCGATCACACAAGTGACTCAGCCGGTCTGCCGAATTCCGGCAGCGTGCATCAGTCCGCGAATATATCCATAAGCGAATAAACGTCCCAGCATCGTATAGCCGGGCTCCCCATCATCTTCACCAAACATCTGCGGGACATGGTCAGGACGCAGCGGCCCGTTGAATCCCACCTCTTTTAAGGCCCGAATTGCGGCCGCCATGTCAGTCGGGCCATTGTCATGAAATGTCTCCACAAACGACGAAGCAGTGCCTCGCACATCGCGAAAATGAACGTAACGAATTTTCGATCCCAGTCGATGAATCGTCGCGGGGATGTCGACATTCATCGCCGCGAACGTGCCCTGGCAAAAGCAGATACCATTCGCCGGACTTGGTGCCAGCTGAATCAGCCGTTCAAATCCTTCGACGGTATGCATGATTCTGGGTTTTCCAAGCAGTTCAGGCAGCGGCGGATCATCCGGATGCATTGCCAGTGTCACGCCGCATTGTTCGGCGACCGGGAGCAATTCATTCAGCAGCCTTTCCAGCTGTTCCCACAATTTTGCCGGAGTCAGGCGGCGTGCCATTTCATCGAACTGAGCATTGGGAGGCCGGTATCCAAGCAGTACAGCTTTTTCCACATCGGGCAGATGAAATCCTGTTACCTTTGCTCCCCCACGCTCCGGAGCATCCAGACGCGTTCTCAGCCAGTCAGTCCCTGCCATAAAGTTGTAGCAAAGCAGCCGAATATCCAGATCGGCCATCTGACGGATCAGCGTCTTAAGTGCCTCCAGTTCTGTACCGTCATCGCAGCCCAGCTTAATGTTTTCGATGGGCAGGTAACCTTCCACAACGGTTAACTTCATCCCGAACGACTCGATTCTCTTCTGTGCCTGTTGCAGCACACGAATATCCGGTCCAGGGTAGCGATGGACCACGTCCGTGACCCCGCACTGAGCGGCCAGCTGAAGGTTTTGATCCGAAATGGGTGTGAGCACTGTCCCGAGCTGCACTTTTGTTTTCTCCACGGCATTTTTGTAAAGACCGGCAACGAATTCGGTGAAGGCCGCCGAAACCGGGTTGCATGAGACGTGGATTCTATGAACAATCGTACCGTTTGGTATCGTTCCGCGGAGGGTCAGACATGTTGAGCTTTTACGACATCGCACATGGACAGCGTCGGGACTTTCTCAGAGCAGGCAGCCTGTCGCTGGGCGGTATGTCGCTTGCCCATTTGGTTTCCGGCCGGACAGCCGCTGCGGAATCTGGCAGCAGCTTTGTTCGGGATCGGTCTGTCGTCTTTTTGTTTTGCCACGGTGGTCCCAGTCAGATTGAAACATTCGACCCGAAAATGACGGCGCCGGATGGGATTCGCAGTACGACCGGGGAAGTTGCAACAAAAATTCCAGGGATCACTTTTGGAGGAACGCTCCCTAAACTGGCGGCGATGGCAGACAAACTGTCGATCGTTCGGTCGTTTGCCGCCGGCGACGGTAATCATGACATCAAACCGATTGTCGGCAAAGATTCACTCAGGGCAAACATTGGGTCGCTGTATGCCAGAATTGCGGGAACCAATCATCCTCGCACCGGTCTGCCAAGAAACGCGGCCATATTTCCGCAATCCGTCGATGAATCAACGGGCCCTCTCCAGGAAAATTTTGGGCGGTTCCATTCCACCGGATCACTGGGCAGTGCCTACACGCCGTTTACTCCAGGTGCGGGGGGAGAAATGCAGAGCGATATGCTTCTGAATCTCTCTCGTGATCGGCTGGGGGATCGCAGAGCACTACTGTCGCAGCTTGACCAGATTCATCGGGCGATTGATTCGACCGGTCGTCTTCAGGGAATGGATGACATACAGGATCAGGCATTTCAGACACTTCTGGGAGGTGTTGCCGACATCTTCGATCTTTCGAAGGAAGACCCTGCCGTTGTCGCCAGATATGACACGGCTCCTTTGATGCGTCCCGACATGATTGATAAGAAATGGAATAACTACAAACACTATGTGGACCATAACAAGTCACTTGGAAAACTGATGCTCCTGGCCAGACGAATGTGTGAGGCTGGATGCGGCTTTGTGACGGTCACGACAAATTTTGTCTGGGACAACCATGCCGACGTCAACAATGCCGGAGTTGCGGAAGGGATGAACTACTGCAGCCTTTCACTGGATCATGCCGTTTCTGCTTTTCTGCAGGATGTTCATGAACGAGGACTCAGCGACAAAATTCTTCTGGTGGTGACTGGTGAAATGGGCCGTACTCCTCGAATCAATCGAAATGGCGGTCGAGATCACTGGGGCAATCTGACTCCGCTGCTGTTGTCGGGTGGAGGACTGGAAAGCGGACGTGTCATTGGTCAGTCGACGCACGATGCGGGGGAACCGGCGTCGGAAAAGGTGACAATCCCCAGCCTCGTTTCAACGATCATGCACAGTCTGTTTGACGTCGGGCAGCTCAGACTTGCTCGAAATATCCCGGCCGATTTGCAGAGACTGATTTCGTCGGCAGATCCCATCCCGGGGCTCTGACCTCCCAAAACGATCTTTCAGAAAGCTGAGGCTTTGATGCCTTGTCCGAATATACTGACTTGGCATTCAGCAGCTGCTGTTTGCGCCGGGCTTCTGGTAGTGCTATTTCCTGCAGCAATGATGGCCGACGAAATCTCAGAAAATTCTGCGGAAAAAACGACTGAGAATGTAGCGGATGTCAGTGCACTGCAGGCCGCTGTCAGAAAATCCATCCCTCTCCTGGAAGCGGGTTCGAAAGGTTCCATCACGCAGCGAAAACAATGCTTTACCTGCCATAACCAGGGCCTGGTCGTACTGGCTCTCTCGACCGCACAGGATCGCGGTTTCGCGATTGATCAGGACAATTTGAATCAGCAGGTGCAGTTCACGGCCGATTTTCTTAAGAAGAATCAGGCAGGTTATCAGGCTGGTAAAGGTCAGGGAGGCGCCGCCATGACGGCCGGTTATGCTCTGTGGACGCTGGAGCTCGCAGGCTGGCCTCTGGATGAAACCACATCAGCTGTCAGCGAATATTTGCTGCTGTATCAGGCAGACAGTGATCACTGGAAATCTGTTTCACAGCGCCCGCCAAGCGAGCAGGGAGAGTTCTCAGCGACCTGGCTGGCTCTGCAGGGTTTGCAGAACTTTGGCACGGTGGCTCAGACCGAACGAGCCCGCAATCGGCGAGACGACGCGCTGGACTGGCTGCTGGACACTCCTGCAACGGATACCGAAGATCGAGTGTTTCGCCTGTGGGGGCTGAGAACAGCCGGAGCAGAGGCCGATGATATTAACACAGCTGTTCAGGACCTGCTTCAAACTCAGCAGGACGACGGGGGATGGGCGCAGACTGCTGAAATGAAGAGCGATGCCTATGCGACGGCAACTGCACTTGTGGTACTTCACGTTGCCGGAGATGTACCTGTAAATAATGAAAAATGGATGCAAGGAATTCGATACCTTCTGCGTACTCAGCTTGAGGACGGATCCTGGCATGTTGTATCGAGAAGCAAACCCTTCCAGACACATTTCGAATCCGGTTATCCTCACGGTAAAGATCAGTTTATTTCGATTTCTGCGGCAGGCTGGGCGACAACAGCCCTGACACTCGCGATTCCATCAGATAGCAGAGAAACTGTCAGCGGAAAAACATATTATCCGGGCCCGGAACCTGACTAATGACTGAAACCAGGACCATGCACGGCCTGAATTCGCTGGTGTTCGACAACAGTTTTACTCGACTGCTGCCCGGAGACAGGGAAACTGTTAATTCCCGTCGACAGGTTCATCAGGCCTGCTATTCGCGAGTCAGGCCGACTGCGGTCGCTCGCCCCCAGTTGCTCGCGTGGTCCCGTGAAGTGGCCGATCTTCTGGATCTGGATTTCGATCCGTTTGCATCGAACGAGGCGGCCGAGGTGTTTTCCGGAAATCGGCAGCTACCCGGGATGGATCCATTCGCAATGTGCTACGGCGGACACCAGTTTGGAAACTGGGCGGGTCAGCTGGGAGATGGTCGGGCAATCAACCTGGGTGAAGTCATCAATCGGCGGGGACAACGATGGATGCTGCAGCTCAAGGGTGCGGGTGCCACTCCGTATTCCCGAACGGCGGATGGTCTCGCCGTTCTGCGTTCGTCCGTTCGTGAATTTCTGTGCAGTGAAGCCATGTTTCATCTTGGAGTTCCGACGACTCGAGCACTCAGTCTGGTGTCCACAGGTGAAAAAGTGATTCGAGACATGTTCTACGATGGAAATGCTCAATATGAGCCCGGAGCGATCGTGTGTCGTGTCGCTCCGTCATTTACAAGGTTCGGAAACTTTCAGATTTTTGCTTCGCGACGAGATGAGGATAATCTGAAGCGGCTGGTCGAATACACAATTCGCACGGACTTCCCTCATCTGGGCGAACCGACGCAGGACGTGATGAATCAGTGGTTTGCGGAGGTCTGCCGCACAACCGCGGACCTGATGATTCACTGGATGCGCGTGGGCTTTGTGCATGGTGTGATGAATACGGACAATATGTCCATTTTGGGTTTGACCATTGATTATGGCCCCTATGGCTGGCTGGAAAACTTCGACCCGAACTGGACGCCCAACACCACGGATGCCAGTGGCCGACGCTACCGGTTTGGACAACAGGCGCAGGTGGCCCTGTGGAACCTTGCACAGCTCGGTAATGCTCTCGTGCCGGTGTTCGAATCGACCGAGCCATTGCAGGAAGCCCTCGATCTGTACTCAGCTCGCTTCAACAGCGGATCCCACGAAATGCTGATGCAAAAGCTGGGGCTAAGTGCCGGGGATGAGCAGCTCGATCGTCAGCTGATCAGCGACCTGCTGGAAGTGCTGCAGCTGGCGGAAACCGATATGACCATCTTCTTCCGGCGACTCGCAGATATTTCCTGTGAAAAGGAGAGCCAGTCTGTTGCCATCGGTCATGATGACGCACTGAGCAGACTTCTCACCGATGCGTGCTACGTGCCGGAGCAGCTGACGGAGTCAGTCGTGCAGCAGATTGTCGGCTGGATTCGGCGTTACCAGGAGCGTGTGCAGCAGCAAAGCATATCGGATACGGATCGCCGCGATCGAATGAATCGCGTCAATCCAAAGTACGTGCTTCGGAATTATCTGGCACAGCTGGCCATCGACAAGGCCGAACAGGGTGATCCGTCAATGATTATGGAACTGCTGGAGGTCCTGCGTCATCCTTATGATGAACAGCCAGATCAGGAACACCTTGCTGCAAAACGTCCCGAATGGGCTCGACATCGAGCTGGTTGTTCGATGCTGTCCTGCAGTTCGTAAAGTCCTGCAAACGGAACGCGCTGACATGCGGTTCCCCCTGTCCATCAGCCACCAGCGAATACTTCTCCCATCCCAAATTCAGCGGTTCTGTTTTTCACTTCTCAGTTTGAAGTACAGCTTCTGGATCTCTTTCATGCAGCATTGTCCGTCGGCAGCCAGTGTCTGACATTGTGCATCAGGAGTTTGGGAGCGACGAAGCAGTTCCCGGATTCGCAGTGGTTCGCCATCATCCACGTCGTCTTCAACGTCGTCGTATCCCATGCCAAAACACGCACAGAGGGGTGCATCAATATCGTAGGGATAAATCGGGCTCTTCAGCTCAGCAATTTCAACCACGGCTTCGAACTGATTAAAATAGGCAACAGGACATGTCACGAGGCTGCAGTACCATGCAATGTCCTGCAGTTTGCTGCGAGATTCGGGACGAATATGGGTATTCAGAGGACCGGCAGTGACTTCAGTACCGGGTGAGCCGCATCGAGGACAGCAGACGCGTACGTCGGCATCCGGTTCCCGCATAAATGCTTTGTTCATGGCTGTCTCATTCTGAGATTTGTGAAAAAAAACGGATGAGACGATTTTGCGTACCTGGAACTTCAGGGTGCTGACGCAACCGGAAGTACAAGGTGGCTTTGCTCACTGCCGACGGCAAATGTCAGGTCAGACTTACCGAAATCACCGGCTCTCGGGGCCTGTCCGTTTTGCCGATTCGGCTCCAGTGCCGGAAAGCTGCTCGACGCGATGTGCACTCGAATACGATGGCCCTTATTAAAAATCATGCTGGTTGGCCAGAGTGAAACGCTGGCAGAGACGAATTCATTCGCGGGCATCAGCACTTCCCGGTCCAGGCCTTCACGAAATCGCAGCCGAAGTGCACCTTCACAGATGTTGTATGAGCGACCGTCCGGATAAACATCACAAAGCCGAACAATCACGTCCGCATCAGGCGTTGATGTTTTGACTTTGAGGTTCGCAATCGCATTTCCGGTAATTTCAAGAGGTTGCTCAAGCTCGTCCGTTGTGAATACCAGCAGATCACTGCGATTTTCAATTGCTTGCTGGTCTTTGGGGCCCGCGGGGATCGTCAGTTCGTAGCCTCCGACGGAGGGAACCGGATTTTCCGGATCGCTGCTATACGACAGTTCCGAAACGGCTCCACCACTGCTCAGAGAAGCTGTGCGATCCGCCCGCAGGTACAGGGCAGTTGGAGTTGTCGGAACTGGAGGCCACTGGCCAGCCGTTCTCCACACATTTCCGGGAGAATCGGGTTCGGCAGCGCCCATGGTGTAATAGATCACAGCCGGACCATCCGGAATTCCGTCCGCTTCGTTCCGGAGCGTCGCGTCAAACCATTTCCAGGGGTCATGCATTTCGCCAGTTGGCTTATCTCCTTCAGGAAATTGAAGGTCACCAGCTTTCTTCTGAAGAACTCCGTGAGTCCATGGACCCATCACAAGTTTCTGGCGTCCTTTCGCCCGTGGGCCGCCTTCGTTTTGATATCCCTGGAAGGCGTCCAGTGTCGCCTGAGCAAAGATGTCGTACCAGCCGCCAATGTGCATACCGGCTGCATTGACCTTTCCGTAATGCTGGACGATCTCGCGATCCGTCCAGTACTTCGAATAAGGATAATTCTGAGTCCACAGATCAAGAGCGCGAGGTTCGTACTTTGTGCCCTTCAGCCAGTCCTCAACCATCGCCTTGCGAAAAATACCGCCGCGATAAATTCCTTCGCGAAAAAGACTGGGCGTTCCCACAATCAGATGCTGACTGGTGATCGCGGAATGCCCTGTTCCTGCCAGAAAATACTGAGTCACCGCGCCTGCAGAAGCACCCCATGTTCCAATCCGCCCATTGCACCACGGTTGCGCGGTGATCCATTCGGCCGTATCAAAGCCGTCCCACTGGTTATCAGCCTGACCGTCGGCATCAAATGGCAGGTTCGCTCCTTCGGATGAAAATCTCCCACGAGTATCCTGGGCAACAAAGACATATCCGCGTCGAGCTGCATCCGGCCCAATGCCCGCTGCGAGCGCCTTGTTGTAGGGAAATCGAAGCAGAATTACGGGCCACGGTCCTTTGCCTTCCGGAAGAAAAACGTCTGTCCCAAGTTTAACTCCGTCCCGCATGGGAACCATGAAGGTATCTGCGGCAAAAACAGAATGATGGGTTAACAGCAGAAAAAGGAGTCCCGGCAGTAACCAATTCTGCCCGCCAGTCACACTGAGATCCTTCATTGTGAATTTCATGGTTCGAACCTTTTTGTGGATTCAGACTTTCAGGTGTTTTGAAAACCAGCCACGTGTTCGGTCCCACATTTCCGCAGAGAGCACGTGATCCGTCTGTTCCTGAATAAAGTAAGAAAAATTCTGCTCGGCATGGATACTTTCATATGCCCGGGCAATCAGCGGCATTGCTCGTCGAACCTCATCAATGGGACTGCCCCGATCCAATGCTCCAAAATTCAAATGGAGTGCTCGAGGAGCTGTCAGTGCGGCAATGTCAAACGTATCGCCATACTCATAAATGCCGGGAATGAAATTCGGAAAACAGTGCAGCATGTGTTCTCGGTGAATGCCCGCATATGTGGGGAGACAACAGTTTCCAACCAGACACTTCAGACGAGGTTCCCATGGTCCCACCAGCCATGTAAAAGTTGATCCCATGGAATGACCATAACAGCCGAGAGCATCCGCACGAACTTCGGGGCGTGCGGCGAGGTAATCGACGGCCCGCCTCATATCGAGGATATTCTTCCATGCCATCGACTGACCGGCCACCACGTAACGCAGAAACTCGTAACGCTCATATTCGCCGTTTCGAAGTTTTCCCGAGGGATCCTGCCGCTCTTCAAAGCACAGTGCGTCAGGACACAGTACTGCGTAACCTTCCCGACACAAGGCAACACCTGTGTGATGCATCGGATCCCAGCCAATTCCCGCCGGTTCGGATTTGCCTTTCGCCCATTGTCCCGCATGCTGGTGCCATACACAGATGCCGGGAACCGGTGATTCGCTGGTCGCACTGTCTGGTAACAGTAAAAACGCAGGAACGCGGTCGCCCGGTTCAACTTCATAGGTGACAGATTCGATGCGGAATCCATCCCGCGGCAGCACTTCACGCACGACCGGGTTCAGCTCACAGGGTTCAGGCCATGGACCTCCAAGGCACTGCAACAAGCGTTCTCGAAAGTCGGGGATCGCCATAGCAGGCCCTTCTATAATCAGTAACCTCTGGGTCGCACTGACCCCTGAACTCGGACAGGCAGCCCCATGATTCTCAGGAAGCCTTCCGCATCTGTCTGGTCATAGGACCCGCCCCGCTCCATGCTGGCAATGTCTGCCTTATACAGGCTGTAAGGTGACTTGCGGCTGCTGACTCTGACATTTCCTTTGTAAAGAGTCAGTTTTACTTCGCCTGTCACCGGCTTTTCTGTTTCGCGAATGAATGCCATCAGTGCATCCATTTTGGCACAATACCAGAAGCCGTAATACACCATTTCCGCCACCTGAGGGCTCAGCTGATCCCTCAGATGAGTCAGGTCCCGATCCAGAGTCAGCTGTTCCAGTGCCTGATGTGCCGCATACAGCAGAGTCATGCCGGGAGCCTCATAAACGCCGCGGCTCTTCATTCCGACAAAGCGGTTCTCCACAATGTCAATTCGGCCCACGCCGTTGCGGCCGCCGATGGTGTTCAGAGCATCCACAATCCCGGCGGCTGACAAACCCGATCCGTTGACACTGATGGGTACACCCGATTCAAAGCCGATCGTAACGACTTCTTCCGCGTCTGGTGCCTGTTGTGGTGACACCGTCATCCCAAAATCAATTACCGTCTGACCGTCAACCATTGGATCTTCAAGGTCACCTGCTTCGTAGCTGATATGCAGACAGTTTTCGTCGCTTGAGTAAGGTTTTCGAGCTGTCGCCTTGACGGGGATTTTTTTTGCTTCACAGTAGTCGAGCATTTCTGTACGACCTGCGAACTTGTCGCGGAACTTCTGGATTCGCCACGGAGCAATAATCTTAATCGAGGGCTCGAGGGCTTCTGCGGCAAGCTGAAAACGGCATTGATCGTTACCTTTTCCGGTGGCCCCATGAACAAATGCCACTGCGCCCACCTGTCGAGCTCGCTGGACGCAAACCTTGGCAATTAGCGGGCGAGCGATTGAGGTGCCAAGCAGATAAATGTTTTCATATTTTGCCTGCCATTGCAGGACCGGAAACGCAAAGTCCTGGCACAGTTCCTCACGCGCGTCAACGATTTCTGCAGATTTGGCGCCAATGTCCCGGGCTTTCTGCATAATCGCAGCACGGTCCTCACAGGGCTGGCCGAGGTCTACGTACAGGCAGTGAACGTCGTAACCTTCGTCCTGAAGCCATCCAACCAGTACCGAGGTATCCAGACCGCCGCTATATGCCAGAACAACCGAATCCGCCACGTTTGCTTCTCCGCCCTTCTCAAAATCTACACAATGAGGAACCGCAATCGGAATAGTAACGTCGAACTGCCAACTCGCCACCGAAGTGCTGTTTTTTCCGAAAGCCGGCAGGTCCAGAGAACAAATCCGACTCTTTCCCCAACTCCCTCCGCTTCCCCGCAAAACCCTCCCCTAAACCCTCCCCTCCCGCGCAGCGAAGCGAAGTGGGAGGGGTCGGCCGAAGGCCGGGGGAGGGCCCGCCGCGTGTTGCACAGAACGCCGTCCCAACAACACCCGCAACCCTCCGTTCCCCGGCCCCCGCCCGAT
>JALHMY010000020.1:0-17636 GCA_022843805.1 Fuerstiella sp.
CCGCAAACGAGACGATCGTCAGAAACGTCGGGAAAAGATCGCAGCCGCAGACCTCCGCTCCGCCGACGATACCGCCAACTGAACGCCGGCGAACCCCAATGGGTTCGCCGGACGTTTACTTTCTTCAGATTCCTGTCCGGGATTACCTGCGCCCGCCGTGGAACTCGGTTAACCGCTAAAGCCACCATTGCTGTTTCGACGATGACTCAGCAGTACGATCGATTGCAGACGATAGTGGTCCGCGCTGGAGTCGGCAGAAACTGCCGATCCGCGTGAAGCGAATGAGTTGAAACCAGTTCACGAAGGAAATACAACCGAATGTCGGGCGCTGCAAAGTCGGAACAGCTTCGACTGGGCTTCCTTGAAACGATGGAAGTCGAAGGTCGAGGCCATGTGGGTGGGCTGCTGGTGACGAACCAGCATGGTCGTCCGCTGGAGTTTCAGTGCACCACGCCCGTGAAGCCCAATCGAACGCAGGAGATTCTCTACGGTGATACTCTGCGACCATGGCTTTTGGGTGAACTGATTGGCGGAACGCTGCTGGAACGAGTTGGCATCAAGCCCGATCTGATTGTCACCAGTGATCCGGATATACTGGAACTTCGCAATCACACGGGGATTCCGGTCGCCGTCACCACAGCGGAAGGTAAACAGCCGAAGGGCGAAACCGCTCCGGATGCCTCACTGGTCAGAATAGGAACACAGCGTCTGAGGTTTCACGACGCTCACCAGACCGACATAACCGCCGTTTCAAAACAGCGTCATTTGATATCCGATCAGGCGGACCTGACAGAACCACTGGAGCGAGTTCGAGAGGCACTGGCAGAGACTGTGAAAACGGTATTTGCACGATGACATTTCCTTCACAGGACACATCCATCAGCAACCCGGATATTCAGCGAATGGACCATACTTCCGTCGCCATCAGTGCCGCACAACCAGAGGAAATCCCTCCCGGGCCTGAAGCACGAGCTGAAATCGCACAGACCGGGTTTAATCCCGCTCTGATGCGCATACCGTCCGTTGAAACAGTCAGTGTCGCTCTGGCGTATCCTATGGACTTCGTACCAGCCTGGAAGCCTCGGCGAATTCCGCTGAAATGTATCGGACTGACACTTCCGGAAGGTATGGACTTCGTCCCTCCGAAAGAAAACCGCGGAACACAGTCGGACGGTCAGAATCTGAAACAGCTGGCAGCCCCCAAACAGCCGGTCGATGAAAATGGGGTCGAGGGTGAAGGACCGGCAAAAAAGCGCTGCACCCGAATCAAACCACCGGCCGACGCTCTCTCTTTGCAGGACCGACTGTTCTATTTGCTGCAGCCGCCACTGGAATCCTGGCTTGCCGGTCAGGAACTGATCATGCCATTTGAGCCATTTGCCTATCAGTACGAAGGCATCGCATGGCTGTTTGCCCGACACTCGGCGCTTCTGGCGGACGAAATGGGTCTTGGCAAAACAATGCAAACCATCACGGGAATCAGGCTGCTGTTGCGCAGTGGTCAGGTTCGCCGCATACTTCTTGTGTGTCCAAAGCCGCTGATTCCCAACTGGCAGCGGGAATTCCGTACCTGGGCCGAAGAACTTCCGGTGGTCACCGTTGAAGGGAACGGGAACCGAAGGAAAATGCTCTGGACGATGCCCGGAATCCCGATTCTGATCGCCAATTATGAGGCGATGACCAGAGACCTCAATGAAATCCCTGAAGAAGAACGACCGCGATTTGACCTGCTGGTTCTCGATGAGGCGCAGCGAATCAAGAACCGTGATTCCCGAACCGCCGAAACGGCCCGTGCAATCAAGAGGCGAAGAAGCTGGGCGCTGACCGGTACACCTATTGAAAACCGGCCCGAAGAACTTGCTGCGCTGTTCGAATTCATGGAAGTCATCCCGCCACATGCCTCTCCCGACCTGAGACAGCTTTCCAAACTTGCCAAAGAATATATTCTGCGGCGTACCAAAGACCTTGTGATGAAGGATATGCCGCCTCGCATTGACCGTGATGCGGAACTGGAGCTGTCTGACGCTCAGGAATATGCATACCGGACGGCCGAGAAGGAAGGCGTTATCCAGCTGAATGAGCTGGGCGATTCAATCACGGTCCAGCACGTGTTTGAGCTCGTTTTGCGACTCAAGCAAATCACTAATTATGATCCACTGACAGGTGAAAGTGCAAAACTTGAACGGCTCGTCGCCGACATGGAAGAAATCGCCGCCAGCGGAGGCAAAGCCATTTTGTTTAGTCAGTGGACAAAAACTCTGGACTGGCTCGATGCACGGCTGAAACAGTTCAATCCTCTGATTTATCACGGAGGAGTGCCCACAGCCAAACGTGAGCCAATTCTGGCGCGGTTTAAGAGCGACCCGAACGCCCACATCATTCTCATGAGCTATGGAACAGGCGCTGTGGGGCTGAATCTGCAGTTTGCCGGCTACGTTTTTCTTTACGACCGCTGGTGGAATCCGGCCGTGGAAGATCAGGCAATCAATCGAGCACATCGAATTGGCGTGAAAAATCCTGTGATTGTCACCCGGTTCATTTCAAAGAATACGATCGAAGAACGCATTGATCGTGTGCTTCGTGAGAAACGCGAACTGTTCGCCGCCATACTGGGAGAAGGTGACAACAGCAATGTGTCGCTGAGCATGAATGCATCGGAGATTTTTGGTCTGTTTGACCTCAAGGCTCGGCATAAGGATGGACCGCGCTCCATTGGACCGGCAAAGCCCGAAGCTGCCTGACGATCCGCAGCATCGCTGTGAGCCAGCTCGCCGAAAATCAGAATTTCGATTCAAATACCATTTAACAAAAGCAGAAGCCCGACTTGCTGCAAAGTCGGGCGTCGATGGTCAGAGTTGACATCAGTCAGAATTGACATCAGGATGTTCTACGGTTGTGGCAGCAGATCAGCGGAACATGCTTCGCAGCCAGGCATTTTTGCGACGTTCCAGTTCCATAATTCGGCTGAATGGACCGCCTGACTGACGACGTACCGGCTGATACTGTGGCTGGCTGTAGACAGGGGTGTACTGGACAGCAGTCGCCGTTGATGGAGTTTCTGGAACAGGAGCAATTGTAGTTCCATCGAGCATCGCAACGGAAACATTGCCGGGAGTCGCCTGATGGCGAACGGATTGAGGAGCCGTGCGGTTTGCAGCAGCCACCTGAGAACGAACGACTGAGCTGTGAGTTGGAAGAGGTTGATCAGCCTGGGCACTTACAGACAATCCAAGTGCCAGAGCTGAGGACAGCGAAACGATCCAGCGCATGCAAAAGGCCTTTCGTGGACGAAGAAGAGTTGGTGAAACGAGACGGTGCTTCCATGGAACGCTCTATCCATCGGCATTAACCGCCGGTTAGTTGAATGCTCCGGAAAAATCTGCCGACTTACCTCGGTAAAACGATGGGTTCAGCGTGGCCGGACTGCGGAACAGAGGAAATCGCTGTCGTCGTGGCGGGTGGTAAAGTCAATGAGATGTACCCAGTTTGACATACCCCGATTTGAGTTCAGCGACGGGCGACTGACACCTGGCAGCTCCCTGAGAACGCCGGTCAGCGAAATTCGCGGTCTCCGGGAGTAACGGGAATCGCCTGTTGTCGGAACTCAGGGCGGTTGTGTGTGGAAACGGAAGATTAGCCCGACTAGACTGGCCATTCGCATTTTCCGGCCTGAACGACTCGGGCCATTCGGGACGGCAGTTCAACGATGATGTCCGGGCGATATTCATCACCGTTCAGCCTTCTCCACCCTTTGCATCAGGCGAGCACTTCTTCGGGAGAGACTTTGAATGAGTTCAGGCGAAAATCAGGCAGCACCGAATGCCAAACGGCTGTTGTGGGCTGGCTTTATGGCAATTCTGGCGGCAGGCGTCGGCTTCTCAATTCGTGCGGGAATTCTGGGCCAGTGGGCCGACCAGTACGGATTCACAATGACTGAACTCGGACAGATTACCGGGGGAGGACTCACAGGGTTTGGGATCATCATCCTGGCCGGTTCGCTGATTGCCGATACCGTCGGCTATGGCAAACTGATGGGACTGGCGTTCCTGACACACGTCGTATCCGCCGTTCTGACGCTCGCCGCTGGTGCAGCCTTCGCAAGCGGGGGAAAAGACGCCGCATTTCAGTGTTTGTTCTGGGGCATGTTTCTGTTTGCCATTGGGAATGGAATCTGCGAAGCCGTGGTTAACCCGCTGGTCGCGACATTGTTTCCGAAGGACAAGACTCATTATCTGAATATTCTGCATGCGGGCTGGCCGGGCGGGCTGATCGTGGGAGGCCTGGCGTCGTACTTCATGAATCCGGACGGAGCCCGTGCGGTATCCTGGCAGATTCAGATTTCCCTGTTTATGGCGCCTGTGATCTTTTACGGCGTCCTTGTGCTTGGACAGTCATTCCCGCGGTCTGAGGCCAGTCAGGCGGGCGTCAGCTACAGCGAGATGTTTTCTCAGATTTTCGCGCCGCTGATGCTGGTTCTGCTGCTGATTCATGCACTGGTTGGATATGTGGAGCTTGGGACTGATTCATGGATTGGTGAAATTACCGGCGCTATTATGGCGTCCAAGCAAAAGGGGTTGTTGCTTTTTGTTTACACCTCCGGGCTTATGTTTGCACTTCGGTTTTTTGCCGGTCCGATTGTGGAAAAGATCTCACCACTGGGACTCCTGTTTGTCAGCGGTATTCTGGGATGTGTGGGTCTTCAGCTGCTGGGTGCCGCGACATCTGTAGCGTTGTGCGTTATCGCAGCAACCGTTTATGCAGCCGGAAAAACGTTTCTGTGGCCAACAATGCTGGCGGTCGTGTCGGAGCGATTTCCAAAAGGTGGCGCAATCACAATTGGAGCGATTGGCGGCGTTGGAATGCTTTCAGCGGGATTGCTGGGAGGTCCGGGTATTGGTTTCAAACAGGACTACCATGCATCGGCCGATCTGAAGGAAAAAGCGCCCGAGGTTTATGAACGATACAAAGCCGGGGCGGAAAACAGCTTTATGGGTTATTCGGTCGTCGGTCTGGACGGTGCAAAGGTGGGTGTGCTGAAAGACGGAGGCAAGGAACTGGCTCGTGCAGAAGCGATCATGGAGAAGGAAGGCAAGGCCGACCCGAACATCGAGAAACTGGCTTCATGGTGGGAAACAGCCAGCCAGACAGCATCTGCAGATAAGCCACCCGTCGAAGAAGCGACTCTGCACGGTGGTCGAACCGCGCTGAAGCTCACGTCCTTTGTACCAGCCGCGATGGCCGCGCTCTATCTGTTGCTGATTCTGTACTTTAAGGCGAAGGGTGGCTACAGGGCTGTTGACGTGACTCATGAAGAGGCAATGGCGATGGCGGCAGCAGGAGCGTCAGAAGCCTGACACGGTTTGCTGACAGCTGCTTTTTGATCGCAGCTTCGCATTGTGGAACGAAAAAGGGACCAGTTCTGAATTCAGAACTGGTCTTTTTCGCTGGCCAGATCAGCAAGTTCTATGGCCGCTTCCACGGCAATCAGATGCACGAGGCACGCCTGACAATGGCAGACGTGGTCCAGAAGGCCGGGCGAGAGATTCTCGTCCGGCACTTCCGGCCACTCATACAGCATTTCCGTCAAAACGCGCTGACACACATCGCTGTGATGATCAGCGACGTGAGCTGAACCAGGATTCTGGTAATCCATCGTGCTCATGCTTCGGCCAGTCCCTGTTTTAAACGTTCGATAGCGCGCTGTTTACGCCGAGTCACAGCCTGCGGTGATACCGACAGTTTCTCAGCGATCTCATTCCCCGCATACCCGGATCTCAGCATTTCAATCACCAGCCGTTCATCTGAAGGCAGGCTTTCGATCTGCTGTTTTAAATCCATCACCAGATTCGTATCCGGCATGCATTCCGCCGGATCAAAATCCAGCGTCAGCTCAGCCGCAGCCCCACGAACCACTCGTTTTCGAAGTCTTCCAAAAACTCGATCCGTGGCAACGCGTACGGCCCGTCGCAGGCGATCCTCCGGCGACATCGTTTCTTCTCTGACAGTTGCAGATTCCACTAAAGTCTGATTCAGATCGATCCACGATTCCTGAAACAAGTCTTCAGCATCACAGGCTGCTGTCAGATGTCTGTTTCTTCGATAATGATATTCCACGAGACTCCTTAGTCTGGAGTCATCGGACTTCTGCGACATTCATCGGCTCCCGAAAAAAAAGGAGCCAGTGTTTCAGGCAAACGTATCCCGAGGAGAGTTCGTTCGCCGTCAACTCAGGCTCCGAAAGGTGTTCAAATCGGACTTCACACGCAGGGTGGAAGCCAGAGAAGGACCTCGCGGAGCAATACTAAATCGCAGTCGCCTTAACCGATCAGCCGGACCTTCGGCGTCAGCCTGAGCCAGACTGATTCTTTCACTTGATGGAGGAGCTCTCGCCTGAACGGCATATTTCAGCAGACTCGCTGTCGAGCAGCCCTGTGGACTTGTCCGAGGGGACTCCCCGGGGAGGTGTTCCTCCGGAAATTCCTTCTCAACAATACACTCGCGGATCCCTGTACGCAGGACCTTTGCCGAGAACTCATTCTGCTTCAAAGGGCGCTGTACGCCAGATTCCGTGACCGAAGGGATGACTTCAACATGACGTGCACTGGCTCTGTAAACAGCCCTCCATGCAGTGTCCGTTGTCTTATTGGCGATGTCCTCAGCCCTGCCCGCTGACCAGTCTTCACTGGTGACGGCATTCCACAACAGCAGTGATCGAAATCCGCCAGAACCCACTGCCTGCAAGTCACGCCCGGAGTCAGCCATCCGTCCCGAAGTCCGCCGGTAATCCCCGCGGAAAAGAGTCGGAAGAACGATCCTCTGTTCCCCGTTCTGCTGATCTGCATGTGCATGCTCTGCAATTGAAGCGAAGATTCCCTGGCCGGGTCTCGGAGCGCCGTGAGTCTGCAGGTCTGGACCGGCAGATGAAGAATCCATGATCGCGTCAGATTGTACTGATTTCAGTTCGTCAGTGTGCCCTGCACCTCCGAATTCGCTTTTTGTATCAGATTCGTCGACCGACAAACGAAACTGATCAGGAATCCTGCTGGCTTCGGCAGTTCGCGAAGACTGATCCGGAAATTGCAGCTGACTCTGACGAGAGGAACTATCGAGGAAGGAACTCTGAAGCAGATCGCCCGCCACGATCTCGATGTAAACGTCGTCCAGAATCTCCCCAATTAAGATGTCTCCAGACGATTCAGATAATGAGGGGTCTTCCGATGAGATTTCCGGCAATAAGACAGCGGGGACAGTATCCGTAAGAGAACCGTCAGAAACAGATATTCTGCCTTCTACAGACGACAGACCCGGGGACCACGCTTTCGATTCTGATTCCGAATGGCTGCGAGAGTCCCCGGTAAGATCTTCCGGATCCGTAACCGGAAAATTCTGAACAAGGTCCGCGCTGATTTCCCGGATCGGATCTTCTGAGCCGTCAATTGATGGCAGATACAGATCAGCGAGTGGCACGTCACACTCAGACTGATTCTCCTCGGACTGGCCGCAATCTTCAGCAGCCAGACCAAAAACCGCCGACAACTGAGTACGAATTTCGCAAACTTCAATCGCGTAATTCCCGCGATCTGTCTGTTTTTTGAGTCTTCTGCGGCGACCGGCCTGCAGACTGAGAGTGCGCGCGAACCAGCCGGGAGACTCGGCTGCCGTCTCTGACGGAGCCTTTCCCAGACTGCTTATTCGCCGAAGAATCTCAGCAAAACTCACCTTGTGGTTCCCAATTTGCCAGAAAAACTGGCCGCCACTGTTCGAATCCATTCCTCTGAGTGTTACAGAGATTGGGGACGCAACTGAATGTTAATTCCGCAGAAACTGCCGCATCATCCCAGGATTTTGGGATTTTTCAAAAGGTGTATCAACTGACCGCGGATGGTCAGTTGAATTCCACCAGGAAAACTGCACGAAGCGGGAACTCCGTCAACGGCACAATCCGCCAGCTTTTTCCAGTGCAAAGCCTGCATTTGCTGTCGAGGCCAGTGCTGGCGGATCCACAACACGCTGAATATATGCCTCACAAGATATTCGGGCCAGTCTGTCAGCCTTTCCCGATGTAAGCGACAGGAATCGGATGTCTGTTCAAGCACGACATCTGCCAAAATGCGACCAGCAAGCTGATCGAGGCAATCAAGCGCCTCGGAGACCTGCTGAGCAGCGGCGGCAATATTCCGAGACGCCTGCGAATGCACTTCCTTTTCAAGCGACGGCAGGACAATATGGCGAATTCGATTTCTTGTAAAGCCGGGATCCTCGTTGCTGGAGTCTTCGCGAAACGAGATTCCCTCGTTCTGCAGAAACTCTTTCAGGGTCTTTCGGGAAATCATCAGCATTGGTCGAATGAGAGGAACACCATTTTGCAGACGGCGGACGGGGGTCATCCCCTGCAATCCCCGCAGGCCTGATCCTCGCCCGAGGTTGTGCAAAATCGTCTCCGCCTGATCATCCTGATGGTGGGCTGTCACGAGGCATTCCGAGGGGTCGTCCTGAATGCGGGACTGCAGAGCTTCGTATCGGATGCGTCGAGCGGCTTCCTCCAGAGATTCGCTTCCGACGGCTCCCCTCAGCGCCTGAACATCCGCCGGGCAAATTTGGCAATCGACGTTGAGGGATTCGCACAACTCCCTGACGAATTCAGCATCATCGTCACTTTGCAAACCCCGCAGTCCGTGATTGACGTGCAAAACCTGCACCCGGTCGGCACTCAGGCGGTCGTCCCGTGAGCTGCGCATCAGGGCGAGGGTTCCGAACAAAAGGGCCACACTGTCAGCCCCGCCGGAAACCGCCAGCGTGAGTCTGATACCGGATGATTGCGCAACCGAAAAATTGCCTGAAACCAATGAAAGGCATCGCTGATATCCCTGCAGTAACTGACTGGTAAACTGCCGAGTGGAACCAGGAACGGAGCGATCAGGCATTGGCAAATCCGACCTTGATACCGACAATCAACCCAAAACCGATCCGAAAAACGCTGCGACAGCTCAGCAGCCGGGCGCAGAAACGGCGAAAACTAGCATAACAACCCGGCTCATGACACTCCGGAGATCGCCGTGGGGAGTAGAGGTTAGGGGGAATCCGGGGGGAATCCGGGGATTTCCCCGGCGGAGCCGATCGAAATGGATTCGTGATCCGACAAAACGCGGGGGCCTCACCGGTTGAATTGAAAAGCCGCTTTGGTAGCATGTTGCGGTCTCTCTCTGCCGCGGCAAATTGTGCAGCTGTAGTGGGGGTGTTAACAGAATTGGTCTGCGGGACCTGCTGTGAACTCGAAAGTCCAAGGGCTCGGTGCTGGCTGATCAGCACACGTCAATCTGAAATTGTCTCAGGCCAGTTTACTTAAACAATGGTAATCTCCGGACTCATTTTTCTTCTGGTTGTCTGCCTGCTGGCTCTGACACTCTTTCTGTGTACAGAGGGCTCGGAAGATGAACGCACCATGGATGTACAGTTGCCCTCAGGCACTGTTACGGGGCATGGTCGCGCACGTTCATCCACTGGTGCACTGCAGTGGACAACCGGACCCCCGGGAACATTGATGTCAGCTTTGCAGATACGCAAGGCTGCCGTCTGTTCAGGTCCATGGCGGCAGACAGTTGACGCGTGCGAACTCCCTTACCCGTACCTTCCGACAACAGATTCCATCACCTGAAGTTCTGTTCGTTGTGACTGCATCGTGTTCAGCCCGCCCAGGCGGGACGCAGGGACCGTCTGTAAGTAAGGGACGTTTCCATGTCGGATCCACTGATTGTCGGCTTCATCGCCGTCGTAGTGGGTCTTGTAACAGGCTTCTTTGTTGACCGTGTCCTCAAAGGCAGTGCCTACAAGACTCGTGACGAAATTCTGCGACAAGCAGAACGTGACGCCGAAAATCTCCTGAAGGACCAGGAGCTGAAAATCAAGGAAGAGATGCTGAAACGACGTGAGGTGCTCGAAGCAAAGCTGGACGATCAGCGAAACCAGCTTCGCACCCGCGAGCGGGAACTTGACAAACGCGAGTCCAACCTTGAAGAACAGCAGGATTCGTTTCGCAAGAAGGAAAAAATGCTGCAGGCAACTCAGCAGAAACTGTCTGAGCGCGCACGAGCAATGGAAGCCAAAGACAATGAACTCAGCCGTCTGCTGAAGGAAGAGCAGGAGCAGCTTTATCAGATCAGCGGGCTGAGTCGTGAAGCGGCATCCGAGCTTCTGCTGAAGCGACTTGAACGCGAAATGGCAGAAGAAACCGGCGCTCTGATCATGAAGCATGAATCAGAGGTTAAGCTGGAGTGCGAGCGACAGGCTCGGGAAATTATTGGAATGGCTGTCCAGCGTTATGCGTCGGCCCATACGTCGGAAACAACGGTTTCCACTGTGGACATTCCCAGCGATGAAATGAAGGGACGGATTATTGGCCGTGAAGGACGCAATATCCGAGCCTTCGAAAAGGTCACGGGAGTCGACGTAATTGTGGATGATACTCCCGGCGTCGTCATCGTCTCCGCGTTTGACAATGTCCGGCGTGAAGTAGGCAAGCTCTCTCTGGCGAAACTGATTCAGGATGGTCGCATTCATCCGTCACGAATCGAGGAGATTGTTGCAGAAACACAAAAGGAGATGGAAGAACATATTCGCAGGCTGGGGCTTGCCGCCTGTGAGGAAGCTGGCGTACGCGGCCTGCATGAAAAGCTGGTTGACCTGATGGGACGTCTTCATTTTCGAGTCAGCTATTCTCAGAATGTCAGACAGCATTCCATTGAAGTGGCCCATCTGACCGGACTGATGGCAGAGCAGCTGGGACTGGATGGCACCCTTGGCCGTCGCTGCGGGTTCCTGCACGACATCGGAAAAGCGGCGGACCATGAAATGGAAGGCGGGCATCCGGCTGTTGGAGCGGAACTGTTGAAACGTTATGGTGAGGGTGGCGAAGTCGTGCATGCTGCCGCCGGCCATCACGACGATATCCGCCCCGAGCATATCTATACGGTTCTCGTTGCGGCTGCCGACGCTGTCTCTGCAGCTCGACCAGGTGCTCGACGCGAAACTCTCGAGAAGTACGTAAGGCGACTCGAAGATCTGGAAGCCCTTGTGTGTGGTTTTCCAGGCGTCGACCATGCGTTTGCCGTACAGGCTGGACGGGAAATTCGCGTCATCGTCGATTCAACGAAGGTGAATGACCGTCGAGCAACAAAGATGAGTCGCGACATTGCGACGGCCATCGAACAGTCTCTCACCTATCCGGGCGAGATTAAGGTCACGGTATTGCGGGAAACTCGCAGTGTGGAATTTGCAAGATGACCGAATGCTGCGGGTTCACTGTGTTTAGGCGACCCTGCAGTATTAACCGACGGGCTTCACTGCAATTTTGAGCCAAACAGAAGGTTGAATCAATGCACCCATATGTCATCGTTGTGACTGGTATTGCCGTCGTTCTGGGTCTGATTATTTTCCTGCGAATTAACGCATTTATTGCGCTGATTACGGCAGCGCTCGTGGTCAGTTTTCTGTCGCCGGCGGAACCCGCGAAGCCGGATGGCAAAAACGGTGCAAATCGAGTTGAACGGGTGGCCGTGGCCTTCGGTGACAGCTGTGAAAAAATTGGCCTCGTGATCGGATTCGCTGCGGTCATTGGCGAAGCAATGATGCGCAGTGGCGCCGCCGATCGCATCGTCCATGCATTTCTTAAATTGCTTGGAGCACAGAAGGCCTCCTGGGCTCTGATGAGCAGCGGGTTCGTACTTTCGGTGCCGGTCTTCTTTGATACGGTATTCTATCTGCTCGTTCCGCTTGCCAGATCCCTGTATCGCACGACACGATCCAATTATCTTCTTTACGTCTGTGCAATTGCCGCCGGAGGAGCCATCACACACACCCTGGTTCCGCCCACTCCGGGCCCGCTGGCGATGGCCGTAAATCTGAACATTTCGGTCGGTATGATGATTGTCATCGGCCTGATTGTTGCAGCGCCCGCTGCGGTGATCGCGCTGATGGTCGGCGGGTGGATGAACCGACACATCAAAATTGCCACTTTGCCCGAGTTCACAGAAGACACTGAAGAATCGGTAAATGCCCGTCAGGCGGAAATCATGCGAATTCCGCTGATCGAAGGGCTTCTGCCCGTGATTCTGCCCGTCATTCTCATTTCCGGTGATACTGTCGTTGACGCTCTCAGGCCGTCAGAAGGCGCAAATTTCTTTTCGTCGATGAAGCCCTGGACTGAACTTCTGGGGAATCCGGGGCTCGCCCTGCTCCTGTCGATGACACTTTCCATAATTACCTGGGTCAGGCTGAAGAAACCAACCGCAAAAGAATTCACGGACGCAGTGGAAACAGCTCTCCTGAGCGGCGGACTCGTGATTCTGATTACCGCGGCAGGAGGCGCATTTGGAGCCATGCTCAAGGCAACAAACGTTTCCTCCGTGATACAGGCATCCTTTCAGGGAAGCAATGCCACGGGATTGGTTGCACTGCTGCTCGGTTTCGGCCTCGCCACTGTTCTGAAAATCGCTCAGGGTTCCAGCACAACGGCCATGATCACCGTTTCAGCTATGATGGCCTCAATGGAACTGACTCAGGAGAAACTTGGTTTTCATCCGGTGTATCTGGCCACATCGATCGGAGGAGGCTCTTTGATTGGCTCGTGGATGAATGACAGCGGTTTCTGGATTTTTGCCCGAATGAGCGGACTCACAGAGGCCGAAGCACTCAAAACCTGGACACCGTTGTTGATTGTTCTCGGAACAGTCAGTCTTTTGATCACCATACTTTTGTCCATCGTTATGCCGCTAAACGGCTAACGTGGCAGTTACAGTGAACGAGGAGCCAAAAAGAACAATCGGGCTTGTAATCTGACTGCCTCGGAGAAAAGCATTTGTCAAACTTTCAATGTTCGCCGGCTCATAGAACGACCTGTGAAGTCGAAATCGGTCAGAACTGCAGCATCCAGAGGCTTTCCTAAAGGGACCTTTCGGTCAACAATACTGGAAAACCACGCCACCCACGCTCGTTTCCAAATTCTGCCCTGCGCCACATGAATCAATCGATGCCATCAGCAGCAAGTTCCAGTCCAGACGACCTTTCCTCCGTCCTGAGAGATCTGCTGGGCTACCTGAACTTTTCGCATGGAGCCCCGAATGGCAGGTTCCGTGCCTGCGTGAACGAATTGTTCCGTCATGCGGATGCGACCAGTTCTCCGGAAGTGTTCTGCAACTACCTGCTGGATCAACTGGAGGGGTTTCGAGCGGCAGGAGAACCGGTGTTCACTGATATTGCCCAGGCAGTTTCGGTGATTCAGTGGACACTCAGAAAAGTGCAGCCTGCCTATCGAAAACATCATTCCGATTTGCTGGCTCACCTTCCCGAGAGTGAGTTCTTTACTCCTTTCCTCGCGGCAAAAATGTTCGAAGCCGTGCTGGAAGCAGGAGAACCGTGGAGTGATGATCAGTCAGATCGAATCGTGTCAGCCGCCTTGCGGACCCTGAACTCGTTCATTGGATACCGACCGGTCGCCGTTCTGGAAAACGGACGACGGATGGAAGTCTATGAGCACGAACGATTCTGTCCGATTCCGCTTTATCTGCAGGACGCCGGAACTGCTAATGGCCGTTATCATCAGCTGATTGACGCAATGCTGACGTTCATGAAATCGTTGCCTGTGGAACTGACTGAACCGGCCCATTTTTCACTGGCCCGTCTTTCTGAGCTGGCCCTGGATGTTCGAGCTCACGATCATCTGCACCCGGTCAATAAACGAACGAACTATGTGTTTGGCGAGTGGGACCCGGAACTGATTGACACAAAGGGATTTTATCGACGATTTGTCATCCGGCGTCTGATTCTGGATTCTCTGCTGGACTGGACGCAGGAAAGTGGAAAGAAGCACGAAGCGGACCGCCTGTTCGATGCAGCAGTTGTTTTGTGCGGCACCATCCTGATGGCCTCGGCGATCAGCGGTTCCGGGCCTCAGACATGGGACAGCAGCGTCTCGCTGACCACCCTGCTTCCTATTGTCGCCCGCCAGCGTGACAACTTCTACCAGACTCTCCTCGATGCAACTCAGGGTGAAAACGGCAAGCGTCTGAAGCGACTGGCGAAGGCAACACGACAGCCTTTCGGTCATGTTCGACATGAACTGAATATGCAGCTGGCGAAATATGGTGCCGATCAGGTTCAGCATCGACATCTGTCGTGGATGTATGCCACCATGGGCTTTGAAGAGGCCAGTTGTGAGGAAGCGTCTGTCATTCCGTGCCTGTCGGCAAGATTCGAGTCCGACATTCAGTCACGGATCGTCATGATCCGTCGATTTGTTCGCGCGCGTGATCTGGAGGCATCACGCCGGCTGATGTCGGAAGTGATGGATCTGACGCATCGTGGTATTCACTGCGGGGCGATTGTTGACCCATGGAATATTCTGGGCTTTCAGGGACAGTTTCCTCTCTTCTTTGCCCGCGAAGATTCGATCCCTGATAACCGAGTCGATATTTTGCTGGAGCTGACAGAACAAACGTTTGATGCCTGTTCGCTGATCATGTCAGAAGCCGCAGCTGCCGGTATGCCGGAAATTCACGACGCTGTGCTGAGATCTTTCAGCGCTATGGCGGAACAATGGGATCGCTACGCAACAACCACCGTCAACGATCTGACGCAGATACATGGAATGCAGTCTGTGAAAGCTGCCACTCTGGTGGCCCGTGCGCTCGCCGAATGGCGTACCGCAGGAGAATCTGCCGGTGACATTTCATTCTGGCGGCAGCATGTTGAAGACTTTGAAGTGACAAGTTCGTTTGCTCAGGTCGTCAGTACACTCCTTGAGCGAAAAGACCATGTCGCAGCTCTGGGCCTGCTGATGCACTGGCTTAGTCGAGCCGACACGATTCGCCTGGAGAACGGCGGACATTCGATTCATGTATTGCTGCATCGACTGATGCATTCCGTCTGTGCTGATCCTGATGAAGCCGGACGATGGAACATGCTTCGCCGGCTGTTTGCGTTCATGGAAGCCAATGCCGGCAGCTTCTGGGAAGTCCCGTCGCTCACCGAATTTGCAGCGCGGCAAAAGAAGAAAGACCGCAGTGGCAATGAACCTGAGGGTGAATCCGAGAGTCTTGACCTTCAGCACCTGTTCGATGGCGATGATTCTGAAACAGAAGACAACCTCTTCGAAGCAGCATGGGACGAAGTCACTTACCGCGACTCGACCGATGACGGCAATAACTCGGATACAATCGACGAAGGATATGCACCGGGAACTTCCGAATTTGAAGTACTCTACCGGCAAATCGAACCACGACTGAAATTCCTGCATTCCGTGGGCTCCCTGTGGGGACTCGCCGCTGTCTCCATATCCCGCACGGCCGCAGGAAGTAACGTCATTACTGCCGACCAGAAAGACCACCTGAGAGAATGGCTGCGATCCATTCGAGAGTGCCTGAAAGGTCTTGGCGAGCTGGTGACGGAGGTTCAGGAATATCAGATTTCAACGTTCTCATCCGACCTCGAAGCAAATCTTGAATATGACGTACAGCTGCAGTGTCGCTTCCTGCTGATGCAGAATGTGCTGTCGACGACCGTCGAATACCTGATGGCCGAACGGCTGATCGGTGCGGTGATTGCGGAACATCCTGCAGACAGCCGGGAATCTTCTTCACTGGATGCGGAAGTCTCCCGAATGTTATCCGCGGTTTTCGCCCGTGACACAGAAACAGCCGGTACATGTTTTCCTGCTCTCTGCCGGGAATTGCGAAAACGTCCGTTATTGTATGTGCCGTTTGAAAATGGCGGACAGCCGGGAGCCATTCTGAAAGCTCGCACACTTCAGGCCATTATCCGTGTCCTGCTGAGCCAGTTGCCGCGAATGGGCCTGCTGGATGAAACATTTCAGCTGCTTCAGACAGCACTGCAAATGGAAAAAACGTCCCGCCCGCTGGGCCAGGCTGTCACCGAATTCGATCGGCTGTTTCGAATTGGTTTGGCCAGCTCCGTGGAAGCCATTCTGCATTCTGCAAGCCGCTGGCGGACCCGTGCCACAACGGCGGGAAATCCGGTATTCCGCCGCATCCATCGCCTTCTTGAAGCTTACTCAGATCTGTGGACCAGACATAGTGGATCCATGCGTTTGTCTGTCATCGAAGATCTGCATGATGATGACCGGGCGGCTGAAGTGAAAGAGTTTATCAGCAATTACGGCGAAGACCTGTTTCACACTCGCATGCTGACGCTCGGCAACGCCCGTGCGATCGTTCACAACGGTGCAGAAGCCCTGCTGGAAGAATTGCAGAACTCCATCGCTCCACTTAAGCCCGTACAGCTGCTTGAGGATATCGAGATGGGGATCATCGACCATGAAGAAGCCGTGGAACTGGCCGAGTTTGTCTATGAAGCCGTGGTCGACAACTTTGAACGATTCCTGGAATATAATACGACGACCACCTATTCGGACTATGGCAATCGTCTGTATTGCCTGCTTGACTTCGTCAGACTGGAAGCTCTTTACGATCGCTTTGACTGGAACACCATTCCCTGGCAGATCGCACACGAGACCATGGTGCGTTTTGGCAGTCTGGAGCTGGCTGGCGAGGTTGAGGAATTCCTGACGGAAGAAACTCGACATATAGCAGAGTCATTCGTCCACGAACTCATCGCTCTGGAAAAGGAATATGGTGTCCGACTTCCAACGCTGCACGATCATATCTGCGAACGAATAGTCGGAGGTCTCGTTCAGAATCGGATGACAGCCCTGGTCGCAGCCTGCTGCATGGAATGCCGCGGAATGCCCCAGAACGAACAAATCCTTGGCAACTTCACTCAACTGCGATCCGAAATTGCCGAATACATGAGCAATCGAATTGGTTCCGGAATCGAGCCGCCGGAATGGATGCAGCGACTGGCCTCGGAAATGGAACGAGTACAGGACGGAAAGTCCAGCTGGATCAGTGAATCCCTTTACGAAGGCGAATTTCTGCAGATGACCCAGAAGGTACTCGACAAACAGTTATCGAGCATTAATCAGCGAAACGAGCGTTCCAAACCCCGGTATTAGTTAATTCCGCGTCGATCGCCCCGTTGACTCGCGGCTCCAGGCGACCTTTCAAGTGAATAGCCCTGTCGCTTCCAGGCAACGCCGTGAAGCATTTTTGTCAGGGAACATGGGGCAACTCTGATGGGAAAACGATGTCCGTTTTCCAACCCCGACAGGGGTTGCACAACAAAGCCTGGGGTCGCCGTGAACACGGCGCATCCCAGGAAAGACACAGGAAAATGCAATTGAACCCCAACGGGGTTCCACAACACCATGAACGATCGATCACAGCCTTGTGGAACCCTTTCAGGGTTCGGGGCGAACGAACATCACGAACCTGGGGTGCGCCGCGTCGCGTCGACCCCAGGCTTTGTTGTGAAACCCGTTCCGGGTTGAATCGCACTGTTTTCACTCAAAAAAATCCTTCACGGCGTTGCCTTCCGAGGTGCTGGTTTTCAAGTCGTCAGGTGAGTCAATAGGCGGACAGATTCTGCAGGAGACCAAGGGGGAGCGATATCTGCCACGCACCCAACATTGATTCGTATTTTTACTTTTTTGTTGAACCTTTTTGCATCAAATATTTTTTACCATTTTTCCCAAAAACGGGGGGGGGGGTGGTGGGGGTGTTAAACAA
>JALHMY010000020.1:17646-109076 GCA_022843805.1 Fuerstiella sp.
CCCCCCGAAACCCAGGATTGGCTGGTTATGCTAAAGAGGTTTAAAAAGTGGCTTACTGACGAGCTCTTGTACCGGTCACGTCTTCAGATCGTTGTAGTCCGCCATGAATGGCAAAGAGCAGGGACTCAGTCGGCAAATGTAAAAAGACGGAAATCGTTATTTACAGTGAGTTTGCCCCACTTTTCTGTGAGGATCTGCCATGAAAAGATTGTCCGGGTATCCGAGCAGAAATGCCGCATTCGTCCTCCTGGTACTCACTACTGTCCTGTATTGTCAGCAGACCGGATCCGCTAAGGTTAAGGACGCGGACCGTACCATCCTGAAGGTTCTGGCCGCGGCCCAGCGTCAGCATGAGAAAGCTTTTCCGCGGGGCTCAATGAAAGCGACTGTGGAAATTGAGAGTCGCCAGTATGTCGGTAAGCTGCACGCGATCTGGGATGGAGATCGATACTTTGTTGAGGCGGATTCCGCACAGCCGGAACTGCAGCGCGACGGCACTGCGACCTCCAAAACACGGAACGAGCATGTCGTGTTGGTGTTTCGTCCCGGTGAACTGGGCATCTACAGTTCGGCCGCCCGTTATGCAGGTCACAATTTCCGGAACCCTCGCGTTGAGGAACGTTATGAGGTTCGGCCGTTGTTTGTCTGGTATGTGACAGCAAGAGGTGGAACAGGAACATGGAGCGAGTTACTCGATCGCCAACTGGCTGAAGACACTCCTTTTCAAATTTCTGTGATGGAATTGGAAGATGGACGGGTACACGTAACCAGCACTGACGTTGCGACGGGCGGTTCGTTTGTGACGGTGTACTCCATGAAGCATGGAGGCAACGTTGTCGAGTATTACAGTATTCCGTCATCGAAGAGACGCACACGTGAACGAGGACGTTATCAGTGGCAGGCAGTGGATGCCGATCGATGGGCTTTAAAGGAGTACGTGGAAGAAACAACCTCGGTCCACGATGAACAGTACCTTGATGCAAAGACGTATCGGCTGTTGGTGGAAGAGTTTGATCCGAACCCTGTCATTCCCCCGGATCGCTTTCAATTTTCTTCGCTGCAGATCCCGCCAAAAATCAAGGTTGAGGTGATCGGCCCTAAAAAAGAAGAGCATGGTTCTGCCCTTCCACCGAAGCCCGCTGCCGGAACAGCGATTCCCGAAGAGAAATTCCTGGAGCTGGCAGATATCCTGCGAACCAGTCAGTTTGGTCGACCGCGTCCGAAATGATCCCCCTGCGGAAGGAATGCAGCGATGCAGGTCACGTTCAACCGGTACACTCCAGTCTGTCATGCTGTCACGGGATTCCGCATCCTGCTGCTGTGTGCTGCTGTATCGGCGAGTTCGCTGAGCGGGCGGGCGGCAGATCAGACAGGTTCACGTCGCCAGCACTGTGGCAGTTACTGTGTCTACACGGCCCTGAAACTTTTCGGAAAAGGACCGCCGCAGTTTGAGCAGTTTGAGAAAGCATTGGGACCGCCTCCTCCGGATGGATACAGTCTCGAACAGCTGAAGACCGGCGCCGAATCGGCTGGACTTTCAGCTCTGGCCGTCTCAACGACACTCGATGCGCTGAACGCACGAAGCCAGCCGTTTGCCTGTATCGCCCATCTGAATGGCCGCCATTTTTCTCTGATTGCACAGGCCGATCCGGCATCCGTGATCCTTATTGACCCGCCGTACACATCCATCATCCCCCACGAGACGCTGCTCGCCCAGTGGGACGGAACCTGTCTGCTGTTGTCAGATTCCCCGCTGGAACAGGAAGAACAGCTGGCAGCCCGTTTGCAGCGCCAACGGGCCTATCGATACAGCGGCGGATTTCTCCTGACTGTCGCCGGGATTTGTCTGCTCACGTGGTTCCTGCGAACACGTTATTCGGGGTCGAAGGCCTCCTGACGCAAGCGTCATATTTTCCTCCCGGGGCACGGTGGAGATGTCATATGAATAGTGCGGGCAACTTAGATCGTTTAACCCGTGGCCGACAGGCCAGGCTGTCTCCACTTCACGCCTGGCCTGTCGGCCACGGGTTAAACGAAGCGGATTGCCAGCGCGATTGCGGTGACTCCTGCAGCGTTGTTTATTGGAACAGTAACTCCATCGTCGCGTCTCCAGCGCGACATCGTGTTGAAGGTGCGGGATCGGCCGGAATTTACTCCCGAAGAGTTGCAATTAAGTTCTGACGAGAACAGAGTCAAAATTGTCAACACGTCACGGCTCAGCGATTCCCGGATTGCTGCTAAACTCGACATTATGGTTCCTGCCTCAGAAGGAGCATTTGAATGCAACATTACCCTGATTGCCGGGACAACGCCGGAGTTTCGCACATCGATTCTTCTTTCCGGATATGTAAAAGCCACACAATGAATGGCCTGCGCCGTTCGGGTTTTTCATTGACGGAACTGCTCGTCGCGATCACTGTCACAGGAGTGCTGGTGGCGTTGCTGGTCCCCGCCGTGCAGTCGGCTCGCGAATCCGCTCGACGGACGCAATGCAGTGCTCGAATGAACCAGATCGGCAGAGCCATTCATGCGTTTGAAACGGCCCGAGGAAGAATTCCGAAATACGACCCCCGCTTTGATCCCGAGTGGCGAAGCGGAGAGTCGTCTCACGTGCCACTCTTACCATGGCTGGATCAGGCATCGCTGTACGAAAAACTTGGACCTCCCTACCAGATTGTCGGCTTAAACAGGGGGCTGGTTGCTTTGGGAAACACTTCGCAGCTGATTTCCACGAAGCTGCCCATCTTTACCTGTCCCTCCGACAGCGGAAAAGGTCTGAACAGTTACTACTACAACTTTGGCAGTCTGATTGCAGCGCAGTTTGACGTTGATTACGACGACGCTCCAAAGAAATATGGACCGTTTGCACCGAATCCGAACGCCATAAAGAAGCTCACAGAGATTCGTGATGGTTTGAGCAATACCGCCGCTGTCAGTGAGCGATTGTTTGGAAGTTATGACGAGTCCGGTTTCGACCGGCGACGCGATGTCTGGTTTTCGGGTCTGGAATCCGTCCTGGCCCAGCGAACGCCGGAACTCATAGACACGGACTGGGCCATGAACCTGTGTCGGTCTGCGAATCCGGTCCCGGGCCAGTTTGCGATTTATGTGGGTGAAACATGGGCTTACGGCAGCTACGAAACGGCATGGTACAATCATGTTGCCGGTCCGAATTCGGATGTGCCGGCATGCTCCACTTATTATCCTCAGTACTCCGGCGTTCCCGGGATCATGATGTCGAAACGCGGAATTTTCGCCGCAACCAGTGCTCATCGGGGTCGGGTGAATGTCCTTCTGGCCGACGGATCGGTGCGTGGGGTGAGCAGTCAGATTGATCTTCAGATCTGGCGAGAGTTTGGAACGGTGAACGGCGGGGAAACGACAGCCGACTTTTAGAACGGGACCACGAGCCTGCGTGGTGCAGAATTCCCGCTCCCGCGACTTCCCCTTTAGTCTGATGAACCGCCCCATTGAGCATAAGGGATGGGACTCAGGAACGCATGATTCTCCAGGGGAGCTGCTTTCCCGAGTTCACTAATTGTTGGAGTAATGAACAGGAACATGGCGTACACCGCCAGGAGCGGCACCATCAGGATTCGGGCACTCCAGCGGAATCCGAACCATGCCGGTTGCTGAGATCGCGTTCCCCGGTGAAACGCCCATGCCAGCATTACCCTCGCCGGATACGTCAGCAAAATGAAAATCGGAGTGAGCACGAGAAATGCGTCCTCTGGCAACAATCGGATTTTGGTCAGATACAGGGGCAGTGTCAGCACATACAGCAATACTGTCGTCACCATCCATGCGAAAGGTGCGTTTTGAATGACCTTCCGGGCTGCTCGAATCTCAAATATTGACCTGAACCGACCGGTCGCTGCCTGATGTACCTGAAGCATTGGCAGCCATGCGGCGACCGGTATCATCAGGACGCCGCCGAGAAACGAGAGTAGTCCGAATCCTCCGGACACTCGACCAGGTGCGGAAAATGCGACCAGCAGTCCTGTGGGAATCAGCAGCCAGCACGAAGCGCCGACGACCGCATTGAGCCCAAGACGAAAATGGCGCCATGGCTGCAGAGTCTGCAGTGCTTCGGCTCCCCATCGATCCACCCTGTTCAGCCAGGCGCCACTTCTGATCTGCTGAAACAGCCACAACACATTTTTGAACGGCCGCAGAAAACATCCCAGGGATCCTCCTCGAGCGATGGCCAGCAGCAAATGCACAGCGACGGCGATCTTCAGGATCTTCAGAGACAGCAGCAGTCCTTCGCTGGAGATCTCAGCCCCATCTCGCACAATCAGTGCCGCACTCACCTGCACGGCCAGAAGCCGGATCGGGATCAGAAACAACAACACAAAAAAGCAGATGACCCCCAGCCTCGGTGCCAGCTTCAGCAGGGGAAAACCATCTCGCAGCCGCCCGCTTTCGGCAATACGCCGCTGCGCATCCAGCAGATAACCCAAAGCCAGAAGATTCAGAACGGGTATCGCCGCCAGAATTGCCAGAATAAGAATCAGACAGACAGTACCGAAAGCCACATGCACGGCCCAGAAGACGCTGCGAAATGGCTTCCAGAAGCCTGGAAACTGGCCAGGACCCGGGCAAACCGGACAATCTGAGGCCTCTGCAGACTTGTTGCTTCCTGCCGGATTTTCCTCAGCCAATTCACCCTGCAGTATGTCACGTGATGGCTGACCGAAAGATTCCGGCAATTCCCCATTTGCCGACTGCAATTCCTGAAGCAGTTGTGACATAGTTAGTAACCAGGCTGGAAAACAAGGCGAATTTGCTTCAGGAACAGAGGATGACAACGTTTCGGAAGCAGTCAATCCTTCCAATACGCTGTTCCCGAGCAAAAATTAGCAGACAGTTGCCAGGTTTCGGGCACATTCTTCGAATCAGTCTTCAGAATTCAAGGTGATGCGGCGGGTGGGATCGATCACACGGTATGCAGTCTGCCCAACATGTCAGTGAACGAGGTGAATCAAAATGCGATCGCTTGCCGTCTTCTGCTTTGCATCATGTGTGGTCGCCCTGATTGTCCTGGCGGTTAATGCAGCCGGACGCATTGAAGTTGACACCGCCCCTCCACAGACAGCGTCGTTAAGCCCGCTGGCCGATGAAGATGTCACCGCGCTGAATGAGTATTTTCGAAAGAAATGGACGGATGAAGAGCTTCTGGCGGCTGAACCAGCCAGTGACCTGACAATCCTGCGACGACTTTCTCTGGCTCTCCATGGGACAGTGCCATCGATGGAAGAGATCCGAAGGTTTGAAGCAGATGACCGCCCTGACCGACTGACCCACTGGACTCAACTGCTGCTGACCGATCAGCGATACTATGACTACTTCAGCGAACGCCTGGTGCGAAGCCTTGCCGGAACGGAAGAAGGGCCTTTTATCCTCTTTCGTCGAGATCGCCTTGCAGCGTGGCTGAGCAGCCAGCTCAGGGATGACGTCCCCTGGGCAGACGTGGTCACACAGCTGATTTCCGCAGAAGGCCTTTGGACTGATCGGCCTGCCACCAACTTTATTACCGTGGCGCGTGTCAGTGACGAAGAAGGGATTGACGAAAATAAGCTCGCCGGACGCACGGTGCGCACATTCCTCGGTCAGCGTATTGACTGTGCTCAGTGTCACAACCATCCCTTTGACGAACGCTGGAAGCGAGCAGATTTTGAGGGACTGGCCGCATGGTTTTCTCAGGCAAGAGTCACGTTCGGCGGCATCACGGATCAGCATGCAGACGATGAGGAACCTGCTGTTTATCGCGTTATTGAACCGGGAACCGACGAGTCAGAAGGACGAGTCGTGGCCCCGGTCGTACCATTCCATCCGGAATGGCTGCCAAAAGAGGGATCTCTTCGAAAGCAACTGGCCGCGTGGGTTGTCCATCCCGAAAATCGCCGATTTGAACGAGCCACTGCCAATCGTATCTGGGGGCTGATGTTTGGCCGACCGCTGCATGATCCGGTCGACGATCTTCCGCATCCTGAAAACAATGCTGAAAGGGATGCCCTGGATATTCTCGGAACCGGCTTCCGAAAATCCGGAGGGAGACTGAGCGATCTGATCCGGCTGATTTCACAGTCGTCCGTATTTCGGTGCAGCTCTGAACATTCAGCAGAATCAGCGGAAGAATATGACCGAAGTGTACAGCAGTGGGCCGCGTTTCCTCTTGTGAGGCTTCGGCCTGAGCAGGTCATTGGATCCATGATTCAGGCAGGAAGTCTTCGCACAATTGATCAGAATTCCCATCTGCTGACTCGACTCATTCGATATGGAAACGAAAACGACTTCCTGAAAGAGTACGGAGATCTGGGCGAAGAAGAACTGTTACAGCATGCTGGTACGATTCCTCAGGCGCTTTTGCGAATGAATGGCCGGTTTACAAACGACCTCACGAAAGTCGATACGTTTACCGCACCGTCGCAAATCATGCAGTTTTCGAAGGACGACACGGCCATTATCGAAAACTGTTTTCTGGCGTGCCTGTCCCGTCGGCCGGATACGGAAGAACTGTCCTTTTTTTTGAAGAAGCTGGCTGGCGAAAAGTCTGCGGAATCGAATGGGGAAAGTGCGGAAGACGGGACAACCGCTCATGAAGAGATCTCAGAAGGAAACAACAGTTCCGACGAGACAGAGTCCGGCATAGCACGTCTGTCTCGGGAAGAGCTGATACAGGACCTGTACTGGACACTTTTTAACACTCCGGAGTTTTCCTGGAATCATTGATATGAATCACACAGCTCTCACAAGACGCGAACTACTGAGCATGATGTCGGCGCTGGGTCTCTCCTTGTCGCTTCCCGCGATGACCGCCCGAGCCGCTAATCGGCGAGGAACGGAGCGCCCTCGTTCACTGCTGACTCTGTGGATGGGTGGAGGAATGAGTCAGCTGGAAACCTGGGATCCACACCCAGGCACCCCATCCGGTGGCCAGGTGACGGCGATTCCGACCACGGTGAAAGACATACAGATCTCGAATCTGCTGCCTCAGGTGGCCGAACAAATGCATTCGGCGATGCTGATTCGCTCGCTCACCTCAAAGGAAGGCGATCACGAACGTGGAACCTCATTTGTGAGGACCGGTTACAGACCGGAACCCACTCTGCGATATCCATCGCTCGGAGCCATCGCGGCTCATGAACTGCCGGATGATCGAGTTGAGATTCCTCCGCATGTCTCTCTGGCGGCCGATCAGACTTTCTCCCACGGCGGGTATCTGGGAAACCAGTGGGATGCCTTTCGAGTGTTTGAACCAGGCAGCGGGCTCTCCAACCTGGAAACGGATCTGTCGGCAGCGAGGCAGAAGAATCGACTGGAAGGGTTGAGTGTCGTCAGTCGGAACTTTCGCAAACAACGAGAATTCGCAACGGACAGGACACTGCATCAGGATACGCTGGATCGAGCACTCCGTATGATGTCATCAGACCAGTTGAAGGCTTTTCACATTGACGATGAACCCGCCGATGTCGTCAAGTCTTATGGAGACAGTCGTTTTGGACGCGGATGCCTCGTGGCACGTCGGCTTATTGAAACGGGTGTTCGGTCTGTTGAGGTGAGTCTTTCAGGGTTTGACACACATATCTCGAATCATGAAGGACATGTGACTCAGTGCCTGACCCTCGACCCGGCATTGGCAACTCTGCTGAAGGAAATGCGGGAACGCGACCTGATGCAGTCCACGGTCATTCTGTGCATCAGTGAGTTCGGCAGAACTCCCGGAATCAATCCGGCGGGAGGACGTGACCACTGGCCAAACTGGTTCTCCTGCATGATCGCCGGGGGCGGATTCCGTGCCGGAACCGTGATTGGGGCCACACCTGGCGGAATTCCGACCGCAAAGGATATTATGCCCACCGAACCGCTCACAATTCCGCAGCTTTATGCGACCATACTTTCGGTCATGGGAATTGACGGAGCCAAAGAAATCATGACACCCATCGGTCGCCCCATTCGCTTTGTCGATGCTGAACCGGCAGACTGGTTGCTGGAGACCAAAGCACACTGAGCCGAACGAGCCGGACGGAATTCGATGGATTGAAATTTCATGGCTTGAATTTCATGGCTTGAATTTCATCCTGAACCCTCCGGAAATTGATGGTCTGACTGGTAATTTTTGTTGCCGGATCGCTTATCATCCTCCGTCATGCAAACGGAGACACGAGGATTCAGGGAACATCATGTCGCGATTATCGGAGTCGGCCTGATTGGAGGTTCGATCGCGGCAGCTTTGCGCAAACGATTTCCCGAGTGTCGAGTCACAGGAATCGGACGCAGCCGGGAAAGACTGCAGCGGGCACAGGACGTCGGGCTGCTCGATGGGTTCTCCACCACAATTGACCGTGAATCGTGTCCTCCCGGCAGCTTAAGTATTGTCTGTCTGCCGGTCGGCCACATCGCGGAAGCGGTTCGTGAAATCTCCGCATGCAGTTCTGATAACAGCCTGATCACGGATGCGGGAAGCGTCAAATCGCAAATCTACAGTGAACTTCAGGGAGACTCGATCGCTCTTCGCCGATATGTGGGGTCTCATCCGATTGCTGGCAGCGAGCACGTCGGTTTCGAACATGCACAGGAAAATCTGTTTGTCCGCCGAATGTGTGTGGTGACACCCGAGTCTGCCGAAAGATCGGATGTTGAACGAGTCTGTGCGCTTTGGCGGGGTATCGGCAGCCATGTCCAGATCATGACGGCTGCGGAACATGATCGAGTGCTGGCACTCACAAGTCATCTGCCCCATATTCTTGCTTCTGTTGGAGCAGGCTGTGTCACGACCGAACTCCTTCCGTTCACGGGCACAGGGTTTCGCGATACAACGCGAGTCGCAGCCGGTTCTGCAGACCTGTGGGCTCAGATACTCTGCGGAAACCGCCAGTTTGTCACTCAGGCTATACAGACAGCCGAGCATCTTCTTCAGAGAATCCGAAGTGCAGTCGAGTGTGGGGACCAGCAAGTGCTTGAACAAACCCTGCAGACCGCTGCCGAAGTTCGAAGGCAGCTAAAACATCCCTCGAATGCCGATGGCAGCGAAAGCACAGGCAGCGACTGAGACCGCCCACTGATCGACAGACTCCTGCACAGCAGAGTGAGTGCAAAGCAGCGTGAGTGCAAAGCAATCCTGCGAGACAGCGACCCTGATCAGGTTGTGCGAGGAGTAAAATGAGCGAGACCAAACTGATTCAGCAGATGGATCAGACGAATTCGGCGGGCTGCAGCATTCTGTCCGCCTCGAAGACCTTCTGCCAGACAACCCATCACGATTGTGGCCACTCTGGCAGTGCTTATCGGCAGCCCATGAGGTTCAAGGTCAGCAAAGAATTCCGCGTCGCCGCAGACTTCACCGAATTTCAATCCCTGATACGTGAACTGAATCCCGTACAAATCAGCGCTCCACTGATAATTGAACGGACCCCACCAGTGGTGATCTTCAATGACCCAAAAATCGTCATTGTCATCGAAGACAATCTCATTTTCTGCAATTGAAGCCATTTTGAGGACCACCGGTATGCCGGACGTCAGTATTTCAGAAGAAATGCCTCTAAACCGTTGTGCCCGGCAGTCCGAACATGCCTTTCCGGGAAGTCTATTCAGACCGATCAGTTCCGGGAACTGTCCGCGATGATGGAAAAAATTGCGTTAGGTCGAGTCGCTCGGTGGAGTTTGGGGAGAATTCATCCGAAAACACGACAAACAGTTTTCCCAGGGACGCGACGTCACCGTTTTATCACAATCCGGTCGTGGCAAGGGGTTGACAAGAGATTCCGTGTCTGATTATCAATCGCGTCGGATCGAGATTCTATTTCTCAAGGCATTAACGTTTCAGGACTTACGCGAGGTTGAATGTCATGGTAATGACACTTGAAATTGGCGACGCACTCTTATTTTCAGAAGAGGAACTCGCGACTGCCGCCGAATTCTGTCTCGCTTCTGGCGGCACTTCGGCTCAGAATCCTCTGCTGAAAGGCGACGAGGATGAGGAATTTGGTGACGATGATTTTGACGATGACGTAGAAGACGATCTTGAAGACGACGAAGAATTTGAAGAAGACGTCGACGATGAATTCGACGAATTTGAAGACGAAGAGGATGACGACTTCGACGACGATGATGACTTCGACGACGATGAAGAAGAAGAAGAAGAATTCGAAGATGAAGAGGAATTCTGATTGACTATTGTGCGCTGGTTCACCCGCATGAATCCCGGCGTCTGAATCCACCATTGGCCGAACATCTCGAAAAGGCACTCCTGCACTGCGGAGTGCCTTTTACTGTTAAGAGAATTCACCACAATACGTGGGCATTTGACACTGTGATCAGCCATTGCTTTCGTTGTGGAGTTCGGTCATGACCGGGTTGTGGGAACAAATCGCTGAGGCCACCACATGGATTCAGTCCCAGTGGAATGGTCGTCCTTCAGTTGGCCTGATTCTGGGCACCGGGCTCGGCGGGCTTGCGGCTCAAATCGAGGTTGAGGCGACGTTCTCCTACGCTCAGATACCCCATTTCCCTCGTTCCACCGCTCCTTCACATGCAGGTCAGCTGGTGTGCGGCAGGTTGCATGGTGTGCCTGTGATGGCAATGGAGGGACGATTTCACTATTACGAAGGATATTCGCTGCAGCAGGTTACGTTCCCTGTTCGCGTCATGAAAGCGCTGGGTGCGGGAATACTGGTCGTTACCAGCGCCGTCGGAGGAATGAATCCTCAGTACCAGCATGGCGATATTATCATCCTGGAAGATCACATTAATCTGATCCCCGACAATCCGCTGCGTGGCATCAATGACGACCGCCTCGGACCTCGATTTCCGGATATGAGCCAGCCCTACGATCGGGCACTTATTTCGCAGGCGAAGCAAATCGCTCTTCGACTGGGGATTGCATCACACACCGGGGTGCTGGTCGCAGTTCCAGGACCAAATCTGGAAACCCGCGCGGAGTATCGAATGCTTCGAACGATGGGTGCAGACGTTGTTGGAATGTCCACGGTCCCGGAAGTCATCGCCGCAAATCACGCAGGAATGCGGACCATTGCTTTTTCGATCGTTACGGATATGTGCCTGCCGGATGCACTCGAGCCAGCGGACATCAGCCGCATCATTGCCATCGCGGGAGAAGGCGGTAAAAAACTGGAACAGATCCTGACTCAATTGTTTGAGACCGTCCTGAAGGATGCGTAGCCCTTCGTGTCGCTGACGGCTGGATGCGACGTTGCGCCGTAATCCATCGCTGCAGATTCTTCAGGAGGCTCTGTGCGAGGTTGCACGGCCACTCCGGAATCCGAAAAAGAAAAGGCCCGATACCAGCTGGTATCGGGCCTTTATTTGTGAAATCAGTTCGCCGAAGACACCGGCAGCATCACTCGAGAAGCCTCAGGGGCTCACAGGAGGATTGTTGTTATCGTCGGCAATTGCCGCTCCAATACCGGCACCAACACCAGCCCCCAGCAGCGTTCCGAGCAGGCCACCACCGCCTCCGCCACCGCCAGCACCACCACCGCCAAATCCGCCGCCACCACCACCAAACGGCATTCCCATGGGTACGCTGAGCGGCTGTTCTTCGCTAACTCCCGGGTCCGTAACACTGGTCGTAAAGTTGGATGGGTCAACAGGAGCACCCGATAACTGGAGTGACGCTGCAACAGACGTCAGCGAATATGTTCCATGCTTCAGCTGAAATGCAATGGGATCAATCACCTCGACACCCATCGCCATAACCCCGTCATCACCGGAAGCGACGACGGAATAAAATCCACTCGACAAACCGGTGACAACAAAACTTCCATCAGCATTCACCTGCGACGAACCAACAATCGTGTTGTTGGATACAAAATAGACCATCAGGTTGCTCACCGGATACAGGCTTCCGCTGAGGGGATTCATGAGATTCACTTCTCCGCTGACCGAACCGCCCGGCTCAAGCTGCACCTGATGAGTGGCAATCGTTGTTGCAGGCTCGCCCTGACCAAATACACCTTTGACACCATCTTCCGTCGACCACAGTTCCTGAATCGGGCGACTTCGATCGACCGGCACAAATCGTTCAGCAATCAGCCGCTTGACTGTTGCGAAATCTCTGGCCGGAACAACCACTGAATTCACACCAGCGTCAAAGCCTGCTGCCGCTCCGCCAGCATCTGCATGAGACCGCAACCGAAATCCATAAACCCCATAACCATTGCTTCCGGATGCTATAAGTCCGTAAACACCGGGCTGCAGTCCAGGCACGACGAACATGCCCTCTTCGTTGGTTTGTGCAGTTGCCACAGACCGCCCATTTCGAGTTAACCTAACCATTAGCCCGGAAGCGGGAATAGGATTTCCGTCAGCACTGCCCACACTGCTCAGGCGACCAGACAAACTGCCGTCAGCATTCAGAAAAACATCGTGCGAACGGTCTTGCAGAACAACGGGTGGCGAAACCGCGGTCTGTTCGGCGGGGGCTGGTTCAGCCACAGCAACCGATTCATTGATGGCCACATTCGTGGAAACCTCAGTTTGCACCGCCGGATCCGCCACAGAAACGGCCGAAGATGCAACCTGCTGCTGAGTTGCCTCAGATGACTGCTCGTCCACAGCAGCCGAAATTATTCCAACATATGCAGATCCAAAGGCTACCGTACCCGCCAGAGACAATACGGCCGCCGCCGGAACCATTCGTGATATCTTCATGAGTCATTCCCTCTGCCCGAGGAGCACACAATAATGAGCTTTGTGAGCCAGTTTTAAACGTCGAGTGTCATCACAGAATCGCGATAACACGCACCAACTTCCACACACTCCAAATCCCTGCTACCAACCCAAATTATCTGCATGCGGGGAAAGCCAACGCAACCGAAAACAGATTAAAATGGCAAAATCCCAAAAGTTACCCCAATTGCCCATTCCGCCGGAAGGAATCGGGGCGGAATTGCGGTTTTGAATCGCGATACCAGAATGATCCATGCTTCCTGACGAGGACGATTGCACGCAATGCCTGTTAAACTCCGCTACAGGAATTTTCCGAATCCCTCGAGAATCTGATTGGCTCGTATTAAGTCCTATGAGAATCACGACATGGAATGTGAATGGCATTCGAGCAGCCATTCGAAAGGGCTTTTCGCGGCACATTAGCGAAATTCAGCCCGATGTTCTGCTCCTGCAGGAGATTCGCTGCACACCCGAACAGTTGCCTGAGGAAATTCGAAATCCGGATGGCTGGTATGTCACCTGGAACCCTGCCACAAAAAAAGGTTACTCGGGCACCGCCATCTGGTCGCGTTTTCCCTTTGAAGATGTTTCTGTGGGAATTGACTGTGATCCAGCCGACACGGAGGGTCGCGTCATTCGGTGTGTTGTGAAGGGTATTCACCTCGCTTCCGTTTATCTTCCGTCAGGATCATCCGGTCCACTCCGGCAGGAGGTCAAAGATCGCTGGCTGGGCGATTTTCAGACGTGGGTAACTCGGCACCAGCATTCGGCACCCTTCATTCTTGGCGGCGACTTAAATATCGCTCATACCGAGAGTGATATCTTTTACGCGAAATCCAATGAAAATACGTCCGGATTCCTGCCGCACGAGAGACTCTGGTTTGGGCAGCTGCTGAATTCGGGGTGGCATGATCTTGTGCGTGAGCATTTTGGGGCCATGCAGGGTCCTTATACGTGGTGGTCCAACCGAGGAAAAGCCCGTGAACTGGATCGGGGCTGGCGGATTGATTATCTGCTGAGCAACGTGACTGCCAGACCTTACCTGAAATCGGCTCAGATTCATCGGCAGGGGGGACTTGAGGTCAGTGACCACGCACCGGTATCCATTGATCTGGATGTTTCGTGAGATCGAAAAACGATTCACAGCCCGTTAGAATACGGTAAATGACATTCCGAACTTTGATTTCTGTCTTACCTGAATTCTGTCCTGCGTGACAGCGTTAGCGCAATTTCGGCGGCTATCAGGCCCTTAATAAGCCCAGCAACTACTCATGACCTTTCAACCTGTTTCCGACAGCAGTTTTGTCCCCGGCGAACATTCCGTCCTGCGATTCTGGTCACAGCACCAGACGTTTCGGCGACTGCGGCGAAAAATCTCTGGCCGCAAACGATGGAGTTTCCTTGATGGCCCCATTACCGCCAATAACCCAATGGGGGTCCACCACGCATGGGGTCGTACTTATAAAGATACGTATCAGCGATTTTTTGCGATGACCGGCCACGACCAGCGATTCCAGAATGGATTCGACTGTCAGGGGCTGTGGGTTGAAGTGGAAGTTGAAAAGCAGCTCGGGCTGGGCACAAAAGGGGCCGTGCTGGAATACGGAATCGACAATTTCGTCAATGAGTGCAAGCGCCGGGTACTTCGTTTTGCGGCTCGACAAACCGAACAGTCACAGCGGCTCGGGTACTGGATGGACTGGGATGACCCTGATCAGCTGCGTCAGCTGGCCGAACATCTGGGGACTGATGCCGATGTATCGATCACAACTCCCAGCGGAAAGACGGAAACGGCCAAAGCCCATCAGCTTGTGGAAAGACTGGGAAACCCGGAATGGGGCGGAAGTTATTTTACGTTCAGCACAGAAAACAATGAAACAATCTGGACGTTTCTGAAGAAGTGTTTTGAACGCGGCAAGATCTACCAGGGTCACGACGTTATGCCGTGGTCCGGTCGGGGCGGCAGTGCGTATTCTCAGATGGAGATCGCCGAAGGCAGAAAGCTGACAACACATAAGTCGGTCTTCGTTCGATTCCCTCTTCGTGGCCGCACGAATGAATTCCTGCTGGTCTGGACCACGACACCATGGACGCTCACCAGTAATGTGGCGGCCGCCGTGAATCCTGATCTCGACTATCTGAAGATCCAGGCAAAACGCGATTCAGCCATTTATTACCTTGCGAAGGACAACCTCAATTATCAGCGTCTGGCGACTGAGTTTCGTGACGGATTTGGCCGTCCGGAATGGAAGTGGCCTGAAGGCGTCGGCAAGCTGAAAACCATTGCGCAGATCTTTAAGGAACAGGGTGGTTTTGAGGAACTGGAAACCCTGAAGGGTTCTGCTCTGGTTGGTCTCTCATACGATGGTCCGTTTGATGAACTTCCAGCTCAGCAGCAGCCTGGCGGAGTTCCAGTGGACGAAAACCTTTCCCATCGCACAGGAGCTGGAAGCCATCTGGTTATTGATGGCGGCCGCGATTCACGTGGCAATGCCAATGTTGTCGCCGGAGAAGGAACCGGTATTGTCCATGTCGCTCCCGGTTGTGGCGACATCGACCACAAGCTGGGCGTTTCTCTCGACCTGCCAGTCATTGCTCCTCTGCGCGAAGACGGCACCTACACGGAGGAATTCGGCGAATTTGCCGGTCGTGAAGCCATTTCCCCGGAAACTGCGGAACTGGTTTTCGAACGACTCCGCGAAAAAGGTCTGCTCGTCGCCACGGAAATCTATCCTCACATTTACCCGCACTGCTGGCGAACGGGTGATGAACTGGTATTTCGACTCGTCGACGAATGGTTCATCAATATGGACTGGCGGGAAGAGATTAAGGATGTCACTCGTCAGATCACATGGCTGCCCGATTCCATTGACGGGCAGAAACGTGAGCTCGAATGGTTGTCCGGCATGGGCGACTGGATGATCAGCAAGAAACGATTCTGGGGACTCGCCCTGCCCATCTGGGTCAACGAAAACGATCCGACGGACTTTGAGGTCATTGGATCACTTGCCGAACTGAAGGAACGAGCGATTGAAGGCTGGGGTGATTTCGAGGGCAATACGCCGCACCGACCATGGATTGATGGCGTCATCATTGAGAGTCAGGCAGAAGGCAGGGAAGGCCAGCGAATGCGTCGCATTCCAGACGTCGGCAACCCGTGGCTGGACGCCGGGATCGTGCCCTTCAGCACCATGGGCTACAACAGCAACCGTGAGGAATGGCAAAAATGGTATCCCGCCGATCTGGTTACGGAATGTTTCCCGGGTCAGTTTCGCAACTGGTTCTATTCCATGCTGTCGCTGTCCACTATGATGCGTTACGACGAAGCGGAGAACGCTGACGACAAAAAACCGTTCCGCACCCTGCTCGGCCACCGACTGGTACAAAACGAACATGGCAAACCCATGCACAAGTCGGATGGTACGGCGATCTGGTTTGAAGAGGCAGCAGAGCAGCTGGGAGTGGACACCATGCGCTGGATGTACCTCGCCCAAAATCCGGCTGCCGATCTTCGCTTCGGAACGCGTCATCCCGACAAACCTGTCACTCTGCAAACACCCGGCGGCCCGACGGATAAGACGCGAGAAGGTATCCCGACATGCACAGTGACCAGTTCTCCTGCGGATGAAACTCGTCGACAAATCCTCATTCCACTCTGGAACTGTTACAAGTTTTTTATCGACTATGCCATTGCAGACGGTTTTGTTGCCAGCGATCTGCTGCGTCAGCGAGTTGCCCTTGGAAGTTCGTTCAATGCGACATCCTCTGCGACGGAAGCTGGCACAGGTACTTCATCCGGAGTGGCCGATCGACCGGAGATTGACCGCTGGATCCTGTCCAATCTTCAGTCACTGATTGAAGTCGCGCATCGCGAACTGCCGCAGTACAACGCCCCTGCGTTCTGCGCTGCCGCTGCTGGATTTATTGATGACCTCAGCAACTGGTACATCCGCCGCAATCGGCGTCGTTTCTGGCGTACAAAAGATGCCAGCGATACGGACAAAGTTGCTGCTTACGAAACACTGTATGAAGTCCTGGTGACTCTCTGCAGACTCCTTGCACCCTGCATTCCGTTCCTTACCGAACGAATGTATCAGAACCTGATCTTTGGCAGAGAACTTTCCGTCGAATCGCAACTGCAGTCTGCCGGAACTGATGAATCCAGCGGCCAGCAATTCGATGCCAGCCTTCCCGAATCGGTGCACCTGTGCGACTACCCTGTTGCTGAAACCTCTTTGCTGGATTCAGCTCTGAATCTCCGCATGGCAGCCGCACAAAAAGTTGTTCGACTGGGACACAAGCTGCGGGAAGAATCCAACCTGCGAGTTCGTCAGCCACTGGCTGAACTGCGATTCGCTGCGAACTCGGTCGAAACTGCGGAAGCCATTCAGCAGCTCGCAGAAGTGATTGGCGAAGAGCTGAACATTCACAGCGTCGCTCGTCAGGACAATCTGGATTCACTGGTCAGCTATGCATACAAGCCCAATCTGAAAACGCTGGGACCAAAGTATGGCAAACTGCTGAATACTCTCCGGACGCGATTACCGGAACTGGGCGATGCAGTACTGGCCCCCCTCCGACGCGGCGGAAACGTGACTGTTCAACTGGATGGCCAGACCGTTGACCTCACACCGGAAGATGTGCTGATCAGTACAGAACAGGCTGCCGCATGGGTGTGCTCGGACGACTCCGGAATTCAGGTCGCCATCAGCACGGTTCTGACACCCGAACTCATTCGCGAGGGAATGTCCCGCGACTTTGTCCGTCAGGTTCAGCAGCTTCGAAAAGACGCCGGTTTGAACATTCAGGACCGAATTCGGATTCAGTTTCATGCGTCCGACAATTCGGTTCTGGCAATGGTCGCAGAATGGGGCGACTATATTCGCGGTGAAACTCTGGCCGATTCGATCGAATCTCAGAGCAGCCCGGGAGTACAGACGAGAAGTGCGAATGTCGGCGACACAGAAGCAACCATCTGGATTGTACAGCTCACCTGAATGTCACCCCGCGATTTCAGCCTGCTCAAAGTGCATTGCCCACGGATTCCGGTACCGAGCGTTCAGCAGTCGATTTACTAAACTGCAGCTTTACCGGTTTTCCGTTTTCCAGTGCAATGACCTCCGTGTTGTGCTGACCGGAACGCCGTGCGCTCTGCAATGCTTTTTCGACTTCCTTAATCAGGACCGGTCCGGTACAGGGACGACTGACGTCAGGCTGATAAAAGACGGCACCAATGCTGCACAACGGAGCATCCGCAGAATGCTCTTCTCGAACCGCTTCCCGTTCTATCCGACGATAGAGATGGTCGGCCACCAGATGCAGCATGTCGACATTGATATCCGTCATCAGCACGAGAAACTCGCCTGGAGAAAAACGGCCCACGGTATCCGAGACCCGCACCGACATCTTCAGAGTATTGGCTACGCTTCGCAACACTTCACACCCGGTACCCGCCGGATCAGTACAGTCTCCCAAAGTGTCGTTCATGCCAATCAGCAACAACCCCAGAGGTAATCGCTGGTCATGAACATTCTGCAGCGTTGCAGTCAGTGACTGATCCAGATACTGTCGTGAGAACGTCTGGCTCTGCGGATCTGTCCACCGTGACTGTTCAGCCTGCTGAGCAGACTCCTGACCTGCTGGCCGGGCTTTGACGGGCTGCTGGGTATCTGTCTGCATATGCGCATTGACCAGCCGCAACTGACTGCTGACTGCAATCTGCGACAGGACCTCCTGCGCGTCGGCCAGTATGGATTCCAGAGGCTGCGTGTGGCCAATATCGACTGAGAATGCAGCCGCTATTTCGCCAACTCGTGAATCGATATCTGCAAGGAGTCGGAATACTTCATTCGCCTGCAGAGCAAATACCTGCAGCAGCAGCCGTTCAAAGTTTTGTCGACTTCGACCCAGATTGTGGCTGACTTCTTCCAGATACTCGGCAATATGCCCCGACGTAATCAGACCAGCCACCAGCGAGGTGCCGGATACAAAACGCAGTGGTACCATGCGATGGGCATCAGCATGATGTGCACCGATCGCGTGAACGATCGAATCGTCCAGATTCCATTTTTTGCACAATGCTGCACTGACATCAGCGTGTGTGAAACCAAAGTACTCCTGTTCAAGCTCCAGGACCGCGCGTTCACCCTGCTTTTCCAGCACATTCTCAATATATTCATCCTGACAAACACTCAGCATTGCCAGCCGACCCACATCCTGCAATAACCCGGCCAGGAACCAGTTTGCCGGATCAACCTGACCCTTCTGTCGTTCTGCAAGTGCTTCCGCCGTGGCCGCCTGAATCAATGCTTCCCGCCACAATCGCTGATACCATGTTCGGAGTGTTACCGACTTGCTCTTTTGAGAATCGGCAAGGCAAAAGCCCAGCACCAGCGCTCGAACCATTGTGGTTCCAAGTCGAGGCACAGCCGATTCAATTGAGGATGCCCGGGTGCGCATTCCCAGCAGCGCTGAATTGGCGGTCTTCAGAATTCTTCCTGCGATTGCCGGATCCATTCGAATCGTTTCGACGAGATCCATGAAATCAGGATCCGGCGATCGAGCGATCTCGACAACTCGAAGAGCGACTTCCGGCAGGCTTGGCAGACGATCTGAAGACAGAATCTTTTCAATGGATGATGGCACAGCCATTCCTCGCGATATTGGTCACAGGCGACAGGGAGATCCAGGACGCAGCTCGCATTCAGTGTTCTTCTCGGCCGGATGCTGCACGGCTGATGCTGCCGTTCGGGTCGAGTCGGATGATGCTGGCGGGCTGTTCCCTATCCTGGCTCACAGCGGCAACAAAGCGATGCCGATCCACCACAGATCAAACCAGTTTGCACGAACTTGCCAATCATAAACATTCGAATTCAACGCATGATCATCACTCATCGACTGTAATGATCCTGAGGAGATCAACAAACACGACATCAAAGGTGCGGTCGTTTCGTCTGCGCATGGGCAATTTTACCAGGGGCGCTCTCCCCAATGGCGTGAACTTAGTGTCGCCTTTCGCTCCGCGAAAGCAGCGTTTTTGCGTTTTTTCGCGGAGCGAAAAACGACTATGGAAATCCGCACGATGCTTAAATCCACGCCATTGGACGCTCTCCCAGGGCGTTCCCGGAATGGCTCAGACTGGTATTCTGATGTTTTTCGAACACAATCTGTGCGAAGCAGCATTCAATCGGAATCGTCAGGTGAACCTGATCAGAAACCCTCTCAGGAAGTTTTACTCATGTCGCGTCCCCCGCGTTTTGGCTGCCCGACTAACTGCGCGGCGATCTGCAGCCTGTTAACGATTTGCAGCGTCCTGTTTTCCGGGAATATCCGGGCAGATGAACCAGTATCAGCAGACACCATCAAGTTTCCAGGCAGTCGCAGTGAATGGAATGGCTTTGTACGCCACGATTTTCTGGTCGATGAACGAAAAGTGCTGGTTGTGGAACCGAAGCGTGCGGCAGCCGGGCGTCCGTGGGTCTGGCATGGGGAATTCTTTGGACATAAGCCAGCTCCGGACATCGCATTGCTTCATCGGGGATTTCACATCGTCTATCTGGAAGTTCCCGATCTGCTCGGATCTCCTCAGGCAGTTGCTCACTGGAACAGACTCTACCAGGAACTGACGGAAAAGTACCATCTTGCTCATAAGGCAGCACTGGTGGGACTAAGCCGCGGTGGACTGTATTGTTACAACTGGGCCATCGCAAATCCTGATAAGGTTGCATGCATCTATGCCGATGCAGCCGTTTGTGATTTTAAGAGCTGGCCCGGGGGAAAGGGGAAAGGAAAAGGAAGTGACCGGGACTGGAAGCTGGTCATGCAGTGTTATGAGTTCTCGAACGAAGCGGAAGCACTGGCCTGGCCCAATAATCCCGTTGATCGTCTCGAACCGCTGGCAAAAGCCGGTGTGCCTCTGCTGCACGTCTATGGCGATGCGGACGATGTCGTCCCCTGGGATGAAAATACGGGGCTGGTTGCCGACCGATACCGAAAGCTGGGAGGCAGCATTCAGCTGATCGCCAAACCGGGGGTTGGCCACCATCCGCATGGTCTTGAAGATTCCACTCCCATTGTGGAATTCATCGCACTTCATTCGATTGCACGTAACACCGTCTCAGATGCGACCGGCCAAACGCTCAGGGTGCTCAGTTACAACATTCATCATGCCGAGGGCGTGGATGGAAAACTGGATGTTGAAAGAATTGCCCAGGTTATCAGCAGCGTCAGTCCGGACATCGTGTCTCTTCAGGAAGTCGACAACAGAGTGGCCCGAACAAACTCTGTGAGTCAGCCGGAGGAACTTGCGCGGCTGACCGGAATGTCGGTCGCTTTTGGCGGCAACATCAAACTTCAGGGCGGCGAGTATGGGAATGTGGTATTGTCACGGTATCCTGTAACCATGCACCGCAACCATTTGCTGCCATGCCTGGATAATGGTGAACAGCGAGGCGTTCTGGAGTGCGAAATTCAGGTTGCGGAAAACCAGTCCGTCCGGTTTCTGGCAACACATCTGGATCATCGTCGAAGCCCGGATGAACGAATTGCATCTGCCGGAATGATCTGTCAGCTGTTTGGTAACACCGAGTCATTGCCCGCTGTACTGGCAGGTGATCTGAATGATGGGCCGGACAGCGAACCACTGCGCATTCTGGGAAGTGCCTGGACTCGGACCAATGGCCCTGCTCTGCCCACCATTCCTGTCGACAAACCGCAACGACAGATTGACTTTATCCTGGTCCAGCCCACAGACAGGTGGAAGATTCTGGAAACCCGAGTTCTGGATGAAGCCATTGCGTCCGATCACCGCGCTATCCTCGCGATTCTGACACTCCAGGCCAGGCCCGCTTCGCCGCGCAGCGAATGACTGGCCGACATCTGCTATTTTTTCTGCAGATATCCGTTCACCGCCATCCAGTCGCTGAGCCGGGCAGGCCAGGATGACAGGATAGGATCATCTTTGGCCAGTCCAACACCGTGACGGCCTTTCTGGTAGATATGCAGTTCCGAGGCATTGACACCATGGGCTCTCAAAGCGGAATAAAAGCGAACGGCGTTCTCGACAGGGACCGCCTGATCTTCTGTTGTGTGGAAGATAAACGCTGGAGGAGTGCCACTGGTGACCTGTTTTTCGTTCGAGAGCAGTTCCACAAGTGCCGCGTCGTCAAATTTTTCCGGCCCGAACAGATTTCGGCGAGAACCCTGATGAGTAAAATCCTTTTCCATCGTGATGACCGGATAACAAAGGACTGCAAAATCCGGTCGGCTGCTGACTCTGTCGATGGGATCTGGTGCGTTTGCATCCCCCGAATCAAAATGAGTGGCAGCCGTTGAGGCGAGGTGCCCGCCGGCAGAAAAGCCCCATACACCAATTCGCGAAGCATCCACACCATTGGCTTCGGCTCCATGGCGGACTGTACGAATCGCTCTCAGCACATCACCCTTCTGAATAGGATGATGGTATCCTTTTGAGCCGAGTCGATAGCGAAGAATCCATGCTGAGATTCCCCGTTCATTCAGCCACGCAACGATCTGATGGCCTTCATGGTCCATGGCCAGCCCACCATAACCACCGCCAGGACAAACGACCACGGCGCATCCATTGGCTGTGTCTTTTGGTGCCGGAAACGCGAGCAGCGCCGGGATGTCGGTATCCGCTGTTCCGTTAGCACCCGGAGCCCCGTCCGGCCAAAGTGGCTTCCACTCATCTGCAACTGACACATCGGAAGAAACGACCGCAGCCGCATTTATCAGCAGGAACAGAGTCAACAGAGTTCCGGATCGCAACATCGTTCATGTTCCCCGACTGAGAAGAATGCTCTGGCAAAAAAAACACTCAGGAGCCAGGTACAGGTCTCCTGAGATCATACACTGGTTGCCGTTCGAAAACGTGACGTTCGAAACGGCTCAGTTACTTCGAGCAGTTATCTCCAGCAGGTGATAGCCAAACTGTGTTTTGACCGGTCCATGCACGGTATTCAGTGCATCGTTGAAGACCACTTTATCAAATTCAGGCACCATCTGCCCCTGACGAAACGTACCGAGGTCCCCGCCGCTTCTGCCCGATGGACACTGACTGTGTTCTTTGGCCACAGCAGCAAAGTCAGCCCCCTCTTCGATCTTCTTTTTCAGTTCGAGGCACTTTGCTTCTTCTTTCACCAGAATGTGACGCGCACTGGCTGTCGCCATAACTCTAACCCTGTCCGTAAACAACCCGAAAATTGACGCATCCGACGACAGTTGCCACCGGACAAAACGAAAACACAGGATAGTGAGCACCGGTCTGAAAACAAGTTTGCGATCCGTGGCATCCCTGACAATCCTCGCTGAAGGGTCCCCGCGACAAAGATGAATGGCTGTGGTAAAGGTCATCTTCATGAAGCACGCAAATCGGCTTTTTGCAGCAAATCCAGCATCTGGAATCCAGTCGAACCATGAAAACAGAGGAAAAAGGCTCAACAAATGGTCTTGGCCCGTTTTGGCCGTTCCGGATACCATTCCGCTGTACGTTTTTTGCTATTCATTGCCTCCGTGACAGCATTGCCATGTGGCACCGACTGCCTGCCGTTTTAATCGCAATCCTTTGCACCTGCCAGACTGGCTGTGTGCATCGACGCTTTACGGTCTATTCAAACCCCCCAGGCGCGCTGGTCAAGGTCGATGGACGTGATATTGGCTATACCCCGGCGTCGATCGACTTTACCTGGTACGGTACTCGCGAAATTCAGCTTCTCAAGGATGGTTTCGAAACCCACACGGAACTTGTCAGCATCAGGGCACCGTGGTACCAGACATTTCCTCTGGATTTCTTCAGCGATAACTTCCTCGGAACTCATGCGTCTGATCATCGGCAGTTCAGCTTCCAGATGCAGCCCAAACGCACGGACAATTCCACCGAAGTGATTCAGAGAGGCCGGTCACTTCGCAGTGAAGCACTTCACGGTCGCTGATCTCGGGATGGCATTGTCGAAATACGCATTCCGCCAAACTGCCCTCTCCCGGCCGCATTTTTGCAGGCAAACAGTCCTCTGAAGGCCCGTGCCGCAGAAATACAGAAGCTCAGACCAAAGTCAACAGTCAACTTGCGAACAACTCTCAAATCCGAAGTCACTGATACTCCTTTGTCCAGGTGATTGCACTGCCGACCAAATCTGCCTAATCTCCTCAGATAAGCGATGCCTTGTTGAGCCTCGCGAAACGTGGTTTACGTGTGGATGAATTGGCAGTTGAATAATTCGAGGTGCGTCATGAAGTTGGCCGGAACGCTTCTTTTTGTCATGTTGTCTTCCAGCGTGGCGGTGGCTTATCAGGAAACTGCTGAAGTGGATCAGCAGCTGGTGCAGGCCGTGCAAAATGCCGGCGGCCAGGCAATGCCTCTTGCAAAAAACGATGCAAGACTGTCAATTTCCTTTCACCTGTCAGACAAGGAAATTGGAAATGATATTCTGGCAATGCTGGCCGGAAAGACGAATGTGCACACGCTGAATCTGCGTGGAACAAAAATCACGGATGAAGGACTCGCACATTTGTCCGGTCTCAAAGGACTGACGCGGCTTCACCTTGAACGAACGGCAGTGACGGACGCCGGACTGCCTCATCTGACCGGCATTGAGACTCTGGAATACCTGAACCTTTACGATACAAAGGTCACTGACGCCGGGCTGACACATTTGCATGGCCTGAAGAATCTGAAGAAGCTGTTTGTCTGGCAGACCGCTGTGACAGAAGCCGGTGAAGAACCTCTCAAGTCCGCCCTGCCGCAGATTGAGATCGTTCCCGACTTCCGTAAGGATCGGGAAAAAGCCAAAGTGGAAGCAGCCCGTGCTGCTGAAGATGCAGCCAAAGAGGTTGAAGAACTTGCTGCAAAAATCACTGAACAGGAAAAAGCGATTGAAACCACAGCTGCCGCCAGCACTTCGGCGGCCACTCAGCAGCAGCTGACCAAAGCCGCTCAGGATTCGGCCGGAGAAGTTCTGAAAGCGGAAACAGCGAATTTGGAAACGCTGACAAAACTGCTGGAAGAGATCAAGAAGAATCCCGCAGCAGCGAAAGAAGCGGTTGAAGCCGCTGAAAAATCCGTTGCTGAAGCCAAGGCGGAAGTTGAAAAGTCGCTGGCGAAAACAGAGGCCGCAAAGAAACCGGCTGAAGACGCTGCCAAGGCTGCTGAAGAGGCCAAAAAGAAAGCCGATGAAGCGACCAAGGCTCTTGAGGATCTGAAGAAGAAGTCTGAAGAAACCATCAAGAAGGCAGCCGAACTGAAGACGAAATCTGAAGAACTGCAAAAGCAGTAAATTTATCTGCAAATGGGTCTCAACCGGGGAAACGGTTTTCAGCCGCCGGAAAGAAGCCATCCGCTGCAGAGTCGCACTGGAAACAGGCTCGGCATCATCAAGGTGCTGAGCCTGTATTCATTAAGCCGTCTTCGTTTCTTATCGGTATCTGTTTGGGACATCAGCCAGGCTGATCCGCGAGACCCTGGAAATCCAAAGCCTGTAGCGCATCCCGGATTTCCTGCTGCACCTGAGCATCAGTTTCCTCGTGCAGCCGCTGACGCAATGCGGTGCGGGAACAATCCGAAGGCAACCGTCCCAGTGCCCATGCCGCTGCACCGCGAATCAAAGGCTCGCCATCCTGAAGTGCAGCTGTCAGTTCAGCAGCAGCCTCACCACAACGCATGTTCCCCAGTACGATGGCCGCATTCCTCAGCAGCCCTGCTCTCCCGGAACGCAGCAAGGGGGTACCGCGAAAACGCCGCAGAAAATCCGGTTCTGAAAGTCTCAGCAGTTCCCGGCAATCAATCGGATTTGAATCCGCTCGTGGCTGCAGTGAAGGATCGCTGGCCTGCGGAGCAAAGCGATTCCATGGACACACATCCTGGCAAATATCACAGCCAAACAACCACTGTCCCATGCCATCCCGAAGTTCCGATGGAATCGGATCCCGACGACGTTCAATTGTCAGGTAGCTGATGCAGCGACTGGCATCCAGAACGTGCGGTTCAGGAAATGCGTGCGTTGGGCACGCGTCCAGGCACCTTGTACACGTGCCGCAGTGATCTGACTCGAACGTTTCATCGCACTCCAGCACAACATCTGTCAGGATTGCACCAAGGAAAAACCAGCTGCCAATGCGGCGACTGATCAGCATGGTGTTTTTTCCGACCCACCCGATCCCGGCCAGCCTGCCGAAATCTCTTTCCATAAGGGGTGCCGTATCAACAACCGCCCGTGTCCTCGCGCCCGGACTCGATTTATGGATGACTTCGGCCAGCTCCTTCAGTCGCGGACGCATCAGATTGTGATAATCAGCGTCTCCCCAGGCATATCGCGACACACGACCACCGTCCCGGTGGGGCGTCCCTTCGTGATAGTTCAGTGCGACCATAATCACGCTGGCGGTCCCGGACATTACGCTGGAGGGATGCTCACGTGCGTCGCGGTGCGTGTCCAGCCATGTCATATCGGCCGCATAACCTGACGCCAGCCATTCAAGAAAGCGATGGTAGCCTGGAGGCGAAACAGCAGCGGCAATGCCAATGGCATCAAACCCGAGACGTTCTGACTCCGTCCGCAGTTGTTTCGAAAGTTCTGCTGCCGCACTCACGATTGGTCCATCGTCAGTCGAGCGTTACTGGTCACGTTATCATTCCCATGGAGAATCGAGGTCGGCATGCGGACTGCAGTTTCAGGCTGATTCCAGTTTCAGCAGATGCCTCTGCCCGGCTTTAGCCACTTCCCCTGCACTAATGCGATCCAGGGGGCTGTATCGCGGGTGACGACCTTCCTTATAAGGATTGTTGGAACGAGTATTATAGCAGCAGATAAACGCCCAGCGTGGAAACTCACTTCGATTCTGGTCCGAACGGTGCAGCGTATTGCCGTGAAACAGGACCGCCGAACCCGGAGTCATCTCGACGTAAACAAGCTCCATCCGTTCCAGGGCAACATCAACACGCTCCATATCCGCGCCGGTCTGATCTCCTCGCTTCACGTGGTCAATTCGCCCCATCCGATGGGAACCACGAATAACCTGCAGACAGCCATTTTCCTTTGTGGCTTTATCCACAGCAAACATGCAGCTTGCCATGTCCGGAAACAGACAGCCATTGTTGTACCAGTAGCCATAATCCTGATGCCATGTCCATGCACCGCCGGTTCCTGGCTCTTTAAGGATCATTTTGTGGTGATAGTGATAAACTTCATCACCCAGCAAAGTCTCCATGGCGGTTACCAGTGGCTCAGCCTGAACAATGGCCGAATAAATCGAATCGGATGGAAGCTCGTTTTCCACGACCAGTTCCACGGCCCCGCCTTCACCATCAGCTCGCGAAGTTCTCATCGCGGTGATCATCTGATCTCGGCGGGCGATGGTTCTGAGCAGATCGCTTTCCTCCTGATCGAGCAGATCGGGGACGATAATGTACCCGTTCCGATGAAACGATTCGATGACTTCCTGTGTCAGAAAATTGTCTCTCATGATTCACGAGTCCGATGATCGCAGAAACCTGATCGCTTCCCGCACACGAATTGTTCCCTCATAGATCGCACGTCCCGTGATCGCGCCGATCAGATTGGGTTCTTCTTCCGAGATGGCTTTCAATGCCGCAAGATCAGCCATGGTGGTGACACCCCCTGAAGCAATCACAGGCAATCCCATCGAAGCGAGAACACGAAAATCGTTCAGTGTGCCCGCATCAATTCCCTGCATCATCCCATCGTTAGCGATGTTTGTATAGATCACTGCGGAAAGAGGAACCGAAAGGAACGAGCGAGCCAGCTCCAGTACAGAAATTCCTGACACTTCGAGCCATCCGTCGACGGCCACCATGGAGTCTCTGGCATCCAGCCCCAATGCCAGCTGTCCGGGATACTTCTGACACATCTCACGAAACCACTCAGGCTCCCGAAGTGCCTTCGTTCCAATGATCACTCGATCCACACCGGCATCCAGAAGAGCAGCGCGAATAGAATCCTCATTGCGAATTCCACCGCCCAGCTGACATGGCAATCCTGTGGCCTCAGAAATCCGGCGAACGACCTCCGTATTGACGGGTCGTCCGGCTCGAGCTCCATCCAGGTCAACGAGATGCAGGCGCTCCGCACCTTCATCTCGCCACCGAGCTGCCATTTCGACGGGATCGTCAGCAAAGATCGTGCTGTCGTCGTAGTTTCCCTGTCGAAGTCGTACACAACGACCTTCAAGCAAATCAATGGCTGGCAATAACTGAATCATTCTTTAGGGCCTGTCCGGAACTAAGTTACTCAGCGACAGAAAATTGCTCAGTAATCTGAGTCCCGCAAGCTGACTCTTTTCGGGATGAAACTGAGTAGCCATAACCTGACCTCGGGAAACCACCGAGACGAATGCCCCGCCATAGTCTGTTGTCGCAGCAATCCAGCCTGCATCCGCCGGGTCCACGTAATAGCTGTGAACGAAATAGAACCAGCTATCCGTCGACAGTCCCTCCAGCAGTGGTACCAGAGGACGTCCGCTGACCGGCTGAAGCTGATTCCATCCCATATGAGGGATCTTGTAGTCGACAGGCAGATCAAATCGTCGTACGGCGCCTGGAATAATACCCAGACCTTCGTGCTGGCCGTCTTCGAACGACACTTCCATCAGAAGCTGCAACCCCAGGCAGATTCCCAGAAATGGGCGGTCTGCTGAGATGTGGTCGGTAATGACTCCCGTCAGATCATGCTGGCGCAACGCAGCGGCCGCATCCCGGAATGCGCCCACGCCTGGCAATACAAGCCTTGCAGCTGATGCAATCTCCCTGGGACAGGAGCTGATCGAAGCAGGCTCACCAATCTTTTCAAAGGCCTTCTGAACACTTCGAAGGTTCCCCATTCCATAGTCAATGATCACAGTCGACGACATATCAGCCTGCCGGACCCTTTCGGGAGCCCGGCTTCCTGTCAGGAAAAGCCATTTAGGGAAGATCAATTCGCAGTGATTCGATACCTTCGGGCGGTACCGTCTGATTTACATACTGCTCAGGCACGACAACGCCAAGTCCATCGGGGTTCAGAAGTTCAAGCTTATGATCTCCAATCGATGCACCAAAATCCTGGATTGTATACATGATCACAAACTTACCCTCCCCATCAGTAAGACCAGACGCGGTGGATCGACCTGGCGGACTGTCCTTCTCGCCACTGTCGCTCAGCTCCGCATCAGATAAGACGGGGACGAGTCGAACCTGATAACCGGAGAGAGGTTCGCCACTGCGAGTCAGCTGACCTGCAACAGGCGCCAGAGGAGCTCCCGTGTAGACCCTGCGATTGACAAAGCTGTAAAGACCAATTCCCAGAGCGATGGCAAACAGGATCACCGGAATCGTTCGAATCGCCCAGGCAATGAACAACTCACGCTGCTCATTTACCTCCGGCTCCTTCATCTTCGGATTCATGATATTTTCACGTTTTGCCTGATAAGCACGTGAAATCGCTTCTGCCGCAGTTCCGGCGGTCTGAGCTGTGCTGACGACGGGCCGTGGCACTGACTCACTCGACTTCTTGTCTTTTCTTTTGGTTGCTTCAAATTCCCTCATCATGTCGGCAACCGACGCCTTGCGCTCAGCCGCAGCGGCAGCTGACATTCCACGTCCTGAACCAGAGTTCCCCAGGACGTCGGAAGGATCAAACGCATCGGAAACGGGAGCAGCCGGAGTCAGTTCAAGAGGCATATCGGGCGATTCTGAATCGTCATCCTGAAGCGAGATCCGCTCGTCCCCATCGTCGTCCTCGCCCAGGTCGTCTTCCTCATTTTCCTCATCGTCATCCTCATCGATTTCCTCATCGTCGTCAGAGGCTTCGACGTCGGAATCGATTTCCTCATCATCGGACTCGTCATCAACAGACGATTGTTCTTCCTCATCGTCGTCTTCATCGGCCCTCGCCTCCGCGATCTTCTTCCGCTTACGTGACGACGTCACTCGCTCAGACGGTGCCGCACGTTCCAGCGGCACGTCGTCCTCATCCGGAGGCTCAGCAGCTTCAGCAGCCGGCTTTTCAAACTCAATCTCTCCGTCCCAGGCTTCTTCGAGTGCAGGTACGACAAAGGCAGTCCCACATTTCGGACATTTGGCACTGCTGCCAGCCTTATCATCCTTGATCTTCATGACCGCACCACACTTGGTGCAGGAATATCGAATGGTCATTGGAAGGACTCAGGAATGTCAGTAAACAGGATGTTCAGGAATCAGCGGTTGTCAGACGGGACAACACTTCCCGAAACATAAATGGTATTTTCAGGCAGAAAAAGGAAGACGCCGAAGGCGACCGAGTTCTCAGAGCGAGAATTCCGGTCTTCGGGAACTCTGAAGCCTCATTGTACAGAAGTCGGCAAGAACAAAAAATCGCCAGGCGGGGCATCAACCCTCCGCCTGGCGAACCTGTTCACTGAATCCGGTCAGCGAATTCCTTTCAGCAAATCACCGAATCAGAAGCCACCGCCAGGGGCGACCCCCTGTGCACGATTGCCCAGTCGCTGCCATACCTGCTCACCAATGTTTTCACTGATGGCCCGTGCGGAGCCGTCAACAAGTGCAACCTGAACAAGCCCCGGATGTGAACTTCCGGAAAATTCCCAGAACTGTCGCTTATTGGGACCCTCAAGAGTGGAAAACATGGTCGATGGTCCTCCCCATGCCCAGCCGTCACTTGCCCTCTGGAAGTCGGTTCGGGCTGCAGCAGCCAGATTCTTCATCACATCGCCGCCAAACCGTTCTGCTTCGCCAATTAGAATCGTGTGCGATGTACCGTCAGAGACGTCAGCAATTCGAACGGAACTATTCGCAAAAAACATACCAAGATTACCGGACAAGGCATTCATATTGTTGGTTGCCGTAGGCGCAGACCGTGTCAGAAAATCCAGCTGTGGACCTGTTGGATCCAGCAACGCACGAAACTGTCGGGCAAACATCAGACCAGAGCCACCACATCCCGCGTAGTCATTTCCCCCACCGACAACACCTGTCGACAGTTTCACGGTGACAAGGTTGGAAGAGTCCAGAGTATAGTTCTGACTGAACTTCTGCCGATCAAAGTCACCACGTCGTGTCGGACAGTAGAACAAAGGAACTTCCGTCTGCGCTGGCGCATTTCCAACAGCTCGCCACGGCGACGGAACAGCAATAATGTCGTATGTGATTTCCGAGTTTCCGAAGACATTGAAGTCCTGACGCCAGACATCGTAGACCGGCTTCTGTTCCACAAATGGCAGAATGTGCAGCATCCAGCTGGCACCATGCAGCCCAAGATTCTGCAGACTGTTCATCGGCTCAAACGGATCAACATATCGTGGCAGCAAAGCAGTGGGAGTCAGGTCCCCGGCCCAGCGAGTGACGATCTGGCCTGGCGGAAACACCAGATGAGCATCATGATAATTGTGCAGCGCCAACGCCAGCTGCTTCAGGTTGTTCTGGCATTGCGAACGACGAGCAGATTCTCGCGCCTGCTGAATCGCAGGCAACAGCAGCGCCACCAAAATGGCAATAATGGCAATAACCACGAGCAACTCGATCAGCGTAAAACCGCTCGATCTTCCACGAAGAGTTCGCATAATTCTTTCCTTCTTATGAAACCGGAAAAGATGTATCCGGAACCAACACCGCAGATTCCTCTTTTGTAACAACCCCTTGAACAGGTAATATTGTTCAGTCTTTTTCAGTTAAATCCCAGACCATTCAGATAAATTCCACCCAGTCACCGCTAAAAACAACGACTGCAACGGACGGTACAAAATTCCCTGAAATACCATCCCCCTCAACACACCATAAAATCTATACAAGCGAACACATCTGCGGTGATTGGGCGGAAATTCGGGATTCTCGGGGATCTGACAACAGCATGACCGACTTCACGTCTGTCATTGTTCAGGTTTGCAAACTGGAAGGAGGGTTACGAGCCAATCGACAAAGAATCTCTGCTCCCTCGCGTAATACATCGTCTTCCGCTGCAAACGACAGGCGAAAATGCGTGTCCGCCGGACTGAACACATTCCCGGGAATGATCAGCAGATTATTTCGAATCGCTTCTGTCACGAATTCTGTACCAGTCCCCCACGGAGTTTTCAAAAACAGATAAAATGCACCTTGACCTCCGACAATCCGGAAATCGTTCTTCAGCAGACTGACCATCAGATCTCGCTTTTGACGGTAGTCGGCCTGATATCCTGACAAATCCTGTTCCCACGCCGTCACGCCAGCCCACTGGACAGGGTGAGGAGCACACACAAATGTAAACTGCTGTAATTTGGTCATCTGCTGAATCAGGTACTGAGGCCCATGTAAATATCCCAGCCGAAGCCCGGTCATCGAATGTGATTTGCTGAAACCATCGATGACAATGGTGCGATCGTTCCATTCGGCCGGACTTCTGAAAGGCTCGTCGTAACAAAATGCCCGGTAGATTTCGTCACTAATCAGGGCGATATCGTGCCGAGCTGCGATTTCGGCGAGCATCTGCACTTCTTCCGCGGAAGCAACAGCACCTGTGGGGTTGCCGGGACTATTGAAGAGAATGACCTTCGTCCGGTCGCTGATCGCAGCTTCCACTGCTTCTGCCCGAATCCGAAAGTCCGGATAAGTCGAAACCTGCACGACCGTACCTCCAGCCAGCGTCGTCAGGTGCTTATACATTACGAACCACGGATCAAAGATGATCACCTCATCACCTGGATTCAACAGCGTGCACAGGGCCAGCATCAGTCCGCCACTGGTTCCCGACGTCACGAAGACCCGACGATCCGAATGTCCATACTTCTGATCAACATCACTCTGCAAAACCCTGAGCAGCGGAGCAATACCCTGTGTCTGACTGTAGGCGTTTTTTCCCTCCTGCACAGCCTGGCACAAAGCATCTTTGACCGGCTGAGGCGTATCAAAGTGGGGCTGACCAATGCTCAGATTGATCGGCCTCTTCATCGTGGCAGCCAGATCAAACACCTTTCGAATTCCAGAAGCGTCAATTCGATGCATCCGATCGGCAATCCACTTTTCACTCACGTCATTCGCCTTTTTTTACTTCGATGAAATTTAAAACACGGGCCTTACTGAGGGCCTGGTTTCATGATCCGCCGCCGTATTCTGGAATACATCCGGTTCCGGAACAAGGTTGAAGGGTTTTCAGCACTTCCAGGTTGCAGGCCGCTTCAGCGGGTTTCAGGCCGCTTCAACTGGTCGCCGCCTTTTCCGCCGCACAATTCGATAGACCATGGAATTGCCCTGCTTATCACAAACATCAAAAATGCCCATGTTGCGAAAACACCAGGCCGCTTTTTGACAAAGCCACCGGGGATAGCCCGAGATATCGGCCAGCTCATGTGTTGTAAATCGCTCCGGGACAACAAGCTCCAAAGCGTCCCACAACTGAGCGGGTGTGGTAAACTGAAAGTGCTGCGATACAGTCACCAGGCAGCGATCCTGCACACTATGTTTTTTTCGCCAGGAACTCCGATCCGTCGGAGGTATCCGAACTTCCGTCTGATCTGTCAGCAATACGTCCAGACGCAGTCGCCGATTCGGAAAAACACCGGCAAAATGCACGAGGTCCTGAAATACATGCATCAGGCTTTGTCGCAGTGGACTATACCTCGAACTGACGATCTCCCCATCTCTTCGATCCATCCGAACAATCAGTTTTCGACTGGCAAGCGGCTTGACGACGATGACTCGGTGGGACTTCAGCAGATCCTGGACCTTGCGACGAATCGCCGAGAGCGAAGCACACTGAATCTCAATCAGTCGGTCGCCCGAATCAATACAGTCAATTCGGTATCCGCCAACAGTAACCTCATGCAACTCGCTATTGCTTACATAATGCTCTTTGAGCTGCTGATGCAATGATGTGGCCAATGCTGAATTCATCCCTGATCGAGGTGACGCCCCGGAATCCCTCGGTGGCGAACCGTTCCCCGATAATCTTCCACCGAATCTTTAGCCGCAGCCGGTGGCCGCGATTCTTTCGACATCCTTAATCTTATGAGCTTTCGGAAATCGCCTGCTACCCCAACTCGCTGCCAGCAAGTCGTTTCGTAATCGTTTTGCCACAAGGCTGCCACAACTGAACGCATGAACCCTTATGTGGCAGAAAATGAGTCCGTTGATATGTTGCCAAAACACAGCATTTGTCGCTCGCCGGCAACCACCAGTGTTGCATTCCGGCATCAAATGTTGCCGGAATTCCCCATGGGTGGCATCACCCATGTTGCATTTTCGAAACAAGTCGATCTGACCCACCACAATTCCTGTTGCTGTTGAGTTTCTGCTGCAGATTGCGGCCGTCATCCTGCAACTCTGAGCAACGTTTGAGTGATGTTGAGGCAATTCGCCTCCTCTTCATGACAATTCAAACAGCGCCGATCAGGCGGTCAGTTCCAGCAAAAAGAAATGATGCTCAATCCGTATTCACAGGTTTTCCGGACGCAGGCCTTTGGCTCAGCCAGCGCCGTCAGCAACAGCAGCATATCATCAGGATGGCGGGCTGTGATGATGATCGCGATACTGACCATTGTCATCACTCCGGTGTCGGAATGTCTGGCTGGTTCGCAACCTCGCCTGATCGAAGTCTCCGCTGACTCAGCGCAATACGTCGGCCGCGTGATTGCGGTAGACAGTGATTTTTGTCACCTCATGGATCGTTTCGGAAGAATAGATCAGTTGCCCGTCGCATCGGTAAAGACGATGAAAGTTGTTTCCGAGCAGTTCCGGACCGCCACGCCAGGAGAAATGCGGGAAAAACTGCGACGTGAATTCCCCGGCTACGAAACATCCGGATCCACACATTACCTTGTTGTGGCGCCACGAGATCGAGTGGCTGACTACGCGACACTTTTCGAAGGCGTTTTCCGGCAGGTCGAACAATTCTTCAGGGTCCGAGGTTTTCGGGTTACCACTCCGGACAACATCCTTGTCGCCGTCGTGTTTGGAACCAGAGAAGAGTTCGAAGAATATTGCCGCCGTGACGATGTTGCTTCTCCCTCGTCACTCCGAGGTTATTACTCACTTCGTTCGAACAGAGTTGCCCTTTTCGATGATTCCCGTCTGCTTTCTGCCGTGACCGAAAAACCAGCAGGCCAAACACCCGGTCCGGATGTTTTGCCGGGAATGCCCGGGACTTCCGACAACCTCGCAGTCACGGCATTGCTCAATGGCAAATCTGTGCAACTCGGCCTGAATCAGGCAGCCGCTATGTCCAGCGAAACAGCCAATGTGATCATCCATGAGGCGACTCATCAGGTCGGTCACAACATCGGCATCCACTCGCGGATGAATCGCACCCCGTCGTGGCTGATGGAGGGACTTGCTACCGTACTGGAAGCACCAGGCATGCGTGATAAATCCTCACATCCGGGATTAGAATCCCGTCTGAACAGCGAGCGTCTGCACTGGTTTCAAACACAATATGAGTCTCGCCGCAGGCTCGGCGACATTGCCCGTATCGTAGCCGACGAGGAAATGTTCAGCACCCAGGTCCTTGATGCGTATAGTGCCGCATGGGCTCTGACCTATTTCATGTCAGAGAATCCGGCCCGCACAACTCAGTTCGCCCGCTACATCCGGATCGTGGAAAGCCGGGATCCGACAAAGCTGTATTCGCCTGAAGATCGCCTCAGGGATTTTCAGACAGCCTTCGGTGATATTGCGAGACTTGAAGTTGAGTTTCTGCGATTCATGGATCGTATGTCGGAATAAGAGCCAGTCCGGGAACGAGCTGCCCGGACTGCCGGATTCCCTTTTCGAACAAGTTGACAACGGGCTATGCGGCCACGCTTTCCCCTGCCCTCGATCGTGCCTCAAGTTCCGCAAAAATCAACGCGCCTCTGACGACGGCAATGTCCGGATCCGGAGCAATTCGCACGGCAAGAATACGATCGGCGATCTGATGTTCTATCAGACGCTCTGTCAGCAGACTTGCGAATCCGGCCGTCTTGACCGCACCTCCGCTCAGCATGATTCCAAGTCGCTGATTCTGCAGGCTGCCTCGCAGTGATTCTGCGGACAACAGCTGTACTATGGCTCGCGTCACCCGATCCAGTACCACGGTATATAGTTTCAGCATCATTCGTTCACGTTCACCCATCGCATGCCGCAGATTGATTTCACTGCGCTGCTTCCATGCGCGAACATTTTCAAGATCCAGATAGCAGGCCCCGTCTTCATCCCACGAGTGGACTCGAAACTGCCTCGAAATCTCAGAATCAATCCAGTTACTTCCCACATCCAGCGACAATGTTCCGAGCGCACGTCCCAGCCTCGAAATACAAATTTCGGTACTTTCCGCACCCATCACGATGCTGATCCCGCTAAACGCCGTACTGCTGCCCGCCGCCAGATTTGCAGCTTCTGCCGGATTGACAATCAGCGGCTCATATCCGGCCATTTGCACAAGCCGACACAAAAATTCTCGATTCCTGATCGCATAAGGTGTCTCATCAGCGGTGCCGGGAAGAGTAATGGCACACAGATTGAGACTTCCTGACGGCTCCGGAAGAATCGCCTGCACAAGCAGATGCACCATCTGCCTCGCCGGAGGATCATCCGCTGGAATGACCCCGTCACAAATCAAAGGAGTACATGGAAGGCGACTGAGCCATCTCACCTGCTCAGCCTGATTGCCCACAACAGCAAGCGAATCTTCACAGACGGCATAAGAGATCTGCCGTTCTTCGAGCGTTCGTCGGTGAGGCTCTGTATTCCGGAGCAAAGCATATTCACAGCGTTCCGCAAAAAGCGACAGCCTCTCCGGATGTTCAGGATTGCGAAATGCTGATCGGATTCTGCTGCATCCAAAATCTATTGCTGTAATCATCATTCGCCCTGTTCATGCAGAAAGTTGAGCGCCCGGTCAAGACTTGCCATACCTTTAACAGGTTCCGAAATCCCCGGCCCTGCTTCCAGCTTCTCTTTCGATTCACTCGGGTGAGCACTGCCAGCCTGCGTGCCTGTGTTCAACCCACCGGCAGACAATCCGCCAGCAGACGATGCAACAGTCGCCGTGACGCTGTGATTAGATCGACGCCGGTCCGCGTTCATTGACATGTGCGGACCAGCCAGCTGAGTGTGCCCCGCATCAATCCTCAGTCGTCGCGGCCCAGCCGGGCGGCCAAACAGTGAGACTCGCAGAGGAAGCCTTGCTTCACACAAATCAACAGGCAGACGATTGGCAATCAGATCGTTCAGATCCGAAAAAATCTCTGTTGCCTGACCTTCCGCCGAAACCGGCAACGGAACCGCGGCCATTTGTGTCGTCACCGTGGATACTGACTGGTGCGATACTGGCGAAACGGACACTGGCGGAACAGACACTGGCTGCACCTGAGCGATCGAGACCTCTGAAGCAATGGCGGCCTCCTGCCTGCTGCCATCACCGCCTGCATTCGGCGTTACTGGTTGTGAGGAAGGCCGTATCCAGTCACCGCCAAACCATTCCGATTTCTGCACAAGCTCCACTGCAGTCGGCTCTGAGACAACAATACCTTCCCGTTTGCTGAGCTGGACTGGCGGTTCGGTATCAATTTTCGGAGACGCTGGCTTTTGAGAATGGTCCACAGATTCCGAGTCCTTTCCTGACACAGCTTTCAGCGGTTGAATCTGGCTTAGAGATCTGCTGTGATTGTCCGCGACTGAGACACTTTCCGGCGAACTGCCTCGCAGAGTATTCATACTCACGGTTCGCTGTGCCCGCATCTCGGCCTCCGATTTCAACCAGCCGAATACAATCAAACCACCGGCAACCAGAAGACCTCCGATAAATGCAAGGCTCCAGCCGTTCATGCCGGTCGCGACTTCCGCAGCGGCCGGAGTTTCCCGCGGCGGAACCGGGGCATTCTCCTGCAGGGATGCAGCAACGGGCAGGATCGAAGAAAGTTCAGCGATATCAGCCCCGGACGAGATTGAAGGAAATGCCTTTCCTGATTTTTTCTCGTACTGGCTGCTGACCATTTGCACGGACAAGTCGCCCGACACGGATTCCTGCTGGTCAGGATGATCTGGCTCCAGCTCCGGATCACCGGCCGATCCACCCGCAGACCCGCTGAATGCCGCTGGAAACGGCTGAGGTATTGCTAAAGCGGGCGAAGACGTCGAAAGGACTCCACCAGCGTCGACCGGCCCAGGCGTCTCCGGGATACCAGGGGACATTGATGCAGAAGCATCCAAAGAACTCTGCAACTCGGGATTCACCGAAGCCTCAGCGGTCCTGTTTTCAGCAGCCCCTGAATTCTCTCCGGACCACTCACTCACCATCGGCCGAAAACCAGTTCCGGCGCGGGTCGGGCGGATACTCGCAGCGGCAAGCATCAGCACGTCACCGTGTTCAACTTCAAATGCGGGCTGAACAGAACGTCGTGATCGGCCTGGTTTTGCTGAAATCAGCTGAACATCCACAACCCTGTTCAGTGGCAGCTGGCAGTTCAAAAGTACGTCAGCAACGACAACAGGAACCGAACTGCTGGTCTGCAGAGCAAGTACAACAGGCCGCCCCTCTTCAATCAGCACGGCATTGGGCTGAAACCCCGTCCTTGTCTGCCCGACAGCACTGACGACGATTACGTCGCCCCGCATCAGTACCGGGCCAGCAACCGTCGAACCCCGTGACACGACTTCGGTCCACTGCTGACTTCCTGAAGCACGGATCAGGAGGACATTTGAGTTCTCCGAAATCATTTGTGCAGCGTCGAGTGCAGCGTTCAGACTCAGTGGCTGATCGGCCTCACAACGAAACGTGTTTGGCCTCGCCACATCCCCAATTACGGCACAGGTATCCTCGCTCCGGCCGTCATTCGCCAGCGCGCTAATTGTCACTGCTGGCATCAGACAGAAGATTGCCACAATGCCCGTGAATTTCCTGAGCCCATCCATGGTCCCAACCCTATTCCGACTAAACTGCGACCGTCCTGGTCATGCGTTTCGGCAGAATCCGCGCGTCGGCTGGCACGCAACAGTACTGCTCTTCTAATCAGAATCGGCATTCCCTCATTCCGTCATCATAGTTTCCGCACCTCCTGAAAATTCTGTGCAGCTATCCTGAATTTCGGAGCTTATCTGCGTACCTTAATTGTACGTCATTTACGCGGCACACTCGAAAAGCATTTCGCCACGCTGACATGCCACCGAGGCCTGACGGGCACTCTCCGAGAATAAGGGGATTACTCCAGCAACTTCAGCTTGTCGATCAGATTTCGCTTCTGAAGGGCCTTGATTTCTTCCTGCAATTTCTGCTGGTCTTCAAGAATGGCTTTCAGATCCCGCAGCGCTTCATGGAACTCAGCAAGGTCGCGAACGTTCTCCAGAATCACCTTAAGCTGCGAAATCACCAGCTCCACACGTTCAAGGGACGTATCAACCAGAAGTCTGACTTTTTTCCCGGACTGAGCTGCCACGCCGAACTCACTCAGCACACGATCGGCATCTGCCATTGGCTTGTCTGCAATATCCGTCAGAGGATTCAGGATCTCGTCCCGCATGTTCTGCGCGAGCTGCTGAGGAGGAATTGCATTGTTAATCAGTTGCTGAATAATTTCATCAAAACCCTCCACAATCGAACGGATTTCATTCGTCTGCCGTCGCAGATTGCTGCCGCTTCTGGCCGCACAGGTGGATACTCCCATCCGATCCTGTGGCAGAATGATCGAGTTGTCTCCGGAATCGAGACGGTCAGCAGGTTCCCGATGAAAGACCAGATCCTCGCGAATCTGCTCCAGCTGGGCAATCACTTCTTCCATCCTGCGCCGCAGTGTGATTTCGCGTGTGTACAGCAGTGATAACAGATCTTCATTGCTGACGATTCGAAACAACATTGGTTCACTTCGGGTCATCCCGGGCCCCGGTCGCGAATTACCATCCACAGCCGCCACGGCAAGCGTGAGTGTCTGACCTTCCGAAAGATCAAGTGGCTTTACGTCAAAAACCTCCGTCGGCTCGTCATCGCTTCTTCGCAGCTCAAATTCCGTCTGCCCGGCCTGCGGAAGCTGATGGAACGGGCGAGGACGCCATTCGGATTCATCATCGACCAGAAACTGGAACCCGGCTGAGGCCAGACCATAGTCGTCCCTGATGGTTCCGGTCACAGGTATCCGCGCAAATCGCGTCACAGCATTATCGATTCCCACACCTCTGGCCACGATCACCGGCGGTTTGTCCTCGACACCGCGAATTCGCAATACCTCAGGATTCACCGACATTACGCCGTCGTCGTCATGCAGGAAAAACCTGAGAGGTGTATTGGAAACGACAGGCAATGCTCCATCCCCGGGATCCGCTGCTGACAGACCGGATGATGAAGAGTCAACGACTGAAGCCTGCCGAGTCTCACCGGATGAACCATCATCTCCCGCATCCCCGGTCTCTGCAGCAATCACCTGAAACACCGCGGAAAGCGTCATTCCATCGGCTGAAATGAGAGGCTGCCGCCCAGTGGATATCGCATGGACACCTCGTCGACCCACAACATGAGACGACTCACGATCTCCCGACAGTTCAAATTCACCCGAAACAATTCTTGCAGACTGCAACGGCTTGGCGGAAAGTGCATTCAGGCGAAACTCGGTCCAGACAGGCAATGCAACTTCGCTGCCTGTGACTTCAATTTGGGTCTCACGCAGCTGATTCCAGCCGGTATACTCGGGGTACTGGCACTCCAGTTTGATCGCATCCAGCCGGGGAATGCTGACCGGTTCGATTCGCCATGGCTGCACGCTGCGATAGTCGCCAGCCAGCAATTCGATGGTGATCGGTTCCTGCAGTCGGGTCATCACAAAGCGCCAGGTTCGATCCGATGTGGGTGACACAAACGTCCGACTCAGACTGCCGTCGCTGCGAATCACGTCAACCCGAATTCGATCAGGAACAACCCAGGCAACACCTTCCCGAGGGCCACCTTCCGGCACTGTAATTTCCATTTCAAAATCGGCGCCGCGGGGGTGCAGATAAATCCTGTCATTATCCCGCTGACGAAACTCCACTCGCCGATCGCCAGGCTGTGCAACCACAAGCACCTGAAGATCCGTCGATCTCTGATAATAGGAAACGTCACACCGAATGAAAGCATTCCACCAGCGTTGCAGTGAACCGGGCTGCACCAAAGCAAAACCGGTTACGGACATGACTGCGATCGCCGCATAAACGGCAAGCCGCCGGATCGAACGCACATCAAAAACCTCATCGGCCGACAGCGAACCGGTCAGTTCCCCGGCTTCAACAGCCGCCCTCTGAAGCATGTCTGCCACCAGAGGACCATCCAGTGGATATCCGCCCGCGGCTTCCACTGAGATGATCAGCCGATCCTGAAACTGTGGAAACCGACGTTCCAGCAATACGGCCAGATCAATATCCCTGACCGTGCGCACAAGCGGAAACACGATTCGAGAGCCGAGTACCCACATGGTCCCCGGCAGCAGCACCGACAGAAAGATGGCTCGCAGTCCAACAGGAAGTTCAAGCTTCTGGATGGCAAACCAGCCCAGATCGATTCCCGTCGTTACCCAGAACACGATTCCTGCAAGACAAATGAGCAGCAGAATGCCTGACACCATGGCATCACGCCGCAGCCGAACCCTGACATCGGTCAGTAACTGCTGGACGGCCTGCGGAAGAGAAATCCGTGTCGTCGACAATCGGGAGTGATGAGATTCACTTAACATGGAAGAAGCGTCAGCAAACAACAGGAATTATTTGGTTCATAGTCAGCACGAAACTTACGAAAGTCGCATCAGTCGTCTTAATGACCATTCAAAGGCCAGCAGTCCAATTAATGTATACATCAGCCAATGTCGATCCCACAGTGTTCTCAGCTGCTCATCCACCACAACCGGCTCACTTCGGTCCGGAAGCAGACCCGGCAGTTCCGCCACCATCTGCGGCAATGACAGATAACGGCCTTCCGAATCCACTGTGAGGCGAGTCAGCAGATCCACGTTCCGAGCAGGATTTTGCGATTCCAGATTCGGCAGCACCACTTCTACAGCAGCCTGCAGGACATCACCCGACTCAGGAACCGGCACCGTGATCCGATAAACTCCTGGACGAACCGGACGGAAGTTATTCACGTACTGACCAGCTCCGCGACCATCAGCATTTAACCGATCCGGTACGGTCAGTGGACGACCATCCGCGTCAACTACCGAAACACTTACCGATTCCGTCTGCAATGGCTGAAGTCTCGCATCATACAGCTGAGCACGAATATTGACGGCCTGTCCGGGAACAGCCTCAGTACGGTCAAGCAGCAGACGTCCGCGAGCTGAACCGCGATCACGCCTGCCCTGCCCTGCCTCACGAATCAGCCCTGTCCAGAATCGCTGATGTCCCTGCGGCGAAATTTCCCGCAGCCGCCATGTCTCTGCCGATCCCAGAAACATTGTACGACCCGTTCCATAAATCTGAGATGCCAGAAACGGCGGCTGCCCAATTTCCGTTCGAGCACGCGGATTGCCATATTCAAGCAAAGCCACGGCCCCATCCCGCAATGCTCGCACCGGATAAGACCGATAAATCCCTTTAAACGTCTGCCAGAGATCGTTTCGAGTATTTCCGGCAGCGTCTGCAATCTTCAAAAACTCGGCCGAAGCACCTTCCTGCGTCAGCGCCAGCTGCCATGGCTGATCGGCTCGCTGACTCAGCTGAAGTTCCGGCACCATGCGATTCAGCAACACCGGGTAAAGCACACTGATATCGCGAAACGAATCCACGTCCTGCGCCAGCTTCGGAGTAAAAATTTCGCCGGCCACAACAATCAGCCCCCCGGAGTGCTCCGAAACCCAGCGATTCAGATATTGCCTCTCATCTGCAGTGAGCCGACTCCAGTCCGGATCAAATGCGATGATTACGTCGTATTCAAACAATGCAGCCTCAGTGGCCGGAAAACGGGTCAGCAGCCGCCGCGCTTCCTGCGAAACAAACTCGACATTCTCGTCACCGACGGTCTGCAGCCAGACGTCCGATTCAATTCCACTGTGCCGATAAAGCGTATTCCGAACAAACTGGTAATCACGCATGGGGCCACTGGAAATCAGAAGCACACGAATCCTGCGATCAGTCACCTCAAGTTCCCGCATTCGCTCATTGTCATCCATAGTGATTTCAGCGACTTTGCCCTCATCCGACTCTACTCTCGCTATGTATTCAAACTTGCCGGGTATCGGCAGCTGGTGACTGAATTTAACTGTGACGGGAATTGCATCCTGAACCAGCAGCACCTGCTGCTCAGATACCAGCTTTCTGTCGTTCCCATCCGTACCTGCCGACTGCTGATACAGCCGTACAACTGCTTTCCGGCCGCTGACCCCGTTTCCCTGTATACTGACGCTGATGTCAAACGGATCTCCCTTGTGAACGTCGGTGGGAGACTGCATTCCGGAAATCCACCAGTTCATCTGAGGTCGCTCGCTGCCAACCCCCACTGTGATCAATCGCGTTCCAGTTCGAGCAGCCCGAGTCTGGGCAACTTCTGCACTCAGCCCGGCATTCATCCGACCGTCTGATATGACAACAAGTCCACTGAGCGTGCGGCCGGAAGTTTGTCCGATTAGCTGATGCAGAGCCTCGCCAAGGCGAGTCTCACTTCCGGATGGCTGCATTACGGACTTCAACCGTTCACGAACAGTCGGATCGTCAATTGCAGCAGAAGCTGAAGACCCGTTCAAAGAATTTTCCGATGCACCAGCTGCGACGACAGTGGCGCTGCGATCACCCGGGGCACCTGCCACTCCATCGTCAGTAAACCGAACCCCCTGCTCAGACACAACTGCAGCAGGCCCGGACAAACTGGAATCAAAAGTATACAGAGACACCTGATGTTTCTGAGCCAGCTGTTTCAACAAGCCCGATTCAATCAGTCCCTGCGCTACCGCTTCCGAGCGCGAAACTTCAGTCGGCACTGCGGCATTATCGCCAGCATCGTCCGATGGATAGGCCATCGACAAGGACGTATCGATCAGAATTCCTACCTGAGATTTCTCGATGCGGCTGATTTGAGTGCGTTCCCGTGGATTGAGCACGATCACCAGAATCAGGAGCAGCACAATGATCCGGGGAATCGTCAGCAGAGTCCGCCATGTCGGCTTCAGAAATCGGGAGTCACGTAACGCAGTCCGCAGAGTCAGTCCCAGCAGAAACACAATTGCGGCGGCCATGAACAGAATTCCGGCTGTCGATTCCGGCAAATCCAGTTCAGTCGCCCTGAAAGACTGAGTTTCAGTCTGGGCGATGGTGGGTAACCCGCGCGCTGTCAGCTGAAGTAAATTCTCCGGAGTCATCTTCTGTCCTCCGGATGGTAACTCATGTGCAGAGCCAGCAGTTGTTCGGCCGTCAGCACTGCGACCAGCAGCCCCAGAAGCAGCCAGCGAAGCTCTCGCCCCGATTCGTTACCTCCCAGCGATGCCACCGCGGCAGATTCCAGTACTCTCACATGATCCATTCCCGCCTGGCTCGTAATCTGTTCAGGCTCCGCCACCGCCAGACGGCTTTCTGTATTCACGACATTTAATGCAATCCACGTGTCGACGGTGCTGCCATCCGCAGTGAACCGACGAATCCGGCAAAGCCCCGGACGATTTGCCTGAGTCACCGTCACGGACATAAGCGACTCACCAGCGTCAGACTGGGTGTCTTCTTCAGACTTTTCTGACGCAGATTCTGGTGGGCTCTCCTTAACGGCCGTCGCCTGCATTCGAACGAACGACTCCAGCGCAGCATCCTCATCAGTTTCTGCTTCCGGAAGGAAGACTTCAACATTCTCCTGAAACTTGCCCGCCGGCCACTGCAGCACAAGTGGTTCTGCAAGTTCGCGAATCTCGATCCCGTCCGCCGGTTTCTGCAACCACGGATGAATCAGTAAATGCATCACAACATAGCCCGGAGCCGCCGGTGCAATGGGCCAGTTACTCCATCTTCGCCCGGCTCCGGTCAGAAATGTCAGTATGCGACCTTTTCCCAGCTGGTGCTGAAAGGCAACCGGATCCCCGTTTTTCATTCTGACTAATGTCCTGACTCCATCATTCCTCTGTGAATCATCTTTCACCCAGTCTTCCGATACCTGCAACCATCGATCCATGCGTATCGCATCTGCAAACGGACTGTCCGGCACATTGTAGACCATGAAAATCGGATGCTGCTCAAAAACGGGCGACTGAAAAGTGTCGTTGGCTGCAGATTCAGAGGCCGCTGCAGAATCGGTCAGCCGACCGCCGCTGACAGGCACACGAAGCACGCCCAGCGGGACCGGAAACAGCTGCAGCTGCGGCTCACGGAGCGTGCCACTGTACCACTGAGTATTCGCCTGCTCGCCCGGGAACCAGATAATCCCGCCGCCTTCACGCACATAGTCGGCCAGCAAGATCGACGTATCCGCCGGCAGGTCTCGAATATTCAGCAGATAGATGCAGTCATATCCGGACAAATTCAGACCGGACAAACTTTGAGATGTGCGAATATCGACTGAAAGCCCCGTCAGCTTTTCGTCCGCACTCAGTGCAGCCGCCACATAGCCAGCATCTTCCTGCTGTCCTTCATCATCCACGATCAGCACAGGTCGCCTGTCGGTAACTTCAACCGCAATAAATCGGCGATTATCCTCGACCAGCGAATCCTCATTCAGTCGCACCTCCACCTGATGCCGCCCCTCGATCTGAAAGGTCACATCGTGGGAAACGGTGACCGAGGTATCAGGTTCCAGCTCGGGAATCAGCACGCTGGCAGGCAGAGGCGTGCCATCCACCAGCACCGTGCCGCGAAGTTCACTAACTCGATTCGTTCCGTAGTTTCTCAGTACAAGATTCATTCTCCAGGGAACTCCCTGGGCGATCGCCAGTGAATCGCTCGTCAGTGCTTCCAAAGCCACATTATTGTGAGATTCCCGGGCCACGCGAACAAGCGAAACGTCTGCATCAATGCTCTTCAGGGCATCCAGCGCGGCCGCCACTTCCGGCCGTCCAGTCCAGTCTGTGGTGCGAAGATCGGTAATGACATGCACCTGAGGTGAGACTCCGCCGTCCGCCGCGAGAATATCCTGAGCAGTCGTCAGAGCAGCAACCGGAGAAGCCCCACGGAATGAACATCGCAATCCTCGCAGCCGACCGGTGATCTCCTGCAGCAGCCCGCTGTCGAGCTGCCGGTCCGAGACAATCGCACGAGAAGGATCTGTCATTGTCAGCACGGTCACTCTGGCAGCGCCCGAGCGTTCGCCTCCCTGTGCCAGCATCTGCTCCAGAGTTCGTATCGCCTCAGAAAAAACAGTCTCGCTGTCGACGCGATCCCTCATGGAAAGCGAATCGTCCAGTATCACAATATGATGCACACTGGCTCCTCGCAGCATCAACAGCCGCGAGGGATCCAGAATCAGCCGTGCCAGCAGAAACATGATCAGCAACACAGCCAGTATACGCAGCAGCAGCAGCAACAGCTGTTCAAGGATGAGCCGCCTTCGGTTCAGTTCATCACTCTGAAGCAGAAACTCCATCGCGGCAAAACGAATTTTTCGATATCGCAGCCGGCTGAGGATATGAATAATGATGGGTATCGACGCCAGCGCAAGTCCCGGGATCACAAACCCGGGATTCAGAAAGTATTGCGCTAGCCACGACATGATTACAAAATCCACATCTGCAAAATTATTTCGACGAACTATTTCTTGTGAAAGCCCATTCTTGCATTCAATAGATGAGCAAGAGCGGCGTCAAGGTTTTCACTGGTTCGAACCAGACGATAATCAACCACACTGCCGGCACACCGACGACGAATCGTCTCCAGAAAGGTTTCGAGTGCCTTCATATATCCGGCCCGCAGAGCAGCCGGATCGCAGGTCAGCCTTCCGGCGTCCTCAAGCCCCTCGAATCGCAATGTGCCTGAATACTGAAAATCCAGCTCCTGATCATCCATTACATGCATCATCAGCACTTCGTGTTTTCGCTGTCGAAGCAGCTGCAGGCCCCTGAACAGCTCGTCCCGATCACAGAACAGATCGGAAATCAGAATCACGATACTGCGGTGTGAAAGAGATTCGGCAACCCTGCGAAGCACGCTCTTAATGTCCGTTTTCCCCCCGGCCGTCTCCACCGACAACCCCGCCAGCACGGCCTGAAGATGATTGTGCCGACTGCTGGCCGGAACCAGACTGCGAACAGAAGAATCAAATACCGACACACCGACAGAATCGTTCTGCTTGAGCACCAGCATGCTCAGCGCTGCGGCGATTGTGCTGCCATAGTCAAACTTTGTCAGAGCACCGGATCCGAACTGCATCGATTCACTGCCGTCCAGCAGCAGCATCACTCGAACGTTGGTATCCTCTTCAAACTGCTTCAGGTAGTAGCGGTCTGATCGCGACCACAATTTCCAGTCAATTCGGCGCGTGTCATCCCCGGCAACGTATTCCCGGTGCTGTACGAACTCCAGCGACTGGCCGAAATACGGACTTCTGTGCAAACCAGAAACAAAGCCTTCAACCACCCGGCGTGCACGCAGCTCAAGACGAGAGATCCGCGCAATCTCGTCAGGCCGCAAATATCTTTCCAAATCGTGGGTCACTCGAAAGTTCGCTTTCTCGTGCTGGCGTTTCCTGAATTAGTCGCTCAATCACCCGGTCCGAAGTAATTCCTTCACTCTCGGCCGTGAAGTTCGGAACAATGCGATGCCTCAAAACGGGAGCTGCCAGTTTCTGAATATCATCCGTGGAAACGACAGTACGACCACTCAGCAGTGCCCGGGTTTTTGCCCCCAGCAACAGGTTCTGAACAGCTCGTGGTCCCGCTCCCCACGCCAGCCACTGATTAATCCATTCCGGCGTTCCAGGTTCACCAACGCGAGTCTGACGAACCAGGGCCAGCGTGTAATTGATCACATGGTCAGAAATCGGAACCTGACGTACGGTCGTCTGAATCTCCGTCACCTGCTCAGCCGTCAGCACGCCCTCAACGTCAAATTTCATATTGGAAGTCGTCTGCCGGGCAATCATCCGCTCTTCTTCGAAACTGGGATACCTGACAAACACCTTGAACATAAAGCGGTCCTGCTGAGCTTCAGGCAGCGAATAGGTACCTTCCTGTTCAATGGGATTCTGTGTTGCCAGTACGAAAAACGGCACGCTGAGCTTATGAATTGTCTGTCCGACCGTCACCTGACGTTCCTGCATCGCCTCCAGCAATGCGGCCTGAGTCTTGGGGGGCGTACGATTAATTTCATCCGCCAGCACCACATTGTGGAACAGCGGGCCCGGAATAAAACGAAATTCCCGCTGGCCTGTGCTGCGATTTTCCTGTAACACATCGGTCCCTGTAATGTCGGCGGGCATCAGGTCCGGTGTAAACTGAATGCGGGAAAAGGTCATCGACAGGCTGCGTGCCAACGTACTGATCATCAGCGTCTTGGCGAGCCCCGGAACACCTTCCAGCAGACAATGTCCCTGACTAAACAACGCAATCAGCAGCTGCTCAATCACGTCATCCTGACCAACAATAACTTTGCGAATTTGCCCCTTCAGTCGGCCGTATGCCTGATGCAACAGGTCTACCGACTGCGAGGAAATCTCATTCGACGAATTGTCTGACATGCACCATCCCCGGCCTTTTGATCGGGCCGTTTCCTCAGTTGCTGAGTACACTTTTCCGCCTGTACCACGACGATCATAACAAACACACGGGTCTTGAGAATCGTACGCGAAAAATCCGGGTTTCAATCACAAAACCCCTTCGATGTACGTCCGATGCCGCCAATTCAGCAATATTTCTTTACGCATTGCCATCCGCCAGTGCCGTGGACTCCCGGGCGAACGGTGGATGTGAATCCCCCGATGCTGTGGCAAAAGACAGTAAATCAGAGCCCTCAAGCACGACCGCCCGCCAAATCCTTTGTCTCCAGGTCATTGGCAGCTGACCCAAGGTCCGAAAACAGCAGCAGATGTACACTCATTGCCCCACTTCTTTGCGATTCGGTCCCAATGCTGGGGTCGTCAACGCTGGTGACGTTGCCAAAGCCATCGTATTCCACATGATTGCGAACGGACGCCTGACTGCCAGCCGTCGTGGATGCGTACTTCGCTACGTCTCGTACGCTGTTCTGCTGGTCCGACAAATACCACAGCACCTGATTGCCAGTCCCGGAACCTTCATTGCAAACACGTAGGCGAGTCTCTCCGAGACTCGCGGTTCCGGCGTCTCGCAGAGACGCCGGAACAGACGCTTAACCCGCAAACTGCGCCGCCTGGTAGCGACTCCGGGCGCAGAGTTTGCGAGTCTCGGAGAGACTCGCCTACGTGTGATTCCGGAGCAATTGCCGACAGCATTGCCTCCGGATTGCTGGTCGGTCTGACCAGCCAGAATACCCGCTCATCCAGCACCAGTAATATGGTTTGAATGAGGGATCGCAGCCTGGGATGACAGGGAATCGCAATGCATCACTCGGAGAGTGATGGCTACTTTGGTCACGCGGTTGTATTGGCCGATGACGACTCCGGAACCCGTTCGGTTTCCGTTCTTATCGAACTGATACGCCTCGGCGGTCTGAGTTCCACCGGTGGCACCGGTCAGCTGATCAAATGAGTCATACGAATAACTGCGAGTCCCGGCCGGTGACGTGAATGAAGATACTCGACCGTGATCATCGTACCCGTACGAGTAAACCACATTGCCGCCAGTCAGCACGCTCTGAGTGATCGTCGCCATCCGGCCTTTCGGCGATACTCATTGGCAGAAAAAACCGCTGCTTCGCTCGGTCTTGAATCACCGCTTTGACCCAGAGGCAGACCTAATCAGAAGGAAAAGTAGAATGTCTCCTTTCGCGATTCCCTAAACGTCGGAAAAAAAGTCTGGCCGGATGCTGTGATGACTGTAAAAACGGGGATTTATGCGAACGCACAAAGTCGGCTGACGAAACAGCTGACGCTCGCTATTGAACAGGAGGAAGCAGAGGAAACGGAGTTCAACAATGACTCAGCGTATTCCCGGTGACTCCTCCGTTTCCTCAGTGACCTCCTGTTGGAATCAAATTGTGGGCTCACGCGAGAAGAGTTTCGCATTTCCTGGCTACTCTTTTCGGGGGAAACTTCGGTTTCCACGCGGAAAGAGCGTTGAGAAGGTCCGGGACCGGATCCTCGCCCTAACTCCGCGCCGGTCAGGTTGCTCTCAGGAGTGCATGATCGCATGCCTCAACTCGAGCCTTCGCGGATGGTTTGCGTACTTCCGTCACTGTCACTGGAGTATCTTTGACGAAATGGATCGAACGGTTCGTGTTCGACTGCGGCGTCTGCTGTTGAAGCGACACCGGGTGAACCGGAAACGGCAACCCCGTACCCAGCGCCGGCCTAATCAATTCTTTGCGGATCGTGGGCTCCCCTGCCTCAGTCGATCGCGTGCAAACTGAACAGCATTGCGAATGCCGGAGCAATCGGCGACGGCCATGCCTCCGGATCACTGGGCGGTCCACCATACCGGAGACCAGCTCATTCAGAACCAGTAAGAAGGCTTGAACAAGAGGTCGACGCCGGGGGTGACAGGGAATCGCAATGCGTCACTCGGAGAGTGACGGCTACTTTGGTGACGGCTACTTTGCTCACCGTCCGCCGAATGCGGCGGTCAAGGCTGTCGTATTCGTAAATCACCGCCTGCAGCAACAAGTTGGCCGAGCCACTCCTATTCCGCGACAGGAACACGGCTGACTTCGATGGCATGCAGTCGAGTTGTTCCCTGCTTGGGCAGCAGTCGGACTGTCAGATTGTCACTGACAGCAACGCCGGGGACGTCATGGATCAATGCGGTCGCTGCTCCATCGCCACCGACTTCAGGCAGAGTGACATTTTCCAGAACGACCCTGCCCTGCAGTTCCACGTCGAAGATAATCGGGTTGTCGCCGTCCGCCCTGTTGCGTGCGAAATGCAGGCGAACATCGTAGTTTGACGGCTGATCGCCTGCTCCCAGCAGAGGTATGGTCATCTGCTGAAGACCCTGCGCCCAGGACGAGTACACCCACGGAATACCGGGTCCGGCCATCGTCAGACTCTTTTCACTGACTCCGTCAAACCCGCCGCCGTCCGCAAACACGGGCTGAAAATCCAGAGCGACATCCAGAGTCGTTTCCTGATAGGCTTTTCGACGAGGATACGACAGCCACAGCTTGCCGTCTGCATCCTTGCGATCCCCCGGAGCTCCCAGGTTGATGGACATCGATTTTACCGGCGTTCGAGCTCCCGCGGCACTCTGGATCATCCATTCACGCCGCATTTTTTCACGCGGTTCGAGCACTATCGTCGAGGCGATCGAGAACTGACAAACACATCCGGCACTGGCCTCCGGGATCATGATCAGACCATTGGCGGCAATCGCGTTGATCCAGCACCCCAGCCGATGTCCGGCAAAGTGACGAGTTCCTCCGTCCGTCTCCAGATCGTAGAACGCAGTGTCACCCGAACGGAACAGCAGCATTCCCGAATCGGAACCCGTCAGAATTCCGCAGTGGTGCCCGGTCCGCATCAGACTCCATGGAACCTGCTCTCCCGTCAGAGGGTGCTGTCGCATCTGCTGCACTCCGCTCTGCAGATCAAAGGCCCAGGGTTCCGCAAGTACTTTTTCTCCCATGATGATCGGGCGACCCTTATAGTTGGCATCTTTGGCCCACAGCTTGTATCCATCCGCTGCTGACAGAGCGACCAGTCGCCTTCGGGAAAATTCGCCCGCGACAAACTGCTTCCAGTAGTGTCCGTTGGCGTTAGCGCCCCCCAGGATCAGTACACCATTCTGAACCATCAGCGAAAGCTTGCCGCCGCCAGCGCCGATGTCGCTGCAGTCCGTCACGTCAACTGACGTCTCCCATAACTTCTTTCCAGAGCGGCTTTCCAGCGCCACGGCTCTGCGAACATCGGCAGCCTTCGCTCGCTCTTCTGCAAGCTCAAGCTCCTTACCTGTCAGCTGCTCGAGATGCGATTTGTCTTCGCGAAGAAGAGCTTCCCTCTGCTCACTGCTGATCGAACTGTCAATGAAAAAGATGCTGTCCTGACCCACCGCGATCGTATGGTGAGAAATGCTCTTTCCGGTGTATTGCCAGAGATGTTTTCCGGTTTCCAGATCGATCGCAAACAAAACATCGGTCGAATCATTCGTTTTTCGGCCACGCCGCCGCTGGCGAGCTTCCAGTTCATTTCGAACTGTTGCAGCACCAAACAGCAGACCATTTTGAGTTGCCACGTAGCCCCAATGATGCTGACCATCATCTTTTTCAGCCGGCAGCCGATGAACTCGAAGAGTCCTGCCCGTTGCGGCGTCCAGTTCCAGACACTGATCTTTGACAAAATGAAAGAGTCGATCATCACTTGCTGCCAGATTCGCCGGATTCTGGTTCTGGAAAACTCCCGTGCGCAGGGCTTCCGGATTTTCGTGTTTCCACAGGAACAACCCGTTGTACGCATCATAGGCCATAATGGACCATTCGCCCTGAACATACAGTCGCCCATTTGTCGCCAGCGGCCCTACAGCGCCTTCATGACGATTCACCATCTCACCCGGTCCCGGATCTCCATACCAAAGAACTCCCAGATCCGTTCTGACTCGGGTATCTCTGCTGACTGCCGTGTTTGAAGGCGTTCCATACTGATGTGACCAGTCGCCGGCACCCGGCAGACCATGACGGGTCAGGGTATTCCACGTCCCCTCTGTTTTCAGAGACGACTGATCCTGAAGACCAGTCTTTTCAAACAATGTCCATACCGCCTGAGGATCTGCGGGAACCGGCGAAACCGCTGGCTGCCCGAGTACAAGTTTTCCCCCAAGAGGTTTGATATGTCGAGTCAGCAGTTCCGGATCCGCGGGAAGACGACCGGTACGAAGATATGTGTCCGACACCACCAGATTGGCGAAATAATTTGAATACGGAATCTTTGAAGCGTCCGTCTGGTGAATCACAATTCGGTGTCCGTAATGGCCGGACGAAATCAGCAGCCTGCGAGCTCGCGCTGCCTTTTCGGGATCATTCTCTATTCCGTAAATCTGCAATTCGCTGCGTTTGGCAAGTTCAAAGGCCAGTCGCCCGTCCTCACTTCCGGCAATCAGACAGAATCCACGCCGATCACCGGCCTGTTGCAGGATATCTTCAGCTGCCTGCTCGTAAAAGGTCGTCCATTCATCAGCCGGGTACGGATTCTGAACCAGCTGAGGGGTTTCCGGAATTGCCACCGACGGGCTGTCAGCAGCCGCAAACGCGTAAATGTGACCGGCGTTCGTGCTGACCAGCAAATGACCACCCCCGGCAACCAGACCTCTGGCTTCTCCCTCAACAGCTGCCTGCCATTTCTGTTCGCCCGTATCAACGGCAAACGCTGTCACTCGACCGGGTCCGCCAACAAACACGAGATTTCGAGTTGTGATCAGACAGGCATCGTCTGTTGATGGGACTTTCCAGTCGATACCGATATCTTCGATCGCCTTAAGTTCTTTTTCTGCATCGGCAATCTTCTCACGCAGTGACGCGGCCTGATCGCCCGCACCGGAGAGCTTGCGAGTCGTATCGTAGACGATCATCTCCAGTTCATGTCGGCGGCGACTGTTGACAGCATATTTCAGGCGGTCCATGCGAACGAGTGACTGACCAGTTAACGCATACGCCTGATCGCCTTGAACCACAATCTGCCGACCGTCGAACCAGCCGAATCCGACATCTCCCGTTTTTTGCTCCATGGCAAGCCAGTGATGCGGACCACTTGCATACAGCTGCTCGTCGGCGACCAGAGATTGTACTCCTCCAACAACCCCTCCGGCCGTTGTGCGCCACGAATGGGTTCGTTTATGAACAAATTCGCCCGTCCGGCGATCAAAAGCTGCCGGCAGAGAACGGCCGGAAGGCACGAACAGCAGATCATCACCGGCCAGCAAATATCCCTGCGGTGAAAGATCGTTTCGCCCGGCATCCTGAACACTGATATTGTCCTGCTGCCAGATCAGAGTTCCATCCGCGGCATTGACCGCATACAGGAAAACGTCCTCGTGAGGAAAGATGCCTGCCCCGAAAAAGGCGACCCCCTGATCAACAAGCACTCCGGTTCGAACCGGCCATCGGGAAATCATCTCACCCCGGGCCAGCAGCCATTCACTGTCGGTCGGACCCGCCAAATGTTTCCAGATCAGCGAGCCATCCTGTGCTGACAGGCAGTAGGCATAACCATCATCCGATCCGAAGTAGACTCGCCCCTGATCAACTGATGGAGCCAGCCGAATCGGTCCGCCGGATGCAAACGACCAGACTTCCTGGCCGGTCGCAATGTTGAAACAATGGAGGTGATGATCGACCGATGATCCAATATACGCATGCTGCCCGGCAACGACCGGATGAATCGCATCATCGTATTTGACAAGATGACCGATCAGATGGTTTTCTATTACTCGACCCTCCGCACTGGACCAGGCCATTCTGGGAGGCGCCGGAGCACGATAAACCCATCGAGCAGTGGCTTCCGGAAGCAGTTCGGCCGATGTGGAACCAACGCGTGCCGGTCCGTTGCGATAAGACGGCCAGTCTTCAGCCACGGCGGAACCAGAAGAACCACAAAGCATCACGATGCCCGCACATCTGGCAACTGCAAACAGCCAAATGGACATTCTCTTTGCTGCCTGTCGCATACGGATCGCTCCGGGAGTAAAATCTGCAAATATTCTGCGTAATCGAAAGACTGCAGCAGTGTAATGATCACCAATTTCCATGAATACCTGCGAATGATGAGTATCTGATGAAGATGAATAGTTCGTGAGGATCATCTTCGGCAGACTTGCATTGGGCCTGAAGTTTGGTCAGTTTGATGTCTGTTTCCAACGTTTCCGCCATCGCCTGTTTTGAGCAGCGACCGGCTGATTTCGCGATACTGCAAAAGCAAATCGGAATTCCACTCGGTTTCGACTGAGGTACTGCCATGTTAAACAAGTCGTTCTATTGCCTTCCGGCGATACTCCTGTGTGGAGTGTGGCTGAAGCCGGAAGCATGCAAAGCCTGTACGGTTCCCGTGTTTCGTTATGCTCTGGAAAAGTGGCAGCCTGACAAATATGAGGTTCTGCTGTTTCATCGCGGGGCGCTGACTGCAGAACAATCTGTACTTCTTCAGCGAATCACTGGCCAGGATGACCGTCAGCCGGGACTGGCCAACGTCCGGGTCACTCAGGTGGACCTGGACGCTAACCCATCCGCCGAACATCTGGCCGCGTTTGAGCCCCACAGTTCAGCATCGCTTCCTTTTATGGTTGTGCGTACTCCCGGCCGTTCCGGGCCTCCTTCAGTGGTTCGGGCGGAATCCTTCAGTCAGCAGTCGGTGGACAGCTTGCTGGATTCTCCCCTGCGAAAGGAGATCGCGGAGCGAATCCTGCGAGGCGACTCCGTGGTGTGGATTCTGCTGGAAAGCGGAAATAAAGAGCAGGATGATGCCGCCTTCACCCGACTTACACTGGAACTGGATCGACTGCAGAAGACCATCAAGCTGCCCGAACTCGCCGCTGAGGATGCAAAGGAACTGGGAATTGAATCCGGTTCCGTCAAACTGGCGTTTTCCGCAATCCGACTGGCAAGGAATGACCCGAGTGATCAGTTTCTGGCAGATATGCTGCTCAGAGTTGAACCGGATTTGCTGGACGAGGAATTCCGCAACAAGACGATGGCTTTTCCGGTCTTTGGACGCGGACGGGCACTGCATGCTCTTGTGGGAGATGGCGTTTCCGCTGAAATGATCGAGGATGCCTCTCGCTTTCTGACGGGAGAATGCCAGTGCACGGTGAAGGCTGAAAACCCGGGTGTCGACCTTCTGATGGCTGTTGACTGGGACGGACTTGTGGAACCGACTCCTCAGAAGGAAACTGAACTGCCACCACTCGCTGGTCTGGCAGGCTTTGCCGAGCCCGCTGCTTCCGCCGAATCCAAAGCAGGCTTGCCGGATCAGCAAGCCCAGGGCGACAGCGTGGCTGCGTTGACCAGCCAAACATCTGAGGGCATGCCTGCAAAATCTGCTGGCCCCGCATCTTCAACCGAAACGTCACCGTCTGTCGCAACAACCGACAATGCAACCGCGATGGCTGTAGCAAACAAGTTTCCAGGAAGCTCAGACACATCAGGACCAGCGATGGCCGCCGCAGAGACCACACAGTCCGAGTCGGAGAAATCTCCCATTCTTCGCAACGTTCTTCTTGTGGTGGCGGCGGTGGTGCTGATCGTTTTTGCCGGCAGTCTGCTCATTGGCAAAAAACAGCCCGACAATGGCTGACGAGGCAATTCTCGTTTCTCGCCTTTTTCTGCCCCCTTAATTCAGTTCCAAACAATTCAGGTCAAAACCGATGAATATCTGGCGACTTGTGTTCCGGGAAATTCGGCACCGCCGACTGAATTTCTTTCTTGGGATGCTCTCCGTTGCAATCGCTGTCGCAAGTGTGATTGCTGCAGACGTACTGCTCAGCGGTGATCGCGCAGCCACAGCGGAAATTCTGAATCAAAAGCAGGAGACTGTCGAAAAGGCTGTAGCTGCCCGACAGGAAGCTGTGAACAAAGCCGGCGCCGAACTGCAGGATATCATGCGGAAGACAATGCGCGAGCTGGGCTTTAACATTCTGATTCTCCCGGAGGATCAGGACCTGTCCGAGCTTCATCTGAACGGAACACTGTCAAAGACCATGCCGGAAGAGTATGTCGCGAAGCTGGCAGCGACCAGCATTGTGACGGTCAACCATCTCCTGCCGAGCGTTACCAAACGAATTCAGTGGCCGGAAAAGGACATGGAGATTATTCTTTTCGGGACTCGGGGCGAGGTTCCGATTATGCATTCATCGGAAAAGAAACCACTCCTTGACGCGGTCGCGCCGGGAACCATGGTGGTTGGACATCAGATTCACACCAGACTTGGGCTCAAAAAGGGCGATCGGCTGACGCTGCTTGGGCGAGAGTTTACGGTTGCCACCCTGCATCCCGAACGCGGTTCCAGTGACGATGTCACCGTCTGGATCGACCTCGCACAGGCCCAGGAATTGCTCGGGCTGCAAAACCTGATCCATGCAATTCTGGCACTCGAATGTGAATGTGCAGGTGATCGCATTACACAGATTCGCAGCGAAATCAGTCGCATTCTTCCGGGAACTCAGATTATTGAGCGATACTCTCAGGCACTGACAAGAGCGGAGGCTCGCGGCAAAGCCAAAGTGGTTGCCGAAAAGGCGCTGGAAGATGAAAAGGCCGCTGGTGCGATCACACTGAAGGAAGAACAGGAAGGACGCCGGGCAATTGAAATGCGACATGAGCAATTTGCCGCAGTTCTCGTGCCGCTGGCGATTCTTGCGGCTTCGCTTTGGGTAGCCCTGCTGGCATTCGGAAATGCCCGACAGCGCACTTCAGAAATTGGCATCCTGCGGGCCATAGGCCTGCGAGCAGGTCAGATTCAAACTGCGTTTCTGACAAGGGCCGCGTGTATCGGACTGTTCGGAGCGGTCTGCGGAGCTCTTCCCGGTATCGCTGTCGGCAGAATGCTTTCAACATCATCGATCGAGGGCGGACAGGCGGCGATGCAAACGGGCAGTTTCACAGTGCTGGTCCTTGTGATGGTGCTGGCTCCGCTGCTGTCCATCGTGGCCAGCTGGCTGCCGGCAATGGCCGTTTCCCGCATGGACCCTGCCCTGATTCTGCAGTCCGAATAGCGGAAACATCGTCACGAATTCAAAGTCAGCGCGTCGGGTACAGAGGTCCCTCCTTCTGCCCTCCACCGCTAAAGTCACGAAGGTATACCTGATCATGTTGCTGGAACTGGAACGAGTGAACCGAAGTTATGTGGGCACCGCCGGTACAGTCAGGGCCGTGACGGATGTTTCTCTGCAGGTAGACTCTGGCCAGTTCATTGCAGTCTGTGGCCCCAGCGGATGTGGAAAATCGACATTGATGCTGATGGCGGGTGGACTCCTGAGACCGGACAGTGGTGAAGTCCGTGTATGCGGCCAGAATCCCTATCACATGTCGCCTGATGCTCGTGCATTGTTTCGGGGTCAGTCAATTGGTTTTGTCTTCCAGCAGTTTCATCTGGTTCCCTATTTGAGTGTTATAGATAACGTGCTGGCACCTTCTCTGGCCGTGGATCTGCCCGATGCCCATGAGAGAGCCCTTCAGCTTCTGAAACGATTTGGCATGCAGCACCGCCTGAATCATGTTCCAGGAGAACTGAGCAGCGGCGAACGACAGCGCACTGCGCTGGCCAGGGCTCTCCTGAACCGTCCGAAACTGGTGCTTGCCGACGAACCAACGGGAAATCTGGACCCGGACAACGCCGTCGCGGTACTGGACTTCCTGCAACAGTATTCTGACGAAGGAGGAGCGGTACTGCTGGTCACTCACGATGCGGCCGCGGCCGGGCGAGCACATCATATAGTTCGAATGTCAGAAGGAAGGGCTGAGGTTCAGGAATTGCTGACAAGTCCTGCGTGATCATCGCCGGTTGTCCACTTGTTTCCGGCAGACTGAGACAAAGAAACGGGACGCATCAGCGTTCTTCAGCTTTCCATTGAGATGAATTCCCCGTTAATCCCGGTTCAGGGTTCGCACGACTCGGTTGAGTACTCAGTTCTCCCGGCTTATGCTGTCGGTTTACGGGATCTCGGCAGTCCCGATCCAGAAATCTTCCGATTGGATCCGCTCAATGACCCTGCAATCAAAGCAATGGCACGGGCTGGCAAGCTCAGGCCGGGATTGCCGCCAAATGCGACGCACAGCCTGCTTCCGCGGTTCAGACAAAAACGTGCGGCGGTCAGGTCGGTTGAACATCATGTGGCTGATGCTGCTGGGTGCTGTGTCGCTGGTCATCCTGCTGACAGCGATGCTGAGGCAGAGTGGTCCAGGAAATGACAAGACTGTCCAGCCATTGAAGGTTTACTGTGCCGCAGGCCTCAGAGGCCCAATGGAGAAGATTGCCGATCAGTACCGCAGGGAATACGGAGTAGAAATCAATCTGCAGTTTGGCGGCTCAAATTCGCTGCTGAACCAGATTGAAGTCAATAAATTTGACACGGGCGACCTCTTTCTGGCTGCTGACGGAATCTATACGGAACAGGCCGTCGCGAAGGGGCTGGCGGCAGAAACCATCCCTGTTGCTGCGATGCAGGTCGTGGTGGTGGTTAAAAAGGGGAACCCGCTGAAGATCACTTCACTGGATGATCTGGTCAGGGAAGAAATCACTGTGTCCGTTCCTGATCCTGATCAGGCCGCTGTGGGAATGGCGGCGAAAAAGCTTCTGATGGAACTTCCAATTAATGGCACAAATCGCTGGCAGCAGCTGGAACAGCAGGTCACTCGCTCCGGAGTGTTTAAGCCAACAGTGAATGATGTGGCGAATGATGTCAAAATTGGAGCAGCAGACGCGGGTGTCATCTGGGACTTTCTGGCAGCGTCTCCCGGTTTTCGCAGTGATCTGGAAATCGTGCCTCTGCCTGAGCTTCAGGGGGAAGGCAGTCTTGTTCAAATTGCCGTCCTGAAATCCAGCCTGCAACCGACCGCCGCACTGCGATTTGCTCGCTATATGACTGCCAGCGATCGCGGAATGGCTGAATTTAAGGAAGCCGGTCTCACTCCCGCTGAAAGTGACCAATGGGAAGAACGCCCCTCCATCACGTTCTTTTGCGGAGCCGTCAATCGCCGGGTTGTGGATCAGCTGATTCGCGAATTCAGTGAGCGTGAGGGAGTTGAAGTCAACACGATTTATGACGGGTGCGGAACGCTGACGGGACGAATGAAGACTATCGAAGGTCAGAGAACTGACCTTGGCTTTCCGGATGTGTATATGGCCTGCGATCGATACTATCTGGATAACGTGGCAGACTGGTTTCAGGAAGCTGCGAATGTCTCGTCGGCCGAAATTGTCATCGTAGTGCCCAAAGGCAGCAACAAGGTAACCGCACTTGCCGATCTGGTCAAACCGGGAATTCGGGTCGCCATCGGTGAACCTGATCAGTGCACAATTGGTGCTCTCACTCGTCGATTGCTGGTCAACGAAGGACTATACGACAGCCTGAAGAAGAAACAGACAGACCCAAATGAAGTCGTGGTGGAAAAACCATCGTCGGCCCTGCTGATTCCTGATGTTCTGTCAGGCCATGCCGACGCAGCCGTGGCTTACATCACAGACACGTTATCAAACCGGGAACAGATCGATATCGTACACATTGGCTCTTCGCAGAACATGGCCATACAGCCGCTGAGCATCGCCCGCACCAGTGCTCATAAGGTTCTGGTGCGACGCCTGTACAATCGGATCACAGGTTCCCCGGAAGCATTTCGCAACGCCGGGTTCGAGTTTAAGTTCGCAACTTCTGTTGAAAAGGCCGCCGGGCGATGAGCAGACCATCCCCGGACGAATCCGGTTATCCAGTCAATGCAGCCAGCATTCGACTGTCGAACGCCGTTTTCTTTATCTCGCTTGGCATTCTGGCCGGGGCTTACGTACTGTTGATCGTCGGTATGCTGGTGGCCGACACATACTATATGACCAGCCATACAGCCAGTGCGGCTGCTGACGCTGACGCTGACGCTGGCTGGTACGCAGGACTCGTCCGAGGCCCTCTTGGCAGGGCTCTGGCTGACAGCAAAATCCGATATTCGATCTGGCTGAGCCTCATTACATGTACTTTGTCGGCTGTACTTTCACTGCTCGTCGCGGTTCCGGCCGGCTATCTGATGTCGCGGCATCGGTTCCCCGGTCGACGGCTGCTGGATGCAGTGCTCGATGTTCCCATTGTTCTTCCTCCACTGGTCATTGGACTCAGCCTTCTGATTCTGTTTCAGTATCCGCCGCTGAGTTATCTTGCCCGACAGATTGTTTATCAGATTCCGGCCGTTGTGCTGGCTCAGTTTTCTGTCGCCTGCGCGTTTGCGGTCAGAACCATGAAGGCAACGTTTGATCATATTGATCCCCGGTGCGAGCAGGTTGCCATTTCTCTTGGATGCAGTCGAGTCCAGGCGTTCGGCTGGGTCGTTCTTCCGGAGGCAGGCCGAGGCATGATGACAGCCTTTACGCTCGCCTGGGCAAGGTCTCTGGGTGAGTTTGGACCACTGCTGATCTTTGCCGGAGCCACACGCATGAAAACCGAAGTTTTATCCACGTCGGTCTTCCTGGAAATGAATGTGGGAAACATTGACATGGCGGTGGCGGTCTCCATGATCATGGTTGTCGCCGCTATGCTTGTACTGATTCTGACCCGGCTGTGTGGAACTCCCGCGTGACCGCCGAGCCGATCCCTGACCGAACTGAGATTTTATCTTCCTGCCTGCAGGCACACGTCAGACACCTCTATGATTAGTATCGAAAACGTCTGTATTCATGCAGGAAAGTTTCGACTTGAGAATATCTGCCTCTCAATTCCGTCAGGGCAGTTCGGCGTGCTGATGGGACGCACCGGCTGCGGCAAGACGACCATCCTTGAATCCATTATTGGTCTGCGTCGCATTCAAAGCGGTCGAATTCGTCTGTTTGACCAGGATGTGACCGACATGAATCCCGCAGCCCGCGGAGTAGGATATGTGCCTCAGGATGGGGCTCTGTTTTCGGGCATGACGGTTCGTGATCATCTGGCTTTTGCCCTGATGATTCGCCGGGCTGGCAGCCGTCAGATTCAGCAGCGAGTGGACGAACTGGCCGACCTGCTGGGTATTTCACACCTGCTGAAGCGAACGCCCGCAGGACTTAGCGGAGGTGAACGTCAGCGAGTTGCTCTGGGGCGAGCACTGTCATTTCGTCCCCGGGTCCTGTGCCTCGATGAACCGCTCAGCGCTTTGGACGCAGAAACTCGGAGCCAGATGTGCGAACTGCTGAAATCGGTGAGCCGAAAGACTCACGTGACAACTCTGCATGTCACGCACAACCCGGAGGAAGCAGAATTGCTGGGCGAATGTCGGTTGCAGTTTGCTGACGGAAAAATTGAATGTCTGACAAAGGCCTGATTCGAACGCAAAACGGGTTTCAGAACTAAGAACCTGGAAAACAATAAGTTACCGCCATAGTCGCCTTTCGCTCCGCGAAAGTGCATCCTTTTGCGGAGCAAAAGGCGACACTTATTGTTTGACAGCGCCTAAGAACCTCTGACAAACCTGCGTGCGCCACCGAGGTTTCGTCAGGCGTTCTAAATCATTTCACGCTGAAAGAGAGCATCCACATCAACCCAGCCCCACAGGTATCGCGTTCCGGCGTCCGGCTGAAACCTGCTCGATCCCATACCCAAAAGGGTCATCGTTCCAGTCTGCGAATTGAATGCTCGCGGCTGGTAACAGGATCCAAACCCGTCACCCTGACCGGAATCGGCTGTCTTCCAAACCGGTGTGGAAGCATCAATCACGATCCCCACATGGCCAAAGTCACTGCCACCGGAAGATTTTCGCAGCACATAGATATCGCCTGGCAGAGGAAACCCGCATCCGTATCGAAACGGATGCCAGATTGCTCCTCTGGAACCTCGGGCAACTTCGAGTGCTTCGGCATACTCCTTCCACTGAGTCAGGGAGGGTTTTGCTGCAAACTGCTGTCCGTTAACCTTGATTCCAACCGTCATGTCGGCAGGTTTGTCACCTCCCACACGTTCAAGCACGTAGCCGGGCAACTCCCCACAGTTGGTTGTTTTGCCCTTGTACACAGGAGGTTCTTTTCCTGGGTTCTGCTTGCGGTACAGATCCGCAACGGCCTTCTTTAATGCGTCTGACGGAGGGCCGTTCGGAAAGTTGGACTTATCGGCCGGATTGGATGTCAGTCCCAGTCCCTGAACCACATTCAGAATTTCCTGACGCAGTGCGGTCAGTCCGGGAACTCTCCATTCGATTCTGGCGTTAGAAAAATCCGTGCTGTTTCCGGATCTCATTTCGCCCCTGCCGCAAACATTGGCCGTATCGTTTGCGAACCAGGGAGCGTTGAACAATTTGATCCCATGCCCGTCACCAAATCTCGCCGTATCCTGGTTTTCAATGTAGACAACACCTGTGGAAGGTGATCTCCAAAACGTGCCTTTTATGGCCATTCCCGTTCTGTGCCAGTCAGCGGCAGCAGAGATGATTGCTTCCTGGTTATGGAAATCCAGAAACAGGCGTGCTCGTGTAAATGCCCCGTTACTTCCCCGAACACCGATCTTTAGCAACATACCTTTTTCTCTAAAAACAGGGACAACAGCTCCAATATCACCCTATTATCCGCAAATCAGGTTTTCGGTTGCGTGAAATCCGGACGAAATCGCAGAACCAGGTTTATCTGCGTGTTTCATCTTTTACTGAACACCAGGAATTCGGTCGCCTGAAGAATTTGTTCAGTAAATTCCCGCCTTTCGGTATGGCTGGCACTGATGGAGATATGGCGGGCCAGCGAGAGAGCCGTCCAGATTTCAAGTTCGGATTCTCGGGCCTGATTCGCCTGCCAGTCCTCAGCCATCTTCGAAGCGAACAGTCGCAGGTTGCGTGCCACGCTGGAACGACGAATTGACTGTTCCAGGACATGAGCAACAAAATTCCCGACGTCCAGCAGGGATGGTCCACGACAGCACAAATCCAGATCCAGGATCCACAGCCGACCGTCGTCAACGAGAATCTGGTCGGGGTACAGATCCCTGTGAATACAGCGACTTTCCTGCACTTCAATTCGTTCGGACAGCACGTGGCATCGATCAAACACTCGGTCGATTCGCAGCCTCAGATCCGGTCGCTTCATACCGGCAGCCACAAGACGGTCTCGAAGAATTGTCAGCTCGTCCGTTAAAGTGTGACATCGTTCCATCCGAATACTGGCATGATGCAGCTTTCGCACGGCCGCATTCACCCGACTCGCCAGTACATCACTGTTGTCCTCTTCAATGACTGAAGTCAGTGCCCGACCGCTGACCATTGGCTGCAGCCACATGTGCAGTTCCGGGATAACGCCCAGAGGCCGGGGCACGCTGATGCCGTCTGCACTTTCGCTGTCAAATCCCATATCGTGCAGCTGAACCTGAGTATCGCAGCTGCGAACGTCAAGCCCGCGAGCTCGCACCTTTCCCAGAATGGTTCGATATCCGCCGGGCATGGAATCGTCACAAAGTTCATAAGCAATCAGACAGCGACGTCCCGGCTTATGTCTTAACAGCTTCACAGACTGAACCCTGAATTCTGATCTGCTGATATGGCGCATCGCTTTTGTAATAGCGATACTCATCGCTGCGAGATCAAACGCAGGACCCAGGAATAACAACTTCTCGTCTTTGGAGATCTCCTGCCAGCCAGTCACTTCCGGCGAAGCTGAGCGAAGTGCGTCAGTGGGTCGATGTGCCCTGTCAATTTTTCGCACACTGACGGACCCGGAAAACCGGGACGCCGGATTTGACGCATCGGGCGCTTCTTTGCGTCTGCTTTCAGGAAATCTGTATCTGCCGCCGGACTGACAAACGCCACCTCGCTGATTGAGCCGATCTGACGCAAGCTGCATCAGTTGTTTTGCTGCTTCCGGCCAGTTCTTCATGCCGCGCCGAAACGGAAGCGGCACACATCGCAGAAGGCCCGCAGCAACATGAGCATTCAAGGTGTGCTGATCACCTCTGTTGCTGGAGTTGAGCCAGGCGTCCTCAAAGTGTTTCTGACAATTCTGAATAACATCCGAACGAGCTTCTTCACAAACCTGAAAGAACAGCAGCTTGGCCAGAAAATTGCCAGCATCCTGTTCCGGCTGACCGGCCCCGGCCTCATCAAAATCAATCATCCGAGCGGAATTCGCGTTTACAATCACCTGACCGGGACAATAGTCACCGTGAATGCAGACGAGCGATTCGCGATTTGAGGCGAATCGCTGTTCCAGTAAAGCGACAGCTTCCGTGGCTGCAGGCGCCAGTTTCGGACACAATATGGCGATATCCTCTGCAAGCGTCGATAAACGATATTCTGCCACTGGCAGGCGAACCGTGGGTAAACCACAACCATGCAGCTTTGTCAGTATCTCTGCAGCCTGTCGTACAGCTGTTGATAGCCGGGTGGAAATTCCAGTGCTGACAGACGACTCATTACGGATCAGATCAGCAAGAGTGTTACCAGCCTGCCACTCGAAAGCCATCAGCCGATGTCGCGAATGCACCCCCAGACAGCGAGCACCCGGGAGATCGACGTCGCTCAGTCGTAATTCAGCCTGCAGGCTGGCTCTCTGAAATGTGTCCCGACTGTAGCCTTTAAGAACGAATCGCGGTTTTCCATCCACGTCGCCTCGCAATACAAACCGGCGCATTGGACGATAGGCAAGCCGATGAAATGTCGCATGATACCATTCCGGATGGCGTTTCAGAACGGGCCGCAACATCGGGATAATCTGCTCACCATTCAGCAGAGGCCGAAGACACCGAAGTCTTCGATCTTCCGGAAAGCAAACGACCGAAATCCTGCTTCCGTCGATCTCAGTATTCTCATATTGCTCCAGCCTGGCAGCATTCACCTGTCTCTGCTTTTCCCAGCTACTGTGACTCATTGCCGTGACCAGCAGTTCGCGTACTATGCCGGCCACGGTCGCCCTGCAAAGCACCAGGCAGCGGCGGCCCGGCTTGTACCGGATGTACTGAATCCGGACACTGGTGACCGAACCTCCGAAGATTCTCGCCTGCGTGTTCAGGGTGTCGCACAGTGCGGACTCATCCAGAATCACACCAAGTCCCGGCAGATCACCATCACGGCGTACCAAATCAGCTTCACACGGCAACAGCATGAGCAGTGGTTTCCTGCCGGAGGCTGGAGGACTGTAATCGGTACATTTGAGCGTAGCCGCCATCAATGCTCATCAGTTCAGCATGAGTTCCCGCTTCAGCCACCGTTCCGTTTTGAAGCAGCAGAATTCGGTCAGCGGTTGCTGCCAGTCGAAGATTGTGCGTCACCATCAGAGTGGTCGTTCCAGCTGACGCCCGATTCAATGCAGAAATAACACCGCGTTCGCTGTGTTCATCCAGACCCGTTGTGGGTTCATCGAACAGCAGAATCGAGGGTCGGCGAACCGCTGCTCTGGCGATCGCAAGTCTTTGTCGCTGTCCCTGCGAAAGGTTCACTCCCCGCTCACCCAGCATTGTTTCATATCCCATGGGGAGTGACTGAATAAAGTGATGAGCATCTGCTACCCGTGCCGCTTCTTCAATTTCCTCCGGGCTGGCGTCCGGGCGGGCAAATCCAATATTGTCCCGAACGCTGGCAGCAAACAAACTGCTGTCCTGCAACACCACGCTCAGCTGAGCTCTTACAGAAGTCGCTTTCCACTGCTGAAGGTCCTGACCATCAATCAGAATCCGTCCTCGCTGCGGCTCATAGAAGCGCATCAGCAAACTCAGCAGAGTCGACTTACCAATCCCTGACGAGCCGACGATCGCCAGCGACGTACCTGCAGGAACATCAAAGGAAACGTCGTGTAATACCTGACGGCCATCTTTATACGAGAAAGCGACGTTTTCGAACCTGATATTTCCGAGCAGTCGCGGAGCGTCCGCTGCATGACTTTCATCAGAGCATTCGTTACCAGTCTCCAGCAGTTCGCAGATGCGTTCACCTGCAGCCGTCGCTTTTGCAAGACGACCTGTATACTTTGCGAAATCCTGCAGCGGCTTGAAGCCTCGTTTCAGGTATGTCAGAAAGACTACCAGCTCGCCTGCTGTCAGGTCTCCTGCCTTCACATAGCGGGCACCCAGCCAAAGAGCAATGGCCGTTGCCATGGCAATCAATACGTCGACACTGCGTTCGAGGCCGGCAGTGAGGCGACTTGTCCGCACGCCCTCTTTCTGACTCTTCTGGTTATGACTTGTAAACTCTGCCTGAAATACATCCTGCAGAGAAAGTGCCTGGACGGTTTGCTGAGCCGACATGGATTCCGCAGTCGTTGCCGCCAAAGCCCCCTCTCGTTTCCGCTGACGCCGGGATGCGTCATGAATCTTTCGGCTGGATCTCACCGTCACCAGCCAAAACAGGGGAAACACGCCAATAACAAGCAGCCCCAGCTTCCAGTGGATGATCAGCATGATCGTTGCCATCCCCGAAAGAATCAGAAAGCTGGAAATCAAAGGCAGCAGGGCCGAGATCACAACATCCTTCAGCATACTCACATCGCTGATGACACGAACCGTCAGCTCTCCTTTTCGAGCTTCACTGTGAAAAGTCAGGGACAGATGCTGCAGATGACGAAAGAGATCAGACCGAAGCTGAGTAATCACCCGGTTACCAATCAGTGCGAACCCCACTGTTCGAAAGTATTCCGCCAGAGCTCGGCCGGCAGAGATGACGACCAGGGCAACTGCCGAAACGATGACGACCGTTTCGGACGTTGCAGTACGGTTCGCTGCATCGGCACTTCCTGAGGTATCCACCAGAACGTCGAGCACATACTTTAGCGGCCATGGCTCCAGTATCCCCAGCCCCACGGCCAGAATCATGGCGGCAAAAGACGCAGCAATTCCCCGAGCCTCACCCTTCAAAGAGGGTGAAACGTGTCGCAGTATGCGCCAGGATGAAGGAAGGCCGGATTTGATCATACGGAAATATTGCATGTCGTCGTTTTCTGCACCTGAACGTCGGCTGACAGCCCGCGGTTTCCTGAATTGACATTACGGCAAACAGAATCAATCGTTCGCTGCAGAACATGGTCCCATGAGTGATTCTGCCGGACCAGGCTGCATCCCGCCTGAGCAATATGTCGGCGCTCTTCAGGATTGCGCTGCAGCCACAGCAGCGCGTCGGCCAGATCGATCGCATTTCCGGGCTCGCACAACAGACCATTAACCCCATGTCGAATCAGACGCGATGGTGCACCAATGTTACTGGCGATAACCGCGCATCCCGCCGCCATGTATTCGAAAACTTTAAGTGGCGAAAAGTAGAATCCTGACAGCTGAGGATAAGGCGCCACAGCCACATCCACATTTGCCAGCAGTTCGGGAATGTCGGCATGACTCACGGCGCCGGTGAAGATCACACTTCCGGTGCGAAATTCCGAGTCCGCCAGCACCTGGCGCATCAGTGAATCTTTTTCCGGCCCATCACCAACAATCAGCAGTTCTGACTCCGGCACCTGCGAAACAAAAGATTTAAAGGCTTCAATAAGCACATCGACCCCGTGCCATGGTTTCAGGGACCCAACAAAACCAACAGTCAGCGGATTATCTCCAGTGCGTTCCTGCGAGTGAAAACGGTCTGTATTCACACCGTTCTCGATTACCCGAACTCGCTCCGGCGATACAGACTTTGACCTCAGATACCCGGCCACCTCCTCTGACACAGCCACCAGCACCGAAGCCGCTCCAAAAACCTGACTGGCGATCTCTTCCGCCAGCTGTCGCTGAGCCAGCTTTCGGTACTTCGCCTGTTCTTCGATCAGAGGCGCGTTGATTTCAAGTACTGAAGGAATTTCCGTTTCATGACAATAAAGCTGGGCACCACAGCTCCACAGCGAATACCGTTCATAAACCAGGTCAAACGGCCCGTTTTGATGCAACAGAGAACGGAGCTGCTGATTTCCGGAAGTCACGGGCCGGTTCGGAGCTTCCAAAGTCGGGCGGAAATCGGGTATTGAATGCAGAACCACCGACTGAAGATCCAGTGGCGGAGGTCCCCCGAAACTGGATGCGAACAGCTCAACCTGCCAGCCTCGGCGAAGCATCGCCCGTATGATTTCCTGAACATGAATCGAGCAGCCCTTACAACCAAATACCGGCACACCACCATCAGCACAGACAAACGCTGCTCGCATTACATCGCCCCCTCATATTCGGGTTCCAGCACTGTCTCGCAGGCAGCTGCTGCTTTTGCGCCTTTGCAAAACAGCTCGCGAATTCTGGCCGCGTTTCGGTGCACATCGAACTCAGCTTCAATCAGTTTGCGAGCATTCCCAGCCAGCTCTGCAGACCTGGACCTCTCTGCAAGGATTTCACGGATGGCGCCGGCAAGTGCAGCTGCGTCATTCTGAGGAACGATCAGTCCGGTCCGACCATGCAACACAATTTCCGGTATCCCGGTCACATCAGTTGAAACACATGGTGTTCCCAGGGCCATGGCTTCCAGCAGCACAGTCGGCAATCCATCGCGATCCCCATCGTCGCTGATCACGCAGGGAGCAGCGAAAACAGAAGCCTGGCAGAGCGATTCGATAACTTCTCTCTGGGGTCGCGGTCCACGCAGTTCCACCACCGACTGCAAACCCAGCTCTTCGATCTGAGCACGCAGAGCAGACTCAAGCTGTCCTCCGCCGATCAGCTGACACTGAAATGAGACGCCCTGATCAGCCAGCAGTCTGCAGGCCGACACCAGTACGTCGAAACCCTTTTTCCGCACGAAACGACCAACCGCCAAAACAACAGGTTTCCGATTTTCGGCCGGGCAGAACCGGTAGGAGTCGAGGTCCAGCCCATTGTAAACCCGGGTCACCGAAGATGCCGCGCGACCATACGTCTCCTGCAGGTAACGGACATTGAATTCACTGACCGTAACGACAGAGCTGGCTGTCCGCAGTTTGTGAGTAAGCTGTTCTGCGTCCACATCTTCATGAAAGAGATCTTTTGCATGCCCTGTCATCGACCAGGTAATGCCGGCCAGCCTTGCAGCAATCGAGGCCACCGTGGCTGCGGACGTGGCAAAATGTGCGTGCAGATGGGAGATCCGTCGGCGATGAACAGCAATCGCCAGTCGAACGGCCTGCCACACTTCGTCACCTCCCGCCCATTCAGCATCTCCAAGGCGGCTCCAGAAATCGGGTAAAATCAGGGCAGCTTCCTGCAGGGTACTCCAGAATAAAGCGGTTCGAACGCCTCCCGACTGAATCACATTTCCTCCATCAGGTGAGGTACGATCCAGATAGGTTAATGGTGCCCGCACCAGTGAGATTCGATCCTGGAAGTGAGTATCGGAAGGCGCTCGCAGTGAAAAAATCTCGATTTCCTGACCAGCGGCTTCGTGTGCCAGAATCTCGTTGACAATAAATGTCTCCGAGAACCGAGGATACCGTTTGACAACATAGCCAACACGAAATCCCTCTGTATCCTGTTGTTCAGCAAACATAACTGGAGAACTCCTTTTGTGGAGGATGGATTCTGGCTGAGAGAAGCAGATCCAGAAGCATTCGCGGCATGCGAGACAGCCCGGACAAATCAAGAGCTGCCCGGGATGCAGATGATCGATTGTCCGCAGCAGCAATCCAGTTCGTGATACTTCGGGATGTCAGCTGATCCGGATGAATCATGCTGATCAGCCCCAGTTCACTCAGCCGACTGGCACGAATCAGTTGCTCAACTCTGGGACGAACTCGCGGAACAATCAGAGCAGGACGGTTAAAGCTCAAAACGGAACAAACAGTGTTGTATCCGCCCATGGCCACCACGCGGTCAGCCGAATGAATCAGAGCATCCGCTTCCGGCATCGAGTCAACATATCGAATTCGACCATGTCGCTCCGCCAGGCACTGCAGACTTCGACGATCTTCCTCCGGCATGCAGGGACCGGCAAGCACAACTCCCGATACCCCTTCTGCAAGTTCAGCCGAACAGAAGGCTGTGGCAAGAGCGGCTCCATCCTGGCCTCCTCCGACAATGCAGGCAACCCGCTGAGTTCCAGGCTGCCACAATCGTTCGATTGCTCCATCCCGGGGAGTCTTTGCTGCCTCGGTCAATCTCTGACACTGATCCAGGTAACCAGTAAATACCGTTTTAGCAGCAATTTCCTGAGGAAAAGCGTAGGCATCAACTGTGTTATATACCTGAGCGTCACCGTATACCCAAACCTGCCGATAGCAGTCAGCAACTACCTCGCAAAAACCAGATTGTTCCCATTCCCTGCGGACGACCTCAGGTTCATCCAGAATCTCCCGCAGTCCCAGAATACAAATGGTCTGGCGGTGGCTGGAAATATCCTGCAGCGTTTCGTCGAGCTCATTAGCGACGCCCCGCGGGACCTTGTCAACGATAAACACATCCGGCTGAAAAGCGCGAATCGCCGCGCGAATCGTGTGCCGTCGAAGCTCTATCAGCTCATCAAATCCAATCTGCAGGTTACGCGAAGAATACTGTCCCTGCTGATCCTTGTGCAAAGCCGGAAGGGACAGGCAGTCTACTCCCGCATGCTGCGCAAACATACTCGCTTCACTTGCCCCACCGACCAGCAGCACTCGGGCGTTCAGGGACGAACGAGCCAGAGAACTGCCAATCAGCAGGTTTCTCCGCATATGACCAACACCCATTGTATCGTGAGAATACAGAGCGATTCTTGGACGACGACCGGAAACTGAACTCTGCAGCCGCTCGACATCAATGGCTTCAATTGCCCTGAGTTCTGCGTTTCTGGCTGTTGCAATCATTGGAAAGAATCATCCTTGCAGTCAGAGCTGAAAGTGAAAAAGACAACGCTTCACAACGAAGGGAACTCAACGGCGTGCGTTCACCACACGCCTGTATCCCACGACGTCCGACATCACTGAATACGGGATTTACTCATCACTGACGCTGTCAGCGGATTTCCTCGATCGCCATAACGACCGCATCCCGCACTTTCGCATCTGAGTCCGCTTTGGCAGCCTCCAGTGCCGGTAACGCCGCCGCGTTATCGATCTTCCGCAGTGCCTTTGCAGCGTAATACCGGATCTTTGGATTAGCATCCCTGAGTGCCAGAGTCAGCTCCGGCAGAGCCGCAGCCGCCGACTCTTCGAATTCACACAACGATTTGGCTGCGTAATAGCGAATCTCCGCATCCGTATCAGACAACGCCTTTGCCAGAGAAGGTACGGCTTCGCTGGCCTGTACCCCCATCTTTGAAAGTGCCTTCGCCGCCCGATAACGAACTTTGACTTCCGGATCACTGACCAGAACTGCGGACAATGCCTCCACCGCAGGCACAGCCTGAGGCCCCAGTTCTGACAAACGCTTTGCTGCATCGTACCGTACTTCACTGTCCTCACTGGCCAATGCAGCAGCCAGACGGTCAACCTCCGTGGATTCACCACTCAAAATCCACCCGCCAATCAACAGCACTGGCACACAGGCAGCGACAATCGTTTTCCAGCTGGACTTCATAGTTCAATCTTCCGTACCCGAATGCCACCCTGACCTGATTCCGCGCCAATCAGTGAAAGACATAAACCCGTTACTGCTGATCCGCACGGGACAACGCCACTTAGCCAGTCAGCTGTGCTTTATTGTTCGGCGAAAGCACATGATGCAGATTCGTTGTTGCTGAGTGGCGCTGTCCCATGCGGACCATTGCCTGTTCAGTACTCGCTGATTGGGTGGCCGTCCTGCACATCACCCAGAAACCCAAAGACGGATTCATCAATCGACCAGGAGATATTTCTGACCGAACCATCGGCCAGCAGGCCGTTAAATCCACCCGCATGCGACGAACCAAACAGCCGATCTCCATCGCCTGTCGGTGCTGAATAGTCCGGGGCGGGTACTCGATCTGTCCGGCGGAGAGTGTCCTCATTCCAGCCGGCCGTGTATCCCTCGTTATCATCATCCTGCGGACTGCCGAGAAACGCACGATTCATCCGCTTTTCACCAATCAGCAGCGTCTGCGATGTTCCATCCACCAGATCTCGAAACTGACGTGGCTCCACCCTGCGAACAACGCCCGTTCCCGTAATGCTGCTGGCTGCATAATCACACTGAGCGCTGGAAATCTCCGCGCCAGTCACAGGGGGAGAATAGAAATCGCTGGCAGTAAAGACCTGCGGAGCACGACGACTGGGACAAAAGAACAACTGGTTCGTCGATCGAATGGCAACTTCCGGACCACTCTGCCAAACCTGAGTTGCTTCAACGAACGGCAGAATCTGAAAACCCCATCCGGCCCGCTGATTCCGTCCGGTTTCCGGCGAACCATTTGTATAGGTCGGAGGAGCATCCCACTGCCAGCCACCTGTTGGAAAGAAAAGGTACTGGTCGTGGTGATTGTGAAAGGCCAGCCCGATTTGCTTCAGATGATTGCGACATTCTGTGCGTCGAGCTGCCTCTCGAGCCATCTGAACGGCGGGCAGCAGCAACGATATCAAAATGCCAATAATGGCAATCGAAACCAGCAATTCAATTAATGTGAAGCCGTCTCGATGACAGCTGGCGTTACGGTGACGGCGTCCGGTTTCCATGATTGACTTCCACATCGACAGAATTCAGAGCTACTTGTACGAATGAATTCAGGTGAGGAACTCTCCCGACCATACAAAGCCAGGAAGGTCGCTCCGATGTGAGAAGTGCATTTCGGCATCCGGATCCGCCACATTCTTTTTTGGAAATTAAGAGATTGTTAAGAATACTCCAAAAGATTCATCATACCTGCCGTCTGTTCAGTCGCCGCAGTCTTCCCCTGGACTGCGGCAGCCTGCTGCCGCTTTCCAGTCCACAGCCTGCTGTGGACTACTCCCTGCAACTTAAACCCTGGACTGCGGCAGCCTGCTGCCGCTTTCCAGTCCACAGCCTGCTGTGGACTACTCGAAGGCTCACAGCAAATCATGTCATTTGCCGACCTAATCGAGAACCGATAAGCATCGGGTCGTTCATGATCGAAAGTTGTTTCTCCCATCACGACCCTTTCGAGTACGAGTACAACATTAGCAGCACGGCGCGAGCCACGCATTGCCAAAAAAAGAGGAGGGCTCTCACCCTCCTCTTCTTTGGACCAAATGAACGTGTGGGCCATCCGGTGAATGGCCGTTCGCACTATTCCTCGCGCCGACCACCCAGCAGACCCGACTTCATCAGATAGTAAAGGAGTGTCAGCAGACTGGAGATGGCTGCCGCCACATAGGTCAGCGCCGCGGCGTTCAGAACCCGATCCATCCCAACTCGTTCCTCGGGATAGATTACTCCGGATTCAACGGCGAGACGCTTCGCTCGAGCGGTTGCATCAAATTCCACGGGCAGCGTCACAAGCTGAAACAGGACAACCGAGCCGAACAAAACCACTCCGGCAAATGCCAGTCCCTTAAAGTTCATCGCTATCCCAAGAAACAGCAGGATGTAACTGAACTGCGAACCAAAGCCAGCCAGCGGAACAAGGGCCGTTCGAGCCCACAGAGGGGCGTAGGATCGAGCATGCTGGATCGCATGCCCCGCCTCATGACAGGCAACGCCAATCGCGGCAATCGAACGACTCGAGAAAACATCCTCTGACAACGCCAGTGTCTTGTTCGAGGGGTTGTAGTGATCACTCAGAAATCCCTCGGTTCGGACGACCTGAACATCGTGAATGCCAGCCCCATCCAGGAGTACCTGAGCGGCCTGCGCTCCCGTGTATCCTTTCTGAGTGCCAACCTGCGAGTATTTGGCGAACGCAGACTTTACCATCAGACTGGCAGCACCGGACAGCACCAGCCCCGGCAACATCACCATCAAAATGTAGTCCATGTCAAACCAACCCAGCATTTCCGTTTCTCCTCAAACTCAAATGATCCTGACCAAACTGCGTTCCCACAATTCTGATAACTCGGACAGTCCGAAGCACCAGGGCCAGCCCGAAGCACCAGACTGCTTGTTCGGCAGACTGGAGAATCAGGTGTTTAGAGGTATGCAATTTGCATACCTCTGAATCCCAAATTACCGAATTATAGTCTGTTCCAACGAAATAATTTCAGAAAACCCCCGAAATACGCCCATCCCCCGACAACTGCTAAGATGCAGGAGACTGATGCGTCAAATTCATAACTGGGCTTCTTTCTACAACCGTAACGACGCACCTGGACTCCTGGACCTTTCAAAAAGGCGGTTTTGAATTATTTCATCCCGGTTTCTGAGTCTGGTACCGTTTCCTGATCGCTCGACTTGCGTGCAACAATGGAGTTTCGTGTAATGGTCAGACTGCAATATTTTCTGGTTGGTATTCCCGGATCGTGTTTTTAAGACTGGCTCTCAGGAGCTCAGCCCCTTCGTTGTAAAATGCCTGTCAGCCGTCGACGATTTGGATTACTTCTGGCCGGTACCGTTGCCGCCACTGCTGCAGTTCGCTGGTTCTGGCCTCGCAGCCATGTGAATGTCGTCCTCGTTACCCTGGACACAACACGTGCCGATCGACTGGGATGTTACGGCAACAAGACAACTCAAACCCCTGCCCTTGATGAGCTCGCCAGTCGGGGAACGCTGTTCGAGCGAGCGTACGCCGCCGCGCCGCTCACCCTGCCCTCCCACGCATCCATGCTCACAGGTCTGTGGCCACCGGAACACGGAATCCCGGCGAACGGTGACAATGCTCTGGATAAATCCATTCCAACAGCTGCCGAGTTGTTTGCAAAGGAAGGTTACGACACTGCTGCCTTTGTCGCAGCTTTTGTTCTGGATGCCCGCTTCGGGCTGAATCGCGGGTTTCAGGTGTACAACGATGATCTGTCTTCCGCAACTCCAGGTCCGGAAGAACTGGATCGCTATCGGGACGGAAAACACGTCGTCGCCGCTGCCGTTAACTGGCTTGATGAACGTCAGCGAACCCGACACAGTCAGCCGTTCTTCTGCTGGATGCACCTGTACGATCCTCACGATCCGTATATTTCTCATCCGGAACAGTTTCAATCGCAGTTCGATCACCAGCTCTATGAAGGTGAAGTATCCTACGCAGACGTCATGCTTGGCCGACTGCTCGATAAACTGAAAGCAACTGGTGAGCTGGATCGAACGGTCGTAATTGTCACCGGTGATCATGGAGAGAGCCTCGGAGAGCATGGAGAACGGACTCACGGATATATGCTGCACGAATCAACACTGCGTGTTCCTCTTATCATCAGTGACCCTCGTCATCCCCAGTCCGCCGGGACGCGGATTGCAGCACCCGTTTCTCTGATCGACCTCTATTCGACCCTTCTGGACTGTGCCGGGATTTCGCACAGCAAAGCGAGTGGCACGTCGCTCCTGCCAGCAATCCTCGGGGAGCCACTTAGCCCGCACTCGTGCTATTCAATGACCGACGAGCCTTACAGAGAGGCACTCTGGTCTCCGCTCAGAAGTATCGTGACGGACCGATGGAGATACATTCGATCGGTGCAGCACGAATTATACGACCTGACCGCCGATCCTCATGAGACTTTGAACCTTGCAGACCAGAAACCGGACACGATCCTTGAACTGGAAAAAGAACTGGCTGCACTTGAAAGTCGGTTCACTCATCGCGATGGAACCGTGGTGCAGATGTCAGACCATGAACGAAGAGTGCTTGAAAGCCTGGGCTACACAGCAGGACAGGCACAGGAACCGACTGAGAAAAAGGATGATCGCCCGCTTCGGGATATCAAGGAAATGATCGGCTACCTGAACCGGCATGATGACGCAGCTGAACTGATTCGGCAGAAACAGTTTGCTCCGGCCGCAGAAATTCTGGAAGAGATCATTAAGGATGTGCCGGACTATTACAAAGCCATGCTGGACCTTGGCCTTTGCCACATGCTGCAGGACAGATTCGGCGAAGCGATTGGCCTGTTTCAGCGAGTGCTCGAGTTCAACCCGACGTCCGATCGCACACACGATATGATTGGCTTCTGCTATCTTCGCCAGAAAAATCTTGAATCCGCCATGAAGCATTTTCTGGAGGTGCTGAAAGTCAGGCCAGACTCCGAAAACGCTCACCTTTATCTGGGTGAAATCAATCAGCGACAGGGAAAATTCGTTTTGGCACGTCGCCACTACGAAACCGTGCTGAAGATCAACCCTGGCAACAACGCCGCCCGGGCAGCACTAAGTGCCCTGCAAAGCGGTGGGTACTGATCAGGGTGCCGGCCTGGACCGAACTCTATGGATCTTCTCCGTGATCGGATCCGGGATCTTCAGTTGTTGCGCTGGCGATAGAGAATCGGATCTACGGCTTCAGCCATGGACTGCACATTCAGCGGAATGCCCAGAAACCGAACAATTTCCTGAACGGCTGCGGCAGGTTTGGTGATCAGGTCTGAAAAATTGCATTCAAACCTGGAAAAATGAGCCTGCGTTCCAAGCCATTCGTCAAGCGCCGCCAGATGACGAGTGAAATGCTGTCGCATCATGTCACGCTCCGGTCCTGAAGGCTGCTGAAGCCCGGCCAGCATCTTCTCCTGAGAACGAAGCACTTCATCCAGGTCCCTCTGCATAAAAATGATTCGATATTCATGTGCTGGCGGCAAATGATACAGCAGCTGAGAAACCACCTTCACAACCCTGCCCTCGGCATCCGCGATCCAGGAGTTGTCAGACTTCAGCGAACGAACTTTCTGGTATTCCAGATAACCCTTTGGATTGTGTTCATCCGCGGGACGACCAGCATCCGCGAGGATACTCATCCCTCCGGCCTGCAGCATCTGCATCATCAGGGATGTGCCGGATCGCGGCAGCCCGGAAACAACCGTAATCATTCTTCCTCCATCACTGCCAAAGTGACCAAAGTGATTCGTCAGGTAATGCTCACACCAAACAGTTTTCCAGTCACAAGGCCGGCGATCATCATAATGACGATCGCTGCAACCAGCCAATGCACTTCTTTGTCGGCGATATGCAGCGTTCGCGGCGGAAAGCGTATCAGAATTTGCTCAAACGGCCCTTCAGCAGGTAAGGGCCGTTCAACAGGATGAAGGATTTCCTGCACGAGATCCGATCGGGTTCGCTTTGTTGAAACCTTGATCAGATGCTGACCGACCGCACACTCTTTTCGTTCCACGAATTCGCCGCTTCGAACCTCAATCCATGATTCCTGTTCAGACTTTACCTGAAGCCTCCAGCAAATCTCGTTCTCTGACGGAATACGAACGGGAGCTCCGTCGAGCTCAAGAGAATCGGACAGCATTATGGTGACGGGGACTGCCGCAACATCAATGCTCTTATCAAAGGCAATCTCCAGCAATGCGGTTTCCCCGGAGATCAGCGGCCGATACTCAAACCATGCCGCCAGCTGTACAATCATCAGCGTGATGGGAATCACGGCGATCAGCGTGGGCATTGCAAAGGTCCACAGATACGCAGCGTTTGCTTTCAGAATCCTTGCACAGGCCGTGATGCTCACTCGAGCGTCATGACGAAACAGCAGCAGCTCCAGAGTACGGGCCAGCAGGCGATTCCTGCGACGCTTCAAAAGCTGCTGATCAGATGTCAGCGCGAACAGCAAAACCATAATGACGGCGATCAGGCAGCTACCCAGGATCAGGGTTGGCCATGGTGACGCGGCGAACGACGCAGGATTATCCGACCACGGCCGAAGAACAGGGTCGCTGCATGCACTGACTGCCCGATTCAACAGCGAAACGCTCATTCGATGTATCCCAGCCCCTGGAGCCTTCGACGAACCTCCTCCTCAGACTGCGCCTGAGAAATTTCAGCGGCTGCCTTTTCCAGAATATGCAGAATAAATTCATCCACAGAACTGTATCCAGCCACGGTCGCGGCCGTTTTCAATGTCGCATACAGTTCTTTACCAACCTTAATTCTGGGTTCAAACATTGCACTCTGTTTCCCAATCAACGTTTCTCAATTGACTTTTCTCAATCAACCTGTCGCCATGAAATCGACTGCGTCCTGAAATGCCGTAACTCTCAAAAGAGGGCCTCTCCTGTCATTTCCGCAGGAACAGGAACACGAAACGCTTTCAGAATCGTGGGGGCGAGGTCTTCCAGACCTGGCTGACTGCTGGTCAGCGGACGACTGCTCAACAATACCCCAGGAACAAACTCCGGAGAAACACAGTGATCACCACTCCAGGCATCGGTATTGTCCAGGATCTGTTTTTCCGGAAATCCACCCAGGATCGTATCCCATGAGGCTCGATAGAATCGATGATAGCCGATGACCAGATCAGGAGCATCAGCAGCTGATTGCCCCTGATACACGTCCTGTGCCAAAAACACTTTGCTGATGACCTGCTCACCGGTCTCCGGATCTTTCACCTGCTGCAATCGATCGGCTAACTCCCGGGCAAGATTCTGAGCTTCCGCACCTGGCCTGACGGAACCATGCACCTCTCGCCCCTGCAAATTCAAATACAGCCCATTCAGTCCCACTCCGTATGCCAGTGTTCGATCCCAGTCGACTCCCTGGAACAGAGTTGAACCGTTTCGTGCGACCTGTCCGGTGGTTTGCAGGTAACCTTCATCCAGCAACCACGAATTCAGATTGAACTGCCGCCGAAACGACGTAAACCCATGATCCGACATCACCATCAGCCAGTCGTTGTCCCGCAACTGGTCCATGGCAAGGCCAACAGCCTCATCCACTTTGCCGTACAGTTCGGCGATAAAATCGCCCTGAGATGCTGCCAGTTCCGGGGAGTAAAGCGGATGCAGGGGATCCATCGTCCTCCAGAACATATGGGAACTGAGATCCAGGGTGGAAAAGTAATAGAACAGAAAGCCTTTCGAGAAGCGTCGCAGTTCGTGCTGAAAAAACCTCAGCCGCTCATCATGAACGAACATTGCCTGCTGGCGATACTCGTCGTTATTCAGCACTCCCGCTGACAACGCTTTCGTGTCTTCAACCATCCCCTGAGTATAAAAATACCCCAGATCACGAACCAGATGCCTTGAATAGTCGGGTGGACTGGAAATCGGAACCGACGGGTCAGCCGGATTAATGTTGACCGGGCTGACGTACAGGCCGAACGGTTCGTGAACGCCCTTCAGATAAAGTCGACAAATACCTGAAACAGAGACCGCACCGGGCAGAAGTGAAAAACTGACGACAATCCAGTCGCTCCATTCACCCTTTCGCAAAAGAATGGCGTTGTCCTGCACAACGATCTTCACTGCGTCACGTTCCGGGTCCCGATAGACCGTGAACATCACATCCGCCTGTTCGGCACCTTCCAAAAACTGATTGGGCGGCCCCAGGACACGGCATCTGAAAACATCATTCTCTGCCGTCACCTTTTCGATTCGGCCACCCGGAACGTCCCGCGACACAGCTTTGGACTCATCCGTAAACCATGTGAAGATTCCATAGCCGCCCTGCAGATCCGGAGTCCCCATGCCGGAAAGCGTCGTTGCATCATCACCTGCGGGAGGAAAATTTGCCGGCACTCGCAGCACGGTGCAGTCCACACCATTTCGTTCGAGTTCATTCCAGAACGTGGGGCCGCGTCGCAGATTTTCAATACGTCCTGGCGCTGTTGGGATCACCCAGCGTCCCAGCCGAATCGCACTGCCCGCGTCGGCAACTCGAGCTGTTGAATGATACAGCTGCATCGTTTTTGCATCGCGGGCAATGAAGTCAAATATGCCATGACCACCGGGATTCATTCCCGAAATAAAATTTGACCAGGCCACGGGGCTTTGAGGCGGATTACTGGTTGCCAGCTGATGAAATGATCCGCGTTCCATCAGTTTTTTGCAGTTTGGCATGCGTCCTTCTGCAATAAACTTCTGCATCAGAACCGGATCCATGCCGTCAATGCCAAGAATAATCATTGACCGGAGGTCATTTCCTGCAGACGCGCGGACAGTCGTTTTCTGTGTGCAGCCAGCGGCCAGCGCAGCGGCGATGGCACTCCCGCCAGCCGCACGAAGAAAATCTCTTCGACGGCTGTTTGTGCAGATCGCTGACTGTCGAATTCTGTCAGTGTCCCTCATAGGGCTCCCCTGTTATCCATCGATGTGGCCGTCTCCGCCGAAATCGCAGCTGTGCCAGCCGTGGCAGACAACCGTGGAGCGTCTGTATTATCTTCATTATCGGCCGCACTGTCGGCACTTCGACGGATCATCGGCCGACCATCCATATAACCAGGCGCTTTAACTCCAAACAATTTCAGGATGGTCGGTGCCAGATCGGTAATCGCCGGCTGCTCGGTCATCCAGCGACAGTTGGAAAAGAAAACCCCTGGAACAAGAGAGGGATCGACACAATGGTCGCCGCTCCAGAAGCGAGTATTATCGGTGAAGACCGGGCCATCTGTTCTTCCGGCCGCATTTTCCCAGGAAGACCGATAACCGCGAGCATACCCCACGACAATATCCGGTCCGTCTCCGGCATAAGGCCCGGACCAGGCTTTGTGACTGTCATGGGCCGCATGAATTGCTCTCACTCCCCGCTCTTCATCGAATAACTCTGCAAGCTTCTCTGCAAGTTCTGTTCTGAGTGCCGCGCTCTGCTCTTTTGTGACAATACCCTGCGATTCACGGCCTTTCTGATTCAGATAGATGCCGCTCAGTCCGAACGAATAGGCTTTCGTGGCAGACCAGTCGACGCCGGCCAGATAGTCGCCAGGTTCAGCATCCGGAAGCAGTGTCAGATAACCATTCTGACGCAGCCAGGCATTCAGACTGACGCCCCTCTGAAATGTACAGAAACCGTGATCCGAGATGACCATCAACACAGACTTCTCATCAATCTCCCGAGCCACTCTGCCGACCAGCTGATCCATTCGCTCGTACATCTCGTCGAGCACATTCGCATGGCGACTGATATCCCGTCCCCGATTTGCAGGATGTTCGCTGTGATCGTGCCTGTAGAACATATGCTGAATCCGGTCAGGTGCATCAAACACGCAGACGGTCAGACCACGAGGCATACGCCGAATGGCATCCATAAACATGCTGACTCGTTCTTCGTGAATCACATAGGCCTGTTCCAGAAAAGCCGATTCGCTGATCTTTCCGGCATTCAGTGCCCACGTGTCTTCTGCCAGACCCAGAGTTGCAAACGCGTCATGCAGCTTTGCAAGATAAATTGAATAATACCGGGGATGCGAGATGGGCATCGCCGGTCGTTCCGGATCCAGATGAATTGGTGACACGTACAATCGAACGTGGGGATTAAGGCACTCCAGCCGAAACCGGCAAATGGCGCGAACACGCATCATCGCCCCACAGCGGAAAGTGATTCGAACCCAGCCTGAATCCTGATTCAGAGGAAGAATCAGCCGCTCATCTCCTGCTGTCAGCCTGACTTTTTCCTGCCCAGGCAGAATCTCAATTTTCAGAGGTACGCTGTATTCTGCCGGAGTTCCTCCGGAAGGATTCGGCGGCCCGGGAAGCGTCGTGGTGATGCGATTGCCGTCGAGTGACACCAAAACGCACAGTCCCCCCGAAGCCTGCTCAATCTCGCCGGGATCTGTCGTAAAGTAGGTGAACGTGCCCTGAGTACCACGAATGTCGGGGGTACACATGGCTGACAGCGACAGCCCATAAAACTTTTCCGGAGGAAACGAAACCGGAACTCGCAGGATGGTACTGAAAACACCATGCTCGCCAAGAATTCTCCAGAACGGCTGACTGCGGCGCAGCATTCGAATCGAACTTCCACCCAGTCCAAACGATGCCAGCCAGCCCCCGGCCCGCTCGATGATCCGAACGGACGACATCTCCGGCAAATACGTCTTCAGGTTACGATTCAGAAAATCGAAAATGCTGTGCTTCCCGGGATTCACTCCCGTCTGAAACGAAGACCAGGCCACTGGTGAAATCGGCGGCAGAGTTGTGCTCAGTTCAGAAAATGTTCCCGTCTCTGCAAGCCGCTGAAGATGAGGCAGCTTCCCTTCAGCCATCATCCGTCGCACCCGGCCGGGATCAAGCCCATCCAGACCCAGCACAACGACTCGGTCAGTCTCTCCCTTCACACCTCGCAGAAAGCGACGGACCCAGATGAGCAGGAATCGAAACGGCCAGGTCAGAATGGATATCAGCAGCAGCAGAAAAGCGACCGCCAACACCAGAAAGGACCCCAGGAAGGTCATTCCGGCTCCCGGACCGATGTACGCAGGCACAGGCAATGCTGTAAAAACATCGATACCGAAAGACTGAAAGAACCACATGGATCAACAATTCAACAGAAAATGAATTCCGGCGGCGAGCAGCAGACGTTTTTCAGGTTAGCCAAAAATCTGAGCAAATGCTCGCCGATATTCGAATTCCTGCTCCGGAAACAATGCATCGAATGTCGATCCTCCCGCCGCTCCTCGCTGGAATCTGCGTTTTTCATAAACGGGCATCGAAAAACCGGTGATCTGTTCAATTCCCCGACGAACGACTTCTCCCTTGAGCGCATAAAGTTTTTCGTTCTGCCATTCTGTGAGTTCAATAAACGGAATCCCTTCGCTGACTTCAATCACGCTGGGCAGCGCGAATGGACTGAAGCCTCGAAACCCAAGTGATGCAGCGGGAGCCCAGGATCGCACATGCCCGCGACTCTGTCCTCCGGTATACGTCAGTGAATGCTTGACCGCATGCACACCCCAACCTTCATGGTACAGCATCAGATTGTTGAGAACACTGCGAATCGTGAGTTCCCGATTCTCTTCAATCGGGTAGTCTTTCAGGTTCTCATCGCCGCCATCGCCATCAATCAAATAAATCCATTCCGGATACCGGCGGCGGATCTCCCGACAAAGTGCCAGCCCCATCGCGGCGGCCTGCACGTCGAGCGGCTTGTAGTCTTCAATGACGCGAACCGCTTCCCGATAATCAATGGCCGAAGGCGGCACATTCACCACTTCCAGAAACAGGCTTAAATCCAGCTGTGAAAGGAACTCGTGTGCCTGACGAGCATCTTGTCCGTGTTCATCAACTGACAAAGTGAATGCCTTGAGCCGTCCGGGTGACTCGCCTCGTCTCAGAAGAGCATCGTAGGTTGCAAGGAACACAGCTCCACTGTCAATTCCGCCACTGAACAGGACACCCAGAGGCTCGGATGTCGGAATCTGATCCAGCCAGAAGAAAATCGCCTTTTGCAAAGCACTGATATAAGCAAGGCCGATCTGATCAAGGTCGGAACTCAAACGATTTCGCTGCGGAGTAAAAAAACGGGTGTAGGTCGGATTGGGATCAGGACACCCAACAAGTGCGATTTCAATAATATGGTGGGCCGGCACCATTCGAGTGTAGGATGGATGAAACTGACCGTGCAGTCCTTCCTTCTCAAGCCATGCGGCAATCTCATCCATCCGCTCCGCCACAATCAAACAGGGGCCATCCACCTGCTTGGCAAGAAAATATCTCATGGGACGGCCAATCGATCGAGCCATCCGGATGATATGGCCATTGCGATAAACGAGCGCAAACTGCCCATCAATCTGCCGCACCTGATCGGCGTCCCCGGTTCCCACACGTTCGACAGCTTCCTGTACGCTCATGTTGAAGATCGTATTGGCTGCCGGATCCAGCAAACTGACAAATCGTTCCACCGGAACATGGTGTTGCATGATGTAACCTCTCAAAGGGCCTGTCTCTGTTTTTATTTGCTGAATTGAGTCAGCGGGATACGACCGATTCCACAACTTTCATTGCCTTGTCACACAATTCCACGGCATCAGCGGTTTCGGGTGCCTCTGCGATCACTCGAATGATGGGCTCCGTATTGCTGCCTCGCACCTGAACCCAGCGGTCAGCCCAATCAAGTCGCAGGCCGTCACCTTCCCGCGCTTCCGCATCGCCAAAGGCCTTTCGCAGTGCTTCACATGCAGCCGGAACAGCGGAAGCCGGACACACAATTTTATCCTTAACGATCGTATAAAACGGCAAAGAATCGGCCCATATGGACAGGGAGGTCTTCTTTGCCGTCAGTCCGGCCAGAACATAGGCCATTGATACAAGACTGTCGCGAACATAGCCAACCGCCGGTTCAATGACTCCGCCGTTTCCTTCGCCTCCCAGAACAGCCTGAACGGCCCTCATCTTGGCACATACATGGGCCTCACCCACAAATGACCGATGAAACTGACATCCATGTTTTGCCGCGATGTCCGCAGTCACACGGCTGGTCGAACCATTGACAACAAACGGACCTTTTCGTCGCTCCAGTACAAAGTCCGCAGCAAGCCCAAGTGTCAGTTCTTCACCAATAAATCGACCAGTTTCATCAACGATTGCCAGCCGATCTGCATCAGGATCCTGTGCGAATCCCGCATGAGCTTTGTGCTGTTTCACAGCCTGACAAAGTTCACCCAGATTCTTTTCAACCGGCTCCGGAATATGCTCAAACCTCCCGTCCGGAGTTCCACCCAGCACGATCACTTCACACCCCAGTGCCTCCAGCAATCGTGGTCCGCAGGCAGCACCAGAACCATGGTTGCAGTCCAGAACGACTCGGAATTTTTTGCGGCGAATGGCTTCAACATCCACCAGTCGAAGAACTTTTTCGATGTGAGGTGCCGCCGGGTCCTGAATTGCCGATAACTTGCCAATTCCGGACCAGTCTTTCCAAACGACACCATCCGTTTCCAGAATTCGCAAAAGCTGCTGCCCCAGCTCCCGATTAAAGACAGACCCGTCCGGAGCGAATGGTTTGAGCCCATTCCATTCGATCGGATTGTGGCTGGCTGTAATCTGCAGTCCGCCAGCAGCATTCAAATGACGCACCAGCACTCCGCAAGTCGGTGTGGTGCAAATACCGGCATCAAGAACTTCACATCCCGTCGCCATCAGTCCTGAAACAACCGCATGATGCAGCATCGGTCCTGTCGAACGCCCGTCCCGGGCAACAACGACTTTGCCGCCACAAAAAATGGTTCCCAGCGCAGCCGAAAACCGAGCTACGTACTCCGGATCAAGTCCGTCTCCCACGATTCCTCGAAGCCCGGAGATGCTGAGAATTCTTGTTGCCACAAAACACCCCGCCGTTAGCAATCCTCGAAAACTATTCAGCGGTGTACTAAACCACCGCACCAACATGGGTGCCAGTATATGCGAACCTCACCGTGAGGGCGAAGGGCAGGTCCGAACCAGACAATTGCCGATTTCTTCCAGCTGTCCCGCCTGATCCCCAAAGTAATGAACAAAACCGCAGATACTCTCGCAGAGTCAGAGTATCCGTTGCTGTGGAACTTCTCTGCTTCGGTGCCTGCTCACACCTGTGGTTACGACTTCCGAGGCACCAAAGGCGGGAAGAATTCAGGGAATTCCATCGATTGACCCGACCGGCTTCTTCAGCCGAGTCATCACTTTCTGCCAAATTCCGTATCACAACGATAAAGTCGGTGCAGACAGCAGAATTGTCATGATGGCCACCATCCACAGGACGGTTCCCATGTTCGGCGACAGCGAAGGCTGACTTCGGTCCGAAGAAATGAAACAGAGGGATTGTGGACTATCCGGAATTCTCAGTCATGGAGACGATCTTTTTGAACGAATTTCCGATCAAAACAATCGCTTACTGCATGCTCGGCTGCTGGCTGCTGACAGCGGCATCGGGTTGTGCGCACTTAGGACGGCATTCGGCCCGCGAGATCCGCAGCGATTACAAACCGCCAGCTACTCTGTCAGGACTTGAAGCATCCTTTGATGCAAAATCTCCGTCGAATCGGGCCGGCTAGGCGCTGTCAGATAATAAGTGTCGCCTTTTGCTCCGCAAAAGGATGCTCTTTCGCGGAGCGAAAGGCGACTATGGCGGTAACTTATTGTTTTCCAGGTCCTCAGCAGCTGGTCAGTGGCAGGGCCACACATTGACTACTCCGGCAAATCCAGCCTGGCAAGTGTTGAACCAAAACGAATAAACAGCGAACGACCAGCAAGAGCCGGGTGAGCCAGTGTTTCAGCGCCGGCATCAGCCAGTCTCAATCGTGACAGAACGACGGGCATTGCAGCAACACCGTCGATCAGGATGAGCTCCGCGTCGCCGGTGAGTGCAAGCACTCGCTGATCGCTGGCGATCAGACTCCCATACTTCTGAAATGCATCGTCGTCTGTCGTATGAACTGTCTTTAGCCCGTCATGCAGGTCGAGGCTCCACAGTCCATTCCAGATTCCGAACACCCGGTGACCGCATAACACGGGAGAATGGGCATCCGGACAGAGGTCATCATTCTGACTCAATGGACGGTCGTCAATTGTGCCGTCATCCCGAAACCGATACAGACGGGTACCGTTGTTTTCTGAACTCACCAGCAGCTGATCATTGACCGGCAACACGGTTGGGACGTTAAAGTCGCCTCTTACGGGCGGTGTCAGTTTCCAGATCCGCTGTCCGGTCTGAAGGTCCCATCCCCCAAGCGAACTTTCATCATATCCGATAATCTGAGTTTTGCCGCGAACACGGCAGGCGACGAGCGCCGAATAGGACGGCGCACTGCCCGAACTCTGCCAGATGACTTCTCCGGTGTCCGGATTCAAAGCAACGAGAGAAGCATCCGAGCCGCCAGGCTGAACAATGAGTCGGCCTTCAGCGATGATCGGTGAAACGGAGTGACCCCAGGTGAGTTTAGGGGATCCAAAGTCCGCGGCAATGTTGCGATGCCAGATCGGAAATCCGGTCTCTAATTCCAGGCAGTACAAGTCCCCGAACGCGCCCAGAGTATAGACGAACTCGCCGTCGATCAGAGGTGTTGTGCGAGGAGAATTGCCGTAGTCGAGACTTCCCTTTGCCGCATAAAGATGCTGCCACAGCAGACCACCGTCGCTGGCGTTGAAACACTGAATCAAATCGTGCTGATCGGCAACATCCCGACTGCAGACGATAACAAACTGCTGTGTGGCCGCCACGCCGCCCACACCCACAGACTGCAGATCATTCTTCCAGGAAAAGCAGGCGGATTCGGGCAGTCGATCCGGCAGCCATTCAACTCTGGCACGACGATCCGCTCCTCGCCAGCCCGTCCAGTCGCCATTGACGGGCTTCTGCGGATCAGAAGACTGAGCAATATCAGTCTCTGTAACATTAGTCTCATTCAGATCTTTTTTTTTGAGCGGTCTGTCGAATTCTCCGACCAGGGTTCAAAACCGGAGCCCGTCTGGAGATGAATCAAAAGTTCTGCATTCAGGCCAACATCCATCAGAGCTTCTGCAATTCGAACGCATTCTGCTTCGGCAAGTCCCTCGTTCACGAACGCCGTGATAAAAGGTACCGGCTGACTTTCACCAATGACTCGCAAATCACCCTTTTTGACTGTTCCACAACCATCCAGCAGGGGAAGTGCATAACTGGAAATAACAGCGGCCGCCTTTGATCCTTCCGGAAGCTCAATCAGTTTTGTCACTGCGGTGCTGCACGAAGACGAGATTTCCATCGGCTGACCAATCGAAACGCCGGATGCTGTCAGCAGCCCCATTGGTGCGGAATGCTTTTCATCGCAATCCGGCGGCCCGAAGAATACACGATAATCGACAAGTTCAGACACCTTTGTCGCAGGATCATTAGCACGAACGACAATCAGCCCCGTTTGAGTCGTTTTGTCATCCTCGCCTGTCAGCTGCCCGATCGGTCGAAGCTTCAAACCCAGTTCTTTCGCGTCCGCAAGGACCACGGAATGCTTACCAACCACAATATCTGTCTGGCCTTCGGATTTTTCCACGGCAGCATCAAGAGATTCTCCCCAGACCACACGGACATTCCGCCCAAGTTTCTGCTGCAGGAACCGACCAAGGTGTTCATATTTTCTCTGGGCATAACCTTTGACGCAGTCACAGGCAAGTGGCGCGGCGAGCGGATCCATAACCACCAGAGTGAGTTGTCGTTTCTCCGAACCTTCGTCGGCCATGACAATGTGGCCTGCTTCCGGAAACTGGCTCAATGAAAACAACAGCATCAGCAGGAATGAATAGAGAGCTGTTCGTCGCAGAATGCGGACTGTCATCAGACCTGACTCCTGTGTATTCAAACAAGCGAGAATTCAAACGAGCATCACGGAGCAGACTTAATAGCCTTTGCTTCAGACAGCAAAGGCTAAGGGCGAGGCAGACGTTCATTGCGTTTAGCGAGACGAGTCGCAGTTCGTCCTGGCGAGAAGAGTCGCAATTCGTCACTCGGAGAGTGACGGCTACTTTGAATCGCAAACGGCCACGGAGGTTCGTTCAGGGGTTCTTAACTCGTCGAAAAGTCTTCTTTTCCAGGACCTGCTCGTCATACAACATTGAAAATATGGCCGTGTCATCTGCCTGAAATTCAATGCGATAATCGTAAAATGCAACACCATCATTGAACTGCGAGATGACCAGCGTTTTTCCGTCCTGGGATTTGGCTTCCCAACCCTGATCTTCGGAATTCAGATAGCTGCCCTGAGTTTTCAGACTGCCGTCAGACTGAAAACTGAAATGAGTTGCCATCTGTGAAGGGTTTGTAAACGTTACCTCACCATTTTCGCTGGCAGATTCATCGTCGGAATCGGATCCAAACAGAAGACTCAAAAGGCCGGATGACCTCGGCGTTTTATCTGCGGGCGCTACCTTACCGTCCAGCGACCAATCACCGATCAGCTGCTGCCCCAGCCCTTCTCTCGCCTGTTTTGCGGCGAGTTCTTCGGCCGTCATCTCGGGTACCTGAGATTTTGGAAGCAGCACACAAATATGTGCCTTGTCCACGTTCATCATATAGTATCGATCCAGCTTTGGATCAAAGCCCACGGCCACATGTTTACATCCGCCACCAATCTTTGCCTTGCCAACAACTCCCAGAAACTCCCCGGTTGAAGAAAACCGCTTGATGGTCCCAATACTGGATTCGGCTGTCAGAATATCGCCATTGTCACAGCAGCGAACATTCATCGGATTACAGCAACTTCCAAAACCCTGTGGGGCCTTGCGGTCGCGTTCTCCGAAACTCAGCTGTGGCTGCCCATCCCGATCCAGCAGTGCCACTTTAAATTTTGTATTCTCCGCCAGAATCAGATTCTTTTCGGTGGCCTGTATATCGCACTGACCGCAACATCCATTCAGACTACTGACAACTTTTTTGGGCTCTGAAAAATCATGATTCAGCCGCCAGACTTCATATCCGTAACCCTCCAGCGAGTGACAGCAAAGAAAAAGGTCCCGACTGGTCACGGCCAGTGCCGTAATCCCCATTTTCTGCTCAAGCATGTAATCCGTGTTCAGTGTGCGTGAGTATGATTCCTTCAGCTGCTTCGCCTGCTCCTCAAACAGCTTCTTCTGTTGTTCATACGTGGCAAGGCGTGCCTTATCACGAGCAGTCCACTCGGCTTCCGGCTTTTCGCGAAGCTTCGAAATCCTCTCATCGACACTTTGCAACTGACGGTCAAACATTGCGGTTATCTGAGCAGACTGCTTCGCAGCGGCGGCTTCCGCCTGTTTTCGCACAGTCTCGGAGTCTTCCATATTCGGAGCATTCGTCGTCGCCAGAATTTTCCCATCCGCGGAAATACGAGCCACCTTTCCTGCACCGGCAACAAAGATCGTGCCATCCGGCGCCTGATTGACAGCGGTCGCAGTAAACTCCAGCCCCACTTCTTTCAGTAATTCACCCTCAGGTGAATAAACCTGAAGAAACTTCAAATCCTGCGAAGACACTGATGGATTCGCTGCGACCGACAGTGGATCAGTCACTGCCCCAGCAACGCACGCAAGAATGTTTCCGTCCCGGTCCAGGCAAAAAGTTTTGAGTCCGATCGCCCGCCCATCATGCAGTGGCCTGATAATTCGGTCCTGCTTATGAGTCGCCAATGCTGACGCCTCATTTGTCGCGTCCACGGCATAAACAGGTCCATTCCAGGATGACAGCTGCGCCAGTCCCATGAGAAACACTGCCGCCAAAAGCAGGTGGCCAACGCCAATCGTATTCCGTTTCATCACCCTGACATCCTTCAAAAGAGTGCGCTGGAATGAACCGTGCTGAGGCAAAATCACTGGTGCACAGGACAACAGATGCACCCCATAGAACCTCCCGATCCCGTGGGGTCATCTGGTGTAGTACCCATACTGCAAATCATGACTACGCGGAATCAGTTTGTCTACAGCCTGTTTTGAAAATAATTCGATTGCAGCGATTATGAGTGTAAAAAAGGGCTCAGGTCCAATACCCTTTTCCAAGTACCCGTACTGGGAACACTGGATACTCCTTTGAAGGCCTCGGAGGGCTGACGCCACACCGCTCGCCTTTGCGTGCTGGCGAGCGGTGTGGCGTTAGCCCACCGAGTGCGATTTCTTCCTGCTGCCTGTTGGTAAATGGATCAGGTATCTTTCTCTTGAATAAAATGAGACCTGACCCAATAGTGTTCGGCACAGGATGTTCAAGCAACTACTGGGCTGCCGCCATCTGCTGAGCACCAAACAGGAAGGTGTTGAAATCCAGACCTATGTGGCGATCATCGCCTGCCTGCTGATTCTGATTCACACAGGGCGGGCACCGACGAAGCGGACATTCGAAATGATCTGCCTCTCTATGTCGGGATGGGCGTCGCTCGAAGAACTGGAACGGCACATTGCAAAAATAAGATCTGCTGAAGAGTAAGGCACCCGCGCGCTCTGCACGCCGGGCCGTTCGATCCTGCGCGGTGCCTTAAGCCGCCTCTGCACGATGTGGCTGGATCCTTGTCAGCGGTTTGCCAAATGCTGCCGATTCTCTCATAACTCACGCTGCCGTCAATCAACCGCAATCACAGTGCCGAACACTATTGGACCTGCGAACACTATTGGACCTGACCCCTTTTCCAATACCCTCGTCGCCCGATGACCCAGAGGATCGATGATGCCCGTGAATCCCCGCATCGGCCTTTGCAAGCGGAAACGGTCGATTACCGGCCGGTTCACACCGGGCCGCTCGCCGAATCGCAAAAGTGATTTGGCGAGCGGGATGCGTCAGCTTCCCGGTATGAAGGCTCTGTAAAGGGCCAGCTGGGAGTTATTCTTCTCAAATCTGAACGGTTGACTGCTGGCCATTGTTTTGATTGGCTTTGTTGGTAGTTCTGGATCTCCAGGGCATCACTTGTGGAGCGTGATCTGCTCGGCAGGAGCCTCGCCTTCCCGGTGATTCAACAACCAGAGAACTCCAGCGTTCCTGGAATCGCAGAGCATCACTCGGAGAGTGATGACTACTATCTTTCAGGTGACGTATCTCAGCCACGATAGGGGTAGGGAAAGCTGATTGATTTCAGCTCCCCCTCCCTCAGAACCGTACGGGCGGTTTTCCCGCATACGGCTCGCCGTTAGTAGGTTCCTGTGGATTGGACCAGC
>JALHMY010000021.1 GCA_022843805.1 Fuerstiella sp.
ACGGTCGGTTTGTTTCCCCAGGTCACAGGAAAGCGGAGAACGATGGCCAGCGTATCCACTCAAAAATCAACGGGACGGCGACGTGTGATCTTCCGGACGACGGATGGACGACGGGTCGCTCTGCATGTGGGCAGGATTCCCCGAAGTACGGCCCGGGAGATCGGCTTTCATCTTGATCATCTGGTGATCTGCCGCCAGTCAGGCTGCGTGGTCCGGACGTCCACACAGGAATGGGTGGAACGCATTCGACTGGACTGGCCACGGCTGAGCCGTCGACTGGCGGGCCTGGGACTGATCACAGATTCGGTGCGGACGGACCCGGTCTTTGTGGATTTTGTGCGGTCCCTGATTTCCAGCCGCACCGATGTGAAGCCCAATACCATCCGGGTCTGGCAGCAGACGGCCGAAAAAATCCATCAGTTCTTTGGCGAACGCCGGCTGCGGAGTCTGACCCGGAAAGACGGGAACGATTTTCTGCGGTGGCTGAGTTCCCCGGTGGAGCGGGGAGGTGCCGGGCATCAGGCATCGACGGCCGGCAAACGTCTGGCCTGTGCCAAGGGTTTTCTGAATGAGGCGGTCGACGCCGAAATCCTCGCCGTCAATCCGTTTCTGAAGGTCAAAACCCCTCGGGCAATTGATCATCGGCGTCGACAGTTCATCACCGCTCAGACGGTGGACCAGCTGATCGGTCAGATCTCCCACGTCGAGCTTCGGGCGGTGGTGGCCCTGAGCCGCTGGGGCGGGCTCAGGACCCCGTCCGAGCCTTTTGCCCTGCAGTGGCATCAGGTGGACTGGCATCGGCAGCGAATCGTCGTCCCCGCTGTGAAGACTCGGCTTCGCGAAATTCCGTTGTTCCCGGAGCTCGTCCTGCCGCTCAGGGCTCTGCAGTCTGTTCAGGGAGAATCTGCCGGAGAGGAGTTTCTGTTTCCTGAACTGCGCCGTCATACCGGGGCCAACCTGCGAAAACAGGTCGCCCGGCAGATCCGACGGGCCGGACTCGCCGTCTGGCCAAAGATCTTCCAGAACATGCGATCCTCAAGGCAGACCGAACTGGAAGAACGTTTCCCCCGAAAGACCGTTTGCGAGTGGATGGGCAACAGCGAACAGATTGCCGATCAGCACTACCTGCAGGTCCGCCAGGAACATTATGAGCTGGCCGTACGGATCGAGACAACGGACGGGCCGTCTCCCGGAATCATCCGGGGCATCTGATGACCCAAGTGTCGATCGTGAGTGAGGTTTCCGGAAACGACCGGCATCCCGATTCAGGCAGATCTACGGACAGTGGATACACGAACAAGCTCACAGTAATCTGTTGATCCTGCTTGTGACGTGACTCTGATTCCTTCCTGACGTATTCCGGGAGATTTCCTTTGTCCGAGAACCTGAGTGATCGACTGCGAAATGGGTGGGCCGGGAGACATTCGATTGAGCTCCAGCTTTATCGCAGTGAAGAAGTTGCGTGGGCATATAAGCGATTCGCAATCCCCGGGGGACCACACTGTGCAGCCGAGGCAAAATGTGGTGAGTACATCCTCCAGCTTTGGCTGCCAAACGGGATCTCTGGCGAAATGGAAATTCAATCACTTGAAGCACTGCTTCAAAAGAACAGGACGGCATTGAAATTCCTCATAGGTCATCCTCTGAGAGGCGCGTTGCGGCAGGAGAATCGGCGTCGAATTCAAGAGGCAACGGAGTCACCGCTGGTATCCGTATCTGGTATTGATCAGCTTTACGAAACGGTTTGGGTTCCATCGGATCAAATCTGGCCCGTTGTCGCAGTTTGGGCCTGTGAACGAGACGACGCTTCGGTTCGTGGTTTAATTACCAATGTCAGCGAAGTCCCTGCGATTACCCCGGGAACGGAATCCGTGACTTGCCACTCCTGGCCGTGCCTGATTTCCATGATCAGTGACGTGGTTGAAGCAGCCATCGCTGGCAGGCAATTCAGTCTTCCCTCCGGTGATTCCGGCCAGGAGGACGAAAGCTCTGGAGATTCAGGGGAGGCCGAACAAGGCCACGGCGACGCGGGCGAACCTGCTGAAATCGACGATGTTTTGGAAGAGAAGAGGGAAGGCCCCAGTGCATTGGCAGAGGTCGACAAAACCCCCAGCGATTCAGGCGAGAAGACTGAAAGCTTTGGTGACTCTGGGCAAACCGACAAAGATTCCATTGATTCGCGACAGGAAGTTGAAAATTCGGGAGAGTTCGGCGAAGCCGATAAAATCGACGATTCTAAGGAGAAACCTACTCTTGGGGATGTGGCGGCGATATCGACCGGCCCAGAGCTGAAAGAGGCAGAGCAAATCGAACAGTTCAAGAACAAAATTCTGCTGCCTTCCTGGGACCTTCCCCATAGTACGATCTCGTTTGAGGGGATTGTTGTAAGACAGTTTGGCGCGAAGGTTGGCGAATCGGTCAAACGTATTCTATCTGCATTTGAGGAAGAGCATTGGCCCGAGCACATTCTGGATCCGATCACGGGACCGAATGAAGATAAATCACAAGTCACAGAAGCCCTCCGAACAATCAACAGGGGCCTCAGTCGCCTTTCATTTCACGTAAACGGGGAATACATCGTGTGGAGGCGAAAGTAACGCTCGGTCAACGTGCAGATGCCGAGTAAGTAATGAAAACCCTCGTAAAAACGTCTGACACCCAGTCGACACCCAGTCGACACCCAGTCAATACACAGTGACAAGAGTGGATTTTCTGCCATGATCGGCCTGTCGCAAGTTGCGGCGTTTATCAGTTAACAGGAGTAAACGTATGAATCGAAGCGAAAGTGTTCGCAGTCCGAAAGACGGCAGTCAGCCAGCGTTACTGGTCAAACCATTGGATGCCTCGAAGATGCTGGGAATCTCCACAAGGACATTGTGGGCGCAGACAGAGCCTCGCGGTCCGATCCCCTGTGTACGGATAGGAAGCAGCGTTCGATACTCGCCGGAATCCCTGCGAACCTTTGTGGTGAATCAACAAGCTGGATTGCACGACGCCGGACTCAATTGAGCGGCATTTGGGTAATGCAGTAAGGGATTCAACCAATTCACCGTTTTTGGCAATCGATCTCGGTCAACCTGATTGGCCGAGGTCGTTTCTCTGAATTTACGATAAGGACCGGAAGAGATGGCGTCTTTGAGTTATGAACAAGACAGGAAGCGATGGCGAATACAATTCTTTGGGCCGGATGGTAATCGTCGATCATTCGACGTGAAAGGTTCGGAAAAGGCTCGCCGACGGGCGCAGACAGTTTTGGGCATGATTGAGGAACTGATAAGTGCGGCGATGACCCGTACTGCATGTTCACGGACGACGGCCGTCTGGGTCTCGGTACTTCCCGATGAAACGCACCAGCAGCTGGCTTCGTATGGACTGGTTGAACCGCGAGCGGTCTCCATGGAACTGGGGCCGTTCCTCGAAGAATGGTTCAGAGAACGAGAAAAATCAAAGAAGTCGACGCTTACCGTCTGGGGTCATGCTCGCCGTAATTTGCTGGCATTCTTTACTCCTCAAAAGAAACTGAGAGAGATCACAGAAGAGGATGCTGAGAGGTTCGAACGATGGCTCAAGGAAGACCAGAAACTTTCAGAAGCCACCATCCGAAAACGTTGTGGCTTCTCCAAACAATTTTTGGAGTCTGCAGTTAAGGATCGACTCCTTGAAAGGAATCCCCTGGCATCACTGAAAGTGACGGCAGTCGGTAACAAGCAGCGGCAGTTCTTTGTGGCAGAAGACATGGTTCGAAAGGTCCTAAAGGCGTGTCCGGATGCGGAATGGCGGCTGCTCGTCGGACTGAGCCGATATGCAGCACTGCGATGCCCGAGCGAGGCATTTGAGCTAAAGTGGAAGGATATTGACTCAGGCAAAGGTCGTATCCAAGTCCATGCTTCGAAGACGGAACATCATGCAGATGGTGGCAACCGACAGGTGCCCCTCTTCGTCGAACTGCGACCCCTATTGGATGAGGTCCGGAGTCAGGCTCCGAAAGGTTCTGAATACGTTCTGGATCGGATACGAAGCCACAAGAATATTGGAACAAAGCTCCGCCGAATTATCGCCAAGGCTGGCCTCAAGCCGTGGCCTAAACCGTTCCACAACATGAGAGCGACCCGCTGCACAGAACTGGAACGCAAATTCTCGCCGTAGGCCGTGACGTCGTGGTGTGGACATTCGCAGCGGATTGCCGAGAACCACTACTGGATGACAACTGATGCCGATTTCGAACGAGCCACCACAATGAAGGTCACCGCTGACTCATTGGAGAATTCAGTGCAAGTGGCTACAACTGTCACGACCACAGGAGACATCGAACCCGTGGCGACCACAACAACTCCTGACTTGGGTGCATATTGGGTGCAGCACGGCAATGCAAACCCTGGTCAGGCTTCGTCAACGCCGGGGGATGTAAAGAAAAAAGGCCCGGATTTACCGGGCCTTGCGACGACTGGCAACGACTTGCGAAGCCAATCAGTGGAGGATAACGGACTTGAACCGATGACCTCTTGCATGCCATGCAAGCGCTCTCCCAACTGAGCTAATCCCCCCGGGGTGCTTTGGTCTGGCAGATGGGGCGTTGAGAATTCTCTCGGTTCCATTTGCCGGGCCGAGTGCAGAGTCTGCACTGGTCGGAACGCTATCACTCCTGATCGTGCGTGTCAAGCAGAGTTGATCAGTTGAAGAACTGGCCACGACCAGTCGCCTCAAAGGCGCTTCTGAAATGCTGGATTTCAGGTGCCGAAGAATTCTCAGGCCACAGAATCGAAATGACGTCAAACCGGGCACTGTCATTCAGTCGCTTTTTCCTCTTCAGCCATGACAGCGCGGCTCGTGTGATTTTCTCCTGCTTGGCTGAATTGACAGCCTCAAACGGCTGGCCCCTCTGGTCTGAGGTACGCGTCTTCACCTCGACAAATACGATACATTTTCCGTCCAGGGCAATGATGTCAATCTCGCCGAAAATGCTGCGGCTCTTTCGCTCCAGGATGCGGAATCCCCGCTTCTTCAGATAGCGGATGGCGGCACGCTCTCCCTTGTCTCCCAGGATCAGTCGAAACAGGCGTTTCATCTTCCGACCCTTCGTGTCAGCGCAGCGAAAAGGCGACAGCCAGAGGAACCCCGGTTCCTGGCTGTCGCCTGTTGATCAATCAATCACATCAACAGTCCCTTCATCCCGAAGGGATCAGAACTCATTTCGCGTTGTCGTTGACCTGGACTTCCCAGGGACGTGCGCGTCGTTCTTTCAGGCGAGTGGCCTTGCCGGTACGTTCACGGAGATAATACAGCTTCGCCCGGCGGACTCGAGCATGTCGTTTCACTTCCACCTGTGCAACCTTGGGAGAATGCGTCGGGAACGTACGTTCCACGCCTTCACCCTGGACAACTCGGCGAACAGTGAACATTTCACTGGTTCCGCTGCCACGGCGAGCGATGACAACGCCGCTGAAAATCTGGATGCGTTCCTTATTACCTTCCAGAATTCGTGTATGCACATCGACGGTGTCACCGACGGCAAACTGCAAAGGTTCCGCACGCAGGCTGGACTTTTCAGCAGCATCCAAAAGTTTGTTTCTCATGATTCGGGGTTCCTTATCAGCATTATGGTCGGTAACAAATCACAGCAGCCAGTGCTCATCAGCATCCCGGCCCTGTTCTCAGAATCTACGTTTCTTCGCCATGAACAGTTTGCTGATGGGTGCGACCGGGTGTCGGCTGCGTCTGCAGCAGGTCGCTGCGTCGTTCCATCGTTCTTTGCAAACTCTGTTCATCCTGCCATCTTTCAACGGCCTGATGATCACCGCTTAACAGCACTTCCGGCACCGTCATTCCCCGGAACTCGCGAGGGCGAGTAAACTGAGGATGTTCCAGACGGCCAGCTCTGCTAAACGAATCATAACGACTACTGGTCTCATCACCCAGCACATCCGGTATGAGACGGATGACTGTGTCGATGATCAGCATTGCCGGCACTTCTCCGCCATTGCAGATGAAGTCTCCGACGGAAATCTCTGTTGGCTGCAGACCCTGACGGATTCGATCATCGAATCCTTCATATCGCCCGCATAACAGAATGAGTCTTTCTTCAGTTGCCAGTTCTTCAACCAGCGACTGATCCAGTTTTCGACCCTGAGGAGTCAGCATGATCAGACGACCTGGAACAGCCGCCTGAGCCTGTACAGTCTCCACACAATCAAAAACCGGCTGACACATGATCAGCATTCCAGGACCACCACCGAAAGGCTTATCGTCAATCTGACGACGCTTTCCCGGAGCGAAATCCCGGAAGTTATGCAATCGCACATCCACCAGACCGCGTTCAATCGCAAGCTTCAGGATACTTTGCCGAAGGTAGCCTTCGAACATCTCCGGAAACAGTGTCAGGACGTCAAATCGCATAGCCAAACACTTATCAGGTCAAAGTTATGGGACCTGCCCGACGTCTGAATGATTTTTGATGATCATTCAGGACAACAGTCGGATCCTGTCATTCAGCGGATGCTTCGGCAGCTGCCGGAGCGGCCGTTTCTTTGACTTTCGGAGGTGTCATTGGCGGAGGTGCCGAGGCACTGCCAAATTTATTGGTGCGGACCTTGCGAATCAGTGCGTTCACTTTTTCGCTGGGCTGAGCACCCACGGACAACCAGTAATCCACTCGTTCCATGTTCAGCAGCACTCGACGAGCTTTATCGCTGACCATTGGATCGTAGTGGCCCACTTCTTCGATGGCCTTGCCATCTCGCTGGACTCGGGCATCCATCACACAGATACGGAAAAACGGGCGATGCTTGCGGCCCATTTTCTTCATTCGAATTCGAACAGCCATTTCAACTCCTGGACTAGCAAAACACAGCTCAATCACTCTGAACGCGGAAGGTCTTATTTCTTTCGATTTCGTTTTTTCTGCTTCTTTGCGTCTTTTCTTTGTTTCTTCTTTTTGTCCTTCAGATCATCCCGATTTTCCGGGGGACGCTGAACTCGGACGGCCCGGGGATTGACGTCGGCCCCCGGGTTCATAAACCCGCCACTGGCCAGCTGTCGGACGGCGTTGACGCGGTCCTTAACGCCGAGATTGGACATGTCCTGCATCAGTCGACTCATATTGGAGAAGTCTTTGAGCAGTTTGTTGACATCGGCAGGCTGAACTCCACTGCCGCGGGCAATTCGGTTGCGTCGACTGCGATCAATTCGATCCGGGTTGGTTCGTTCATCGGGCGTCATCGAATTGATGATGCCTTCGATTCGCCGCATATCGTCTTCCGGGTTGAGATCACCCATTGCATTGAGCAGATTGCCCATGCCGGGGATCATTTTCATGATATCCCGCATGGAGCCCAGCTTCTTGATCTGCCGCATCTGTTTGCGGAAGTCGTCGAGGCTGAATTTGCCCTGCTGCATCTTCTGCTGCTGCAGAAGCATCTCATCTTCGTCAAATTCCTGCTGGGCCTTTTCGAAGAGCGAAACGATGTCGCCCATGCCCAGGATTCGGCCGGCCATGCGGTCCGGATGAAAATCTTCCAGCCGATCCAGCTGTTCCCCGACACCAATAAACTTAATGGGAACGCCGGTGACTGCCTTCACGCTGAGTGCCGCACCACCGCGGGTATCGCCATCCAGCTTGGTCAGAATGACGCCGTCCAGTTCGAGCGCATCGTTGAACGCTTTTGCACTGTTGACCGCGTCCTGCCCCGTCATTGCATCGCAGACGAGCAGAGCCTGATCGGGAGACACGCTGTTGTCGATCTGCTGCAGTTCGCTCATCAGCGCGCTGTCAACGTGCAGACGGCCGGCGGTGTCCAGAATTACAACTCGTGCGCCGAGCTTTTTCGCTTCCTTTACGCCGTTGCGGCAGACCTGAACCGGATTGCTGCTGGCGGGATCTTCCGCATAAACGGGGCAGCCAATTTGCTGACCAATAATCTTCAGCTGCTCAATAGCGGCTGGACGCTGCAAGTCCGCCGCCACAAGCATAGGCGAGTGCCCGGCTTCTTTGAGCCGTTTGGCCAGTTTGCCGCAGGTTGTGGTTTTTCCCGATCCCTGCAGACCGCACATCATAATGACGCTGATGCCGTCCCGCTTGATCGCCAGCGAGTGGTCGACCGGGCCCATCAGGTTGATGAGTTCCTGATGGACGATACCCACGACCTGTTCTTCGGGCCGCAGGGATTTCAGAACTTTTTCGCCGATCGCCTGAGCAGTCACGCGTTTGACAAAATCCTGCGTCACATCGTACGCAACGTCAGCCTCCAGCAGAGCCTGACGCACCTGCCGCATGCCTTCGTGGATATTGCTTTCCGTGATCTTTCCGGTTCCCCGGAAAGCCGTAAAGGCTTTACCCAGACTTTGTGTAATCGTTTCGAACACGTTTTGACCAGTTTTCTGTAGTTTTGGGCGTCAATTCACCACTCCGGATGAACGACGACCATTCATTCCGCCACGATCGGTGATCGGGGCAGTGTTTGCCACAAGCATTTTGTGTGGCGTAAAGTCTTTTCTGGAAACAACTTCGAATAGCAACCAATTTCCATCGTCTTCCGAGCATGCGGTGCGCGCAGCCGGGGCCGGAAAAAACGAACCGCGGATGATATCGTCGCCCTAAGTCGCTGGCAAGCCGTTCGTTACGAGAGCTCAATAATGGGTCAAATGTCGGCTAATTCAGGCCGTCATCATCCATTTGTTCGCTGAAAACTGCCGTTTTGGCGGAATCTGGCGGACTGAGGACACGGCACCACAGGCACCATTCGGCGTTGTGTGACTCAAATGCGACCCACTCGCCCGAACTCTTTATACTCTGCGTTTCCCGAAAACGGCGAAATGCGATGACCTGAACCTCCTCCGGAATTGCCTGCACGTTAATCCGCTCGCCGCTGAAAATCTGCTGAGCAATCTGCTGACGACTGGCAAATTCCGGCGTGTTGAACTGATGGCCGACCCACGGCCGGATATCAGCGTACGCCGGCGAAAGGTAATTGAGCGTTTCGGATTCCGTCAGCCAGACCTGATCAGGAAACCGCTGCCCGGCTTCCCGGAGCAGTGCTCGTTCATGCATATCGAGATGAAATCCGAACCTGCCTGCGAAGAGCCACTGCGAATGGATCACGGAAAAGGCGATGTTATCCACGGTGAACAACAGCATCAGTGCCGGCAGCCATCGGCGCCGGCGTGCTGCATTGTCCGCCCCACGCCGATTGTGGGCCGGTGAGTGCCACCAGCTGTACAGCACCGGCAGCCCGAGCAGAAACAGAGGCATCCAGATGTAACCCCGAGTGAAATGCAGAGGCTGTACGGGCTTCATGAACCGATCGTGAAAGACCAGACCAACCGCGGTTAAGAGTGCACAGATCAGAAATTGTTCGGGCCGTGTCAATGGCCCGGATACAGCGGAATGGAATCGGGTGGAATTGAGATGAACGGTGTTCCCTTCATCCACTGTTGCAACAGTTGGAGCGACGAGCGTCCCATTTGCACGGGCGATCCTGATGGCTGCCGGGATAATCACGAGACCATACGCCAGAGCTGCCGAGGTCCACGAGAGACTCCAGTCGAGCTCCCAAACCTGCTGCAAACGCTCGTGATGAATGAAACCGGGTAACCAGATTTTGTAATACCACAGAAACAGAGCCAGCATACTGGCTGATACCATCGCCAGCACGGCAGTTGAGTGTTCACGGATCTGGCAGAACTGCAGGCATCTCCAGAGATTCAGTGTGAGCAGAAGCTCGAGTCCGGACCAGGGATGAGTGGCGGCCAGCAGACCGCAGAACACAGTTCCTCGAACCGGCTGGCCCCGCATTTCGCTGATCCAGCAGGCTGCCACCAGAATGTGATAAACCGATTCCGTCGCGAAGATGGAGTTTCGTCCCCAGGTGAGAAACCAGAGTCCCTTGCCGGGATCAAACTGCAGCAGTGTGGAAATGGGATCAGAATGGCCCAGACATCCGGCCAGAAACCCGCCAGCGACAAGTAATCCTCCGCCCCACATGGACAATAAAAACCAGTAGTGAGGTGAAGCAGCAGGCGGCAGTCTTTCTGCAACCAGTTTCCAGGTCATCAGGGAAAGCCCGACGGAAGCGAGGAATGTCATTCCCAGAATCAGGTCTCCTGGGTTGGCATCGGCAAAGGCTGGAAGTAAACCCATTCCCCACAACAGCCAGTGCCCATAGATGGACGGGGCCGCCGGGTCCGGATCAAACGGGTTGGGGTAAAGAAATCCGTTCCCCCGGTCGAAAGCCGCGCGGCCGTTCGCCATGTAATATGGCATCTCATAGTGAAAGAAACCGGTTGCTGTCTCAGGATTCGAAATCCAGTGCGCCAGAGGCAGTAACCAGAACGGGAGCACCGCCATCAGTACCATGAATGCCGGCGATAGCCGCACGCTGCCGGGTGCTCTGAGCGGAGTGTCCTCAGCGCGAAGGTGATGCTCGGCGATGGGCGGCTCCGAATTGACACACTCCGGCTCCTGCGTGAGAACCGAGGTATTCAATATTCGGGGGAAGGAAGGGATATCGTGGGACAAGCAAACGACCTGTCTTTGCGATGGATGGCGGCGGCACCGAAGAACGGCCACATCAGTGGGGCAAACTTTGGAGGGTCGGGGAGAAGTTTGTCAGTTTTGCGGTTTTCTGTCGAGATTTCCTTCCGACCGGGACGTACTCCGATGAGTCCTGCGGGCTTTTCCGGCAGGATTTTGGGGTGCGGGGCAGAATATCGTGCAGATCGGTGTGCGGTCTTGACCCAGCTTGCCGAATCAGCGTAGAACGCCCGCAGAAGAACACTGAATCAAGTCCGACGAAGGCCGCAGGAGTTTCGTGAATCAGGCAGAGGGCGGGACGCCTTGTTGCCGACATTCGTATTTTTTTTGTCCACTGACTGCAATCGGTCCACATTGGCAGGTGCAGGGGCAGGGGCAGCAATTTCAGGCACAGTACATTCCCTATGAAACGCGCGTTGATTTTGATCGTGGGGATTGCGGTTTCTGCAATTTGCTTTGCCCTGTCTCTGAAGAACACGTCGGGCAGCGATTTGAAAGCCGGTTTCGCTCAGGCGAACTACTGGACACTGCCACTGATGCTGTTCCTGCTGGGAAGTTTTTACTGGCTAAAGACGATGCGATGGGCATGGCTGCTCTCGCCGGTCAGCACATTGAGTACTCGGCAGCTGTTTGCGCCCATGCTGATTGGATTTGCTGCGAACAACGTCCTGCCCGCTCATCTGGGGGAATTTGTGCGAGTGTTCGTTGTCTGGCGGAAATTTGGTGTGCCCGCTGCGGCAGTGCTGTCAACGGTTGTGCTGGAACGAATCTTTGACGTGCTCGCCATCCTGACGCTGTTTGCCGTTGGCATCGCCTATTCGGGTGACCTGCCCGAAGACCTGCGTATCGCCGCCATTTTGCTGGGCACTGTTTTTGGTGGTATCGCTGTGGCGGTCGTGGTCTATCTGATCTGGACGGAGTGGTTTCTGAATCTCACACAGGCGATTTGCAGCCGACTGTCATTTCTTCCTCATTCGCTGACAGAGAAGATTCTGGGCATACTGCGAAACGGCGCGGCAGGGCTTGCTTCACTGCGCAGCGGACGGATGGTTCTTGCGATTACGGTCAGTTCAATGGTTCAGTGGCTGATGAACGGGCTGATTGCTTATCTGGCACTGCGGTCATTTGGAATTCCCGTAACACCGGCAACCGGTTTTCTTGTTACGGGTGTAACAGCATTTGCCGTGATGATTCCTTCCACCCCAGGTTACTTTGGGGTCATCCAGCTGGCGTTTCAGTTCAGCATGAGCACTCAGCTGACTAAACCGGATCCTTCACTGGTTCTGGGCGCATCACTTTACTACCACATCAGCATGTATATTCCCGTGACGCTGCTGGGGCTCTGGTATTTGCAGAAGTCGGGTCTGCATTTGAAGGATCTGCAGCGGGCGGCTGACACGGCCGGTGAAGCGGTGGATGAAGTTATTTCCGATGCAGGGTCAGAATCACCAGCGACAGCAGTGGTTTCAGATGCGAAGTGAGAAGGGGCGGATTTGAATTTTGTCGGGATCTTATGGAAGTCCATTTCCTTTTTTTTATGCCCGGAGGGCAGGCACAACCATTGCCAGGGTCGGACGGATGTTGGCAGAAAAATTACTGGGCAGAAAAATTAGAACGGAAGATCGGTCTGGCCTTCCTTGTGGGAGTTCCTGCCAGTTAACTCACCGACCATCCCGTCATCGCCTGCGATTCATTTTTCTGCCCTGAAATCTTTCTGCCAAATACTTCTTCCGGAACTCGGTATCACCGGCTCAACACCAATTGATAATCCCTGTGTCACATAACAGAAATCCTGCGATTCATCTGTGTTCTCTGTGCTATCTGTGGTTAAAAACGAACACTGAATGAACCGCGGATATCGCGGATCAATCACACCAACGCTCTGTCGGTTTGCCTGCGACCACATCATTCGCTGATGAACTGCCACAGCGAATTTGACAGGCATGGCGAGCTGCTGTTCAGCTGTTTGAGCAGTCGGACGGAAGTTGGCAGAAAAATTACTGGGCAGAAAAATTGGAACGGCAGATCGGTCTGGCCTCCCTTGTGGGAGTTCCTGCCAGTTAACTCACCGACCATCCCGTCATCGCCTGCGATTCATTTTTCTGCCCTGAAATTTTTCTGCCAAGTCCTGCTTCCGGAACTCCCGTATCACCGGCTCAACACCAATCGAAATACCCTGCGCCACACATCAGAAATCCTGCGATCCATCTGTGTTCTCTGTGCTATCTGTAGTTAAAAACGAACACTGAATGAACCGCGGAATCGGATTCGCAAAAGAATATCCAAGGGATTCGAAGTTACCGGCAGCGCGCGAGCCCTCCGGTTTCGTGGCACCGAACGGCTTGCACCGTTCCGCTGTTTGAGCAGTCGGACGGAAGTTGGCAGAAAAATTACTGGGCAGAAAAATTGGAACGACAGATCGGTCTGGCCTCCCTTGTGGGAGTTCCTGCCAGTTAACTCAATGGCCATCCCGTCATCGCCTGTGATTCATTTTTCTGCCCTGAAATCTGTGGTTAAAAACAGCTGGACGAAAGACGATGTGCCTGGATAAGCAATTGGACCTTATCCAGAGCAGGCAGATTCCGGAAAATGATCAGAGATCTGTATCCTTAAACAACGATCTCCGCTTCCAGAAATCGCCATGATTCTGACGTTGCCGCCTTTTTCATCTGGTGAAGAGTTTTCCAGCGAATGGAATGCTGCGGACTTTCGAATTTTGGCGGCTCGTCCGGCAGGCCGAGCAGCAGGTCCTTACGAACGACCATCGCTCGAATCTTTCGAGTCCGAATATCACCGTCGCATTCGTTTGTCAGGCAGATCAGAACGCGGATGGAATCACACGGCCGCCCGGCTTCACGCCTCAGCAGACCTTCCGCAAACTGTTCGGACAGTTCATTCAGCACCGAGTTCAGATAGAACCAGCAGTCATCCTTAATGATCGGGATGATGGGGTTTTCTTTTGTTGTGTTCTGCGATATCGCGATCAGGCGGTCGACTGCAACCTGGTTCAGGAAGACTTCCGAGCACAGTTTTTCAGACAGGGTTCGAATGCGAAGAGTACCATCGACAACCGAGTTGAGTGAGATATTCAGGCGGTTGAAGAACTCCCGTTTCTGCCATTCACGCCCTGCCCGATAGCGAGCCAGCAGCCAGCCGATGGCAGCGAAGGCTGCGGCTGTAACAAACTTAACCCAGTGATCTGTGATGAGTCCGTTGAGTTCCCGGAGAATCGCCTGCATATCCCGATCTTTCGTCCGTGATGCTGATGAATGGGCCGAACCGGTGACACCCGTCGGCGGGGCGAGAAGGCTGAGTTCTATTGCGGCAGGCGGATAAACGCCAGCGGAGAAATTGTCAGGTACAGATCAGATATTGATATCGAGATCTGCGATTGGGCTGTAGTTCTCGAACCTCATATACTCTTTCCGCCATGTCAGACGGATGATACCGGTTGGTCCGCTGCGGTGTTTGGCCACGATGATTTCTGCCTCACCGGGGCGGTCTTCGGGGTCATAGGCATCCGGGCGATGCAGAAACATGACCATGTCGGCGTCCTGTTCGATTGAACCGCTTTCGCGAAGGTCGGCAAGTCGGGGACGTTTGTCTTCCCGCAGTTCAACTCCACGATTCAGCTGGGCCAGCGCGATCACGGGAACCCTCAGTTCCTTGGCGAGAAACTTGAGTCTTCTGGAGATTTGTGCAATCTGCTGTTCGCGAGGCAGATTCTTTTCATCCGGCTCAATCAGCTGCAGATAGTCGATGATGATGACACCCAGAGGCGCTTTTCGATGTTGGCGCCGGGCAATTGCTGACACCTGAGTCATAGTACGTCCGGGTTTGTCGTCGATGAACAGAGGCAGTCGTGACAGATCGTCGGACGCCTGATACAGCAGATCGCGCTGAGCCTCGGACAATCGTCCTGCTCGCAGATCATGTCCATTGATTTTTGCTGTGATGGCGAGGAAGCGTTCGGCCAGTTCCAGATTGGACTGTTCAAGACTGAACAGCAGGACGCCTTTGCCTGATTTGCGGGCGACAGCTTCCGCAACGTTACAGACAAATGCAGTCTTCCCCATACTGGGGCGAGCCGCCAGGATGATCAGTTCGGTTGCCTGAAACCCGGTTGTCTGTCGATCGAGGTCGGTGAAGCCTGTGGTGATACCGGTTACATCGCCTGTCTGCAGCATTCGCTCGTCAATGCGATTGAATGTCTCGATCAGAATATCGCTGATGGCAATATTTCCGGTATTCGTCTGTTGCTCCATAATGCTGAAAATGCGTTTTTCAGCACTTTGAAGCAGCTCTTCCACATTGTCGGTGAGGGAATAGCTTTCGGCGAGAATCTCTGTGCAGTTGCTGATGAGAGTGCGCAGCATCCATTTTTCGCGGACGATGGTCGCATAGTAGCGAACGTGAGCTGCGTGCGGAACGGCCTCCAGAATTTCGGTGAGGTATGCGGCGCCGCCAATCGATTCAAAATCACTGCGGCGAATCAGTTCTTCGGCCAGCGTGATCGCATCGATTCCGCGGACACCTTCTTCGTAAAGCTGGTGAATTGCCGCATAGATTTTCTGATGAGCATCGCTGTAAAAGTGTTCGGCCTTCAGCGATTCACCGATCTCATCGATCGCTTCATTCAGCAGCAGGATGCTTCCCAGCACTCCGCGTTCGGCATCAAGATTCTGAGGCGGCAGACGAAGACCGTCGGTTTCGAATGATCCCGGAGCCTGAGACTTTGATCCGTCAAATCTTTTGCGCCGTCCCCCGGACGAACTTTTCGATGGGCCGCGGGGCGTTTCCGACATAACTGACTCCGTGAGCGACCGGCCACTCGAGGAGACCGAATGGCAGATTGTCTGAAATACCGAAACAGGCCGTGAAAAAATCCTCAGACGGGGAACCCGTCTGAGGATCAGTTTTTTATGACTGAGTCAGTCCGATGATCAGGCGCTGGTGGCCGACGGAACAACCCAAACCTTGACTTCTGCCTGGACCTTTTCGTGGAACTTCAGTTTTACGGTGTACATGCCCAGTTCCTTGATTGGGCCTTCGAGCCGAACATGTTCGGCTTCGACCGGATGACCAGCAGCCTTCAGGGCTTCGCTGATATCCCGGGCCACGACTGAACCGTAGAGGTGGTTGTCGGCAGTTGCATGAGCTTCGATTGTTGCGCTGTACTTGCTGACGGCGTCCGCAATTTTTACAAACGAGCGAACTCGATCTGCTTCCAGCGCGATCAGCTGTTCTTTGTGACGTTCAACCAGTCTTTTGTTCTGGACGGTTGCCACAGTGGCTTTGCCCTGTGGCAAAAGATAGTTCCGGGCGTAGCCTGGCTTAACGCGAACAATCTCGCCGCGATGCCCCAGATTCTCTACGTCGTGCACCAGCAAAACTTCGACAGACCGGGACGAGCCGGTTGTAGCTTGACCAGACATCGGAACACTTATCCTTCAACTCAAATCGACAGACAACTGAGAGGCCCGAATATAAGACCGGGACAGGCACCCTCGACAGTTTAATTTTTCCGCGCTTTCAACAGAGCCCGGGGCCAGTCCCGGTTCTGTCGGGCACTCTAGAACGGTACATCATCGCCACCCGAAGATGGCACATCATCATAAAACGACTGATCAGGCGAACGTCCGCCGTTAAATTCGTCGTAACTCGGAGCAGTATTTTGTCGGGCAGCATTCGGTCTGAATCCGGAAGCCGGACGTTCTGACACATTGGCTGGAGCTGCTGATGAGCCTGCACCACCTGAACTTCCGCCGCCCGAATTTCCACCACCGTCAGCTCGACCACCCAATAACTGCAGAGTTTCGCCAACAACTTTCAATCGGGACCTTTTCTGCCCCGTTTCCTTATCATCCCACTGATCCAGATGCAGACGACCTTCAATCAGGACTGGTCGACCCTTTGAAAGGTATTCACCGGCAATTTCTGCCTGACGTCCCCAAAGAGTGATATCAATAAAGGTCGTCTCTTCCTTACGTTCGTTTGAGCCTTTATCGGTCCAATACCGGTTCACGGCAAGACCAATATCCGTGACAGCGGTACCACCGGGTGTATAACGCACCTCAGGGTCACGTGTCAGATTTCCCATCAAAATTACTTTGTTAAAAGAAGCCATCGCATTGACTCCGTGAGGGGATCAGAAAGCGTCATCAGGGTGTGAAATCAAGGGTGTGTGGAGCAAGCAGTCATCCGGAGTTCAGAAAACATGTTTTCGTAAACCGGGGACGACTGATCTGACGCAAAGTTCCGGCGAAACAGCGGGCTGTCCGCCTCAATGCCAGGCCTTATTCCTGTTCTTCAAGTGCATCCACGACAGGAGCCTGTGGCTCATCAGGTGCAACCTGCGGAACAACATTTCCGGAAATTGCTGCCACGGTTGCATCAAATACCTCACGAGGCTGTTTGATGACCATGTTCCGAATAATTGTTTCGCTCAGCTGTGCCTGGCGAGTCAGTACTTTCATGCCCGGACCTGGCATGGTGAAGCATACGATGTAATGCAACCCCTTTTTGAGGCCATTAATTTCGTAGGCCAGTTTTCCGTCCTGCCATGGACGATGAGCAACAACGGTTGCTCCCGCTCGCTTCAGAACCGCCATAATGTCAGCGACGACACTATCAGGGTCCATTGCGAACTTGCCACTGTCTACAAGGAACATGCCTTCGTAAAGGTTCTCTCGAACCGGTTTTGTTTCTGCAACCGACACCGAACTCATGCTCCTCAACGAATAAACTCTGACACGAAACCTTCAGGGTTCGCAGAACGAGCCCCAACAGAAACGCAGCAAACAACAGTCAAAATCAAACTTCAGTTAAAGCGAAACCCGCCATGATGACAAGGAGCCGACATTCGACGGCATCTTATCAACTTTTTCATCAACTTTGGTCATCCGTACTTTTCCGGGGAACTTCAGATGACCGATTGTACTGATTCATGGCGGCGACAACGCCTTCCGCCAGCCACAATTCTACCGAATCAGCAGCCCGAGCGACTGCAAATTCCATGATTTCTTTTTCTTCAGGCCGGTATCGCCCTAAAACCCATCCCACGGGATCCATTTTTCCAGACGGACGCCCTATTCCAATTCTAAGCCGGGGAACCTGAACTGTTCCCAGCCGCTTCAGGATGTCTTCGAGTCCTTTTTGACCACCTGAAGATCCCGAAGCTCTCCAGCGAAGCTGCCCGGTCGGCAGATCCATGTCATCACAGATCACAACAATATCTTCAGGCAGAACCTGAAAGAACCGAACGATCTGCTGAACAGCTTCTCCACTCAGATTCATAAACGTTAACGGAGTTGCCAGCAATACCTTGCCGCTTCCCGTAAACGCCTCCCACAATTCTGATCGAAACCTGACCTGCGGTTTACCGGCCTGCATCCGATCTGCCAGAACCGAAATAACATCAAAACCAATATTGTGACGTGTCCCGACATACTGACTGCCAGGATTACCCAGTCCAATGACCAGCTTCATTGCAGGCACCTATGCCAGTCAGCGCGGCTGGAAATCCCGTGAATCAGGCTTTTCGAGGGTCATACAGTTCCACAAGAACCACACCGGCGTCTGATGCGAGAACTGCATGTTCCGGCAGAGCCACATCACCGGCCTTCACTGAATCACCAATCTGCAGAGCACCAATACGAACCACGATTCCTCTGGGAATTCGATAATCCGGACAGGTGATTGTAATCGTCTTTGAAAGCTGTCGCAAAGCACCGCCGTCCTTCAGACCGACTGGCTCCCCGCGCAGTTCAATGGGAACGTCAACCGTCGTTCGCCCGTCCGGATCCACTCTTTTCAGATCCAGATGATGCACATGGGTGCTGAACACATCCCACTGCAGTTCCTGAACAACGGCCTTTTCAACCGCCCCTTCCAGCTCGACATCCACAACCGAAGAGCGTGTCGCGATCAGCTTGTCCACAAGTTCTGCGCAGACAGTGACAGAGGCGGCAGCCTTGCCGAGCCCGTAGACATTCGCTGGAATTCGGCCAGCCTGTCGCAGGCGACGTGAATCAGAAGTACCGAGCTTTGCACGGCGCTCAACTGGCAAACGAAGATCATCACTCATTTGGGGCAAATCCCAGCTCAAAAACCAATCAAAACGAGAATCAAATTCTCAACGGCACACGCAAACGCTGGCCGATACTGAAAATTTCAGCCAAACACACGACCAAACGCACGTTTAGTCGGGACGTGTAAGCACTGTTTCGGCCTTTAGGTCACACACGCTGTACTTTGCTGACCAATGTCAACTGTCGACTGTCAATCATCAACATGTCAACAAAATGGTCATTAAATGTGCGTCTGGAGCAATACGGCCAGTGCCTGCAATAAAATTACAGAAACGCGGCAGGATACCGACGTTTATTTCAACGTTCAACACCAGATGGCCGTTCGTTGCGCGATATTCGGAAAGCTGAAAATCGCTGACTGTCCCAATTCCTGTATTTCTCCGGGCCACTGCCAGACACGCGTTTTCAGCAAAAAGTCTGAGATTTCGGCACATCGTGCTGGTCGGCCAGGGTGAAAAAAGGCGTTTCGGCGGAAACCGGCTGCAATCCCCGATGGGGGCTTCCGGTTTGGGCCGAGTCGGGATTGTCGTTCAATCCGTCATCCGTTTATACCCCGCGCATCGACTCTACCCACAGATCAACTCTCCGGCCACTTCAAATGTTTTGGGTCGATTTCGTTCCCTTATCTGCAGCACTCCTTTCCGGGAGGCACTGCTGTTTCACAATTTTTTCAGGCGAAGTTGTACCGTCAGCAAAGGGCCATTTCTGACGGCGAGTTGCGCACCTCTGAGGACCGGACCATGACAACAGGGCTCATCTGCAAGCTTTCGACCGCGATGACCGCTGTGCTGATCTGCTGTGCAATTGGTTGTACATCCACCAGCACTTCCAATACGGCTCGAACAGCAAAAGAGCAGCTGCTGCTTTCCAACGCGGTGGACCAGTCTCTTGACAAAGTCGATTTTTCACCACTTCACCAGCAGCGAGTGTTCATCGACGATAAATTCCTTGAATGTGTCGACAAGGGTTATATCCTGGGATCGATACGACATCGGATCATGCGAACAGGTGGCATCGTGACCGCCAGTGCTGACGATGCTGACGTTGTGATGGAACTTCGCAGTGGGGGAGTTGGCACCGACACAACCGACGCATTTATGGGTGTCCCCGAGATCACTTTGCCCGGCATGCTGACCCTGCCGGAAATTCGGTTTGCCGAACGCAAGACTCAAAATGGCTATGCAAAACTCGGCATGGTCCTGTATGACGCCAAATCAAAAAGCGTTCTTGGGGATGGTGGTCTGGCCATGGCCGAGTCTGCTGATAACAACTGGTCAGTGATGGGAATCGGGCCCTACCAGTCCGGCACTCTGAAAACCGAAGTTGCTCGTGCGCGAATGATTCCTCCAGGCACAAATCGCAGACAGCTGCCTTCGCAGGTGGCGTTCCAGTCGAGAGGCACCGGTGAAGATGCCCAGGGCACGACGCGTTTCGCCAGCGAATCCAAACCGCAGCCCTGATGTCCTATAAAATCCGACTGGCTCTCGGCTGGATTGATCCGGGTAGCTTCCTGAAGCGAAACCGGTGAGGGCCAGAGGGCGGATGGGAGTAATGGGAATAATGGGAGTAATGAAAATTATTGAATGAGTGGTTGTGCGGCGGGTGTGGCAGGAATCACGGGAATCAGGAGAGACGCTTTTTCCATTCGTTCACGCGCTGAAGTACGGACGCTTCTCCGCCGGACCCGTAGCTGCACAGAGCCCTCATCGCGTTTGCGGCTCCAAGGACCTGATATACGTCTTCCGTGATAACACTACAGGAGTTCTGGAGTTCCGCCAGCGTAAGATCGGCCAGGCGGGAGCCTGTTCCTTCACAGCGGGCGACCAGCTGGCCGACGGTTTCATGTCCGGATCGCATTGGAACACCTTTTCGAATGAGATATTCCATCAGAGCAGTGGCATCAAGGAAACCGTCTTCCAGACGAGACTGAATCTGATCGACTTTCAGTTCAGCTCCGGCGACCACGGCAGGTGCCAGTTCCAGGCAGACTTTGATTGTATCGAAGGCCGCAAACATGGCGAGTTTGTCTTCCTGCAGGTCCCGATTGTAAGCCATCGGCAGGCTCTTCAGAAGAATGAGCAGCTGAGGGACGGCCGCCATAACCCGGGCTGTCTTTCCGCGGATCAGTTCCAGAACATCCGGGTTCCTCTTTTGCGGCATAATGGATGACCCTGTGGTATAGGCATCAGGCAGTCGCAGAAAGCCGAACTCGGTGGTGAACCAGATAATCCATTCTTCGCACCATGTGCTCAGATGAGCAGAGACCAGAGACAGACAAAAAACGAATTCGACCAGATAATCGCGATCGCTGCTGACATCAAGGCTGTTTGCGGCAACTGAATCAAACTGCAGAAGATTTGCTGTCATGTGGCGGTCTATTGGCAGGGACGATCCGGCCAGAGCAGCAGCGCCCAGCGGGCTGATGTTGACTCGTTTGCGGCAGTCTGCCAGTCGTTCACGATCCCGTTGAAATTTTTCGCAGTAGGCCAGCCAGTAATGAGCGGCGGCCACGGGCTGTGCTCTTTGCAGATGGGTATAGCCGGGCAGGATAACACCAGCATCCTGATCGCATCGCCCCACAAAGGCCTTTTGCAGGTCCTCAAGAAGACCGTCCAGTTCATCAATTGCCCGGCGAACATAAAGTTTGAGATCGGTTGACACCTGATCATTTCGACTGCGGCCAGTGTGCAGCTTTCTGCCCACGTCCCCGATTCTGGCAATCAGCGCACTTTCAATGTGCATATGGATGTCTTCAAGTTCGGCGGAGAAGGGAAAGCGGCCTTCAGCAATTTCCTGCCGAATCTGATCGAGCGTTTCGCAGATCAGGCGACTTTCCTGTTCGGTGATCAGCCCGACTGCGGCCAGCATTTTGGCATGTGCCTGTGAACCCTGAACGTCGACCTCGAAAAGTCGCTGATCAAAGCTGATGGATTCTGTGAATGATTCAACGCGAGAATCGGTTGCCTGCTGGAACCGCCCGCCCCATGCTTTTGCCACGGAATTCGTCCTGCTCTGCCATTGCTGAGTGGCGGATACACCCGGAATGACAGGCCACTCCTGCCAGACTATCTCCGGAAATCAGACCGCACTGAGCTGAGACGAACATCATAGCGTTCGGGTACCGCGTTCGGAAAGCAGGCGATCAGGCGACAGCAGGAATGCGTCATCGTGCAGTCCTTCAGGGGAATCCAGGGCTGCCGGGCGTCCAGATCGTTTTCGCTGGCGCTGAGGCAGGGCTGTTTGCCGCAGTTCGAACTACTCGCCGCGCCTTGATTCGCAGATAGGGCGGGACAAACCGTCCCCGGTAACCAAAATGAGTGACATCGACTCGGTAATCGGCTCTTTTTGGTTCCCGCAGATCCTCAATAATGAATCCATTGCGGCACAGTCCGCCCACGAGATCTTCCAGGCGGTGCAGATATTCGGTGGCTCCGGGTTCCCGATAACTTTCGTCCTGCTGTTTCGGAATCGGACCTTCGTGAAAGTACTCAACTCCGATGACAAACTGGTGACGTTCGTTTCGATGGCTGATCTGCAGGCTAATCGGCTGTTTATGCTGGGAAATATAGATTCCGTGATCGCGAAGGACCCTTGCGACCTCTGAGTACACGGGATTCAGATCAGGCACATAGCAGGTACTGACGGGCTGATGCACGATATCAAACGACTGATCGCTGAGGCAGCTGAGATCATCCATGGAAGTCTGCACAATCCGCAGCTGCAGGTTTCTTCGTCGAGCTTCACGTTCGTCCAGCCGGAGCATTGAATCGCTGATATCGGCGACCGTCACGTTTGCTCCGGCTGCAGCGTAAAGAATTGCCTGCCATCCACCGCCGGAGGCAAGACACAGAACGTTCAGTCCCGCCACGCTGGGTGGCAGCCAGCCCCGGCCGTCGAGAACTTTCAGCGGGTTACGGCATTCTTCGTCAGAGGCAACTTTGGCAAACACACTTCCGCTGTCAGCCAGACCATTCCATGCGTTGCGGTTATTCGACTGATAGTCCACACAAGAAATCCAGAAACGGATGAAAGCCGGAAACAGGTTGAGCAAAGGATCAAACAGAAACACCAGCGCAAAAAAAAGTCCTGACGAACTCGTCAGGACTTCATGTCATGATTCGAATGTCCTATGCGGCATCATATTCCGAAATTCGATTGTGTGGAATGAACGGAATTGCGGAATCATCTGTCAGGCAATACCGCATGTAATAGGCGTCTTCGCAGGTATCATCGTAGTGGTTGCGCAGAACGGTGACAGCCCGGAAACCGCTGCCAGCAAAGAACAGCTGTGCCGGTACATTGGTTTCACGCACTTCGAGCACAATTTCGCGGCGTCTCTGCTGGGACAATTTGTCAATCAGTCTTTGAACCATCTGGTGGCCAATGCCGCACCTCCGGAATTCCGGAGCAACAGCAAAGTTCAGAATACGGAGCATTGATTTGTGAAGCTCATAGATCATGAACCCCACAATCTTATGATCCAGTTCAGCCACTGTACCTATACAGTTGCGCTGACGCAGACAGCAGAGAAACTCTTCTTCAGTCCACGGGAACTGAAAGCTGCCTCGCTCGATGGTTAAGACTTCTTCCATGTCTCTGCGGATGAGCCAGCGAATTTGAGTTCTTGAAGCATCCGGCACGGGTGCAGCAGAAGTGGGATTTGCAGGTTCGTTTGATCGCTTCAAGCCCATGTCGGCCTCCATGCCGGTGAGGTTGAAAGAACAGGGTCAGGCGTTGTACTCTTCAACTTTTCGGCCGGTTTCTCAGCCAGTCTCGAGGCAGCCATTTATTCGGTTCGACGGTGCGGGATCAGGAAGTTAACACAGTTCGAAGATCGAGTCTACGTTGAAGAGAACCGTTCAGCGTCCCGGCAGAAAATCCGTTAAACCCGCTAATTCCGTGCGGCACATTCTGCCAGAAAGTGCTGCCGATCGGCGAGCCGTCAATCCCGGTCCGGTAATACGAATACCCTGAAGTTCGGCCCTGCAGGAAGCCGGAAAATGCTGTGCAGCCGACCCGGAACACGGTCCGGACGCTTCAGAAAGAATTTCGACTTTTTTCCTGTCCAGGGTCTTCATCGGCCCGTCCGGTCAGGCGTCGACGATTGACAACGCTGGCTTTCCTTTGTTTAGTGTAGACGTTGGATTGTCGGAAAATTTTCATCGCACGGGCCAGCAACTTCAAAACGATGGGCTCCTGCGTTCGTTCCAGAGCGGTCTCGCAAAATGAAACGGTTGTTGCCAAATACCATTCATGGATATTGCGGGTCGCTGTTTGCGACATGCCGCGTATGCATGCTGGCAGGGCAACAACGGGCTGTTCAGCAGTTTACCGTTCAGCCATGGCTGATCGCCGGAATGCTGATGCTGCTGATCTGTGATTCCGATCGCCGCATCCTGGGAATGCCGGGAGCTGTGGCGGCTGACGAAAGGGCCGCGACTGACGAAAAACCGGCGACTGCCAGCGAGGATTTTCCGGTTGTGGACCTGCTGGCCGGCGAACTTGGCCAGACCTGGAAATGTTACAATTCGGATGCAGCGATTCCGTTATCAGCCGTGTGGAAAGTTGCCGCCGATGGCCAGGAAAAAGAACCTGTGCTCATCTGCACAGGTCAGCCCAAGGGATTTCTGTATACGAATGAGGTCTATTCGGATTTCGAACTGACGTTGCAGTGGAAATTCCCGGATGACGCAAACGGCAACAGTGGGGTGCTGGTTTACACTCAGCATGAGGAAAAGATCTGGCCCACCGCCATGCAGGTGCAGTTTCATCAGCCGAAAGCGGGCAGTGTTTTTCCCAGTGGCGATGCCAAGAGCGACAATAAGACAGACAGGATGGAACTGGCGCATCCCATCAACACATGGAATGATTGCCGAATTGTGAGCCGCGCGGGCCGACTAACGGTGGAGATTAACGGTGTCAATGCTGGTGAAACTACCGGCTCGGTGCCGTCCTCCGGCAGCATCGCGCTCCAGAGCGAAGGAGCCATCGTTCATTTCAGACGCTTAAAAATCCGTAAGTTGCAGCGGGAAGATCCCAAAGCTCCGGAGAAGCCCCCTGAGAAGCCAGTCGCGGCACCGTAAAACGGGTGGTCTTCTGCGGATGCGACTGTGTCAGTTTCGCTCATCTGCTGCCCATTGTGGTACTCGATCGCTCATATTGGTCGGTGTGGGTGCCGTCAGGCAACTCATTGCTACACCCCCCAATTTCCCGCCATACTACTGAACTAAAGAACAGATACCAATTAGTATATGCCCGCAAAATCAGTGCGAAGAGGGCTTTTTTTTGGATAAATCTGTCAGTTCGGGCGGTCTAGCATCGTAAGAAGTAACGATTCGGCAGAATTTGCCGATTTTCGGGCCGATTTTTGCTGTTGATCGACGAATACTGGCAACTGCCATTTGTTTTTAACGAAAATGGTGTTGTGGTAGAACCGGTGGGTCTGTTGGAAGCGGACTGATTTTTCAGGAAGAAGGAGTTGCAGGATGCTTGTCTTGAGCCGAAAGAAGGGCGAGTCAATTCAGATCGCGGAGAATATCAGCATTACGGTGTGTGAAGTGCGCGGGGGCCGCGTCAGACTTTCAATCGATGCACCAAAGTCCGTGCGAGTTCTCCGAGGAGAACTCGCATTTGACGAAGAATTGGTCCCGGCGGAAGCCGGTGTGGGTGGTGATACGCCGGCGATGCCTGGTCGACCTCGATAAATCCACGTTTTGCTGAATGCATATTGCTAAGTGCACATTATTGAGTTCCCTCGTTGTTGGTCCGGGCTAAATGGGGTACTGCGGCCAAATTTGCATGTAGTCGCGGTTTTGCTGGCTCGAACTCGTATCCGACGTCGATTCAGGTAGATGAACCATTCGCAGTGAATGCGGGTGAACGTCCCGGCTGCAGAGTCGGAGTTTCAGTGCCGGAGTCATGTGTCGGAACGAGAGTCACGATCACGTATGGCAAGTGTGTTTGATGGAACAACGCCGTCTGCTCACCGTCGACGCCGACTAATGTCTGTGGAAGATATCGCGGCGGCCGATTCGTTACTTCTGGAGTACGGGATCACCGTCACTGCAGAACAGCCTGTCCTGTCAGACAGGGGTTCTCGTGGTAATCATCTTCCCGGGCGATTGATTTCAAAACGCCTGTGGAAACATTTGCTGATTATTGTTCCGTTGCTGCTCCTCATGGGAGTGCCTCTGGCCCTGCAATTCGGTTCTTACCGGTCTGCTGCAGATGCACCGGATGCCGAATCGCAGGGCACTGAAAGGCTGCCCAGAGTTGCAGAAGGAATCGCTGGTGCTCTGCTGCTTCTGACGAGCCAGCTAAGCATTCTGATCTTTCTGATTCGTTCAGACAGTACTGTAGATTTCCGGGGCCGGTATCGTGTCTGGAGCTGGCTGGGCATACTACTGAGCGCTTCGGCTGTGGGGCTGATGACGGGAAGTCTCGCGGATTTACCCGATCTTGCAGCGATGGTTCTGGAGCCGCTCACCGGCCCCCTGAATGCTGCTCGACCAGCTCTGGCACTGGTTCCGCTGACGGCCCTGATGGTCTTCATCGTCTGTCGCGTCCTGCCGGATATGGGCAGGTATCGGCCTTCGCAGATAATGCTGGCTTTGTCAGCCGGTCTCATGTCGTGCCTGGTACTCGAGGGAACGGGGCGAATTGCCGGCTTTCAGAGCGATTCACATTCTGCCGCGTTACTGATGTGGTCGAGTGGACTGCTATTCTCCGCCTGTCTCCTGCATGCCCGGTTTGTCATCCATTTCTGCAATGATCCACCGGTCGTTGCCGGAAAGCCATCCGTTGCCGATCACTCAGCCGCTGCCGAGAAGGCCCCTGTTACCGAAAAGGCGACCGTTACCGAAAAGGCGACCGTTACCGAAAAGGCGACCGTTACCAAAACGGCGACAGCTACCGAAAAGGCGTCAGCTACCCGGAAGCCCACCATTGCTGAAAAGCCGGCTGAGGTTGAGAAGCAGAATGTGGTCGGGACCAAGGGAATAGCGGCTCCTGTCGCAGAGACCCCCAACGCTTCGGATGTTCAGATTTCCAGCTTAACCGACGCGGAATCCCGGCCGGAATCTGCAGGAAAAGGAAAGTCGGAGCGGACTCGAAGTTCGAAGAAGCAGAACATGCGAAAAGCTGGCTGAAAAGCCATCGTCTCTCATCCGCAAAACAGGGGGGGCTGGCGACTTTTGGCAAAATTCGATGATGAGTCGGCAGTGCGAACTTTTCTGATTCCCTCAAAAACACTACCTTGTTGGATCGGCTCCCCGATTTCGCTTTGAAAACGCCTGGTATTCCTCTGTCAACAGCCCGATTTTTTGAATTGCAGGAAGCATTTATGAAGAACGATTTATTTGATCTCTCGGGCGAAGTGGCGGTGGTAATTGGTGGTACGGGCGTGCTGGGAGGCGGCATGGCGGATGCCCTGGCGGCTTATGGAGCTCAGGTCGTGGTTCTGGGTCGAAACTCAGAGCGAGGGGCTGCGCGAGTCAGGGACATAGAAGCGGCGGGTGGCCGGGCGATTTTCCAGTCTGCGGATGCCATGGATCGGGATTCGCTGGCAGAGGCACGTGACCAGATTTGTAATGCTCTTGGCCCGGTCAGTATTTTAGTCAGCGCGGCGGGTGGAAATCGGCCGGATGCGACAATTCCGCCTGGAGGCGATTTCTGCAAGCTTTCCAAAGAGGCCTGGAATGGGGTCTTTGACCTGAACCTGGTTGGAGGATCTCTGCTTCCAGCGCAGGTATTTGGGGAAACGATGCTGCAGCAGAAAAAGGGCAGTATAATTAACATCGCGTCAATGGCGGGAATGATTCCGTTATCTCGCGTGGTGGCTTATTCCGCGGCGAAGGCGGCAGTCATCAATCTGACCATGTTTCTGGCCCGTGAATGGGCGACGAGAGGCGTGCGGGTCAATGCGATCAGTCCCGGATTTTTCCCGGCCGAGCAGAATCGGGCCCTTCTTTATAAGGAAGACGGTTCCTATTCGGAACGTGGAGGCCAGATTATCGGTCATACACCAATGGCGCGCTTTGGTCAGGCGCATGAGCTATCGGGAGCTGTTGTGTGGCTGGCGGCTCATCGAGCATCTTCGTTTGTTACCGGACAGAATATTGTTGTTGATGGGGGATTCTCATCGACAACCATTTAGTTGACCATGGTTTAGTTGACCATGGTTCAGGATAAGTTCGACGTCAGATATTCATTGCAGCAGGCAGTAGTTCAGTTTCTCACCCGGCAAGGAGGCGGTTGATTCAGGCAGAAATGGCTCTTAAATGTCGTCCGATGTGGGTATGGTTGATTTAATCCCAATTTCCCGAAGAACTCCTGCTTCTTTGCGACGAGCGATTTCAGCTCGCAATGTGACGGAAATTCATCAGCTGTGGTGTGAGCATCTGAAGAAAGCTCGCAAGCGGTGGTTGCGACGTCGGCAAGGAGCGACACCCGTAAGTCTGTGGTCGGTCGACGATCTTGAGCTGAGCGGACGTGAACGTGAGCTGGCAGTTTCCATCGAAGATCAGCTTTCCGGTACGAAGGGCAGAAAAAAGGGAACTCACAGGAGGGAGGCCCGCGCTGACCGAAAGCCTCGATCGCAATCCCGTGTTTACGGGGAGGTTCTTGCGAACTGGCTGATTGAAGCTGACAGTTCGCCGGGGATCTGGGAGTCGCTGGTCATCAGCGAGATCCTGCTGACCGAGATGCCCGACATTCCTGCGGAAACATTCGTCCGCTGCATCAATTTGCTGGCCGGTGCGAGTGAGAAGATGCTGGCGATGCGGGACGATACAAACTTTTCTTCCAGCGCGTCCGATGCTGTTGGGACTTTTGCAAAGTCGCACACATCAGAAACGGGCTGCAGTCTGGAAGCGGCCTGGGAAATCAGCCTGTTGTTGTCGCCTCTGGAAAAAACGAGCGGCGGGCGTCAGACCGCGGCGGCGGAACTGTGTCGGACTTTGCTGGAGTGTACAGGCCCGGACGGTTTTCCTCATGGATCACTGCTCTGTCAGCTGAATGAATTTCTGATTCCGCTTGTACGGGGGGCGATGTGGTCAGACGCGTTTCGTCAGTCGCTGTGGGATGAGCAGGCTCGACAGCGATTTCGTCAGACGGTGGAGATCTGCAGCATGCTGCTGCTTCCGGATGGAAGGATGCTGCCCCTGTCAGAATCAGCAGGGGCACTGTCACCAGAGGTTTCTGTCGAAGGGATTCCTTCAGAAATGATGCCCGTCGTTCTGTCTCAGGCAGCCCGGCTGGCGGGATTTAAGCAGGGCAGCAGAATTCGGAAGCTTGCCGAAACATGTGGCGACAGACAGCTTCGAAAGGATCGCCGTCAGCGTCTGAAGCTGATTCGCGGGGGCACGGTTGCAAAGAAGAAGTCTGAAACCACTGTTTCATGGCAGTCTGACGTTTCGTGCACCGCGCTGATGAGATCGACACCCTCGCCCCTGGCCGATCTGCTTGTGATGGAATGGCATTCAGCACTGCCTGTGCTCAGTATTGCCCCGTTCGGTTTGCCACTTCTGAATGGTACATGGACATGGAACCTTCAGGTCGGCGAGCAGCAGCTCAGCATGAAGGCCTCATGGAACTGCACATGCTGGTTCCTTGATGGAGAAGTCGTGTTTGCGGAACTGGAAGCTCAGGATATTCCCGGAGCGAGGCTGATCCGGCACGTGCTGCTTTCGACCACAGACCACTTTGCAGTTCTGACCGATACCGTGACGTGTGAGCAGCCGGAATCCATAGTGAAGCTTTCCTCGACAGTTCCGCTGGTGAGTGGCATCCTGACGGAGCGAGATGCTGTCACTCGGGAAGTATTGCTGCATCTGTCAGATTTTCCCGTACGTGCATTTCCGACGTGGCTGCCTGATGACCGCATTGAGTATGCTCACGGAAGGCTTGAGGAAGAGAACGGTTTGCTGGTTGCTGAGAATACCGGAAAAGGCGGCACCATGCTGTCTATGGTCCTGGACTGGCATCCTGCAAGAAAGAGTCTGCCAGCAGACTGGTGTCGGCTGACCGTTGCCGAAGCGCGGCGGAATGTTTCAGATCGCGAAGCCTGTGCGGCTCGACTTCGTCTGGGGCAGCATCAGTTACTGGTTTATCGCAGTCTGATGATTCCACAGGCAAATCGCACTGTGATGGGGCTGCATACTTCGGATGAAAGCTATTATGGCAGAATTCCGAAGAGTGGCATTGCAGAATCTCTGGTGCAGGTTGAAATGCCGGCTTCAGACACTTCAGACAGCTGATACAGATTCTCGCCCGACACACAGAATGGTCAGGTCATCTCCGGCCAGTCGTTTTTCTGCAAACTCGGTCACGTCGGACAGCAGAGAGTTCCCGACACATTCTGCGTCAGCGGAAGCACCCTGAATGGCTGCGCGAACTCGATCGACGCCATACAGTTCGCCTTTGGGATTTCGCATTTCGGTCACGCCGTCAGTATACAGCAGCAGAGTTTCACCGGGTTCCAGAGGGACTTCAACCTGCTGGTATGGGCGATCAGCAACGCCAAGGGGCAGGCCGGACAGGTCACCGGCAAGATCCACAACTTCTCCGGCCGCACTTCGCCTCAGCAGAGGCGGAAGATGGCCTGCATTGACAATGGTCAGCCGAAACTGATCCAAATCCAGAATGGCGACAGCAAAGGTGACGAAGCGATCGTCGCAGCCGGATCGGATCAGCATCAGATTAAGCTGTCGTACGGCTTCGGCTGGTGAAGTAGCGGTTGCGAGGCATACTCGGGCGGCCGCCGCCAAATGAGCCATCAGCAGCGCGGCGGCAATTCCCTTTCCCGCGACGTCCCCGACGGCGAGTGCCAGTCGGTTTCCAGGCAGGGAGATATAGTCAAAATAGTCACCACTGACATGCTGTGCCGGCGCGTAGTAATCAAAGAACCGGAGTCCCGGAAACGAGGGGCGTTCAGAAGGAAGAAGGCTGCGCTGAATCTGAGTGGCTGCTTCCAGCTCACGGCGTTCTTCATGCAGTTTCGCAACTTCCAGAGCACGGCCAGCCAGCAGACTGGCACACACCAGCAGGTCCAGATCTTCCTGCTTAAACTGGTGTGACCGGTCCTGAGAGTGCAGCTGAATAACACCCATGCAAACACCGCCTTCACGGTGCATGGGGACACACATAATGGAACGAATCTCGAGATGTCGAATACTCTCATGCAGATTGAAACGTGAATCGGCTCCAGCGTCTGCGCTGAGGATTGCCCGTCCTGAAAGCAGTGTCTGCTGAATAATGCCGCGGCTGATCGGTAGTCCTCCGGTACAGTGCTCGCGGCGGAACTTTACTGCGCTTGGTAGAAATTCTCCGGTCTGCTGATTACGGAGCAGTACAAAGCCACAATCGGCCTGCGGAAAGATTGAGAACAGGCTGTCCAGAATTCGAGGCAGTACAATTTTCAGTTCCAGAGAATCACTGAGAATTCGGGAGATCTCCAGGACTGCTCGCAGTTTGGCTTCCGGCTTGACGGATAACCGAAGGTCTCCGTCAATTTCCAGTGTCGACAGTTCTTCAACCGGATGTGCGGCGAGGAGTTCCGAGACGCCGATTGTGGCGGCATGGGTGCCGCCCGATGGACTTGAAGGTACAGTTTTCTGCTGACTGGCGATGTTCTTCAGCGGAGGCCGACGAGTTGCCACCTGATCTTCATCAGCGGTCTCTGTCCCGAGCTCAAAAGTCAGTGACAAACCAAACAAATCGATCCGATCTCCGGAAGCCAGCGTCTTTCTGTCGGTAAGTCGACGGCCATTAACAAATGTTCCGTTCATACTTCCAAGATCGTCAATCGTATAGCCATCCGTGGTATGAAGAATCAATGCATGCTGCGACGATACCATGGGGGACTCGACCACAATATCACAGGACGGATTTCGTCCAATGACAGTCAGCTTTCCTGTCAGAGTAAAACTGTGATTTCGGCGATTTTCCTTCAGGACGGCCATTGTGTGCTCCGGAAGCCCGAACGACGGAGTCCCTCAGGCGGGACCTGACTGGAAGCTGCGAACTGCATCATCCTGCGTCGCACAAATTTCACAAATGCGATGCAGACGAATCAGTTCCAGAACGGTTTGAACGGGTGGATTTACGTGACAAAGTTTCAGATCTCCACCTGCTGCCGAAACTCGTTTCAGGCAGGCAATGATCGCACCACATCCCCGACTGTCGACAAACTGTACGCGGCTCATATTCAGCACCAGTTTGTTGCACTCTTCCAGCACTGGTGCCAGTTCGCTGCGAAACGCCTCGGCGTTACCCACATCAAGCTGCTCGTCCAGCAGTGACGCCACAGCCACATCACCAATTCGTTCTGTTACCACACACTCCACAGATTCTGCTCCTTCACACCAGTCGCGAGCCATCCTGAGTAAGATCCTGAACGGCTTCTCAGAATATCGATTCTCATCCCGCTGAAGAAGTCACTGACCCTGTGGATTCGTCGTTGATTTTTCCGGAGCATTGTGAGTTTGTGAACGATGCTTGACGAGTCGAATACAGCAAACGCCGTTCTCATCACGAGAATATTCAAAACTGTCGACGGTCTGGCTGATCAGATACTGGCCATAGCCACTTTCTGCTTTTGACTCGAAATCGGGAGGGGCCACCATCGCCGGGCGGAACTCGCAGCCATGATACCGGAATTCAACACTGACCTGATTAACATCAGCAGTGACGTTCACATGAATTTCTTCGTCGGGTCGTCCTTCACACCCGTGAAGAATAATGTTGCTGGCGACTTCGCTGACGGCAAGCTGCAGTTCACACACTCGTTTTTCGTCATCCGGGTCTGTCCAGACCTGCCGCAGACTCTCCGACACGAATGAACGCATTTCGCTGACCAGACGCGGATCACTCAAAAAGTGACGATGCAGTTCCAGCATGAATAATATCCGGACAGGCTGTGGATACTTTCTGAAGTCAGACAAATTTATTCAGGCGATCAGTCTGCCTGACTTCAGTAAGACAATCGTACCTCGGTACAATTTGACCGGACAGTTCGGGCTAGTCAATCAGGTCACCTCCAATTCGGCTGAGTCGACCAGAAAGTCCGATTTACGAAAAGTATGGAGTTTGAAGCATGCCGCTCCTGACAAAGCCATCCATGGGTAAGGAATCTGAGGATCTGAGGGCGTCTATCAGATATCATCTGAACCATACCCTTGGAGTGACGACGGAACGGCTGCAGCCGGCGGAAGTATTTCGTGCTGTGGCACTGTCACTTCGGGACATGATGGTGGAGAAATACCTTGAGTCGGAAAAGACATGGCAGCGGGCTGGCAGCAAACGGCTTTATTATCTGTCACTGGAGTTTCTGATTGGTCGCTCGCTGCAGAATAATCTGATCAGCCTGGGCCTGTTCGAAACCTGTTCCGCGGTCCTGCAGGAACTGGGAGTCAGTCTTGCGGACGTTGAGAACTTCGAAACCGATGCCGCGCTGGGTAACGGGGGTCTTGGTCGGCTGGCCGCCTGTTTCCTGGACTCGCTGGCAACTCTGGGTATGCCGGGATTCGGTTATGGAATCAACTACGAATACGGACTGTTCCGACAGGAAATACGCAACGGCCAGCAGATTGAGAAACCGGACAACTGGCGCACTTATGGAACTCCATGGCTGATCGAACGTCCTCAGGACGCTGTTCTTGTTTCGCTGTATGGTCGCATTGAAGACGGGCTGGACCGAACCGGGCACTACAACCCGATGTGGCTGGACTGGAAAGTTGTGATTGGAGTTCCCTGCGACCTGCCGATCGCCGGTTATGGGGGCAAAACGGTCAACTATCTGCGGCTGTATTCTGCGAGAGCATCGCAGGAATTTGATATGGCCATTTTCAACGGCGGAGATTACCTGAACGCTGTCGAACAGAAAGTACAGCTGGAGACAATCTCCAAAGTTCTTTACCCAACTGAGGCCGTGCCGGCGGGTCGCGAACTGCGGCTGGTGCAGGAATATTTTCTTGTGGCGTGTGCCGTCCGCGACATCGTTCGCACCTATCGAAAAACACATTCCACGTTTGATCAGTTTGCGGATAAAGTTGCCATCCAGATGAATGACACTCATCCGGCTCTGACAGTGGCCGAACTGATGCGAATCTTTGTCGACGAAAATGGTTTGCCCTGGGAGCGTGCGTGGGAGCTGACAACGGCTTCGTGCGCCTACACGAATCACACACTGATGGCGGAGGCACTGGAACGCTGGCCGGTGGCCCTGATGGAACGCGTGCTTCCGCGGCACCTTCAGATTATCTTTGAGATCAATGAACGATTTTTGTCACAGGTCCGACTTCGCTGGCCCGGTGATGTTGCCCGGCTGCAAAGAATGTCTCTGATTGAGGAAGGTACCTTCAAGCAGGTTCGCATGGCTCACCTTGCAATTGCAGGAAGTCATTCCGTCAACGGAGTTGCCGCGGTCCACAGTCAGCTGGTGGCGACGGAACTGGTTGCCGATTTTTATGCAATGTGGCCCGAGCGATTCAACAACAAGACGAATGGAGTGACGCCGAGACTGTGGCTTCTGGCCGCCAATCCACCTCTGGCATCACTGATTACCGCATCAACTGATGACCAGTGGATCACCGATCTGGAGCAGCTTCGAAAACTTGAATCCCTCGCAGATGATCGTGGATTCCAGCAGCAGTTTCAGGACGTCAAACACGCAGCAAAAATGCGACTTGCCGGTGTCTTGCGACAGTCAATGGGCGAACGCCTCGACTGTGACACTCTGTTCGATGTGCATGTCAAGCGGATCCATGAGTACAAACGGCAGCTGCTGAACCTGCTGCATGTGATTCATGTTTACCTGCGTCTGACCGAGGATGGCAAGGCTCCTGTTCAGCCGCGGACGTGGATCTTTTCCGGCAAGGCTGCCCCCGGATACTTTCTGGCCAAACAGATTATTCGACTGATTCACGATGTGGCAAATGTCATCAATCGTGATGTTCGAACTCGCGGCCACATGCGAGTCGTCTTTGTGCCGGATTATCGCGTTTCACTCGCTCATGTGATCATCCCGGCCGCTGATCTGAGCGAGCAGATTTCAACGGCCGGCATGGAGGCATCCGGAACCAGCAATATGAAGTTTGCGATGAACGGAGCGCTGACGATTGGTACTCTGGATGGCGCCAATATCGAAATACGGGAAGAGGTGGGGGCTGAGAATTTTTATCTGTTTGGACTGACGGTGCCGGAAGTCAGATCTCTGCGATTACAGGGTTACTACCCTCGTACGATTCTCGAACAGAACAGCGACGTGCGTCGCATATTGGATGCAATTCGAACGGGTCGATTTTCCGGAGGATCCTCGGATCGATACGGATGGATCTGTGACCGTCTGCTGAGTGATGGCGAACCCTATTATCACCTCGCCGATTTGCCTTCCTACCTGAAAACACAGGAGCAGGCCGCTGCCGATTATGTGGATCGACCTGGCTGGATCAGGAAAGCGATTCTGAATACTGCTCGCACAGGAAAGTTTTCAAGCGACCGCACGATTCGTGAATATGCCAGTGAGATCTGGAACATCAGGTCGAGTATTCCCGTCGAAGGGTAGTTTCAAAACCCGGGTTCTCCCGCCACGGGGCGGGGACGTGCCGAGTCGTCGTTCGCCCGGCGTCAACTTCAGCAGTTCTCCTGGGATGCAGCATTGTCAGGCGAGCGGCAAAATTGTCTTTACCGGGAGCGCGAGGCTCCTGCCGAGCTTGTTTTATCGGGAACGCGAGGCTAATGCCGAGCTTGTCTTATCGGGAGGGCGAGGCTCCTGCCGAGCTTGTCTTATCGGGAGGGCGAGGCTCCTGCCGAGCCGATGACTCGCTACAAGTGAGCTCCAGGAGATCCAAACAACCAACAAAGCCAATAAGAACAAAGTCCGGCAGTCACCCGTTCTGATTCCAGAAAAATAATTCCCAGCTGGCCCTTTATAGAGGTACGCAAAACTGTGCCGGTGTCCACGGGCATCCACCAGCGCCGATGTCTGATCGACCGCATCATCATGCGTCAGCGATGAGCGATCGACGGGGCTCCTCCCGGCCTTGTGCCGGGAGAGCCAGGGTTTGGCAACTACTTCGTTCCCTGGAGTTCTATACCCGGGTGCAGGTGACGTAAAACGCGGCGGGAATGTCGTGATGCGGGTTTTAGGCATGGTCCCCGTAGTTTCCAAACCTGGGCTCAACCGGCACGAGGCCGGTTGGGCAACGCCGTGAAGGATTTTTTTGAGTGAAAACATTGCGATTTAACCCGGAACGGGTTTCACAACAAAACCTGGGGTCGACGCGAAGCGGCGCACCCCAGGTTCGTGATGTTCGTTCGCCCCGAACCCTGAAAGGGTTCCACAAGGCTGTGATCGATCGTTCATGGTGTTGTGGAACCCCGTTGGGGTTCAATCGCATTTTCCTGTGTTTTTCCTGGGGTGCGCCGTGTTCACGGCGACCCCAGGCTTTGTTGTGAAACCCCTGTCGGGGTTGGAAAACGGACATCATCTGGCCACCAGAGAGGTCACCGTATTTGCTGATAGAAATCCTTCACGGCGTTGCCGGTTGGGGCCAGCCTGGGTTGAAGAGAGTCATCGTGCTGTGATTGGGAGCAAAGTTGCTTCAAGCTTCGGAAGGGAGTATTGGGCAGAAAAATTTTTGGGCAGGAAGATGAAACGCACATGCATCAGGGGTTTTCAGCAGAACTCATCGGCCGCCGCCCTGGGGCTCTGCCACACAGTTCTTCCGTTCCGTTCAAATTTTTCTGCCCGGAAATTTTTCTGCCCAAAAAAGTCTGCTCTCCTGGCCAGCAGAACTCTGGTTCTCCTTCCCTATGGCACAACCGAGCCATCGGTCGCGGCTTCCGATGGGGCGAGTCCTTCAATTCTCCTGCGACGGTTCAGCGTCCAGCAACCATGCTGAATTAAAATTGGCCGCCCACACGACTGAAGTGCTCGTATCACTTGCCGGGCCGTCTGGACCGGCTGGCGATGCGGATTCCGGCGGAGCAATTGACCGGACGGCGATGTCGCCCAGCCGTGGAAACAGCCACGCATTGGACGCTTTGAAATCCCGATCGTGTATTGTGTGGCCCGAATTGATCACCACATAGCGTTTTGGATTTAATGGATTGGGGTAAATCAGGCTGATGGAATGCGTCTTTGCATCCCATTTGCGGTCCCCCACCTGAATCGTGTCGGCTGTCCATTGAATGGGAAGCTGTGCAAGAATCTTTCGCAGCACTGCGTTGCTTCCGGGATCTCCGAACAGTACCAGATGATGACTGGCGATCGTTTCCTCATCCAGTGCCGTATCACTGATGACTTTTACTTCTCCCCTCATCCACTGATCAAACTCCGCCGAGAACTGATCAAAGACTCCTGCAGCCCACTTGTCGATGGCCGGATTCTGAGGAGTGCCGGTTCCCTTAACGCAGACAAATGCGTCCATAAATGCATCGTCAATCGGCCCCTGAAGGCCGTGACGCTTGTGCATGTCCGGATTGCCGGCAAAAGCTCGGGACTCGGCATAACCCAATACTTCCCAGCCATTGCCTGTCCGCAGATAATACACTTCGGGAAGCAGACCATCGGCAGCCAGTCGACAGGGCAGTCGGCTGCCATTGACGAGTGCATCGCTGGCGATGTCACGTGAAATTCGGAAAGCCGTCACGTTATCTGTGACAATGCTGACATCGCCGTCCTCAGTCAGCTGAGCTTCAACCGTTGACGGCTGATAGACCGATTCAACTTCTTCGATGGTCAGCCAGTCGCACTGATTGTATTTGAGTGTTCGAGTTGTGAATCGAATGTGTTTTCGCTGGCTCGGGGCTGGCACGCCTTCGGCTGATTTTTCGAGGTGAAACGCCATAAACTGTTTCTGGCTTTCGGGGTCGAACTTGTGCCCCATCCCGGGCCCAACGATCACTTTGACAGGCACGCTGAGTGCGGCGGCAGCCTCTGCCATCGTGGTACTGGCTGCCAGCTGAGGGTCCAGTTCACCGCCGTACGTGCAGACCGGCACATTCGCAGCATTCAGCGCATAATCCACGGCATCGTAAATACCAAGAGTTGCGTGCTGCCATGCCGGAAGTTTTTCCATCTGCTTCTGATATTTGTAGAAGTCCACAAATCCTGCACCCGGCCCGACGGATGACCACAGGTGAGGATAATGCAGACCAAGATGCCATGCTCCGGCACCACCCATCGAAAACCCGTGCAGGGTAATACGTTTCTCGTCAATTCGAAATCGATGTTTCACGTCGTCCAGAGCTTCGAAGACATCCGTTTCACCCGCCCAGCGATAAGCGTTGCTTCCCCGACCATAGACATCCAGCTGAATCCAGTCGATTTTTTCCTTTGGTTTTCGCCCTTCAAACCGATGAATAAAGTTGACTTCATTCATTTCATTAGCGCGGCCGTGCAGTACCAGATGCAACGGCCATTTTTTTGTATCGCCTGGATTAACGCCTGCCGGAAGTGTCAACGCATATGGCTGAATCGATCCATCAACCCGACTCACATATCCGCGAATCGTCGAACCTTCCTGTGTCTGCCAGTCGGCTGTCCCGTTCTGCAGCTGAGCCGCTCGGGCAGCACCTGCTGACAATACTTTGCGAGCCTGTTCTGCGTACTCGGGCCGATAGAATTCGTTGTGCTTCAGAATCCATGTGACTGCCTTTTCGAAGACTGCCACATCTGCCCACTGAGCTCTCAGTTCCCGACTGCCGGATACAAGCTTTCTGTCGAGTTCACTGACCGAAACCGTCAGTGCATTCAGGTTCGAACGCAGTTCCTGCAGAACTTCTTCTGACGGAGTTTCGTGCGGTGTAGCCTGCTGGGCATTTGCCTGCGGAAGGCCGAGGCTCTGGCAGATGGCCATGACGGCAATTGCTGTCGCCGACAGACGAAAACGAGGGGCGCCATATCCCATATTGTTTGTGCTCACCTGCTGAAACGGCTGCTTGCTGAAATGGCCTGCTTCCGATGATCGGACAGAACAGATTGCAGAAGTGTTATTGTTACAGAAGTGTTTTGATTTCAGGCCGTGGGCGCTCGTTCGGCTGACTGAAATCCGCAGCGATTGTGTGACCCGTCGCAGAATGGCCGGCGTTCGGATGCACCGCACCGGCAGAGCGCAACGGTTTCCTTACCACCCAGACTAAAGGTGTTGCCTGCAGCATCGCAGACAGAGATGGCACCGGTAATCAGAAACGGACCGTTGTCTCGAACATTAATTTTGACTTCGGACATGACAGACTCATCCTCACAGAAACTGGAATCAGATACTCAAGATGAACGTGTTGAAGTACCGTGGAATACGGTCCCTTCAGCTGCACTGCCATGGCAGTACAGCCCACACGGTATCAGAAATCTGCTCACATTTCTGCGCGCTGCCGACAGAACCGCCTAACCAATGTTTTTTTCCAGAGCTTCCACTGCCAGTTCGATATCCCGACGGCGAAAAATGTCCAGCAGGCGAACGTGTTCGTCATAGATACTGATTGGCTGAATGTAATCTCGCTGCTGCGTTTCACAGAAGTGATGACGAATTCGTACGACAATCGATGACCAGATTGCGTCCAGATCACGCTGACCTGCCCGACTGACAATGGACCGATGAAATGCAATATCCTGCTCTGCAATGGCAGAGAAATCATCTGCCAGACAGGCCAGGCGCATTTTTTCCAGAATCGCATTCCATATCTCGAAGTCCCGTTCAGTAATTGAGTCAAAGAACAGTCGGAGAGCAAAGGTCTCCACGCTGCGACGAATGGGGACAACCAGTTCACGAATGGAATCGAGAGGTCGTCGGGCAACTCGGACGCCAACGTTCCGAGTACCTTCCAGCAAACCCTCGGTGGATAACTGCTGCAAAGCCTCCCGAATAGGAGTTCGGCTGACTCCAAATCGCCTGGCGAGGTCAGCTTCATTCAGTCTGGCGCCTTCTGCCAGTCGACCACACAATAAGTCGTTTCGCAGATGATCTGCTATCTGTTCCCGAAGACTCTGGTTGCGAAGAGGGGATTCCATTTGATTCCAGAAAGGATTTTCAAAGGTAACGGCGGCATGCGACGTTAGAATTGATGAAAGACACCACTAGTGCTATGTCAGGCATTGAATTTCGGGTAGTGGACCTTGCTAAAGGTCCTGCAGCAAGGGGATCTTTAGCAAGATCCACTACCTGCAACCCGAATTCCTGATCCTGACGGAGCACTAGATATCGAGGCCGATGAGAATCTTCAACTATAAATAATCAGCAGTTTTACTAGCATTCCGACGATTGGAAGCCAGGCCGACGATTGGATGAGCAAACACAGCACCATCGGTGACAAAGCAATTGACAAAAACGCCATCGATGCATATTGTATGCAATACGCAATTCAAATCAAGTGCAGGGCGTCGTGGTCAGAAATTCCCCGACGATAATGTTCCCCATCGAAATGGCGGTTGAATGAAGCATTCCGAATTGGCCGTACAACTCTCTGTTTTGTTGATTCTGTGCTTATCCGTAAGTTCAGTCGCCGAAACGGCTGATTCTCCGGCAGGTGCCGATGTGACAACGGCGGCCCGGGGAAGCGATCACGGGCAGTCCGATTTCTGGTCATTCCGGCACATACAGCGCCCCGAACCTCTTGTTGCCGCATCTCCTTCTGCTGAACCATCCCGGGCAGCGCTCGACCGATTTGTACTGCATCAGCTGCAGCAGCGAGGTCTGTCGTTTGCACCGGAAGCGGATCGGCCGACGCTTTGTCGGCGGCTGTATCTGGATCTGACCGGGCTGCCGCCAACTCCATTGCAGTCGGCCGAGTTTCTGAATGACCCGTCGGCGGACGCCGTTGAGCATCTTGTTGATCGGTTGCTGGCCTCGCCCCAGTACGGAGAGCGATGGGGGCGGCAGTGGCTGGATGTGGCCGGATATGCAGATAGTAACGGGTATATTCGCCATGATTCACCGCGCCCGCTTGCCTGGCGCTATCGCGACTATGTCATTGACAGCCTGAATGCAGACAAGCCGTACGATCAGTTCTGGATTGAGCAGCTGGCGGGTGACGAACTGGTTGACTATCAGAACGCTGAACATCTGACGGCTGATGAAATCCAGATGCTGACCGCCACTCATTTTATGCGAAATGCTCCGGACGGCACTGACAATACGGAAGGCAATGAGACGACTCGAACGATTGAGCGTTACGCCGTGCTGGAATCTCTTTTGCAGACCACGATGTCGGCGATGTTTGGAATGACGATCGAGTGTGCCCGATGTCACGATCATAAATTTGATCCGATCCCTCAGCGAGACTACTACGCGCTGCAGGCAATATTTTATCCGGCATTCAACGTCCGCGAATGGGTTCAGCCAAAGAATCGGTGGATTTATGCTGCAGGAACAGCAGACGTCGCTGCATGGCGTGCTTCGGCAGAAAAGTCAGACGCCGAAATTGCTGTGCTCAGGAATGCCCATCGTGACTGGATTGCAGCTCATCGACCCTCCGGTCAGGCCGAATGGCGAGATGCATTTGAGACAGAGAGTCTGGTTTCGAAATGGACAGCATCGGTCAGGGGCGACCAGTACGCCGGACCTGCGACACTGACAGCGCTGGACAGTACTTCAGCCCCGGCTGCACAGTCAGAAGCTGGCCAGCTAAAAATCTTTGCCGCACCCGGAGGTGACAGTCGCTGGCTGGCAACTCAGCAGGTATTCGACTGGACACCGGAGAAAACCGGCCACTGGATTCAGGTAAGTTTTGACCTCGTGGAAAGCCATGGAGCCGATGGTCGGCCAGCCGAACGAATTGGCTACTACATTGCGATGCATGACCATGATGACAACAGTGAAGTCAAAGGTGGCAATATCCTGCTGGATGGCAATCCGGCTGGCGGAGCCAGCGTTGTTGTCGACTATCCGGGCCGTGACCAGACTGGTCTGGGGAGCATTGGAAAAACCGGCTATGTTGCCGGCCACCGTTTTGGGGTCCGGGTAACTCGAACAGCAGAGAACGAGTACCTTCTGCAGCATCTTGTGGATGATCAGGCGGAGCCCGGAACTTTAACTCTGACGAACGAGCAGCTGCCGAATGGAGCATTTGGATTTGAATTATGCTGTTCGCGGAATTTTACGGTTGACAATGTTCTGGTCGAAAGTTCGGCTCAGGGTACTCCACAGACGGCGGAATCCGAAGAGCAGTTAGCGTATGCAACTGAACTTGAGCAGCGGGTTCTGCAGCTGGACGCCGCTATTGCCGCCGTGAACGCGAAGCGTTTGCCTGAGCCGGGCACAATCGCCTGGGCCACGGATCTGAGTGAAAAATCTCCGGAGACTCGGGTGCTGAAACGCGGTGATTATTTTCAGCCGGGGGATGTAGTAGAGCCGGGGCCTCTGGCGGTACTTGAAGATTCTGAAAGTCGGATGAAGATTGAGCCGCCGGCGTGTGGCAGTAAAACAACGGGGCGCAGGCTGGCGTTCGCGCGATGGGCCACTCAGCCTGATTCTCGTGCAGCCGCCCTGCTGGCTCGGGTTCAGGTCGATCGAATCTGGCGCGGGCACTTTGGACAGGGTCTGGTTCCAACACCGGAGAATTTTGGTTCGAGCGGCGTTGCGCCCAGTCATCCGGAACTTCTGGAGTGGCTTGCATCGGAACTGATCGCGTCGGGATGGAAACAGAAAACCATTCACCGCATGATTGTGCTCTCGAAAACCTGGCGTCAGACATCCGTCACGCCTGATGCAGCTGTTCAGCAGGATCCGCAGAATACTCTATACAGTCGGTTCCCCGCTCATCGGCTTGAAGCGGAGCAGGTGCGGGACAGCATGCTGGCTGCTGCGGGAGTGCTCAATCTGCAGGGAGGTGGTCCGGCGATCGAAACGGTCGATCAGGGCGATCGTCAGATTGTGCTGCCTGAGCCGGTCGGACCGGGACCGCATGCTGTCGATCGAAGGAGTATTTATATTCGTTATCGTCGCAGTCAGCCGCTCACATTTCTGAAGACATTTGATCAGGCATCACCTGATCCAAACTGTGTCAGCCGTCAGGCGTCAACTGTTGTCGCGCAGTCGCTGGCGATGCTGAACGGGGGTTTTGCCCGACGGATGGGGCAGGAGTTTGCAACTCGGGTTTCCGCTCAGGCAGCGGAAGGGTCGCTGGAGGAGGCAGTCCGGTATGCCTTTCAGGTGGCTCTGGTGCGCGATCCGGCACCAGAGGAACTGACTCGATGCTGTGAATTTCTGGAACAGCAGATACAGCAATATCAGGTTGAATCTGCTGACAAGGCGAAGTTGCTCGCACTGGCGGACTTTTGTCGGATGCTGCTGGCATCCAATGAGTTCCTGTATTTGCAGTAGAAGCGTGTTCTCATGGCAAATACTGATCTTTCTCAGGTGAATACTCAGATGCTCAGGTGAATCGAATGTTCAAGAGTCATCACAGTGCAGTGAATCAGGCAGTGAATCAGGCCGCATCGAACTGGTCTCGTCGTGCTCTTTTGAAGAGCGGAATGCTGGGGCTTGGCTGGTCGGCCATGGCGTCCCGGATTTGTGAAGCGGTGATGCCGCATGGAAACGGCGGCGGTCACGACGCATCTGTTTCCGGGGGATCTTCCCGACCGCCGGACCTGGTTCCCCGGGCAAAGCGTATGGTGCTGCTGTTCCAGCATGGCGGTCCCAGTCAGATTGACCTGTTTGATCCCAAGCCGAGGCTGCATGACTTTGCCGGGAAGCCGATTCCGGTGGAGGTGGAGGCCTTCTTTGACGGGAACAACAGTGGTCGCTGTCAGCCCAGCCCCTTTCGTTTCACTCGACGTGGCGAGAGCGGGATGGAATTCAGTGAACTGCTTCCTCAGCTGGGTGGCTGTGCCGATGATTTGTGCATGATTCGTTCGCTGCATACGGTTGTGAATGATCATGAAGGAGCTCTGCGGCACTTCCAGACGGGCAAGCCGCGCATTGGTCGACCAACAATCGGTTCATGGCTGACCTATGCACTTGGGACTTCGAACTCCCGGCTGCCGCCTTATGTGGTCCTGTCGGACCCAGGTCATGATCAGGTCGACGGGATTCGCAACTGGTCATCCGGATTTCTTCCGGCTGTCTGGCAGGGAACGCCGCTGAGACCTGAGGGTCCGGCTCTGTTTGATCTTGAGCTTCCTCCGGGCGTTACGGCTGATGCTCAGCGTCAGCAGCTGGAACTGCTGGAGTTTCTGAACCGCGATCACAAAAAGCGGCTGCCTCATCTGAATGATCTGGATGCTCGGATTGCCAGCAACTCGCTCGCGGGCAGCATCCGCGATGAGATCACTTCGGCAATGGATATCTCGAAGGAGACTGAGGAAACTCAGAAGATGTATGGTATTGGCAATCCGGCAACAGGAACATACAGCCGTCGATGTCTGATGGCTCGTCGCCTGCTGGAGTCCGGAGTTCCTTTTGTGGCGGTCTTCAACGACTCCATTCTTGGTGATCCCTGGGACACTCATTTTGCTCATAACGAGCGTATTCGCAAAGCGGCCGACAATGTGGATCGTCCTTCTGCCGCACTGATTCAGGACCTGAAGCGAGTTGGCCTGCTGGAAGACACAATCGTGCTTTGGGCAGGCGAGTTTGGACGTTTGCCGGTTGTTGAGAGCAAGGATGGACGCGATCACAACCGTCATGCGTTTACCGCGCTGGTTGCAGGCGGAGGATTTCGAAAGGGATACGTCCATGGAGTGACGGATGACTTTGGATACAAAGTCGCCGAAAAGCCAGTGGCCGTTGGTGAGCTGCATGCGACGCTGCTGGCTCAGTTCGGCATCGATCACTGGCAGCTGACATATGCACATCAGGGAAGAAACGAGAGTCTGACAGACGCGGATATCACGGGTGTGGAACCGGTGAGCGATCTGATTTCATAAAGGAATGGGGGACAACGTGAGAATTGCGGAAGTCGTTTGTCAGTTGCTGCGAGTACCGAATGTTGAACGCAAGACCGCCAGCAGTCAGGATGCGGTGATTGTGCGCGTTCGCACGGAGTGCGGACTGGAAGGTATTGGGGAGGCTGATTCCCAGCCTGAAGTTGTCAAGGCCATCATTGATGCGCCTTACAGTCACAACATAGCCTGTGGGCTGCGACAGCTGCTGATTGGTGAAGATCCGCTGGATATAACCAGACTCTGGCAGAAGATGTACCGGGGAACGATGTATTACGGTCGATCGAGTGTCACGATTACTGCGATGGCCGCCATTGATATGGCGCTCTGGGATCTTAAGGGAAAATATTTTGATACGCCGATCTGTCAGCTTCTTGGCGGTCAGCAGCATCAGAAAATTCAGGCCTATGCGTCCTGTCTTTTTGGTCGTGATGGTGCACATACTCGCGATATTGCCCGCCGATGGTCAGCAGAAGGTTACCGCGCGATTAAGTTTGGCTGGGAGCCTATGGGTCAGAGCCTTGCACTGGATCTGGATCTGGTTCGGGGGGCGCGTGAGGGAATTGGCGACGGCATTCTGCTGATTGACGCTGGCTGTATCTGGGATGCTCGCACAGCGCTGCGTCGCGCCAAAGCGTTTGAGAAATACGATCTGACCTGGCTGGAAGAGCCGCTGAGAGCTGACGATGTGGCTGGTTACCGCTGGCTTCGCAATCGATCGCCTATACCAATTGCGGGTGGAGAACAGGAATGCGGTCGCGAATCCTGGCGGCCGCTGATTGATGCTCATGCGTTCGATGTTTATCAGGTCGATCTGGCAAGGAATGGTTTTACAGAAGCGGATTATATTCGTCAGCGAGTTCAGGAAATTGGTGCTCAGCTTTGTAATCACTGCTACACAAGTCCGGTGACTGTCGCAGCCAGTCTTCACTGGCTGTCAACCTGCAGAGACACGTTTCTGTTCGAAGACGGTGTCGACGATTCGCCACTTCGGCACAAGCTGACGCATGAACGAGTCCAGGCCGTGGACGGCTGGATTACGGTGCCGCCGGGACCAGGACTGGGCGTCACTCTGGATGAGGACTTTGTCGACGAGTATTTGATTGCGGAATCGGGCCGGGAAACGAATGGCGACAATCGTTGTATGGTTGAATCCGCAGCACAGACGAAATAAGTCAGCTCAGCGATTTCCCGGCCGGAATTCAGACGGCCGTTAGAATTGTTGAGCAGATTGACGAGGATCAGTTGATATGTCAGCAGGTTTCAGATTGTTAATGGTGTTGGCCACTTTCGCTGCCGGAGTCGTGAGCGAGTCGAAACTGCATGCCGATGAAGCAGGAACACCCGACCTGCTTCGCGATGTGCTGCCACTCCTGAAGAATCGCTGCGTTCGTTGTCACGGGCCGGCGAAGATGGAGGGTCGTCTGCATCTGGGATTGCCACAGGGCATTCGACGAGGTGGAGAAAACGGAGAAGCGGTTGTCGCGGGACATGCGGATCTGAGTCTGCTGTGGAAAAGAGTCGTCGCAGATGAAATGCCTGAAGATGCTCCGCTTCCACCGGAAGAGAAAGCCATTCTGAAACGCTGGATTGACGGGGGTGCACCCGGTCTTCCGGCAGAAGTTTCCGCGGAACCTGAAGGAGAAGAGCACTGGGCATTTCAGGAACTGAAACCGGAACCTTTGCCTGCGGTAAAGGATGCGTCCGCTGCTCGCAACGCAGTGGACCTGTTCGTTTTGTCTCGTCTGGAAGCGGCGGGCCTCTCATTCAATCCCGAAGCCAGTCGCAACACACTGATCAGACGGGTGAGTCTGGACCTGACGGGTCTTCCGCCTGCTCCTGAGGAAGTGGACCTGTATGTAAATGATGAAGCTCCCGATGCCTATGAAAAAATGGTGGAGCGATATCTGAATTCACCTCGATATGGGGAGCGATGGGGAAAATACTGGCTGGACGCCGCGGGCTATGCGGACAGCAACGGTTACTTTGGCGCAGATACGGATCGGCCATACGCATGGCGATTTCGTGATTTTGTAATTCGTTCCATCAGTGCGGACAAGCCGTGGGACCAGTTTATTCGCGAACAGATTGCCGGAGATGAACTGGCCGGTTTTGCACCGGGATCACAGGTAAAGCCTGAAATGGTGGAATTGCTTGAAGCCGCCCATTTTATGCGAAACAGCCCGGACGGCACGGACAGCAGTGACGGCAACCCTGATGAAGTCCGCGCCGACAAGTATGCCGTGCTTGAAGGCTCGCTGCAGATTATGGGTTCATCCATGCTGGGCGTGACGGTGCAGTGTGCGCGGTGTCATGATCACAAGTTTGAGCCATTCACGCAGCGGGATTACTACAGTCTGCAGGCCGTGATCTATCCGGCATTTAACGTGGACGAATGGGTTAAACCAAAGGAACGGGTCATCTCCACAGCGACGGCTGAAGAAGAGGCGGCGCATGCGGAAAAGGTTCGGTTAGTCGACGCGGAGATTGCTGCGAAACGGAAAGAGTTTGCCGAATGGGCAAAGCAGCATCGTGAGCCGGGAGTCGTGCTGATGTCAGACGACTTCGACGGCGAAGGGCGCACGCTGACACCGTTATGGAGCAATACGGTCGCCGGGGACGAAGCACCGGCCGGAACTCCCGCCATTCAGGTTGACTCTTCAGCAGCTCCGGGTGCCGAGATCCGCAACGGTCAGCTGCATCTGATTGAATCGGGTGGAACCGGTGATCGGGTTCTGTCAGCCCGTCAGACGATTGACTGGACTCCTGATGTCAGCGGCGCATGGATTCAGGCGACGTTTGATCTTATTGCTGAAGGAACTCCGGCTCCGTATGTCGGCTACTTTATTGCTCTGCGCGATTTTAATGACGCAAAGAAACTATCGGGCGGAAACGTATTGTTCGATGGCAATGCCACAGGTGGGGCCGCTGTTCAGGTCGATTATCCAGGGCAGGACGCCGGCTCAGTGGGGCGAATCGGGCAAAGCGGATACACACCCGGACGCAATTACGGAGTCCGGGTCACGAACATGGGAAATGACCGCTTTCAGATTGTTCAGGTTGTGGACGGTCTTGTGGAAGAAGGCAGTGTCACTGTTTCCGGAAAAGACCTTCCGGACGGCGGATTTGGGTTTGAGTATTGTTGTGGACGCAGCTTTGTTGTGGACAACGTTCTGGTTGAATCCAGCCTTCCGGAGACTCAGCAGGACGACCCGCAAAAGGCGCTGGCTGCTGTTCATGTGGAGAAGCGGAAAGAGCTTGCTGAGGCTGTAAAAGCGATTGAGGCAAAACGCCCGCAGCCGATTGGAAAACTGGCACTGGTTGGTGATCTTTCTGCGAAGCCGCCGGACGTGCGTCTGCTGACACGAGGAAGTTACAAGACACCTGGAGAACCTGTGGAATCGGCGGCTCCCGCCTTTCTGTCAGAGACAATTAATCAGTCTGATTTTTCGCAGCATCTGCGTTCTGGAATGTCAACGACGGGGCGGCGTCTGGCCCTTGCGGGCTGGCTCACTCAGCCTGGTTCCCGCGCCTCGGCGCTGCTTGCCAAAGTCAGTATCAATCGCTGGTGGGCTCATCACCTGGGAACAGGGATCGTGGCAACGCCTGACAATCTGGGTTACTCCGGGTCGGCACCCACTCATCCGGAACTGCTGAATTATCTTGCATTACAGCTGATGGAACACCAGTGGAGTGCACGCGCCATTCATCGGCTGATCCTGACATCCGCCATGTACCGTCAGTCGGCCGCAGCGCATGCCGAAGGAGAACGGCGTGATCCTCAGAATCAGCTGCTGTGGCGATATCCGATGCGACGACTGGATGCAGAGGCAATCCGTGACAGTATGCTGCTGGCGAGCGGTGAGCTGGATCAGCAGATGTACGGTCCTTATGTGCCGTCGGAAAGAAACAGCGAAGGCGACGTGGTGATTTCAGAATCCACCGCCGGAGCAAAGAAGCGCAGCATTTATCTGCAGCAGCGGCGTACTCAGGTCACCGGGATTCTGGATGCGTTTGATGCTCCTTCGATTGTCTTCAACTGTACGGTTCGCAACAGCACTACAGTTCCATTGCAGTCACTGAAGCTGCTGAATTCGGACTTTGTGCGCCTGCGTGCGACGGCGATGGCAGGGTTGCTGAAAAAGCAGATCACCGACAAATCCGGCAGCATCAATGACGTGATCAGTCTCGCTTTTCGTCGGGCGTTGTCCCGTCCGCCGTCAGATAAGGAAATTGCTGTCAGTAAAGAATTCCTGAGTGCTCAGCCAGCGCAGTATGCGAACCGCGAGAATGCCGCAGAACTGGCAATGATCGATTTTTGTCAGATGCTGCTGGCGAGCAATGCATTTCTCTACGTGGAATAGGTTGAAGAATTATGAAATCAGATTTTCAGTTTTCGCAGAACCGGCGAGCCTTTCTGGGAGGAACGACGGGAGCAATCGGGGCGATGGCACTGTCAAGCCTGCTTCAGCAGGAGTCGCTTCAGGCAGCGTCGGCAGCAGTTCGATCGAAAACTCGCCAACCACATGGAACTCCAACCGCTGACTCGGTGATCTGCCTGTTTCAGCATGGTGGCCCCAGTCAGATGGACCTGTTTGATCATAAGCCCGAGCTGACCAGGCACCATGGCCGGCGGTACGAGGGAGACCTTGAGATTCATTTCCCGAATCAGGCGGGAAATGTCCTGGGATCGCCGTTCCGCTTTCAGCCGCACGGACAATCCGGCATTGAGCTGAGTGAAGTGCTGCCCTGGACGGCGGGGATCGTGGATGAACTGACTGTTGTTCGCAGTGTCACAACGGAATCGGTGGACCATGAATCGGCGCTGCGGCTGATTCACAGCGGCAAGTTCCAGGCCAGCTATCCCACGTGGGGATCCTGGATCAATTATGGGCTCGGGACCGTCAATCAGAATCTTCCTGCGTATGTGGTGCTGACCGATCCGGCCGGAATGCCGGTCGACAATGTCAGGAACTGGACATCGGGATGGCTGCCGGCCGAGTATCAGGGGACTCCGTTTCGTTCGGGCGATTCTCCTGTCCCCAATCTTCGGACTCCAAAAGACGTGACTGAGGGAGCTCGGGAGAAGCAGCTTGAGTTTCTTCGACAGCTGAACACGGTTTATTCCGAACAATATGCTGACAATGAGGAACTGCAGGCACGCATTATTGACTTTGAACTGGCAGCCAGAATGCAGAGCACCGTTCCGGAAGCACTCGATATCTCACAGGAAACCGAGGCCACTCGAAAGCTTTACGGCCTGGATAATCCAATGACCGCCGAGTATGGCACACGATGCATTATTGCCAGACGTCTGATTGAACGGGGTGTTCGATTTGTGCAGTTGTTCCTCGCCGGACAGCCGTGGGACACGCACAGTCGCAATGCGGAATCGCTGCGGGCGAACTGTGCACGAATCGATCAGCCCAGTGCGGCACTGGTTCAGGATTTGAAACAACGAGGACTTCTGGACCGGACAATCGTGATGTGGGGTGGAGAGTTTGGACGCCTCCCCATATCGCAGGGAACGGACGGACGCGATCATAATCGCCATGCCAGCAGTATCTGGCTGGCTGGCGGCGGATTTCGACAGGGGTTTAGTTACGGACACACCGACGATTTTGGATACAAGGCGGTTGAAGACATTGTGACGGTGCACGACCTGCATGCGACGCTGCTGCATGCCATGGGCCTTGATCACCTTCGTCTGACATACCCTCATGATGGTCGGGAAGGCAGTCTGACTGATGTCGCGATCACGAAGGCGGAGGTCGTGCGAGCCCTGCTGAAAAGCTGAGAGATTTGAATGCGACGTCCAGGCAAGTGTTGTTGATTAATATTTCTTTTATTCCTGCAAACAGGACTTGTACTTGACTGATTCTCGCGAATGTTTGTATATTGCATACAATGGTGCGCTTGTGCAGTAGTCTGATGGGAGCGCATGCCTGTGTGGGGCGATGACGGAAGCGGTGTGATTCAAAGAGAGAACGTGTTGAAAACGAATTGGGAGCAGCAAGCAATGAGGAAATCGTGTCGGTCGCAGGGGCAGCGATGGTGGCATTCTTCAGATTCTGAAGCGCGCATTCACGAATCCCGTCGGACATCCGGTACGGCGTCGCGACTTTCATTGTTTCTTCTGATGTTTGTCAGTCTGCTTTCTGCGGGATGCGGCGGTGATACTCTGGAAACCGTGACCGTGTCCGGCACTGTGACGATTGACGGCACTCCGCTGGATAACGGTGTGGTTCGATTTGTGCCGACGGATACTGATAAGGGCCGACTGGCGACGGGCGCGATCAAAGAGGGCGGCAAATTTGAACTGGCGACGGCCGGTTCGACCGGCGTGCTTGAAGGCGATTATAAGGTGACCGTGGAGTCCATGAAGATCACTCCGGACGTACCGCAGAAGGATCGGGAGCTGGGTATTGGCGGTAAAGAATCGGCGATTCCAAAGAAATACAATTCCGCGGAAACGTCCGGTTTGACCGAAAAGGTCGATGGTGCAAAAACAATTACTCTGGACCTGAAATCAAAATAGGTCGTGCAACGCATTGAATAGCAGATTCCGACAACTGTGTCAGTGTCGGCGGGATGTCAGTTCTTGTTCCCTGAAGAAAGGTAAAACGTATGCACATGCCGAAAAGAAAAGGTCCCGGAGTTCGGGGCTTCACATTGATTGAATTGCTGGTGGTGATCGCCATCATTGCAATTCTGATTGCTCTGCTGCTTCCCGCAGTACAGCAGGCGAGAGAAGCGGCTCGGCGAACTCAGTGCAAAAACAACCTGAAGCAGATGGGGCTTGCACTGCACAATTACCATGACGTATTTAACATGTTTGTATTTGGTTCTGCAGATCATGACGATCGTCCGTGGTGTTCCGGCACTAACGGGCGAATGGGCTACAACTGGCGAGTGCGGATATTGCCTTATATTGAGCAGTCCAATCTGTACACAAAAATTACGAGCTACACGTTCAACCTGGTGGATATGCCTTACGCAAGTAATTCGGCCATCCGCAATATTCCCGAGCATCAGACAATTGTTCCGGGAATGTTGTGCCCGAGTGAGCCGGCTGCTGCGATTCAGAATGGCCTGAACAACACATGGGTGATCGGCCCATCAACGGCTGCTATTTCCAGCTACGTTGGCAGTGCTGGTCCGGTTTCAACTCATCCGGCGGATTCCGTGGGCTGTGGGCTTTGTTCAAACGGCAGCAATCTTCAGGCATTCTGTGACTGCAGGAATCACGGCTGGGGTGCTGCAGGCGGTGGCGGTGGTGGTATTCACTACAGCCTCTGCGAACCAAAGACCATCGGTATGCTCAGCATGTATCCCGACAAAGTTAATATTGCGAAGGTGACAGACGGAACATCCAACACACTGTTTGTTGGTGAATGGCATTACACAAATGCCAAAGGCGACGGCTGTGGATCTCGTATGCACTGGGCCGGATCATGGGCCTCAGCGTCCACGGTCTACGGGATCAATGCCCGCGGCGTGGGAAATGGTTATCCTAACGGCTGCAACTTCCGCAGTTATCACGTTGGCGGGGCTCACTTCCTGCTGGTGGATGGCAGCGTGCGGTTCGTCAGCGAGAATATTGACCTGCGTCTTCTTGGCTGGCTTGGAAGTCGCGATCAGGGTGAAGTCGTTGGCGACTACTGATCAGCAATGATTCTTCCGGATGGTATCAGCACTGTTGCCTCGGTCTCTCCGGCCGAGGCAACTTTTATTTTTCCTGCCAGTCGTTTATCGCCGCTCTGAAAATCCTTCTGCAAGCTGAGATCCTGCATATGCGTCGGAATTCCTGCCTGATCACCAACATTCGTTCCATCGCCGCGAAAATGGGTCCCGGGAAGCCGGGTGCTGCGAAGGGCTGGTATGCCGCAGGTCTCGTTTTGTTCTGCGTGATCCTTTCCGGTTGCAGTAGCGGGGACTCGGACGGCGGCACCGCTGCCGCCAAATCCGGACCAGTCAGCCCGGAAGTCGCTGCCCTGAAGGCCTTAGGTGCTCACGTCAGCATGGTTGCCGGCAAGCCGGTGTCAGCCATTCTGAACGGTGATAAAATTACGGATGATGGTCTGAAAAATATTAAAGAGATGACAAGTCTTACGATGCTGGACCTCAGTGCATCGCAAACGACCGACGCAGGGCTGGCCAGCCTGGCGGGACTGACAAATCTTAAGAAGCTGAATCTTGGAAGCACGCAGGTTACCGGACCGGGGCTTGAACACATCGGCAAACTGACGTCCCTGGAAGTCCTGCAGATGGTCGATGTGCCTCTGGCAGACGATGGTCTGGCCAACCTGAAAACCCTGAAGAGTCTGAAGGTATTTGAGCTGTCGGGTCCCAATCTGACCGACGCGGGAATTGTCCACCTGACCGAACTCACCGGGCTCGAAGAGCTGCGGATTGAGGGCAATCAGCTGACTGGTGAAACCGTCGATCAGCTGGGCTCACTTCCCAGCCTTCGCATTCTGAGATTCTCGGGTACCAGTGTCGGCACCAAAGGGACCACGGCGTTCAGTTCCCTGAAGCAGGTGACAAAGTTGTTTCTTGACAAAACGAAAGTTCAGGACGCGGATCTGGCTGCCTTTAAAGCTCTCGATACGCTGGAACTCCTTGATGTCAGCAAGACACCGATTACCGACGAAGGGCTGAAGCATTTCTACGAAATGAAGAATCTCAAGGGCGTCAACGTCATGGATACCGGAGTGACGCTGGCCGGTGTGCTGGAGCTGGAGAAAACCAACCCCAATGTCATGGCAACGTTTTTGCGTCCCCGCTGACAGTTGCCTCGCTGTCTCGGACCAGCTGCCGGTAATGGTCTGATGCCACTGCGGCTTCCTGCAAATCTCCGGAGGCCCGACAGGCGGCCGCCAGATAGAACCATGAGCGGGCGTCCTGAGGCAGAGCATTCACCGCTCGTGCCAGCAGTTCTTTTGCCTGAGTCAGTGAGTTGCTGCGATAGGCTTCAATGCCGGCTTCTCGAACGGCCATGCTGTCGTATTCCCGGCTGAGCGGATTCTGTGCTGAGGGGTCAGTCAGTGACGCCAGCTTTTTGAAGATTCGGGAAGTGGGACGGAGTCGAACAGCGTGTAACCAGGCCTCCGCCGCTTCCCTGGGTTTTTCATTCAGAACGTACGCATCTCCCCGGCGTTCCAGAGTTTCGGGAATCAGGCCGGCTCGTTTGGTGAGTTCATCAAGCAGCTGACCGGCGGCATTCGGGTCACGCTGTCGCAGATGCAGATCGACCAGAAAGACAGCGGTCTGCAGATCCCATTCGGCCAGCAGCGACTCCTGCAGGCGACGGATGGCTTCCGGGACCTTGCCGGCAGCCGCCAGCTGAGCACTCTGTGCCCGTTCCTTAACAATTCCGAATTCTGTTCGCAGCAGGCCGAGAAACTCGATCGTGCTGTCAACGAAGAAACGATCGACGGCACGTTCACACTGTTCTACCAGTTCATCGGCTTCGTTATCGTTATTGCGCGAGCGAGCAATCGATGCTTTGAGCAGAATCAATTTGAGCTCGCCGGGATAGGTGGCCATCAGGGGGCTTAGCACGGCCAGTGCTTCATCGAAACGATCTGTACGGGCAAAGAGTCGAGCCAGCTGAAACTGTCCCAGTGGAAAATCGCCGGTTTCCCGAAAGGTTCGTTCGGCTTCGACCGTGTTCTCTTCGCGCAGACAGCATCTTCCGGCGTGATAAAGGCACACCTGGGCCGACGGCCGCTGACCGGGCTTTGCAAGGCTGGCGGCCCGCCGGTATTCTTCAATGGCAAGGCGGATTTGCCCAAGCCGATCAAGGCAAATCCCATGATGCAGCGCCGCGTCAAACGACTGAGGCGTCTGTTCAATGATCATCCGAAAACAAAGTTCCGCCTCGGTAAAGTAACCAAGTGCCATATATCGGTCGGCCAGAGTCTGCAGCGTCCCCGGCCTGTTCTTTTTCACTTCCTCCAGCATCGCCTGAATCTCCGTTCTGGTGACGGAGTCCAGTCGGGTGAAGTCCGGCACAGGGATCTCAGACTGACGCTGTGGCCAGGCGGCAAGAATCGTTATACCCAGCAGCTCTGCAGCGATGATGGCGATTAAAACACGTGTCAGACGAGTCATCGTGCCTGCTCCCTGCCTGTGCCGCCGACCGATAACTGTTGAACTGAAGCTGGCTCACTGATCCATACCGTGATCCTTCCCTGTCGATCAAACGGACTTCGCAGATGAAGTCCTCCGGCCACGATGTCATCGCGGCCATCGTTGTTGAGATCTCCGCAGCTCACCGTTACCAGATGGATGGGATCATTTGCCAGCTGCCAGGTGCGAAACTTTCTTTCACCCAGATTCTCGACCCAGACAATACTGGGGTTGTCCGGCTGTTCCCACTCGTTGGACATGCTGACGAGCACAACATCCTGGTCGCCGTCCCCGTCGAGATCACCGGGAGACGCCGCGTACGTTCCACCGAAGCTGGCGATTCGCTGAGTGCTGAAAGTCCAGTTCCCGGTATTCTCCAGCCAGAAGCAGCCATGATACTGCTGAGGATAAGCGTTCTGATCTTCCAGGTTGTCGCCACAGGGTAACAGCAAATCCGCGTCGCCATCTCCGTCCAGATCCGATTTAACGAGCCCCGCGATACCCAGATCAAAATTGTGCGACCGAAACAAAAGGTGCCGACGAAACTCGCCATTGCCGAGATTCTCCAGCCCATACACTTCTTCTTCTTCCTGCGAGAATACGGTCACAATGTCCAGATCACCATCGGCATCGTAGTCCGACAGAGGCACATGGATGGCGCCCGGTCCCTCAGTGATAAAGTGTTTGCGGAAATTTCCGTTTGCCAGATTTTCCAGCCAGAGGATTTCTCCGCGAGCGTATCCGAAGACGGCGACGGCCAGGTCTAAATCGCCATCGCCATCCAGATCACCAGCCTGCACATCAGCCACTCGCCGAACATCATCCAGAATGATATGGCGAACGTATCCATCCTGAACACGCTGTGCCCAGACGACGCTGCCCACAACTCCGTCATCCGGCCAGATATTTCCCAGAACCGCCACCACAATATCAGCGTTGCCATCACCGTCGAGGTCAGTCACTTCAGCATGAGCGGGTGCGATCAGATCGTCAATGATCACCTTCTCGGTATCCCACGTCCCGTCTTCCAGGTGCCGTTGCCAGACGACCGCATTCTTTACAACATCGCATGCCAGAATATCGCTGTTCCCATCCCCATCCACATCAGTAACCTGCACATTCGTTATCAGCGGCGGGTGCGTGAACGAAGGTCCCGGAGACGTCTTCTGGTACGTCAAACCAGATGCCGGAAACTTTGTACCTCCATGATACCCCTCGGGCAGCGACTTATTCTCGGACAGAGCTGCAAGGCCTCCGGCCATTGGCGGATACCGCGAGGCCAGAAACGGAATGGCGATGGCTGCTGCCAGCAACCCGATCCTCGACATTACGGAATCGAATCGATTCATGGAAGCGCTCGCACAAAAATTGTCCTGCTGATGCTCGAAGCCGGGAGTAGCGTGAACCGTCTGATTCGAATAATCTCTCGGCTGACGACATTGTCGACAGTGATAGCAGTTATTGTCGAATGTCAAAACCAGCACGTCAATTCCTCAGGAACGCTGTCGAATGTCTTCCCGCAGACGGTTAAAGGCAGAAGCGTCTGTCAGAAATACCGGCCGGATTCCGCGAAGGTGGATTGCTGTCGTTCTGGTGTTTGTTGTCCTGGCTGCTGTCGGTCTGATAACTGCTTTTGTTGGAACTGCTCAGCCACCGTCGGCTGATTTACTGAAGCAGGCACGGGAAGAGTTTCGCAAACAGAAATATTCGCTTTCTGAAAAAACCGCGGCTTCCATTCCTTCAGACAGTCCGGAATATCTGCCAGCGATGATCATTGCAGGCGATTCTGCAGCTCGTCAGAAGAGGTTTGAAGAAGCGATTACATTCTATCAGCAGATACCGGAAGACAGCAGTACGCAGTCCCGTTCTGCTCTGCTGTCACTGGGTCTCGTCCATCGGGAGCTGGGTCACGCTGCGGAATCAGAAGAAGCTCTGCGGAAGCTTCTGGCTCGAGACCCAAAGAATCTGGAAGCGCACAACGCGATGGCTCACCTGCTGGGCGTTTCCGGTCGCAGCTGGGAAGCGGTGCCCCACCTGCTGGAACCAGTGCGGCAGAGTCAGTTCAGTATACACCATCTGTTATTGCTGGGCAGTTCGGCACCCATTGTTCAGGATCCCAAGTTTGTCGATCGCTGCATGAAGGCACGGCCTGAGAATCTGATACCGTTAATCGGACATGCGCGGCATATTCTGTTTGAAGACAACCGCGTCGCAGAAGCACGAAGCATTCTCGAACGAGTCTTGAAGAATTCGCCCGAGCAGACTGAAGCTCAGGTTCGACTTGGATGGATCCTTCTGGAAGCCCCGTCGAAAGCCGACTTTCTGAACTGGCATCAGCAACTGGGCGATCGAGCGGATTCTCATCCGGAAATGTGGGTTCTTCGGGGAACGTGGGCTCAGAGAAATGATCAGCATCAGGAAGCGGTTCGATGTTTCGCGGAAGCATTGAGTCGTGATCCGGATCATCAGACAGCCTGCTTTCAGATGGGGCTGGAGCTGCAGCTGCTGAAAATGGATCAGCAGGCAGAACCATTCAGGAATCGCGGAGCCCTGCTGACGGAGTTTGGTGAAACCGTTGCGGGGATCCGTTCGAATGGCCCGACTCATTCCAGTGTTCGAAAAGCGGCGGAACTCGCCGAAAAGCTGGGGCGATTCCGGGAAGCCTGGGGCTGGAGCCGACTCGCTCAGGGGCCGAATCCGGAACAGGCATGGGCGACGGAGGTCACCCGTCGAGTGCAGCCTCATCTGACGACGCACACTGGAAAAACATCGCCCGAAGCGAATCCTTTAAAGGCCGTGCAGTTGCCTGCATTTCCGTTGCCGAAGTTTCCGATCGTCGGTGATCAACAGCAATTCAGCGATGCGGGGACTTCCAGCCAGTCTTCGACAGTGAATTCGACAGTTAAGCAGTCTGCCAAAGAGCCTTCGGGAATTGCGTTTCATGACGTCTCGGCGGAAGTCGGTTTGCAGTTTCGTTATTTCAATGGAGCTGAAGCTGCTGAGGCGACCGGGCGGATGTATGAGTTTACCGGAGGTGGCGCAGCGTCACTGGATTATGATGGTGATCACTGGCCCGACATCCTTTTGACTCAGGGAAGTTCGTGGCCACCGAATTCAGCAGCTTCCGAAAAGACTGATCAGCTTTACAGGAATCTGTCCGGGCAAAAAATGACAAATGTGACTTCTGTCACGGGACTGCGCGAGCCAGGATTCAGTCAGGGTGTAACCGCCGGTGATTATAACCACGATGGTTTCGTCGATCTGTATGTTGCCAATATTGGGCAGAATCGGTTTTTCAGAAACAATGGAGATGGAACTTTTAGTGATGTGACGACCGAGACAGACACTGGAGGTGACGGCAACTGGACGACAAGCTGTTTGCTTACTGATCTGAATGGGGATCGGCTGCCCGATCTCTACACCGTCGGCTATCTCGCCGGCGACGACGTTTTTACACGAGTCTGTCCGCAGGCAAACGGTATTCAGGCGGGCTGCGGTCCGGAACATTTCTCGGGGTCGCCCGATCAGATTTTTTTGAATCAGGGCGATGGTCGATTCGAGGAGTCGAAAACCGCGTTTGCTGATCAATCGGTTGCTGGCAAGGGCATGGGAATTCTGGCGGCTGACCTGAGCGCTACAGGGCAGATCGATCTTTTTGTCGCCAACGACGCCATGGCCAACTTCTTCTACTCGATTGTGCCGCCGGTCGTGGCTGATTCCGCCATCGGTGGTGATATCCTGCTGTCCGAACACGCGCTGGCTTCCGGACTGGCGTTTGACTGGCAGGGCCGACCGCAAGCGGGCATGGGAGTTGCGGGCGGCGATGCCGACGGCGACGGGCTTGCTGATGTGTTTGTCACAAACTATTACCGCGAGGCGAATACACTTTATACACAGCGAGGCCCCGGACTGTTTGAAGACACCTCACGAACCTCCGGGCTCGCGGAATCGTCATATCTGATGCTGGGCTTTGGCACTCAGTTCCTGGATGCTGACCTGGATGGCTGGAACGATCTGGTTGTCGCGAATGGCCATGTACATAACCTGACCGCGGCCGGCATCCCCTGGCAGATGCGCCCTCAGTTTTATCATAATCAGGGACATGGTAACTACGTTGAGCGAAAAGACGCTGGTGACTATTTCGCACAGGAGAATCTTGGACGAGGGCTTGCCCGACTGGACTGGAACCGTGATCATCGCAACGACTTCATTGTGTCCAGCCTGTACAACAATGCGGCATTGGTGGAGAATCAAACGGCCGCTGCCGGAAATTCGATAACGGTTTCGCTCCGAGGTACTTCCTGCAGTCGTGACGCGATCGGAGCGGTGATTCGGATCGTTGCCGACGACCGAAGCTGGGTCCATCAGTTATTCGCGGGTGATGGTTATCAGGCATGCAATGAGAGGAAGCTGGTGATTGGCCTGGGTTCATCTCGTCAGGCGGATGAGCTTCAGATCCGCTGGCCGGACGGTCAGGTGCAGACATTCAGCAGCATCGCAGCGGGCAGTGACATCATGCTGATCCAGGGCCGCCGATCATACTATCACTGCGACCCGGAATCGCGCAGCGATGCACAAAGATAAAAACGCCCGCACCATGCGCGTATCTTTCTGCGGAAAGTCTAAGATATTTTCGAATGCGGCAACAGAAAGGTCTGGGGCATGCGATCAACGCCAACAACATTGTGCCGGGCGACACATTCACTGCTGCCGGATTTTATCGCCAGGACGAAGACAGGAAATGGTTTGGAGAAAAGGGGTCAATTGTAGGCACGAAAGCTCATCTTCACCGCGCCGGTGGCGACGTCAAAAGCTTCGACATAGATGACGCGCGAACTCACACCGAACACCACCACCTGTTTGCCGTCTTCAGAAAATTCGACATTTCCCCAGTGGTCCGTCTTGTCGCCGAGAACTAACTCGCCGTCCACCAGCTGTCGGCTAACCCAGGCACATTGTGTATCCGTTCCCTCTTTCGGCTCGCGCCAAATCGCCAGATCGTAAGTTGCAGATTCCTTCGGCGGGACCACATGAGCCACTGCAACGCCGCTGTCCTCCGCAAATGCAACATACACGCAGTAAGTGCTGCGACGTCGCCGCGACAACGGCAATTGCCGTTCGTGGCGAGGATGATCGACGACGTATAGGGTGATCCCGCCTGTTTGTTCAGGACTATCAGCCAAAGTGATATTCACCCATGGCTGCTTCCAAAACTGCACATCTTCTGCGAAGCTAAATACGTCAGCGGGAGGGGATGCGATTCCCGGCGTGGCCCACACCGGAAAATCCCATGTGACAGTCACGGGTTTGTCAGCGGACCTGACATCAATGTCTGATTGAAATGAAATGGTATTCAGGCGACTGATCCACGCCCTGGGGACCGACACCCGCAACCGGGACTCTATGTTTCCTGCGAATCGATGTATTTCCGCCTTTAACGTCTCTCGATAGTCAGGCATTTCCGACCGGAGATAGAATGCTGCTTTTACCCGCCGCCACGCGGCCGCCAGCGCCACTTCGTCATCGCTATTCAGCACCATCCTGCTGAAATTGTCATCATCCGAGAGATCGTCCGGTTCCGCTCTCTTGAACAATTGCTCTGCAGCGAGGGAGATTTGCGTGCTCGATTGACTCTGGAGCGCTTTCTTATACTCAACGATTTCGCCGCCGGTGTCTGCCGCCGGTAGCGAGGGGGAAAATAGCAGGAGGCTGACTCCCAGGCGACTGAGCAGTTGCGTAACGCTAATGACATGCGCAACAGCTACACCATGAGAACTTGAGTCGACTGAATTCGAAAATGCCACCATGTCACGCTCCGGGACTGAAATCAGTCCGTGAATTTCCATCGACACCTCCGGCCGCTGGTTGCGCCCACGTCCTTCGCGCCCACGTCCTTCGCGCCCACGTCGCAGCAACATCGGAAATCAGCCCGGAAGGATCGCTTTTCGCGACGGGTAGAGTTGTCCGAATACAAATAATAAACCAGATGCTCGAAGCCATCAAATGGGTCGGTCGAGCTCCACTTGCCGCAATCAGGTTCACAGATTCCGGACCTGAAGTACCAAAAGTCGGTTTCCGGATCGTAGTAGTCGCCCCACACTCCGAACTGGCCGAACGGCATTGCGGTCGTTCCACCGACACCAATCACTCGCCACACCAGCCCATTCACCCCAGAATTACCAAAAATCGTTGATCACTGATCTTGACATTTTTCACGCCACTGTCGACATACAAACCCTGTCGCGCACCCCATTGCGAAATGGCTGAAATACCGAACTTTTGAGAATCCTGAATCCAGTTAGAATATGCCAGCAGCCCAGGACCATTGCGATTTGCTGCGGCACGATGCCTGATCAATGAATTAGAAACCCAAACAATGATCACTCGAATTTATGCCAACAACTTTCGCTGCCTTGTGGCCTTCGAAGCCAGGTTCGATTCTTTCGGAGTACTTTGCGGGCCAAATGGTTCAGGCAAGAGCTCTGTGTTCGATGTGGTTAAGTTGATTCGCGACCTCGGAACTTCCGAAGCCGTCCTGGGTGGCGATGGACCGAACGATGTCAGGGAGCTGGAGTTCACCAGGTGGCTCAACAGCACAATTCAGGAATTTGAAATCACGGTGCAGGCTGCCGGGCGGGTATTCGAATATAAGCTACACATCGAGCAGGCACACGACGATGTCAAGCCCCGAATCGTGAAGGAGAATGCCACGTGTAACGGTAGAAGTCTGTTTTCTCGCGATCCTGACGGTGTAACATTTACGAAGACGAACGGAACAAACGCCAGTTTTCCTCTTGATTGGCGGCAAGCGGCCCTTGGTGCGATTCAGCCTCACGGAGCCCTGAGCGATTTGCAGATTCTGCAGGAGACGCTGTCAAAGGTTCTGATCGTACGCCCCAGCCCTCGAAGTATGGAAAGGGAGAGCCGGTCGGAGTCACGTCAACCAGTGCTCTCAATGAACAATCTGCTGTCGTGGTATCGCAGTCTGTCACAGGAACAGGAATGGACCGATGCTCTTCGCGAGTCCCTGAAAGAAGTTTGGCCGGATTTTATTTCGTTTCGCCAGGAAGACACCGGCATAAACGCAAAAACACTGCAGTTGAGATTTGATACCGATCACGGTCGCGACGCAGGACTCTTCCGCTTTCATCAGCTTTCAGACGGCGAGAAGGCATTGCTCTCCTTGTACATGATTCGGACAGCAGTGGAAACGAGTAAGGCGAACATAGTCTTCATTGATGAACCAGACAACTACGTCGGTTTGCCCGAATTGCAGCCGTGGGTCCTGGCAATGCGTGAGCTGCTGGATTCCGAACATCAGGCAATTCTGATTTCCCATCACCCAGAGATTCTGGGAAGTGCTGATGTTGAAAGCGGAAGCTATCTATGGCGTGACAATCATACTTCACCTACTCGAATTGGCCCGTTAAAAGTGCCGGAAGGACTTTCCGTCGGTGAAGCCATCGCCCGGGGGTGGATCAATGGCTAGTCGCACCGAAATTATCTGTCTTCACGAAGGAGAAAAAGGTCGAAGCATCGATCCCGTTTTCATCAATCGTCTGATTCGAAGCTTGAAGCCTTCGTGGATTCGGCAGAGTAGCAGCAACATGATCCGTTTTTTTCCTAAAGGGGGCAGAAAGACTCTGATCGCAGCAATGCCTGCAGCCCTGAAGGAATGCCTGGCGCAGGGGGCGCAGGTGAGCCTGATGGTCTGGGCAGACATGGATCACGACATGGCAGACGGGAACGAACTGCGAGCCGAATTTTGGAACCATGCTCAGCTTGATGGGATTACTAAGGATCAGTTTGACCAGGTCGTCTTCATCTTTGCCAAAGACCGCCTTGAAAACTGGATTGAGTACTTGAACGAAGGATCGACAGATGAGAGCAAAGAAGGGCCTCGCGTCAAAGATAACCGGTTAGTCAGAGACGCAGCAGAAAAGCTTGCCAAACGATGCCAACAAATGCAATCGGATCCTCCTCTGCCCTCATCACTGCAGTGGTCGTGCCGCAACTGGCGGAAGTTGGTTGACCGCATGAGGAATACCTAAGGCCATGAACAAGGAAACCCGCGAAAATGCCTTTGAGACCTGTGTCGAGGACGTCGCCACACCTCAAAGATTTTTTTGATACCCTGGACTCTTCTCTTCTCTCAATCCATAAGTGTTCGCCGGAGTTCTGCCGTTAGAACGAGACTCTCAAACAACAATCTGCACCGCCGACCATCCTGCATTTCTCTTTGTTTGCTTCGTGGTATCCACGATACCGCGAATATCCGGACAGCAGCCGGACGACATTCAGTGACGGCAATGTGGGAAATCGCACCTTGATAGCGGACAGCACGGGACGGTACACTTCTGCTTAATGTCCACCCAGCCTGTTGCACACAGGGCGGTAAGCGACGAACGGAAGCGACAGGATGAACTCGTGCGGAAGCACGCAACCGCGTCAGGGGCCGTGCCCTTGCAGGAGCTACCGATCGGCCGCCTGGGATTCCTGCCTGTGCGGGAGCGTGAGGTTGATGCAAAATAACGACGAGGATCGCAACCCATATCGCATCGCTGACGCGCAAAATGCGGCTCGACAAAAGGGCAAATTCCCAATTCGTCGTTTCGTGTGGACCTGTATTGCAATTGTGCCTGTTTGGATGTTGCAATGCGTCATATTTCTTCTCCCATTGGAAGCAGCACTAGGTGTACAGGTGATGTCCGAAATTGGAGGGATGCTGACTGTATTGTTTCTTTTGACAGCCATGCCGGTTTCCTGGATGCTGATGAGGCAATCAGGATCTATCGGTAAGTGCCCATAAACGTGTCCTTCCAGTAAGTCTGCCCCGCTCAGATTTCTGACATCGGGATGTTTTCCCTGCTTGCCTGGGAAAGGACGACGTTCGAAGGGAACTCAGCCCGGCGCAGAGGCATCGTGCGCCCACGGCTCGGCAGGAGCCTCGCCCTCCCGGGTCTTCACACTGATCTGCTTCACTGCCACTCTTGCCCGCTACTTCGATGCCGGGTCTGACATGATGGATGGCGGCACAAAGGGAGTTCGGGTTTTTGTGCCGAGCACCGAGCCCTGCTCGTGATTCATTCCCCAGCCTGCGATACGATTGTCTTTCAACAGCACAAATGCCTGATAGTCGCCGGCAAAAACGTCAGCGACCGGAGGCAGGCCTTCCACTTCCATCGGAAGTGCTCGACCCGCCTCAAATTCTTCGTCCACGCCGAGACATCCGTAAGTGTTTGAACCAAACACTCGAACTTTACCATGTTCATCCATCGCCATTGAGAAGTCATAGCCTGCACTCACCCGAACGGTTTTGGGCAGGCCCCAGATTTTCTCCGGATACTGGTAAAAGGTTCCTGCAAAGCCTTCCCGCTGCTGTACGCCGAGCTGTCCGTCTTCGTTGTCTCCCCAGGAATAGACATCTCCCTTTCGAGTGAGTGCGAGCACATGACGGTGCCCGCAGGCCAGACTGACAACATCGGCAAGCCCTGCCACTTTGATGGGTACTGGCGTCGGATCCTTTTCACGATCAAGGAAGCTCCAGTTACTGGTGCGTCCCAGCAATGCACCAAGTTTGCTGCCCCAGCCCCAGACACTTCCATCCTTCTTTACCGCAAAGGCCGTGTCCAGAGTTGCTCCAACCGCAACATTGTCATTGCCCAGTGGCATATTGCTAAAGGGTGACCGGGCGGCGTTCTCAGGCTGTTTTCCCCGGAGACCGTTGTGATCGGTTCCAGCCACCGCGATCGATCCGTCATGGCGCAGGGCCACGAGAAAGTCAGAACCCAATGCAATTCGTCGGACATTTTGAAGCCCGGGAACCTGCTTCGGATTCTCGCGAGGTTCCTCATTGAGGAAGTCGAACATCCCCCAGACCCAAACGCTGCCATCTTTGTCGAGCGCCGCGGATGCGTTGTCACGTGCTGTGATCTGAACGATGGACGACAGTTTCTGCAGCCTCAGAAATGTGGGTCGATACTCGGGCTCCTTCAGATCTCCCCGAGCTCCGTCATTCTGTTCCCCGGCCGCCCATACAGAACCGTCCGGCTTCAGCCAGAGAACATGGCTGGTGGCCGCGAGCGCCTGTTGGCCTTCCTTCGTCGGCGTACTGCCAGAAGAACCCGCAGTGTTCTCCTGAGAACTTTGTCCGCAGGCCGACCGGACCCCGGGAATCTGGCACACTGCTGATACAATCAACAGGAAAAAGACGCTGCGGCAGGTTGTCATACTCGTTCTCGATCAAAGTCTCTCGGCAGGAGGGATGCGGTCAGCAAGCCCGATGGCACTCGGTTTTTTACAGGAATTGTTGGGCAAATCGAGCTCCGAACGACATAATCTGTTCGCAGGGCGATGCAGTTTGGTTCAGCAAAGTGTCGAAGCGAACGGGAGATGAACAAATGACCAATCGAGGACACGTCAGGCATATGGACAGACGCAGGTTCCTCGTGGCGTCGAGTGTTGGGTTTGCAGGTTTCGGTTTTGGAACAGCCGGCAGTCCGATCCGTTCCCAGGCCGCGGACACCACGCCGGAGTCACCAGCATCCCCGGCGAGCGCTCGTTCGACGATCCTCTTCTTTCTCAGTGGAGGCGCTTCGCACCTGGATATGTGGGACATGAAACCACAGGCACCGCTGGAATATCGCGGGCCGTTTCAGCCCATTGCAACGTCTGCCCCCGGCGTTGTCTTGAGTGAGCATCTGCCATTGCTGGCGACTCAGGCTCATCATCTGGCCATCATCAATTCCGTCGGTGCGTCGGTCAATACGAATGATCATCATGCCGGCTACTATCATAATCTGACAGGGCACGTGCCGGACCCGTCATTTCTTTCGCTTGGAAACAGTCGAACTCCCTTTCCTGACGACTGGCCATTTATGGGAACCGTGGTTGCGGCGAAGCGACCACCGCATCCTTATTTGACGAACGCTATCACACTGCCGCATATGGAAGGGGCGCCAACTTATACTCGTCCTGGACAATTTGCCGCTCGTCTGGGTGTTGAGCACGATCCTCTGTATATCAATGGTCGTCTGGATCAGCCTCTTCAGTTCAGTGCCCCGGCTCTGACGCTTGAGGGGGATGTGACGTCCGATCGCCTCACGGATCGTCGATCGCTTCTGCGAAACATTGATGCGGCACGCCGCGAGTTTGACGCAACGGCCAGCATCCAGACCTGGCACCGGCAGCAGGAACGGGCGATTTCTCTGCTGATGTCTTCTCGTACCACAGAAGCCTTTGACGTTTCGCGAGAACCCGCATCCGTGCGAGAACGCTACGGAAAGTCGATCAATGGGACCAGCCTGCTGCTGGCCCGGCGACTGGTCGAAGCGGGCGTGCCGTTTGTCACTGTCTTCTGGAAGGGCGATGAAAAAGCCGCAGAGGCTCGAAAGTGTGCAAGTGGCGGCGGCTGGGATACGCATGGAAACAATTTTGGATGTCTGAAGGATGATCTGCTGCCGCAGTTCGATCGCGGATTCTCGGCGCTCGTCGAAGACCTGGCAGGGAGCGGGTTACTCGACCAGACGTTGCTGCTGATCACCAGCGAGATGGGGCGCAAGCCAAAGATCGGTGATCCGCGTTCCGGTGGCGTTGCGGGCGCAGGACGTGATCACTGGACGCATTGTCTGACTGATGTCATGGCGGGGGGCGGTATTCGAGGAGGTCAGACATGGGGATCAAGTGATCGCTTTGGCGAGTATCCTCAGAACAAGCCGGTAAAACCTGCTGACATCACAAAGACCGTTTATCATGCGATGGGTATTCATGATCTTCAGGCGATGGACAGTCAGAATCGACCATACGATTTGCTGGCCGAAGGAAATGCAATGGCTGAGCTCTTTTGACAAGGTGACCTGCTGGCAGAAGCTCTGAGACAAATGCCGCGTCGTTGTTTGCTGAGAGTCGAAGATCTTCGGGCATATTCGATTAAACTACACACTCATTCAGATACACACTCATTCAGACCAGTCGTCATTAACGGGCGGGCCTCGGTCGAACTGCTCCTGCGAGCGTCCACAGGGAACTTAGCGATGGCACAGATGAATTCCTCAGCGTCTCGATTGATATCAGCAGGCAGCAGCCGGCGAAGTTTCCTCGGCGGGGCTGTGGCTGCGGGGACGTTGCTGTTTGGCAGAAACGGCTTTGCGAATTCCGCAGTAGCCGATTCGGAAACGCCTGCTCAGGTTGCAATTACTCTGGACCTGGAAATGAGCATGCACTTTCCCAAATGGGGCCAGACCAACTGGAACTATGAAAAGGGAAATCTGGACGATGCGACCAAGGCCTATGCCGTCGAGGCAGCCCGTCGAGTAAAGGCGAAAGGCGGCCGCATCCATTTTTTTGCTCTCGGACAAACCATGGAGCAGGAAAATGTGGACTGGCTGCTGGAGCTGATTCGGGAAGGCCACCCAATTGGCAATCACACCTATGATCACGTTAACCTGCTGGCCACAACACCTGCTCAGGTACAGTTCCGCTTTGAGCGATCGCCGTGGCTTATGGGAGGCAAGCCACCAGGAACCGTGATCCGGGAGAATATAGAACTAGCTGAGCAGGCTATTGAGTCGCGCCTGCAGATCAAGCCTCGGGGGTTTCGGACACCTGGTGGATTCACGGATGGTTTGAAGGACCGACCGGATCTGCAGAAGCTGCTGCTGGATCGTGGGTATACGTGGGTCAGCAGTCTTTATCCGGGAAGCAAGATGGGAAAAACGGGTGAAGCTCCGGGCGAGGATGTGATGGAATCCATTGTGGAGGCTCAGGCAAAAGCTCAGCCATTCATCTATCCTTCGGGACTTGTCGAAATTCCGATGAGCCCGATTAGTGATGTTGGCGCCATGCGGAGTGGTCGCTGGCCGCTGGGGTCGTTCCTTGAAGCAACCCGCCGTGGCCTGGAATGGTGCATCGAAAACCGAGCAGTCTATGATTTTCTCGCACACCCGTCCTGTCTTGTCATTGCAGACCCGGAGTTTCGGCTGGTTGAACTGATCTGTGACATGGCGAATGCGGCTGGAACTAAGAAAGCACAGCTGGTGGATCTGGATCAGATTGCCCAAAACGCTCTGCGCAGGAAAGCCAGCTGATCCGGTCAGCCTCAAACGGCCGACGACTATTCCTCGGCCGATTCAGGAAGTTTGGCGTCTTTGCCAATTGCCTTTTTCAGCAGGCCGTCGCCCCGTGGACTGCTGCCGGGAATCGTGAACAGACGATCCAGCTGAAGGGATCGGAACAGCTCGCGAATATCCGAATTGACCAGAACCGTCAGTTTGCAGCCGGATTTGCTGAGAGTATTTGCGAATTGAACGAGTCGACCGGGGACGGATCCGTCCAGAAAAGTCACGGACTGAAGATCAAGCTGAATTGAGCTGGCCTGCAGGGATGTCAGGCGTTCAAAATCAGCGAACAGCGATTCGCGAGTTTTTTGTTCCAGAGATTCATGCGGGGGCAGAACGGCCTGAACGTAGCCGTCACTCTGCTGCACCTGCAAAATACGAAAATCACCCGTCATTAATTGACCTTCATGCTGCTCAGAAATGCTGGCTAACGTCACAACAGCGTTTTGAACGCCCCAAATCCTGAGATCCGGAACAGAAAGCTGTTGCAGGGATAATAGGCTCTCAGCAGGCGAACGGAAAGACAGCCACTCTTTTGCAGTATTCGTGGACGAATTGGCTGACTGACAGTCTGATTTGTAACAGCGGATCTGCGTGACGCGTCAGCGGGCAGGATTCTCTTCGGTCTGGTCATTTCGTACACTGGCCCGCGTTTCAGAAACTTCATTTTGAACGTTGGTTTGCTCGCAGAACATTGCGAGGCGCGCCAGAAGGAAATGTGCCGATGAATGGCTGGCAAAAGATGCGAATTTTGGTTCCTGCAGTTTTGATAGTATTTGCATTCGGTGTTTCAGGGCATGCGGATGAACGATATTCCGGCATCGATCCGGACGGCTTCGACAAGGAAGTCCGAGCGCAGGACGATCTGTTTCTGCATGTGAACGGACGATGGCTGCTGACAATTGAAATCCCGGGGGATAAGTCCAACTACGGATCGTTTACCGCCCTGGACGATGCGGCTCGGGAAAACATTCAGGCGATTATTGAAGCATCCGCGAAGAGTCCCGAAGATGAAACGGGCCGCAAAGTCGGGGATTTCTATCGCAGCTACATGGATGAGCAGCGCATTGAAGAGCTGGGGCTGAAGCCGCTGCAGAAGGAGCTTGAGAACATCGCCAAAATCTCGTCTCTCGAGGATCTCATTCGGCATCTGGGAAGTCTGCAGGTTTCCGGTGTTGACGGGCCGGTGGGCTTCTTTGTCAGCACGGATGCGAAGAATTCGAGTCAGTATCTTGCTGCTGTTGTACAGAGCGGTACGACTCTTCCCGACCGCAATTATTATCTGAAGGATGATGAAAAGTATGTGGCGGCCCGGCAGGCTCTGAAAGCGTACGTTGAGCAGATGTTTAAGCTTGCCGATTTGCCTGAAGGCGAAGCGGCCGGAGCTGCTGTTCTGGATCTGGAGATGCGGCTTGCGGGAATTCAGTGGGAACGAACGGAACTTCGAAACGCGGAAAAGCGGTACAACCTGTATGATGTCGGTGATCTGCCAAAGCTGACTCCGAAGTTTCCATGGGCCACATTTCTTTCGGCAGTCGGGACACCCGATTTGCAGAAGATCAATGTGGTGACTCCCAGTTATTTCAGCGGCCTTGAAGAGATTTTAGCAGCAACTCCGCTGGCGGTCTGGAAGCAATATCTGCAGTTTCATGTGCTGGATGCATCTGCCACTGTTTTACCGAAGGCGTTTGTTGATGCACACTTCGAACTTCACAGCAAAACTCTGGCCGGGATACCGGAACAGAAGCCTCGCTGGAAGAAGGCAGTCGATGCAACTTCAGGAGCCGGTGCCGGTGACTTCGGTGTTCTGGGAGACGCGGTTGGGCAACTGTATGTCAGGCAGCATTTTCGACCTGAGGCCAAACAGCGAATGGATGAACTGGTTGGTAATCTCTTGAAGACTTATGAGAAAAGTATTCACGAACTGACATGGATGACGAGTGCCACAAAACTGCGAGCGCTCGACAAGCTGCATAAGATGACGCCCAAGATCGGGTATCCTGTTCAGTGGCGAGACTATTCCGGTCTGGAGATCAGGCCTGACGATTTATTGGGTAATATTCGTCGGTCCGCGGCATTTGAACATCAGCGAATGATTAACAAGCTTGGAAAGCCGGTTGACAGGAATGAATGGGGCATGACGCCTCAGACTGTGAATGCGTATTACAATCCCAGCCTGAATGAGATTGTATTTCCGGCCGCCATTCTTCAGCCCCCGTTTTTTGATGCGAAGGCTGAGGATGCCGTAAATTACGGCGGTATCGGAGCAGTGATCGGGCATGAAATCAGCCACGGCTTCGATGATCAGGGCAGCAAATACGACGGGGACGGTAACCTTCAAAACTGGTGGACTGATGAAGACCGGGCGGCATTTGAGAAGCTGACAGCGGCTCTTGTAAAACAGTATGCGGCTTATGAACCATTGCCGGGCAAGCCACTGAATGGGAATCTGACACTCGGAGAAAACATTGCCGATTTGAGCGGTATGGCCATCGCATACAAGGCCTATCGGATGTCTCTGGGAGACGGTCCAGGGCCTGTCATCGACGGTTTCACCTCAAGCCAGCGATTTTTCCTGGGTTGGTCACAGATTTGGCGCCGAAAGTATCGGGACGAAGAGATGGTTCGTCGATTGCTGACGGATCCTCATTCACCATCCGCATTTCGGGCGAACGGGCCGGTGATCAATCTGGATGCCTTCTATGAGGCATTTGACGTGCGTCCTGGCGACCGGCTCTACAAGCCAAAGGAAGAGCGAATTCAGATTTGGTAGCGGAACGAGTTTCCAGGGCTGCATCACCGGGGCCTGAACGGAACCATCAGGTATGTACAACTGATTTCCGGTCAGGCCCTTAGAATTGTTTCAGCCGTCAGGATTGTTGCTGCCAGGCGAGGAATCGTGACGCTAAGCACGATGGCTTTGCCAGGTGTTCACATTGGTAAGGTAACTTCCTCCATGGGCCTGCGATTCGATTGTTGACGATCCTCCTGATTGTTCAGGTAATCGTGGTTGAAAACATCCAGTGACTTTGACTGAAGTGATTCATGCAAGAGACTGTGAAACTGCTGATCGACATGGTCCTGCATCTGGATCGTTACCTTGCGGAGATGTCGGCGACACTGGGCGGCTGGACTTATGTCATCCTGTTTGTGGTGATCTTTTGTGAAACAGGTCTGATCATCACACCGTTTCTTCCGGGTGACTCGCTGCTGTTCGCTGTTGGTGCGCTGGTGGCTGTCAAAGAGAGTCAGCTGAACCTGACACTGATGTTCATTTTGCTGCTGGTCGCGGCCGTCATTGGCGATGCCGTCAACTATGCGGTGGGAAGGAAGATCGGGCCGCGGGTGTTCCGCAGTGAACAGTCACGCCTGCTGAATCGGCAGCATCTTTTGCGTGCTCAGAAGTTCTATTCGAAACATGGCGGTAAGGCGATTTTTCTGGCTCGATTCCTGCCGATTGTGCGAACGTTTGCCCCCTTTGTGGCGGGTGTGGGCCATATGAATTATGCACGATTCTGGCTGTTTAACGTGAGCGGTGCAATTTGCTGGGTGGGCCTGTTTCTGGTGGGTGGTTATCTGTTTGGTAATGTTCCCGTGGTGAAGCGCAACTTTCACCTGGTGATTCTGGGCATTATTTTTGTATCGACGCTGCCTGTTGTGATTGAATGGTATCGAGCGCGACGTGGCGGCGTTGAGGAAGACGACCCGAGTGAAATTCCGGCAAATCCGCAGCAATAAAGCCGGAACTTGAGTGAAAGCTGGAATTCGGCGAAGGAATTTTTTCAGAAATGTTTCTGAAACACGCTTTTTGCCGAGCGAAATCCGGTATTGACCTGTTTTGCCGGTTTTCATAATTTCCCTTCACTCGAACTGTGGTTCATACAGTTCAAACTTCCCGTCTCGTCTCGTCTCTCCTCACGAATGATCATCGATTTCTCCTCCTGTTCTGCCGGTGAGAGTCGGGCGTCTTCAGCCTGATTCGTCGCTTTCTGAATCTCTCGAAATCAATCATTCTTCCCTTCCCGCTATGTGGTCGGTTTCGCCGGACACACCTCGGAGGAACTCTGATGTCTCGTATTGCCATGTTTTTTGCTGGTTTATTCCTTGCCTGCTCAATGAGCGGATGCTGCCTGATGCACGGAGCTTATCCGGGCGGGGGTGGTTACTATGGCGGTGGAGGAGGCTGTGGCAGCTGCAACACCGGCTGCGGAGCGTATGCTCCAAATGGCTATCCTCAGGCCGGCCTCTACGGGCCGGGAGCACCACAGGCAGCCTTTATCGCCCCGACAACTGCAGCGGGATATGCGCCTTATTATCCACAGATGGCGGTTGCACCAATGGATACTCTGCCAACTCACTGATCCCTGATTCAATGACGAGAATGATCTGACGCGGAAGCATCCGGCGAAGTTCCTCCCACTTCGTCTCCTCTGTCCGGACGCCGGGCAATTCGATCACATTCGAATTGCCCGGTGTTTTTTTGATGTTCTCCGGTCAAATCGGTTTGACGATTGCTGATCGTGACTTGATTCGCGTGACAACGCGGTCAAGATGCCCTTTATTCTGACAATTCAGGTTAAGGGCGAACACCGGTCTGGAGAGGGATCATGAGCCGAAATGTCTTTTCCATCCTGTCGATCGTATTTCTGATATCCGCGGTCTGTTCAGCTGCGGACAGGATCGAGGGAATTGGACCGGCGGGGCCGATACAGCGGCTGCATACGGACTTCGCATTTACCGAAGGACCAGCTGCGGATTCCGGAGGCAATCTCTACTTTACCGACATCCCGGGAAACCGCATTCATAAACTTGACTCCAAAGGTCAGCTGACTGTTTTTGCAGAACCTTCGGGCCACTGCAATGGGCTGATGGTGATTGGGGATACTCTGGTCGCCTGTGAGATGGATGGCCGGGTCAAGCAGTTTAGTCTTGAGGATGCCTCAGAAACGGTGCTGGCCGACAAGTATGATGGCAAACGATTTAATGCTCCCAACGATCTGGTGGTGGATCGCATGGGTGGCGTTTACTTCACAGACCCGCGATTCCGGGCACCTGATCCATTGCCTCAGGGTCGTGAAGCCGTCTACTACCGGGCCGCCGACGGAAATGTCACGCGGCTGATCGAAGATCGCACGGCACCAAACGGAGTCATTCTGTCGCCCGACGAAAAGACTCTGTATGTTGTTCCCAGCATGGAGAAACAGATGTGGGCTTACACTGTGGATGCTCCAGGAAAACTGAGTGGCGGCCGCGTGTTTTGCGAACTGAAGCAGGCCGAAGGACAGACCAGCAGCGGCGGAGATGGCCTTACCATTGATACCCGTGGCAATCTCTATATCACATCCAGCCTTGGGCTGCAGATCTTTTCTTCCGAGGGAAAATCGCTTGGGATCATCGCATTTCCGGAACAGCCCGCGAATGTGACTTTTGGCGGTCGCGAAATGAAAACACTGTTTGTGACGGCCCGCAAATCCCTGTACTCTGTGGAGACAGAAGCCACCGGCCATGTATTCCCGGGAAAGTAATCAGCTGTCCGATCCGGGCAACAGTCGGCCGTGTGAACTGTTTGAAACAGCCGTGTGAATTGGGGTCAGAGAGAATTTGTCGCACCGTGAATCCGGATCCTGTCAATGTTTGTGCCCATCAACACGGATGCGCCTCTGTATCACTTCCCGTGGGCCACAATCCTGCTGATTGTAGTGAATACAGCCTGTTTCCTTCTCACGGGATGTGCGTTTGACCATGATCGGCTGGAACCGTGGATGCTGGAATACGGAAATGGAGTGAATCCTGTTGAATGGATCAGCTCCATGTTCGCTCACGCTGGTTTCATGCACCTGATCGGAAACATGTTTTTCCTCTGGGGATTCGGGCTGGTCGTCGAGGGTAAGCTGGGTTTTCGGCGATTTCTGATGCTTTATCTGGGAATCGGGCTGCTTCAAAGTGCACATGTCGACCTGCTGACACTGCATCGCACTGACGATTATGTGATGAAGCACGTTCTGGGTGCCAAAGACCGGGAGGAACTGAAGAAGCAGATTGCCGGCGAACTTGAGCTGACTGATGAGGAGATCGAAGATTCGTTCATGGACGAGCTGGCCACCGAATGGATCAGTCGTCACAAAGGCCGTTGTCTTGGTGCATCCGGAGCAATATTTGGAATCATGGCCGTGAGCCTTGTCTGGGCTCCGAAGAATGACATGCATGTGGTTGGCACAATTGGTTTTCGCCCTGTTTCGTTTGAGGTTTCGATTCTTGTCTACGCCATGTTTTATCTGGGACTGAATTTATTGGGTGTGTTGCTGGATAAGCTGGAGATGGGGTCAGCAGGGTTGCACCTGGTCGGTGGAGTGATCGGGTTCGGTGCCGGAGTGCTTTACCTGAAACGTGGCTGGGTGGACTGCGAAAACTGGGATCTGTTCGCCGTACTGAGCGGAAAGTATGGACGATTCGCCAACGAAAACTGGGCTCTTGGATCCTACGCTCACAACAGCAAAGTGTATTCGGAGATTCCGATTCCGACAGACACGGGGAACTCAGGATCTGGCACTGGTTCGTCCACGAAAGCGGGTTCTTCCGTGCGGCCTGCTGAATCGGCAACAACCGGGCGGCGGGTGAGCGGAAAACTGGCCACCATTAACCGTCAGATCGATTCGGGTGACTATTTTGGGGCGGCCGACAGCCTGATTGAACTGCGATTGACGGATTCAGTGTCAAAACTGGATGAGGAACGATTGAAGAAACTTGCAGCCGGGCTGCTCAGCGAAGAGGCGATCGATGAGGGCGAGATATTTCTACAAGAGTATATCGATCGATTTCCGGAAGAATCCGGCTGGGCAAAGGTTGATATGGCCCGACTGCTGATCAGGGTTCGGAGCCGACCAGCAGCCGCACTGACGCTGCTGAGAACCCTGAAGGCATCTCAGCTGAACGAACAGCAGCGGAATCAGGCAAAGAAACTGATGGCTCTGGCGAAAAAACAGATCAGTGAAGGCGTCGAGGATGCCGCAGAGGAATGGTAAGAACCTGACAGAACAGCAGCGAAACTATGGCGGCTTCGGAAGCAGATCGACAACTTGTTCAGCGAATACGCGAAGGCGAATCCGATGCGTGGCAGCAGTGCATCAACCTGTACGAAGGTCGACTTCTGGCGTTTGCTCGCACACGTCTTCAGGATCGTTCGGCCGCAGAAGACATCGTTCAGGAGACGTTTCTGGGATTTTTGAAGGCCCTGCCGAACTACGACGACCGTACACCTCTTGAATCATGGCTCTTTTCCATCGCTGCCCACAAGCTGATTGACTTTATGCGCAGATCGGGAAGACGGCCGGTGCTGCCTCTGCTGACGTCTGATTCGAAAGACGGAGCAGCCCGGGATTTGACGGGGCCCGGGCGAGCGGCCTCCAGTCTGATGCGCAGCCAGGAACGATCGTCCGGAGAAGCTCAGGTTGTTGAAGAGTGTCTGCGAGAACTGATTCAAAATTTTAAGCAGTCCGGAGCATGGGAACGACTGCAGTGTGTGGAGCTGATCTTCGTGCTTGGATGGGCCAATAAGGATGTGGCGATTCGACTGAATCTTACCGAGCAGGCAGTGGCCAATCATAAGTTTTATGTGGTATCCCGACTAAAGGATGCCGCCAAAAATGCAAAACTGCGAAACTCCAGTCTTGACGGCATGGGGCTCGACTGACGCCCGGACAAGCTGTGGGAGAAACGGAGTAGCCCAGTTGCGCCACCCTGCAATCACTCATCGATGACATTAGTCGCCTCATCGCTCTTCACTGCATTTCGCCCACTCTCTGCAGGACGCGGCCACCGAGGTTTTGTCAGGGGTCCTTAGTCATTGAGTGCCGCCGAAAGTCTCGCTCTCCTGGTGGGGTCTGCCGCAGCCGAAGAGCAATGAGAAAAAAGCTGCCACCAGACATACTCGGACGCCACTATACATATCCTGACTTTCAGGTTCCAAATTGCAGGTGAGTGAGGCAGCACAGGAAAATCCGGCCGACTCGGTTGCCTTCCCAACCCTCCAACATTCTAATGCATATAAGAATGTTGTTGCAATTGATTTGCCAGAGGACCAGCCATGCGACGTCGTGCCTTTACCTTGATTGAACTGCTTGTGGTCATTGCGATCATCGCAATTCTGATGTCGCTGCTGCTGCCGGCTGTTCAACAGGCTCGTGAAGCCGCACGCCGGACACAGTGCAGGAACAATCTCCGGCAGCTGGGGATTGCCCTGCACAACTATGAATCCACTTACGGTGGATTTCCGCCAAATCTGGTCCCCGGAGGAAACTTTCGCTACAGCGCCGGAAACTGGGGCATTCTCGCCTATCTCAGCCCGTTCATGGAACAGTCAAACGTTTACAACTCGATGAACCTGAATGCGCCGACGTACGCGGCGACCGCCCCGTACAATATCGCCGATCCTGGCAACGCTGTGGCTGCGGCCCTGATTATTCCGGCCTATCTGTGTCCGAGTGACAGGGCACAGTCGCTTGGCGGCGGATACGGAGTCGCAGCACTGGGACCGGCCAGCTACTGCGGTAATCAGGGCGACGGCATCTACACCGATGCCACAGGTGCCGCAGCAAACGGATCGCCGTACAACTCAAATGGGGTCACGTTTGCGAATTCCTTCGTGAAAATCTCGATGATCACGGACGGAACGAGCAACACATCCTGCATTGCGGAGAGCATACTCGGCGAACCGACATCTGGTGCTCCTCGTTCACCTCAAAAAGACTATGGATATCTCACAACGTATCAGAGCTCACTTTCCGACGCAGCCTGTGCGGCTCCCGGAGCATGGAACATCGCGAATCCCCGGCAGTTTCTCTGGTACTCCGGAGAAATTCGCAACACCGCCTACAACCACTACTACACGCCAAACTCAAAGAACTTTGATTGCGTGACCAATGCGTTCAGTCTGGGATACACAGCGATTGGCTGGAAAGCAGCTCGCAGCATGCATGTCGGTGGTGTTCAGATTCTGCTCTGTGACGGATCTGCAAAATTCGTGAGCGACAGTATTGATCTGACAACGTGGCGTGCATTGGGAACTCGTGCAGGCGGCGAAGTCATCTCTGAGTTTTGAATCGCGACTGGGGTGCGTCAATGCTTCTGGAAACAGGCCGGGACAGTGTCATCAGCGAAGATCAGCGTCGGCAATACCAGGACGACGGATTTGTTGTCCTCCGTCGGGTGTTTTCGCCGAGAGAGATGGGGCTGATTCAGGAGGAGTGCAATCGACTCCTGAATCACACGCCGTCACTGATTGCACCGAACAACCTTCGCTGTCGGTTCATGCCGCATCATCTGTCCCGGGAACCTCTGTTTGAGGTGTTCGATCCCGTCAACGATATCTCACCGCTGCTGCAGGAAGTGTGCTTTAATACCCGTATTCTGTCATCCGTCGAATTGATTTATCGGGAACCGGCGGAGCTGTTCAAGGAAAAGCTGATTTTTAAAATGCCAGGTGCCAGCGGCTACGACCTGCATCAGGACATTCCTCAGAACTGGCCCGGCTGGCCCCGCTCGTTCCTGACGGTATTGCTCGCCATTGACGGTTGTCATCGCGATAACGGCTGCACCGAAGTGTATCGTGGGTATCACGACACGTTCCTCTCTGCTGACCCGGACCGCTACATGCTGCCGAACGATTGTGTCTGCAGTACTCGAAAACAGTTTCTGGAACTGGAGCCCGGTGATATCGCTGTTTTTCACGGGCTGACTCCGCATGGTTCTGCTCCCAACAGGACCGACGGAACTCGGCGAGCATTCTATATCAGCTACAACGCTCGATCGGATGGCGGTGACCAGCGACAGTCCCACTACATGGCGTTTCAGGCAATGCTGCGAAGCCGGATGGAAGCCGGATCCGTCGGCGTTCCTTACTTTCAATAAGATGTTTCGATCTCAATGCTTCCCACTGCGTCAGCTTCTGAAAACAATTCCGAGTCCGGTCGTTATGGCTGGGTGATCGTTGTCATCGCTGCGTTTGCGATGGTGGCGACGCTTCCCGGGCGAACTCACGGGCTTGGCATGATTACCGAAAGAATGCTGACAGATCCGGTCCTGGGTATTGACCGCGTCCAATTCAGTGAAATCAACTTCTGGGGAACACTTCTTGGCGGACTGTTCTGTTTACCCTGCGGCTGGCTGATTGATCGTCTGGGACTTAGAATTACGCTGACCACCACCGTACTGGCACTCGCAGTCGTCGTGCTCTGGATGACTCGACTCAGCGACCGCCGTGACCTGGCGCTGGCAATCATGCTGACCCGTGGCTTTGGTCAAAGTGCACTTTCTGTAATCAGTATCACCATGGTCGGGAAGTGGTTTGCGAAACGAACGACCATGGCGATGGCTGTCTATTCTCTGCTGTTGTCGCTGGGCTTTGCTTATGCTGCACAACTTGCCAGACCATGGGCCGGTGCCGACTGGCGAATCGTCTGGGACGCGATCGGATATTCGCTGCTGGCATTTGCGCCCGTGTGTCTGATCTTTTGTCGTGATCCTGCCACTGCACATCCGGATGTCGTTTCGCTCGAAGAATGTTGCGGGCTGAATCAGTTGAACCAAAACGAGCACTGGACAGTCGCGGAAACATTGCGAACTCAGGCCTTCTGGGTCTTTGCCCTGGCAACATCGCTTGTTGGTCTGATTGGATCAGGATTGTCGCTGTTCAATGAGTCTGTCCTCACGAGTCAGGGATTTTCCACGGACATTTTCTACAACCTGATTACTCTGACCGGTACGGTTGGACTTCTGACCAGGCTGCCCATCGGCTGGATCGGTGAGCGCTGGCCATTGAATCGTCTGCTAACCGTCGGCCTGGTACTGCAGGCGGCCTGCATGGTTGCCCTTCCATTCATCAGGTCGGTCGCCGGGATTTCAGTCTACGGCGTCGGCATGGGTATTTCCGGGACCATCACCACAGTTTTGTTCTTCACCGTCTGGAGCAGGACGTTTGGACGACGGCATCTTGGCCAGATCCAGGCGATCGCACAGTTGCTGACAGTCGCAGCGTCGGCTGCAGGTCCGGTGATTTTCGCACGCTGTCTGCAGCAATCCGGAAGTTACTCCCCGGCTTTCATGATACTCGCCGGAACGTCCGCCATATTCGCCCTTTGGTCATGGTTTGTTTCGCTTCCGAATCGAGTGCAAACACATTTGTCCGCTGTGGCCATTCGGTCGTACCAGCCCTCAGAAGTCACTCAGTCATCGATCCCCTGATCAGGAGAATGTCCATTGTCTGCCGCATCCGTCGTCCCCGTACCGCTCGAAGTACTGAGCAGCAATACGTCCCTCCAGTCAGGTCAGACGGCCACGCGTTTCCATCTGTCACTGAATGTGTCGAACATCGATCGAATCGCCTCATTTCTGCAGCTGGTCCTTGGTGTCGCCCCCGCTAAGCAGCGAACCGATTACGCCAAGTTCGAGCTCGATTCACCACCACTGGTCCTGTCTCTTGAACAGAATCCCCCACAGGAATCCGGGTCACTGAATCATCTGGGCTTCCGCTTTTTCAACCTGGCTGAGCTGCAGAATGCCCAGCAGCGAATTGAATCAGCCGGCATCCCCGTGAAGCGGGAGGAGGGAGTGGAATGCTGTTACGCGAAACAGACAAAGTTCTGGGTTCACGATCCTGACCACCGTCTGTGGGAATTCTACGTCCTTGACGGAGATCTGGAACACCGCGGCGGAGGGCAGACGCTGGAACAAATGGTCGGAGACTCCGCGGCCTGTCAGGTCGCATCAGCGATGCATCGGCCTGTAGTCTGGGAGCATCGCATGGGAACTGAATTCTCGCTCCCGTCAGTGATATCCGACCAGATCCGCCTTCGAGGCACATTCAACGTTCCGATGTCCGACGCGGACGTTGCTCGAACGCTTAGCGAGTGTTTTCAGAATCTGAAGCCCGGCGGCCAGATTGAGCTTCATATGCTGACCTGCGAACAGCCATTGACCTGTGCCGTTGAACTTCCCGGACCGGCAGCCGCCGTGAAGCACGTGCCGGTCAGAGTGGATCTTCTGCAGAAACTGGCCGGAGCCGGGTTTACGGATTGTCGATTGACGACGTTTCGATCCAAAGCCTGTTTCATGCTGGCGGACCAGCCCCTTCGGGAAACAAAGATCGTCGCGACCAGGCCGAATAAAACCGGCAGATCAGAATCGGTGGTGCTCGTCTACCGCGGGCCGTTTGCCGAAGTCCGCGATGATCTCGGACACCTCTGGCGTCGAGGCGTCGCCCTCGCCTGCTCCGTCAATCGCTGGGAGGAATTGAAGGCAGCAGGCTTTGAATCTTCATTTACCGTGATCCCGGAAACTCCGGACGTCAGTGCTTGTGGCGTGTAATCTGCTGAACGGCAGAAAGTCAGCCGGATGGTAATCGTCGTTTTCTGAATTGCACAAACCCGAGTCTCTCAGGACAATCGGTAATACGCGGATCGCACCCGTCGATTGTGATTCGAAGCCATATTTCGCACGTCTGATGGAGAGTCCTCATGAAGTCCGCAAATCTCGTTTCTGTCAGAGAACAGTCAGCCGGTCATTCGGTATCCGGAACGTCGCGACGTCAGCTGCTGGGACTGGCCGGTGCGGCATTATCTGCAGTCGCCCTTCCCGGCGCTGTCGCTGCCAGTTCGTCGCAGTCGCAAAAAGTTGCCCGCAGCACGAGGTTTGCGGTATCAACATACTCTTTCTGGCAGTTCAATCGTGAGGAACTTCGATCAATTGACACATGTATTGATTTAGCCGCTGAATGGGGTTTCGACGGAATTGAGATTCTGCACCGTCAGATGACGGATGAAAGTAACGCCACTCTGCAGAAGATCAAACAGCGTGCGTTTGTAAATGGACTCGACCTGTGCGGTTTTTCCACTCATCAGGGATGGGTTTCGCCGGATCCCGCCGTCCGAAAGAAGAACACAGAACACACGATTCATTGTATTGAACTGTCCTATGCACTGGGTATCCCCACCATGCGAGTCAATACAGGTCGCTGGGGTACCAGTGGTAACTTTGATGAGTTAATGGCAAATCGCGGGATCGAGCCGGTGCTGCCCGGCCACACAGAAGATGAAGGCTTTCAGTGGGTGATCGATGGGCTCAGCGACTGTCTCGCGGCTGCCGAGCGATGTGGTGTAACTCTGGGCCTTGAGAATCACTGGGGACTCGGCCGCACTCCGGAAGGTGTGATGCGCATTGTGAAGGCCATCAATTCACCGTGGCTGAAAACGACTCTGGATACCGGCAATTTTCTGGAAGACCCGTACGATCGGCTGGAGCAGATGGCGGACGACGCTGTACTTGTACAGGCCAAGACGTACTATGGCGGCGGCTTGTGGTATTCGCTGGATCTGGACTATCCGCGAATTGCTGCTCTGCTGAAGAAGCACGGTTATCACGGCTATGTGTCGCTCGAGTTCGAAGGGAAAGAGGATCCACGCACCGCGATTCCCCGCAGCCTTGAGATGCTGCGTGCCGCCTTTGACACTGTATTGGCCTAGGCGAGGCAAGGGGATTTTGAGCTTTTTGCGATGGCAACCGGACTTCTATTTAGGCCGTCACCGATCCTGACGGCTGGAAAAACGGATCTGAACCAGATACACTTCCTAAGGGTGCTACAGACGAACGGCGAGCCGGCGTTTGGCTGGCTTTCCGGGGGGTAGTCCCGGTTCGCCGGACGGCCATTTTTTGAGCCGACTCTTCCGAGATCTATTCGGCTCTGAATTCTCGCTTCCGCTAATTTCGATTCTGGTGGTGCGCCATGAGTTTATTTGTCTGCACGTTCATTCTGCTCGCCGCAACTCCGTTCGATGTCGATGTCGCCGAAGCAAAAGCAACTGCCACTGATAAGCAGATTCGTGAATTAATCGCAACCTGTGACAGCTTTCGAAATGCAAAAGACGCGGTTGCAGCAATTCAGAGATTTCAATCGGTTTACGAGGTGCCTGCAAAATCAACGAAAGTGATCGATGATCTGAAAAAACAATGGCAGGAAAGAGTTGATAAACGCCTCGCAAGGTCTGGAAAGAAGTGGATTTCCATCGAAGAGCGATTAGAGGTAGCAACAGAGGCTGCGAACCTGATCGAGCGGGCAGATTCGCTCATTCAGTTGAATGATTTCGAAGGGGCACGAGGTTTCCTGGAAGACGCCAGCCAGACCGATCCTGAAGCCTATCTCGCAGACTATTACCTGGGCCTTCATTTCGCATTGAATCGTGACCTGGATTCTGCGTCCGATCACTTCAAACGCGTCATCCAGAGATGTCCTTCGCATGTCGGTGCATTAAACAATCTTGCAATCATTGAAGTCAGACGGAGAAAACCGGAACGCGCGGTTTCATATTGGCTGCAGGCAAGTGAAATTGCACCCTGGAATCAGGAACTGATCCACAATGTCGGCCGCGTTGTTTATGAAAAAGGGCAAGACCGACTGGATGTTTCAGCAGGCGTAATGAATCGTTATCGAAAGCTGTACTCGGCGCTGGCGATTGCAAATGCGCCGGAAACGAACAGTCGCTCTTTTTGGCTCTTCTCCCCGGCTCTGGCGCCCAAAGACCATCAACCTCAGAATCGAGATGGTAAAGACAACGCGAACCTCGTCGCAGGTAACTACCTCGGGACGGGATTCTTTGTGCATAAGAACTATATCCTGACAAACCGACATGTCGTTGTCGATGATGAATTTGGCGTGCCTGACGCAATCACTGTTGAGATCCCGTCGGGAAAAAACAAAACAAGACCTCTTAGTGCAAGTATCGTTCACGTCTCAGAAGACGCCGCAGATCTCGCTATCCTTAAATGCGATGAACTCGAACTCACTGCGTTACCACTCAGCCCGAGACTTCCACGACTTGGCACCGATGTCATGGCATTGGGTTTTCCTGAACCGGATATAACCGGATTCGGATTAAAGGCTACCAAAGGAACGATCGCGGCACTGCCGAGGCCAGAGAGTAACGTCCTGTTGTTCGATGTACTTCTGAATCCCGGAAACAGCGGAGGGCCTCTTTGTGATCAAACGGGCTCAGTCGTTTCGATCAATTCCTTTTGTTATAAGACATTGAACCCGGTTTCCGGAGGGGAAACGTCCATTACCGCAATACAATTACTCAATCGCTTTGTTCCTGGCTTTGTGAACATCGAGAAGAATGCCGAGAAGCTGGAATGGCCAGATATTGCCGAATCGGCTGGTGCCTCGGTCGTGCTGATCAGAACATCATTTAGAGACGCTGCCCCCGCCCTGACGGAGAAGGCCGGGAATCAAAAAATGCTGGCTGGCGCTTATATAGATCCGTCGTGTTTAGTCTGCAACGGGTTTGGCAAGGTACCGTGTCCGAACTCGCAGTGCAGTGGAGGCAGAATTCCGATACGGTATACCGAAGAACGGGTTTTCGGCACCGGAACTTTGCGGCGTACGGTTCAGTTACCGATGGTCAGATATGAGAAGTGTCCTACATGTACCCGCGACGCCGTACGATGCCCGCATTGTGCAGGCACAGGTACAGCACGGCGTTAAACGCTGAGGGCACATGAAGAACACGCAGACTGTACGGGCGAATTATGGTGGCATGCCTGGCCCTGATGCGGCGATGACTCTTCGCTGGCCGGCAGCCAGCTGACGACATGTTGAGATGTCAATAGTCTTCAGTAACCTGAGCGGCTTGCCAGAGTTCTTTGAATCGCGTCAGATCCTCGTGTCGCACTAATACAACCACGTCGGCCGTCGTTCGTCGATGACCATGGGCATTCGCGGCCATCGCTCCGGCAATCGCAAACGAAATTTTAAGATCACTGAACGCTTTGGCCAGTCGCCGCATCGTGTCGCGGACTGGCGACCGTTCCATCATAAAGGCATCCACTCGTTTAGCGATTTCAAGCATCGTGTCCATGCCGGGATTCTAACTCAAACCAACGAGGCTGGCCACTCTGTGCCGTGCAATGCTGCGACTACGGACTTCGAATTACTGCCGGATACCCCTCCTTTTCGGTCGTACAACTTGTGTGATCTGTGCTCAGAACACACAATTCAATAAACCACAGATGACCGGGGCGTTTTTGCTTGTGCTTTTTATCTGTGGCCATCTGTGTCATCTGTCGTAAAAAAAATGCCTCGACAGCACATGATGTATATTGCGATGCCGTACACGGTGAAGGAAGGGAAGCGACCATCAGGTCCTTGCGACACGCTCTTCATTTGTCGTTGAACCCGAATTTGCGGTTCGGCATTGCTCAATTTTTTCCAAGGCTCCTACGTCGAATCTGCAAAGGTGGCACTGTATGCGATCATTCCATGTTTTCCGTCGCTCGAACTGGCGGCTGATTGCCGGGGTGTGTTGCGGAATGTTCTTGAGCACTTTGGCAGCGGCGGAAGATTTTCCGAAAGCAAAACGCTCGAATCACTCGACGCTCATGCCCGGCAGGGATTTTGTTTTTGTTTGTCAGGACGCTGGCGCGGGCGGGTATGAGGCATTTCCGGACGTCTGCCGAATCTCCGACGGTCGACTGATCACCGTTTTCTATGCCGGTTATTCGCACGTCTCGGCTCCGAACGAACAGCATCCTCTGGGCGGTCGGATCGTGGCGGCCTATTCATCTGATGAAGGTGCCACATGGAGTCAGCCACACATCGTGTATGACGGCCCGCTCGATGATCGTGATTCGTCGGTCACTCAGCTTAGCGACGGGCGCATCGCCTGTACGTTCTTTACATATCCGGATGGGATCGCGTGGATCACCTATTCGTCGGACGCTGGCAGGACATGGACGGAACTGCAAAAGGTCGTTGAGTCTTATGCGACGAGTTCACCGATCCGTGAACTGCGTTCCGGTCGGCTCATCGCACCTCATTACCGTTCGATCTCATACAGCGACGATCGCGGCAAGTCCTGGGTGTTTCGTGAAATCGACGGACCAAAGCGAGGATTGACCGAGGCCGACGTGATCGAACTGACGGATGGATCGCTTCTGGCCGTACATCGCGGAGATGGGAAAGTACCGATGCATGAAACCCGATCAACGGATCAGGGTGATACATGGAGTGAAACTACTCCTCTGTCATTTTTCGGACACTGCCCGTATCTGTTCCGAACTGACCCACGAACGATCGTGATCAGCTATCGCGAGGTTCTTCCTGACGATTTGTTTGCCACGTCGATGCGAGTCAGCCAGGATGATGGTCGCAGCTGGGGCGAGCCGATTCGGATCGACAACCTGATCGGCGCTTACGCTTCAATGGCGAGCCTGAAAGACGGATCGAAACTCGTTGTTTATTACGAGGAAGGTGCCAGTTCGAATATTCGTGCCCGACGTTTTCGAATGACGGATGAAGGTGTGCAGTGGTTAACGTTCGACAGCACGAAATGAGGAGGAGTGGCTGTCGAGCAGCCGGGCTACGATCGGATATGCAATAACCGGGCTTTTCCGGACGTCACCACCTGTGTGATCTGTGGTCAAACACAGAGAATTCATTCAACCACAGGTAACACAGATTTTCACAGATGACAGGAACGGAGGTGATGTCGCGCGACCCGAACATTTCCGGATCGTCGAGTAAAAGATGATGTGTTAACTGCCGGGGCTGGGACTGGCTGTCCGCCTCATATAGAGGTCCGGAACTAAGTCATTTCCGCTTTCGTGGCACGTATCGAGCAGCGTCTTTCCAAGCCTCCGTGATCCAGCAACAACTTCACGATGTGCAGGTAACCCGACCGTGCTGCATAAGACAACGGACTCATGCGAGCCGAATCGAGGCGTTTCGGCAGATCTCCATCCGAATGAATCAGCTGTTCGGCTCGCTCCTGATCGCCAATGGAAGCGGCGACAGAAATCGTGTAGCCAGCTCCATGAGCCAACAGGCAGCCAACCAGCACGGATGTGTTACGAAGCGATGGATGAGACCGGTCCCGAGTATCTCGAAACCAGTAGTCAGTGGCGCCATTTACGGCGAGCAGAACCGGCGTCTGACCATCTGCACGCAGAGCATCAACTGGCGTCCCCAGTGCAGCGAACTTTTCAATCAGACTCAACTGACGAGTGATGACGCTCCAGTGAAGAGCATTGTTGCCCAGAGCGTCGCCTGCTGTCGCCAAAGCCGGTTGCTGGCGCAGAACTTCATCGATTCCTGCGGAATCTCTGGCAATGATCGCGTCCTTCAGGCGATCGAAGTCAGGCGTATAGTTGAAGCGTCTTTCCATTGCTCGAACCAGTAGTGACTCAATTTCGCGATGCCCGTCGTTTCGTGCGGTCAGCAGCAACTTGTCCAAGGAGTTATAAGTGTAACGGGACTGTCCTGGATCGGCACCGTTTTCCAGAAGCAGCTCAACGATCTCTGCATGCCCCCGGGATCGCGCAGGTCACGTCGAGATCGGCTCAATCGGAGAAACGAAACCATCCGGTTTGACGGTCAGGATACTGCAATCGCATGTATCCAGCACTTTCTCCGCGGTGTTACCCAGCAGAAGACCTCTGATTCCACTGCGGCCTACAGTCCCAAGAACGATCAGATCTGCGGCCTGATGCCGCGATATTCGTCGAATTTCCTGCCATGGTGTTCCCCATGACAAATGCGTCTGCACCTGTGACCGGTCAATCGCCAGCGAATCCGAAAATGCATCCAGACGTCTGACCGCTTCTTCGTGAATTTCCTGCTGCAGGGAGCTTCCCGGAGGAATTCGTGAGATCACATCATCGGGAACATCCCTGGAATCAACGACATGCAACAGATGAAACTCGGCGCTGGCCTGCTGGGCAATTTTATGTGCTTCCTGCACCGCCTTTAAACTGACGTCTGAGAAGTCCGTTGCCGCAAGAATGATTTTTGGCGGGACAAGATGTTCGGCCTTTACGATCCAGACTGAAGACGGACAATTCCGAATCAGCCGCTTCGCTGTGCTGCCCACGAAAAACTGCTCCCATTTGCCACGACCTCGTGTACCAGCCAGAACAAGACTGCAGCCGCTGGCATGCACAGCATGCGTGATTTCCACGGAAGGCTCGCCCTGAAGCATCTCGAACTGCACGTCCAGATCCATCGCATTCATGTCCACGATCATACGGCGCATTGCGGCGTCGGATCTCTGACTCAAGTCCCGCTGGTTCGTTTCGCTGATATGCCTTCCCCAGTACTCGGACATACTCACATCAGGAATTGCATGAGCAAGAATCATCTGAACGGCGGTTTGGCGCGCCAGCCACAATGCCTGCCTGAGGGCCGCTGCGGAATATGTGGAAAAATCAATTGCCACCAGAATGCGTTCGAACATGAGACGTGCCCTTTTCTGCAGAATGACATGCGGTCCGTATGTAGACTTTCAGGGCTCTTTACTGTTCCCGAGCCAAACAGTTGAAGATCTACAGCGTGGTTCCCTCAAGGAACGGTTCGCCGGTTGCCATCGTGAGGATGTTCCGGGTGGTTACGCGGGCAATTTCGCTGAGTGCTTCGTGTGTCAGAAATGCCTGATGAGAAGTGACAAGCACGTTTGGAAACATGAGCAGGTGCGACAGTTCATCGTCGAGCAGCACCTGGCCGGACAGATCCTGAAAAAAGATGCCTTCTTCTTCCTCGTAAACATCCAGAGCGACACCGCCAACATGGCCTGATTTCAGCGCCGCGATGAGCGCGGTGGTGCTGATCAGCTTGCCACGGCTGGTATTGACAATAAACACGCCCCGCTTTGTTCGACCGATCGTTTGAGTATTCAGCAGGTGCAGCGTGTCGGGCATGAGCGGTACATGCAGCGAAATGATATCGCTCTGCGCCAGCAGACTGTCCATGTCGGTGTATTCGATGCCGAGCGTCTTCGCCCAGTCGGATGACGGGAACGGATCATAAGTCAGAACGCGTGCTTCAAAACCGCGAAAGATCTGCGCTGTAATCCGGCCAATCTTACCCGTACCAATAATGCCGACTGTCTTTCCACGGATGTCAAACCCCACGAGTCCGTTCAGTGAAAAGTTCAGCTCTCGAACACGATTGTAAGCACGATGGATTTTGCGGTTCAGCGTGAGCAGTAATCCAACGGTGTGCTCGGCAACCGCATGAGGCGAATAGGCCGGCACGCGCACCACAGCCAGTCCGAGTGCGCGTGCAGCAGCCAGATCCACATTGTTGTGACCAGCACAGCGCAGAGCGATCAGTTTCACGTCGAGTGCCGCGAGGGATTCCAGACACGCCCGATCTGCGTGATCGTTAACAAAAACGCACACCGCCTGTGCGCCTTTAGCCGCGGAGGCGGTTTCAGCACTGAGACGGAAGTCGTGGAATCGCCATGCCACCTGTTCTGCACCTGCGGCAGTTCCCAGGTATTCCCGATCGTATGACTTCGTGTCGTAGACGGCAACTTCAATCATCTTTTATTGTCCTCGTGCAGGTTAACGATCGATAATCTGCACCTGTTCGTTTCTTAACTGCCCGACAGGGAACTCATTCCGGTCGCCGAACAGACCTCAGTCTCCTGAGTGTCTGTGTCACTCGCAGGAACGACCTCACTTCGGGACGCTTCATTAACGTCCGGAGATTCCCTTACAACCTGAATCTGATCAACCACTTCCGACACGCCTGGCACGCGTCTGATGCACTCCAGAGCAACCTGGCGGAGATGATATGTTGGCAGAAACCCTTCTACGATCACGGTACCTTCACTGGCACCAGGATCACATTTGATTTTCAGCAGGCGGTGTGGTGGGTAACCCTTCTGATGAAGGGCCGTAACCACATTCTCGCAGAGATTTGTTATCAGTGGCTGCGCGAGTGCCACTTTTCGAGATTTCACGGCAGCAGCTCCCTTTATACATCACTCGGATGAGTTCGAACATCAGTTTTATGCACGTCATTCCTTCAATTTCGACAGCGTCTTACGTCTGAGCAGGTCCGGATGCCTGCTGATTCGCTCTGACTTCCCGCTCAGCTTCCAGCCAGAAGTCGAAGCCATCACCCTCCGGAAACCCCGCCGCTTCCCATTTGTGGTATGCCAGTTCACGAATCGCCATTTCGAAATCGTCGGCGACAACTTCCTGACACGACTGCCGCTCCGCCTGATGGTCCCCATCGGCTGTAACCTTAGCGGTTGAAGTGGCTTCTGTGGTGTTAGCATTCCCGGAGCTCGCGCGATCGGGGCGGCCTTTGGTGGCATTCTTCGTTTTGGTCATCATCATCTCCCTTGCTGATCAGGTAAGCAGAACAAACAACAACTTCAATACTCAGGATCATCGTCGAGAAAGTCGTATTCGAAGACGCTGAGAAGACCGAATATCGTCAGGTCATGGTACCGCGACTGCTCAACCAGCTTTGCGAAGGGATCGCCCGATTCTTCGAGGATACGGCACCTGATATCTGCAGCCTTACACATACATTCAAAACGCTCAATCATTGCAACGCTTCCTGCATCTCATGCGATACCTCGACTGACTCGCTTTGCCCACCACCACTTATGCAGCTCGACCGCCGGCACAATCAGCACGCTGACCGCAATTGCGACGCCCCAGAACGATGGAGTCACCGGACTGGTGCTTAACATGTCCTGGAAAAAAGGCACATACATTCCTGTGACATGAAGCAGAAACGCTCCGAGCGTTCCGAAGAACAGCACAGGACTGCGGAGTGGCGACAGGGCAAAGGCAGACTTCGTCTCCGACCGGCAGTTGCCGACGTGGAAATTTTCAGACAACACCATCGCCAGCAGCAGCAGGTTTCGAGCATCTGATACCTGCCAGCCGAGACGAAGGGCAATGTCGTAAATCAAAAAGCCACCACCCCCGACGACCAGCATCGCCACGATTGTCCTTTCCACCATCAGGCGATTAAAGACGGCTTCGCCGGGCGGACGCGGTTTTCGTCGCAGGCTGTCCCCTTCGCCAGGCTCAAAGGCCAGTGCCACACCCTGAATTCCGTTGGTGACGAGGTTCAGCCACAACAACTGCACGGGAAGCAGGGGGACCGGCAGTCCGGTAATCACGGCCAGCAGAACCATCAGCAGTTCGGCCGCACCCATGGAAACGAGCAGGTAGATCACCTTGCGAATATTGTCATAGGCAATGCGGCCCTCTTCAATTCCCCCGACGATGGAACTGAAATTGTCGTCGCTGATCACCAGTTCCGACGCTTCACGGGCCACATCCGTACCAGCCTTGCCCATCGCCACACCAATGTTTGCTGCACGCAGGGCCGGCGCATCATTGACACCATCGCCGGTGACAGCAACGAAGTGTCCTGCTTTCCGGGCGGCTTCCACGATTTGCAGCTTCTGACGAGGCGTAACTCGTGCAAACACACGTACCCGCTGGATCATCTCGCCCAGCTGATCAATCGACTTGCCGTCCACTTCAGCGGCAGTAACCACCTGTTCGTCCCGATCCGCCAGGCCCAGATCGCGGGCAATAGCCAGTGCAGTAACACGGTGATCGCCGGTTACCATCGAGACCATGACACCAGCCCTGTGGCAATCCGCCACGGCCTCGCGAGCTCCGGATCGCAGCGGATCGATCATCCCCAAAAATCCGTGCAGCGTCAGGTTCCCGGGTTGTGGCGGAACGTCTTCGGCTTGGGGAGATTCGGCGAGTTCACCGCTGGCCACAGCAAGGACGCGAAGTCCGCGGGCCGCCATTCCCATTGTCACCTGATCCAGCCTGGTGCGATCGGCCTGCGAGAGCTGATCGCCGCACATGTCCAGCACGCGTTCCGGAGCGCCTTTGACGAAGACTTCGACATGATCGTGTTTGCGATGAAATGACGCCGCAAACTGATGCTCCGGTTCGAAGGGAATGCTGCTCACCTGTGGAAACGCATCGAGAAGCTGTTTGCGATGCATACCTGACTTAACGCCCAGACTTAAGGCTGCAATATCAACGGCATCTCCGTGCCAGGCCCACTCGCCATTGCGGTGGTGCAGCTCGGCCTCGTTGCACAGTACGGCTGCGCGGATCGTCGCTTCCAGCTGCGGGTGATCGGCCGGGTCTGCTCGACTTCCCGCATGGAGCACTTCGCCCTGGGGCGAGAATCCCTGGCCAGTCACCGGCAACACTTCACCATTGGTGAGGCAGACTTCACGCACTGTCAGTTCGTTGCAGGTCAGCGTTCCGGTCTTGTCCGTGGCGATCAGCGTACAACTGCCGAGGCCTTCGACCGCTGTCAGCTGACGAACAATCACGTTTCGCCTGGCCATTCGTGTGGTTGCCACAGCGAGTGCCACAGTGACTGCAACTGGCAATCCTTCCGGAATGGCAGACACAGCCAGCGCAACCACGAAAAAGAACGTTTCGACCAGCGTGTAGCCTCCCACAACAATGCCCAGCGTGCCGATCACGGCAGCAGCGGTCAGTGTGCCGAGGGCCACATAGTTCGTGAATCGCTCCATGCGAGCCAGCAGGGGCGGCTTCCCTCCACCACTGCCCATCACGTCCAAAGCGAGCTGGCCGACGCTGGTGGCAGTCCCGGTGGCCACCACGACACCCTTTGCCCGTCCGCGAGCAACGAGTGAGCCGGCAAACGTCATATTCTTCCGGTCTGCCAGAGCCGAAGATTCCTCACCCTGCCAGGCAGCATCTTTTTGCACCGCCAGTGATTCTCCGGTGAGCAGAGACTCGTCAACTTCGAGGCCATGTGCAGTCAACAGCCGAGTATCCGCCGGGACACGGTTTCCGGATTCCAGCCATAGCACATCTCCGGGAACAAGATCTTCTGCCATCACCTCCCGCGCTTCGCCGTCCCGTTCCACCAGAGCGTGCATCCGGAGCAATTTTTTCAGTGCATGACTACTTTGTTCCGCCTGCCATTCCTGCCAGGCTCCGATGACAGCGTTGAGCGCCAGCACCGCGGCAATGAAACCAGCGTCCTTTAAATCGCCAATCAGTGCAGAGACCACGGCGGCAGCCACGAGGATATAAATCAGCGGGCTGACAAACTGACCCAGCACAATCCTCCACAGCGGTGTCGGTCCTCTTTCCGGGAGAACATTGGGGCCGTAAGCCTGCTTTCGCCGTGCGACGTCGTCTGACGACAATCCGCATTCGGACGTATTCCACAACGCCAGCACCGCTTCCGCGGGCTCAGCGTGCCAGGCCCCTGCATCCTGCTTTTCAAGCGGCCTCATTCAGCATCCCTTTTAAACGTATCCCCGACCAGACTGCAGCCCGGGTCAGTGCAACAGGCCAAATTGTCTCGCATTGGCGGACCACTTTAAATCGATGCGCAAACCATTCGGGCATGGCGGATTCCACCATGCCGTTCTCCATCCGAAATCGTTACACTCAATGGACGGGTGAGATCAACGTTCGCTTAGCACCGGTATTCTACAGCATGGCAGACATTCAACTGACCGCGACACTGACGGAGAGCGAGTATCGCTATCGCTCACTTCGTTCCGCTGTTGCCGATTACCATTACCACGTTGAGGTTGAAGGCGGGCGAATTCTGAGAAAACTGCACGGAGCCAGCTGTGAGGCTATTACCGGATACACATCGGAAGAATATGCGGCCGATCCGCTGCTGTGGATGGCCATGGTACTGGAGGAAGACCGGGCTCTCGTTGAACAACAAATTGCGGATGTAATTTCAGATCGGACTCCGCCTGCTGTTGAGTATCGCATCCGCCGCAGGGATGGTCGTATTCGCTGGATTCATAAGATGGTTGTTCCCTATCACGATAATAGTGGCAGGCTGACGGCTTATGACGGCCTTCTCCGTGATGTGACTGACCAGAAGCACGTGGAACACAATCTCAGACAGAGTGAAGAACGCTTTCGTCTGATTTTTGAGGACGATTTGACCGGCGACTATCTCGCCGCGCCCGATGGAACGATCCTGCTCTGCAACCAGGCCTTCGTGGAAATTTTCGGTTTCAGCAGTCGGGAAGAGGCGGTTGGCAGCAACTTCGCGAATCTCTGCGCGGGTCCATTGTCCTGGCCGAAATTCATTGAGCTGCTTTCGGAGAACAAATCGCTGGAGCGATATGAACGAGCGGGCCGCCACAGCGACGGGACCATTCGTCATGTGGTCGAAACAGTGCTGGGGACATTTGACGCACAGGGAGAGCTCGTTCGAATCAAGGGTTACGTCTATGACGACACTGACTCCAGAATGATGGAAGCGAGACTGCGGCAGCGAAACACGGAGCTTGAAGAAGTCGTCACCGATCGAACTCATGAGCTGCGTGAAAAGCACGAACATTTGCAGGCCCTGTGGAATTCAGCGTTTGACGCAATTATCACGATAGACGGACAGGGACGGATTGAAACAGCAAATCGGGCGGCCGAGACGATGTTCGGCTATACGTCGGTCGAACTGACCGGGCAAAACGTCAGTATGCTTATGCCGTCTCCGTTTCGGGAAGAACACGACAGCTACCTCCGGCATTATCGCGAAACCGGGGAGGCGAGAATTCTCAACACTCCCCGAGAGCTCATCGCCCGCCGCAGAGATGGCTCGACGTTCCCGATCGACTTGTCCGTGACTCAGGTTGATCATTCCGAATATTTTACGGGCATCATTCGTGATCGATCGGAATGCAGGGAACTGCAGCAGCACGTGCTGGAAATCGCGGCCGAGGAACAACGTCGAATTGGCATCGAACTGCATGACGGCGTCGGCCAGGAACTGACAGGCCTCTCACTGGTCACGGGGACTCTGCTGAATCTCATCACAGCCATGCCTGTGATGAACTCGGAGGGCCAGGTTGTGCGACAGCTCGACGAAACCGGCTTTAGCCGAATCTGCGACATCGTCAGGAAACTCAATCAGAAACTTTCCGAAGCAAATCGGCACGTGCATCAGCTGTCGCACGGAATCATGCCTCTGCAGGTGGATGCAGAGGCACTGCGATCGGCTCTTGAGGAACTTGCCGCATCCACCAATGCGCCGCCAAACGTTACGTGCCATTTCGAATGTCCACGGCCAGTGATGGCCGCGAATAACACCACTGCAACACACCTGTACCGCATCGCCCAGGAAGCGGTGAACAATGCACTCCGCCACAGCCTGGCCGACCACATCAGTATTTCTCTGTGGCAGAACGACGACCAGATCATCCTTGAAATCAGTGACAATGGGATCGGTATCGACATGCCCAGTGGCGATGTCGGTGCCATTTGCAAATCCCGGGGCATGGGACTGCGCACCATGCAATACCGCACCGGAATAATTGGGGGAGCACTGCATATTGAACGCCGCGAGGCGGGGGGCACACTGGTGAGATGCACAACGCTTTATGGAGTCAGAGTGAACTGCGATGCCTAAGCAGTGCTTACGCGCAAAGATACTGATTGTCGACGACCACCCGCTGGTTCGTGAGGGACTGGCGCTGCGGATTTCTCTGCACTCAGACCTTAAAGTGTGCGGCGAGGCGGAGTCCGAAGAACAGGCGATTGAGCTTGCCAGACAAACAAACCCCGACCTGATTCTTGTTGATATCTCGCTGAAAAGTGGCCATGGGATCGAACTGATCAAACGAATCTGTGCGCTGAATCCCAAAATCAGAATGCTGGTCATCTCCGGCTTTCAGGAGTCGCTCTACGCCGAGCGTGCCTTTCGCGCTGGCGCACACGGATATCTTAACAAACAGGAATCCAATGAGAAGATGATTGAAGCGATCCGCACCGTACTTGCCGGTGAACGATTCCTGAGCCCCGAGATCAGTCGTCGGCTCATCAACCAGGCTCTGGGTGCTTCCAACGAGACGAAAAATCCGGTAGAACGACTCACCGACCGCGAGCTGGAAATCTTCCGTATGATTGGAGAAGGCCTGAGCACGAGGTCGATCGCAGGTCGACTGTTCCTCAGCACACATACCATCGACACGCATCGCGAAAACATCAAACGCAAGCTCGATGTCAGCACCGCCGCTCAACTGTCTCGTACAGCCGTTCAGTGGCTGCTGGAAAACGGCTGACCTCACCTCCATTCGAAATGAAAGTGGCAGGGATTACCGCAATCAGTGATGAAATTGCACTGGCAGCACGAATCGCAGTTCGTCACTCGGAGAGTGACGGCTACTTGAATCGCAGTCGGAATGCGACAATTGTCAGGTCATCCGGTTTGGACGGGTGACTTGAAAGATGCCGGGGAGCCAGCATTCGTTCGGTTGCCAGGTCCACGAGACTCTGTACGGCAGCTTCCAGAGATCCCCGGCGAATCAGATCGACAATTTCATCGGGTGCAAGATTGTCGCTGAGCCCATCACTGCAGAGCAGCAGGGTATCTCGAGTGCTCATTTCGAGAATCGGACCAATTTCGATTCGCATTTCTGAATGACCAACCACATTGGAGACGAAATGCCGGTCGGGATGAGACATGGCATCCTGTTCGTTCATCAGTCCGGATTCGATAGCGTAACCAACCGGTGAATGAGAAATGGACTGCCAGCGCAGTCGACCTCGCTGCCCGCACAGCAGAATCATCGAATCACCTGCATGGTACGGACGGATACGGTTCTCCTGGACTTCGATCACCGCCAGAGTGGTTGCGGCACCGCCCATTCGACAGATACGTTCATTGGCGGTTTCGAATCCGTCGAGAATTGCGGACCGAAGACCCGATTCGGGCTGAACGATCTGCTGCAGTCGAAGCTGAAGAGATTCCACAGCCACGGCCGAAGCAGTATGACCGGCCTGCATTCCGCCGACACCATCAGCGATCATGAGCACACCGCTGTCGGCAGAAACGGGAACAGCAGCGGCGGAATCTTCGTTGACGGATTCACGACCGGGACACCGCCGACTGAAAAGCGCGACCTCTCCTCCCGCAAACGCAGACAACTGCGGCGTACTGAGGTCGCATTCCAGAAGGACAATCGCGGGCGAGTCAGAAAAAGGCATCATAGATTCCTGACGTACAGTGTAATCAGCCGTACAGAAATGCCAATGGTGACCGGAAGGGGTTTGCTTTCCAAATTGCCTCACGCTATACCGTGCAGGAAAAATCCGACGTTGGATTGTGTTATTGAATACGGCAGTGGGGGAATTCCGGTGACGACGTTTGAAACGAATCATGGTTCCGGTCAGGCGAATGAGAATGCTGATGACACCGTGATCACTCTGGAAATGATGCGGCAGCGTTTGAGCGTTCCGCTGCTGTGTGATGCGCTGGATGCCGCCGGATATCCTCATCAGTCTCCCCGGCTTCCCATCCATGCAGTGACACTTCCGGAAGTCACGCTCATTGGCCGTTGTCGCACAACTTTGTGGGCCGAGATGGCTCATGTTGACCCCGAGCCCTACAAACTGGAACTGGCGGCAGTGGATTCCTGCGGTCCCGACGATGTACTGGTCTGTGCGGCATCCGGTTCGATGCGTTCGGGAATCTGGGGCGAACTTTTGTCTACGGCCGCACGAAATTCGGGCTGCATCGGTGTAATTGTTGATGGAGCCGTGCGTGACGTGGCTCAGATGAGACGAATGCATTTTCCCGTCTTTGCCAGAGGCACCTGTCCGTATGACAGCCGTGACAGGCAGCGCGTTATTGACTACGACATCGCGATTGAAATCGATGGCGTCAGGATCTGTCCGGGCGACCTGATTGCGGCAGATCAGGATGGCATTGTAATTGTACCTCAGCTTGTGGAGCAGGCTGTTGTCAGGGCAGCATGGCAGAAAGTGCATGCGGAAAATCAGGTACGGGACGCAATTCGAGCGGGTATGACGGCCACAAAGGCATTTGAGACCTTCGGGGTTCTATGATCATGTCTGTGCAACACATGTCTGTGCAACGTTCGGGCAACTTTTAACTGGCCGAAAGGCGAGGAGACCGGTCATGCGTTTTCGCCTGCCGCCCCTGCGAGCGATGGCATTTCTGACTCGATCCATTCGTCAGGAATCCCGGCTGGTCTCCCACCACGTTATGCGAGGATCGCTGACGATTGTGGTGCTGCTGCTGTTCGCAATGCAGCTTTCGACGTCGTCATTATTTAGCGCTGCGGGAAATCGATTTGTCGGATCCATCATTAAGGCATCTTACTGGTTCTTGACATTCGTCAGTCTGCTTTATTTTTCGGTTGCCATCACGGAGGAAAAAGAGGAAGACACTCTTCCGCTTCTGCGCATGACGGGCGTTTCGAACCTCGCCCTTCTGATTGGAAAATCGATACCACGACTGGCTGTGACGGTGCTGTTTCTTCTGGTGGTGACACCCTTCCTGACACTCTCTATTACGATGGGAGGTGTAGTACCGGAGCAGCTGATTTCCAGTGTTCTCGGCCTGCTGTGCTACTCGTTTCTGCTCAGCCAGTTAGGACTTTTCGCCAGTACAGTCTCCTATGACGGGCGTCGGGCGTTCTCCACTTCACTCATCCTGTGGTTTGCCTTTGAGTTTGGCCACTATGTCCTGTGGATTGCAGGCATGATTTTTCAGCAGAACAGATTGTTGGCAACAGCCGCATGGCTTAAGGATATCACAGGCTGGCTGAGTGAACGAACCATGTTTTCAAGTATGGACAGCTATCTGATGCTGGACCGGGGCGACCCTGTCTGGTTTTCTCAGATGACATGGCACCTGATCGCAGGATTCAGTTTCATGGGGCTCAGCTGGCTGCTGTTCGAGCGATTTAACAGTCGGGCGATTGGTCAGGGAATCGCTGCGGAAAGCAGTCGAAAGCTGGTGCCTGCATTCAGCTCCAGGCTGTCAGCTCGTTCCACTGGAAACGCGCTGGTGTGGAAATCCTGGCACTTTCTGCTGGGCGGGAAATTCTGGTTTGTCATGCGACTGATGGGATTGCCGGTGCTCTATGTGATGCTGGTATTTTTTATTGGCGTGATGGTGGATGAATTTCCTGAACCATCTGTCTACGCTGTTGTGATGATGATTGCCAGTCCGGTCATGCTGCTTCTTGATCTTGCACGTGTGCTGGGACGTGTTCTGAATGAAGAGGTGTATCGGCAGACGCTGGTGTCTTTGAAAATGATACCAATCTCCACACGTCAGATGGTTACATCGCTGGTTCTCGGCACATTGCCGGTGCTGATACCACCGGTCACCTGTTTTGGGCTGGGAACGATTGTACTGGGAATGTCTGAACCGTCGTCAACGACCGACTTTGCGGAAACACTGCAGGAACCGTGGTTCCTGCATCTGTTCACCTGGGTGCTGGTGACTCTGCATTTTGGAGTTTTGATGTCTGTCTATCTGCGATATGGAGGAATGGTATTGGCTGCAGCGATGTTCTGGATCGGCAGCCCCATTCTGTTTGTGATGTTCCTTACAACGTTTCGAATGTTCTTTGGAGCTGTCGGTATCCAGGAAGAAATGCTGCTTCGATATTTGGTGCCCATTTCTCTGATGATTGCCGAATGCGTCGTTTGTGTACTATTGCAACAGATGGTCATTCGGCGAGTTGACACACTGGCCGAACAGTAAACGGCGTCGCTTCGGTCACGCATCAGATATCCGAGCGTTTCATCTGTGTTGTCTGTGCAATCTGTGGTCAAAAATGAACCGCGGATGACGCGGATATTGCGGATAAATCACACCAGCGCTCTGTCGGTTGACCAGCGAGCGCATCATCCACGGTGGATCCGACCCCCTGAGATTTGCAGGAATGGCAAGCCAATATTCTGCCGTTCGAGCGGGCGGGCGGAGGTTGGCAGAAAAATTATTGGGCAGAAAAATTAGGAAGGAACTGACAAGGTCCGTGGCAAAGCGTCCGCCTTGGAACTCAGGGGACGCGCGGTATCCGTCTGCGATTCATTTTTCTGCCCTGAAATTTTTCTGCCCAAAATCCTTCTTCCGGAAGTGGGTAACAACGCGGTACGCCATTTGAAGTGCGCCTGCGACACGCATGACAAATTCCTGCGTTTTATCTGTGTTCTCTGTGTTATCTGTGGTCAAAAAATGAACCACGAATGACGCGGAAAACGCGGATGAATCACACCTTCGCTCTGCCGGTTTGCGTGCGAGCACATCATTCACGGTTGAACCCGAAAAAGGAAAAGGACACACCAGTCATAACAACCAGTGCGTCCTTCGAAGGAGTATCAGGTTTTAGGGCAACCGTCTGTCAGTCTGAATAACGATGACTGAAGAAGAGTGGCCTTTGCGGTTTCTCAGTAGTTCCAGTTGACCCCGACGCTCAGAGTATTCTGATAGAATGATCGTCGATCGGCCTGCACAGTTGGGAAGATGCCAGTAATTGGGCGAGTATCCCAGACGACCGACTGATTGGGATCAGCAACTTTTCCGATGTAGAGGAATGACCAGCCGAGGTTCAGTTTTGCGTCGTCGAGCTGCCACATGTTCTTCAGCACGGGCACGCGGCTGAAGATCGGAATCTCCGCATTCAGTCCCTGTTCGAACAACGGCGACAGGTGAGTACTGTTGGAAGCATCTGTGAATGCGTTCTGAGAAGGACCGTTGGTTGTATCGGTATCGAACATTTCGATGAAGATATTGGCACCGGTGATGGGGTCCGGAACAACTTCCTGGCCCATAAAGTTACCAATATTGTCACCGCTGATCTTGAGGCTTTCATGGTTCAGCATGGCAGCCACTCGTGTCGAGCCGGTGATCACAATACCCTTCTTGTCGCCGATCGTGTAATGCAAGCCCGTTTCCGCACCACCGAGGTTACTGACAACGTTGCTGTCGAGGAAGGATCGGACCATCAGGGTGTCAGAGAAACCGGCGATGGGTACAAAGGTTGTGTCTCCATCTTCTTCAATATTGTCAGGGCGGAAGTCGCCGTTCTGGTCAACACCGTCCTGAACCGGGAAGATCTTGGCATTGACAAAGGCATCCGCATCCCCGTCACCGTAGGACAACAGTGACGACACACCTCGAAATCCGAACGATTCATCAATCTGGTAGAAGCGACCCCCGAGGATAGGCCGAATCTTCAATCCATTCTTTTCGTAGATCGGAGCGAACGCAGCAGCAGCACCGGCACTCATTGTTTCAAGGCTGTGGTTCAGGATGAAGTCCATGTCGTAAGGAACAGTGAACCCGCTGGCCAGAATAAACGGGTCAGATCCGTTGGTTACCGGCAGGCCGTAGAGGTTGTGCAGTGTGCGGTCGAGGATATCAAACGTATTCCCAAGCGTCAGGAATGTTCGCGTACCGACGGTGTCAAAGTTGGCAGCCTGTCCTGGTCCGAGAATCTGCTGTTCAACAATCTCTCGGTCCGTATGTCCGGAAAGGTTGAACGGAGCACCGTCATCGCGGCCACCGTTTCGGCGGAGTCGCAGAACATCGGCGGTGCCCAGAAGGGTTGATTCAAAGTCTTTACGGGCATCAAAGGTGGCAGTGTTGTCCGCCAGCCAGCTACCGCTCAGCAACAGACCGGAACCATCCACATTCCAGAATCCCCCGTTCATCCTGATACCATTATTACCCAGTTCAGGGATGAGACTTGCCCGGGCGGCGTCAAAGTTCTTATAGAACGTTTCGCCGGAACCCACACCCAGCAGTCCATCGCTGTTTGGGTCCTGAAGCTGAGTATAAGTCTGAACTCCGTCCGCTCCGACGATTCCGTCCAGCTGACGGGTTTTTGAGCGAACGTAGTCCACACCGAAGTACCAGCTTCGCGGCTGGTTAAACGGACCGAAGCCGTCGGTCGCGTTCCGGAACCATGTTCCGTCATCGTTGAAATGCTGTTCCAGCATATGATCGTAGTGCGAGATCATCGGGTGTGGCTGATAGGTTGGCGGATAGCCGCCCGGCGGCATCTGGCCGTATGGCGAGCCGGGTGCCGGTCCCTGTCCTGGCGAACCGTTATAATAGACCGGCCCGGGAGAAGGATAAGGTGAGCCATATTGGGCCTCCGCCGAAAGCCCGCGCAACAGCATCACCACAACAGGCACAAGAGTAGTCAGAGAGTGCCGAATCCTCATTGATCCATCCTTCAGAAGCCGCAGTTACCATCCGACTCACGTCAGAGGCTTTCCACGTCCGAATGCGTAAGCGGATCTGGCGAAACATAACGACAGACTCCGCGCATCATGACGGTCTTGTCGGTAGTATCGGTCAGGCAATTTGTGAATCTGTAACGATTGTTCCGTGCATAGTGATTTTTGCGGCCGAGTGGCATGTAAAGAGGGGACTGGAGGTTCGTTATGGTCCTCAAACGCGGAAATTGCAGACATTCTGCACGGCAGAATCCGCCGATAGTCGATGCAGTTGCATGGTTCTGTGATCCGTCAATCCGTCTGCACTTCGCAAAACGTTCACAATTATGGGCACAATACCGGGTAAGGCGAGCGGCAGATGGGAGGACGAAGCCCCTGCTGAGCCGAACATGGGAGGGCGAAGCTCCCGCTGAGCCGAACATGGGAGGGCGAAGCTCCCGCTGAGCCGAACATGGGAGGGCGAAGCTCCTGCTGAGCCGAGAAAAGCTCGGCAGGAGCCTCGCCCTCCCGGTAAAGCCGAGAAAAGCTCGGCAGCAGCCTCGCCCTCCCGGTAAAAACGATTTTGCCGCTCGATTAACGACTTCCGGGAGCGAAGATCTGTATCAGCCGCGAATTTCGTTGGTCTCCGTGTATTCCACCACAATTTTTGACTCCGGGCTTACTCTCATGTGTCAAACCTGAGACAATTTCTCCTTCGAAATTTTGACCGGCTGAGGCGTTCTGCACTGTGACTCCTCAGTCGTTTTCCTTTTGAGGTCTGCCTGACAAAGATTCAGGATGTTTGCCGAATTTTTTGGAACAGGCTCCATCGTCTTACTTCAATTTTCAGCGGGTCCGTCGTCGCAGACCTGCCGGGTTCCTGAACATGAAACACCTGATTTCGCTCTTCGATCTGAATCCTTCTGAGCTGGTGGAGATCCTGGATCGCGCTGCAGCGCTGAAGAAGTTGTTTCAGCAGGGTGAACGACCTCAGCTGCTGCCTGGCCGTGTGCTTGCCCAGTTGTTCGAAAAGCCTTCCCTGAGAACTCGCAACAGTTTCGAAGCCGCTATTGTGAATCTGGGCGGTTCCGGAATCTTTATGACAACCGCCGAAGCAGGCCTGAATGGCCGTGAATCGCTGTCCGATGTGGCCCGTGTTCTGAGTTCCTTCAGTGACCTGATCACCATGCGAACATTCTCGCATTCACTGATCTCAGAGTTCGCAAAGTACTCGCAATGTCCGGTGATCAATGGACTGTCAGACGAACGGCACCCGTGTCAGGCGATGACGGACCTGCTGACGATCCGTGAAACTCTGGGATGCCTGAAAGACCAGCATCTGGTATTTGTCGGCGACGGCAACAACGTAGCCATGTCACTGGCCATCGCATCGGCAATGACGGGCATGAAGATGACGCTGGCGGTCCCCAAAGGCTATGAGTTCAGCCCTCAGTTTGTCAGCCTGCTGTCAAATGCGTATCCGGACCATCAGACGGCCATTATGCACGACCCGGGAAAAGCGGTGAGTTCCGCGACGGTTGTTTACACGGATGTCTGGGCCAGTATGGGGCAGGAAGACGACGCCGAGCGTCGCAAAAAAGCGTTTGCAGAGTTTCAGGTCAACGATCGACTGATGAAGCGAGCTCCCGCCGAGGCGCTGTTTATGCACGATTTGCCAGCCAAACGAGGTCTGGAAGTGACAGACGACGTAATTGACGGCAGCCAGAGCGTTGTGTTTCAGCAGGCCGAGAATCGTATGCATCTGGCTCGCGGACTGTTTGCCTGGCTGCTTGGCAAGTAATAATTTGGTAAGCTATCTGCACTTCAGGCCATTGTTCAGCCAGTGTTTCCGCGTCCGATTCGAAAGTTCAGTACTTATTATGCAGCGACACGACGGACGATCTGATAATCAGCTGCGGCCCATCCAGGTGCAATTAGGCTACACGACAAGTGCTGCGGGAAGTGTTCTGATCCGGTGTGGGGAAACGCTCGTTCTGTGCACCGCCAGTCTTGAAATCGGCGTTCCTCCATGGCGAAAGCCAAAGTCAGAATCAGATCCGATTCTGGGCTGGGTCACAGCCGAATACAGCATGTTGCCGGGCAGCACAAAACCTCGCAAACAGCGAGATCGGGCGAAAGTGGACGGCCGAACAACGGAAATTCAGCGACTGATCGGCCGAAGCCTTCGTGCAGTCGTCGACTTCAAGGCCCTGGGAGCTCACACCATCACCGTGGACTGTGACGTTCTTCAGGCCGATGGAGGCACTCGCACGACGAGTATCACCGGCGGGTTCATCGCACTGTGCCAGGCGATTCGGCAGATTCAAACATCCGCACCCATTTTGAAAGACAGCGTGGCCGCCGTCAGCGTGGGTGTTGTGAATGGTCGTCCTGTTCTGGACCTCGACTATGTGGAGGACAGCAGTGCCGAGGTCGACATGAATATTGTGATGACAGGTTCCGGGAAATTCATTGAAGTGCAGGGCACTGCTGAAGGGGAACCTTTTGAACAGTCAATGCTGAACTCGCTGCTGGATCTGGGACGCCATGGAATTCAGCAACTGACTCGAGTTCAGCTGGGCGAAAGCCGCGAAGTCTGACGCGATCTCCTGCATTAAGGCGAGCGGCAGTTGAAAACATACCAATCATCGCGGCAGATGGGAGGGCGAAGCTCCTGCTGAGCCAAAGATTGGGAGGGCGAAGCTCCTGCTGAGCCGAAGATTGGGAGGCCGAAGCTCCTGCTGAGCCGAAGATTGGGAGGCCGAAGCTCCTGCTGAGCCGAAGATTGGGAGGGCGAAGCTCCTGCTGAGCCGAGAAAAGCTCGGCAGGAGCCTCGCCCTCCCGGTAAATACAATCTTGCCGCTCGCCTAAAGACGGGGAGGTGTCAGCCAATGCTGCCGAACGAGGCATCCAGAGCCTGAACGTCGCCAAATCACCTGCGAACGCCCTGAAAAAAGTGGCGATGTGGCGTGAAGAGCCACCGAGTGCAGTTGTCCTGCGTTTGGGGGACAAGCTAAGCTGCGGGCGAAAGTGCTGCCGGACCGGGAATTCCAGAGCGACAGCATGCGGCGAACTACAGGCGAGCTCGGCCCTCTACCTCGCAGGAACGTGTACCAGAAAGGTGAGACCAGGATGACCGGTGAGAATCAGTCTCCGAATGATGCGAAGGCAAATGAAGACGCTCCTTATCGGGTGTCGACTGCGTCTGCATCTGTTGCCATTGAAGCACCCCCCGAATCTGCCACACTTTTCGGGCATCCAACGGGCCTCTTCAATCTGTTCTTTGCCGAAATGTGGGAGCGATTTTCCTACTACGGCATGCGGGCTCTGCTGGTCTTTTACATGACCAAGGACTTTCTGGGCTACAACGACAGTCGAGCCTATACAGTATACGGGGCCTACACGGCTCTGGTTTACATGACTCCGTTTATTGGCGGGATGCTGGCTGACCGACTGCTTGGGCAGCGCGTGGCCGTCATTATCGGCGGGCTGCTGATGGCGATGGGCCATTTGATTATGGGCGTCAGAGACCCTCTGGCCTTTTATGTCGCGCTGACTCTGCTGATTATTGGAAACGGATTCTTTAAGCCAAACATTTCGACAATTGTCGGAACGCTGTATCCAAATGGCAGTCCTCTTCGTGACGGTGGTTTTACGATCTTTTACATGGGTGTCAACCTCGGTGCTGCCATGAGCCCGCTGTTATGCGGCTACATTGGAGAAAAATACGGCTGGCACTGGGGATTCGGGCTGGCCACAATCGGCATGATCATCGGGCTGGCGGTTTTCGTCATGCCCAACTTAATCACCCAGGCACTGATTGCCGCAGGGGCCACGGGCGCATTTGCGGCGCTGCTGGTGTATCGAGCCAATAATCTCTGGGCCATTCTTCTGAATATTTTTGTAGCGATCTGCCTGGCCGCCGCAGCGGGAATTTCCATCCTCGCACTCGCTCGGGGCGGATTGTCTTCAAAGGCGGGGGCGGCCCGATCCGGCCCGGTCTCTGCAAAAGGGCTAATGACGGTGCTCGGTGGAATCGTTGTGGCAATTCCCCTGATCACACTTTTTGTTTCCGGATTTTCTGTCATTACAAAAGGCAATGTCCCCGTCCAGCTGATTTCGGCCGAACGCATCACTCAGATCCGTGAAAGTGCCGGGCCGATGGGCGATATCGCTGCTGTCTTCATGGAGGAAATCAGCAAGCCGGCTGGTTTGATGCTGACGGTCACCGGCATTCTGGCGTTCGGCTATCTGATTGCGAAAACCTTTGTGCTGGAACGGATTGCTCGTCAGCGAATGTTTGTTGTACTGACTCTGACGTTCTTTTCGATGCTGTTCTGGGCATTCTTTGAGCAGGCCGGCAGCAGCCTGAACAACTTTGCGGACCGCAATGTCGATCGAATCTCGGAAGAGAAGGTCATTGTGGAAGACCAGGTTGGGCAGGTCATTAACATCCAGCCCACTCAGGAACAACTGGGTTATACCAATGGAGATAAAGTCTTTACCCTGGATCAGCTGAACGCCCTCAGAGCGACAGATGAGAACAAGGAAAAAACCGCATTTGAAATTCCATGGACTGTTCACCAGGACAATGTTGGCATGGGTCTTGCGACTCGTGAGGAAGAGCTTGCGGCGAGTATGTTTCAGGCCATCAATGCGGTCTGCATTTTGATTTTTGGACTGATCTTTACGGCACTGTGGACATACCTCGGCACTCGGGGCCTTGAACCATCTACTCCTGTAAAATTCTCTCTGGGACTGATGCAGCTGGGGCTGGGGTTTGCGGCATTCTGGTACGGTTCCATTAACGCTGACTCCCGCGGCATGGTTGCTGTTTTCTGGCTCGTTCTGGGATATGTTCTGCATACCACCGGCGAACTCTGCCTGTCACCGGTTGGCCTTTCCATGATCACAAAACTCTCACCGAAGATTCTCGTCAGTACGGTGATGGGCGCATGGTTTCTGGCGACGGCGTTCTCGCAGTATCTCGCCGCGATCATTTCGCAGTTTACGGGTGTTTCGCACGGTGGAGAAAACGAGTCCGCAATTCCAATTCCACTCGAAACCGTTCATGTTTATGGAGGTGTCTTCGGCAAAATTGCCATCGCAGCGATGGCATCGGGTGCAATTTGTCTGTTGCTGTCTCCAATTCTTAAGGCATGGATGCATGCTGATCATCCGGAAGACAGTGGCGAGGAAATCCGTCCGGGGCACTGATTCAAGCCGGCAGTCTGAGTAAAATCCCTGAGTGATCTGACTTCCGACAGTCCTGGAAATGATACGATCGGCCGTTACCGACCTTACCCAAACTTCGTTCTGGCGGATTATCGAGTGCCTGTCTATACTGTCTGATCTACGCCCGTATCTGTTGTTCAGGCAGTCCGTTCGTATTTTTCGTCTGAAGTGACTGGTTCCGCATCAGTCGAACAGTCTTGAAAACGGTCACCTGAAAAACGAGTTTTTGCCATCCGGCTCCCCCCTCCACAGGTGCTGTCATGCAAATCATCCCCGTGATTGACGTAATGAATGGCGTTGCCGTACATGCCATCGGGGGACATCGTGACTATTATCGCCCGGTTCAGAGTACTGTTTCTGAAAGCAGCGATCCGGTACGCATTCTGTCCGTACTGAAGCGCCGCTATAAGGTCGAACAGTGTTACGTGGCCGATATCAATGGTCTGCAGCGCCGTGAGGCGGGCCGATGTCAGCTCGCGGAACTTTCCCGAGTCGGTGTTTCACTGATGGTTGATGTGGGCGTTCGCGAACTGGCGGACGTTGAATCGCTCGTGGAACTGGATGTCGATCATGTGATTCTTGGTTCAGAAACCGTACCCGGATTGGATGTTCTGAAAGCACTGGTCGAACGCTACGGCAGTGATCAGCTGATTTTTAGTGTGGATGTGCGAGAAGGTCGGCTGATTACGGCAAATGCCGAATGGCAAAACACGCCTCCTCTGGATCTGGCGCTGGAAGTGGCAGAAGCAGGGATTACTCAATTCATTTTGCTGGACCTTTCATCAGTTGGTACAGGGCGAGGCGTTTCAACCGTGGGTTTGTGCCGTGATCTTCGGCGACGCCTTCCTGCGGCTCGACTGATTGCCGGCGGTGGCGTTCGTTCTGTCCAGCACCTGTCAGAGCTTGAACAGGCCGGAGCCGATGGTGCTCTGGTTGCCACCGCTCTGCATAATGGGACGCTGAAGGCCGAAGACTTGAGAAGATTCGCAGCAGGCCCTGTTGCTGCCGGGCCAGCCTCGTCCGGACACTGAGAGACCTCCATGGAACTGCGTGAGTTTGCCGAACGCGTTCTGATGTCGGATTCTCTGGAGATGAAGACGGCCCGGATCAGCGAACCACTGACCGATAATGATGCGGGTCCTTCCAGCCGGATTGATGTTCCTGTTCGGCCTGCCTGCCTGCAGTTTGCCGCCCGCCGCACAGCTCCTGCGATGCCGAAAGCCTCTGCTCTGAAACTGGCTGTGAAACGGGCGGTGGCGCACCATATTATGGCGAACCATGAGCTTCAGGCTCTGGAAGTCATGGCCATGATCCTGCTGGCCTTCCCTGATGCACCAAAAGATTTTCGAATGGGGATGGCACATGTCATGTTTGACGAACAGCGTCACACACGAATGCATGTGCAGCGATGTCAGGAACTGGGCATCGAATTTGGAGATCTTCCGGTCAACTCGTGGATCTGGCAAAAAGCCCGGCAGTTTACCAGCGTACTGGAGTACTGTGCAGGGCTGCCAATGGTCTTTGAAGGAGCCAATCTGGATCACACGATTGAGTTTGAGCTGTACTTTAAGGCGGCCGGAGATCGCCGCAGTGCGGCCATTATGCGTGCGATCCACAAGGACGAAATTCGCCATGTGGAGTTTGGTCTCCGTTGGCTGCGACAAATGAAACCAGCTCATCTGAGTGACTGGGAAGCCTGGCAGACCAGCCTGCGATGGCCAATCCGCCCGTCCAAAGCTCGCGGAGATCTGTTTCAGAGGGACGCCCGACTGCAGGCCGGACTGACTCCTGAGTTTGTCGATCGGCTGGCCGCGATGGAACCGGGCGAGGATGACGAACTGATCCCGCGACCGACCGAGTGAACTCAGCTGGGCTGAAGCCTGATCGACATCCGCACAGAGGCTTCCAGCCCGTTCACTGTTCGGTTCCGGCTGCGGCACCAGCCAACCGGGGATCGTGGCGAATGGAGTCTGTAATGCCGGAAGTGGTATAGGGCAGAAAAATTTCAGGACAGAAAAATGAATCGCAGGGGAGTATCAGATGTGCGGTGAGTTATCAGGTAAAAACTCCGACGATGTAACGCCAGTTTGATCTTCCGTTTCTTCCCAATTTTTCTGCCCAATAATTTTTCTGCCAACTTTCATCCGCACGCTCAAACGGTGGAACATTGTCTTGCCATTGTTGCCAAACTCACTGGGTAGGTTCCACCGTGAATGATGTACTCGCAGGCAAACTGACAGAGCGTTGGTGTGAATCATCCGCGATATCCGAGGTTCATTTTTAACCACAGAGAACACAGAGAAAACAGAGAAAACGCAAGGATTTCTTAACAGAGCCCCAGGCGCACTTCGATTGGCGCTGAGCCGTTGTTACCCGCGTCCGGAAGAAGGATTCTGCCCCAGCCCCCACGAGTTCACCTCGTGGGCTCGCAGGGCCTTTGCGCCAGCCCAAAGCCTGCGGAACGCCGACGGTCGAAGAAAGCCCCCCCCTGGCGCCTCATCGTACCACACATCTTTTTGACCGGCAAAAGTTGCCGGTCATTACCACCGGGACGGGGACCGCCGCGAGGTTTTGGCGAAACGAATTTGAAACACTGCTCGACAATGGGATTTCG
>JALHMY010000022.1 GCA_022843805.1 Fuerstiella sp.
ACTGTGTTGGCATTTCCGTATGGGGGGGCGCGCGGGTTTAAAAGCCCCCCCGTCGCTCCGCCGACGGGATTTTGCAGCGGTGGAGATTCCGTCAGCGCCAAACACGAAGTTGAATACGGACAAGTCCTTTGTGCCAGGCGAAGTACCTTCGAACGTCATGATTCCGAAGGCTCGCTCCTGGCGCGGAGGCCCTGCAAGCCCACCAGGCGAGGGGACTGTCGTTTTAGTTTACGTATTGAGCACAGGTTTTGGAAACGGCAATCGACGTCACGACGCTGGCTTGTCCGGCCCCCAACCGACGCAGGGTCAGTTGCGGCCGGAGATCTCTGCTGGCCCTGTGTCAGTGATGTTCAGGTTGCAAGAGGTTGTCCACAGCAGGCTGTGGACTCGAAAGCGGCAGCAGGCTGCCGCAGTCCAGGGGGATGCCTGATCGACCCGAGTCGCGACCGAATCTCTCATCAGTCTCAGCTTCCGGGTGACAACTCCAGTCGCCACCGGTAAACTGCCAGGCACCGCCGAGTGCCTGGGAGTGATTCCACATCGGGCCGATTACTATCACCAGTCACCAGTACCAGCCATTGGGATACCTGACAATGTATTCTTCTGTGAATGCAGGGTACCGGTTTCGTCCGATTTGACACTGCGATCACTGAACTTCAATCCGGAAAATCTGTAATGGTCAGTACTGCAAATGTTCCGAAATGTACCGAGCTTCTGTTAATCGCGGTCTTCATCACCGCTCTCTTTTCAGCCGGCGAACTGGCGGCGCAGGAGGCTGTTCCGAACCCCCGTGTGAAAGACACATCGTTTGTCTCGCGGCACGACGGCTCAACGCAGCAATACGTCGTTGTCCTGCCACCTCAGTTTCGACCAGAGAAACCGGTCAGTGTTCTGTTTGCACTGCATGGTCATGGATCTGATCGCTGGCAGTTTGTGACGCAGGATCGAGGCGAATGTCGGGCAGCGAGGGACGCCGCGGCGGCTCACGGGATGCTGTTCGTGTCGCCGGACTATCGGGCGAAAACCTCCTGGATGGGTCCCGCAGCAACCGCCGATATGATTCAAATCATTGATGAACTGCATCAGAACTATCGTGTCGACAGGATCATCGTCTCGGGCGGTTCTATGGGCGGAACCGCTGCACTCGCTCTGACCGCCATGCATCCGGAGCTGATTGATGGAGTCGTGTGTCTGAATGGGACAGCGAATATGCTGGAGTATGAAGGCTTTTCTGAAGCAATTGCTGCAGCGTACGGTGGGAAGAAATCTGAAACGGAAGAAACGTACCGAGTACGATCGGCGGAGCTGTTTCCCGAAAAATTCTCAATGCCTGTTGCATTTACCAGCGGCGGAAAAGACACACTCGTGCCTCCTGCCAGCGTGCTTCGCCTTGCCGAGTCGATTCAAAAACACCACTCTGCCTGTCTGCTGCTCCACCGAGCTGACGGTGGGCATGACACGAACTACGAGGATTCGATGAAGGCCTTTGAGTTCGTCCTTGAGAAGAGCGTCGGACCTGTGGAGAAACAGTCCGCCACGTCGCTTGTCCCGGCAAACTCGCCGTTCAGGATCGTGTGCCTCGGTGACAGTGTCACAGGCGTTTATTATCATACTGGAGGGCTGCGAGCTTATCCGGAGATGCTGCAGGCAGCACTGCGAACTGTGGTTCCCGGAAACGACATCACTGTGATCAATGCGGGCATCAGCGGACATACGGCAGCCGACGGAATTGCTCGTCTTGAGCGTGATGTGCTCGCATACGATCCGCAGCTTGTGACGATCAGTTTTGGCCTGAACGACATGACTCGATTCAGCATTGATCAGTTTCGAAGTAATCTCCAGGAACTGGTTACTCGTATTCGCGGGAAAAACTCGCAGGTTGTGCTCTGTACTCCCAACGCGGTGATTGATACAGCAAGTCGGCCGGTCCAAAAGCTGAAGGATTATTGCGACTGTATCAGAGAACTGGGACAGGCAATGTCGGTACCGGTTTGTGATCAGTTTTCGGCTGGAGAGAGACTTCGAATTCGTGCACCCTGGACGTGGCGGCTCACTCTGAGCGACGAAATTCACCCCAACATGGATGGACATAAACGCATGGCCGAAGAACTCTGCCGAACGATTTCCGGTGACACCGTGTCGCTCGACTCGTTTGGGCCGATCGGACCAAAGCTCAGGCATACCCGCAAACTGATCGCAGACGGAAAACCGATAAAGATTCTTGCCATGTCTCCGGTGAGTGCAGTTTTCGTCGACTGTCTGAAAACAGCGATTCCGGGGGCAGTTGTGGAGCTCACCGAATGGCAGACAGAGGGTAAATCGGTGCAGCAACTGGAACAGGAAGCTCAGTCAATGGTCCGCTCCATGAAGCCTGACCTTGTTGTGCTGACCCTCAAGCCTGAGGCCATTGCGGCGTCAGCAACTTCCGATTCTTCAGGAAAATTCGACTGGGATGCGGAGCAGTCCTATGTGAAATCTGCTTCCTGGATAATGAACTGGTCGCTCAGTTTCGGGCTTCAGGAATGGGATTGCATCGTTATTCACCCAGCCGTAACGGCGCCAGCTTCTGCGAGCGGCTCCGACAGTTTTAGAAGTGGACTGATTCGCCAGCTGGTGCATGCGCAGGACCTGTTTCTGATCGACAGGACTGCAGGCAACGAACGGTCAGCCAGAGAAATCATTCTGGAATGGCTGAACACCGAAGAACCAGTTCGCTGATCGCGTGAACTGTGATTGATCGCTGGAAGTTGTTCTGGCACCAAGTACTTTTGGGACGAGCACGAGCAGGAAGTTTGGGGGGGCGACCTATTTCACCACGCAGCCGGGGATGGCGGTTCGAAGGGATTCTTTGCCCTGTTCGGAAATAGCAGAAGAATCGCACTCGGTGGGCTGACGCCACACCGCTCGCCTTGACGCACCGGCGAGAGCACCCGCTATTTGCCATTCTCCGAACTGTCCGGCAGTTTCACGTTGTTCAGATCCAGTCGATACATCAGCTGATTGTAATTGTATCGCGGCGTTGGCGGTGAATTCGTGAAGGTGTTGCAGTACGTTCCTTCAATATAGATGATTCGCCCGTTTTCCTCATCCAGGAATGGATGGTGGCACGGATTGTAAAACGTCTGTTTCGGATGGGAGGCAATTTTTATAGCTCGGCGAAAAGGGCCCTGCGCGGTCGGTGCTTCAGAGTACCAGAGTTCGCCAAGAAACGATGGACTCTCCTTATCCGTCGCCGAAGCCACGGCGACCATCACCCAGCAGTTCCGCCAGTTGTTGTAAAAGACTGTGCCGGAATGCAGAAGTACGGGCTTCCCTGGGATTGTTTTCTCCTTAGCCGGATCGCCAGCACCCGGATCGCTGGCAAATTCATCACCCATCGGCACGAATCGAGCCTGATCGGACTTCAGATGCCCGCGTCGAATCCACTGATGCTCTTCTTTCTGAGTGACAGGCGGCTGCTTTTTCCACTGCCAGTTCGGGTGGCCGTCCTGATCCAGTTCTGGCAGCGAAAGCCGATTGCGGTCGGGGGCTTCCGACGAGGGTGAATCCGCCTGCTTCTGAACGCCGCCTTCGCCCGACACGGATTCATCGGCCAGGCAGGTCCATGATTCATAGGCTTCCGGATCCTGAATTGCGTTCAACGTTGCGGGCACACGGGTAACGGGAAACGGATTTCCGAACATCAGATAGTCCACGCCACGCTCAGTCACTCTCACCGGGTGATCATGCAGAAACCGCCATGCTTCATCTTCGCAAAGGACCTTTAACACTTCAAAGATTTCACGTTCATCGTTGTAAATCAGCAGCCCATGTTCCAGCTGTTTCGTCAGACCCTCACGGCGGGAAAAATGGGCAACCATGCGATCGTGGCCGTCGCCATCCTTAACGACACAGGCACCATCAATCCAGACGACACCTTTGGGATTCGGAACATCCACCATGGCACGAGCGAATCCGTCGTTTGCCGTAAAGTACTGCAGATCGATCCCATCGGCAGCCGGAAGCTGGCTGTCAGCTGGCAATGGCGATGTCGCACCGGCTGTTCGGAACAGACCCAGGGGATAGGAAAGCCGATTGGTATCTCCCCAGAACCAGTACAATCGCTGACGATACGGCACGACCTGAACTGAATCCTGCCCTGAAACCATTGCAGAGCCCAGCGGATTCTTCAGGGGCACCGGGTGTTTTAGCCGCACCGAGTCGAGATACAGGTCCTGACCCGTGATTCGGTACAACCGTTCCGCAGGATTCACCCGATCGATCTCAACGACCGCGGACGCCCCCGGCTGAATCTTTAGTCGAACGCCTGCGATACCGAACCCGTCGGGACGAAACCGATATCCTGGAGAGGTCACTGAAAAGAATATGGTCTGATCATTCCACTGAGGTTCATTCAGAGCAATTCGGCCGGCATTGTCGGTCACGAAAACGACATCATGAGTGGTCGCGAGTTGCACCATCGGCACACCTCGGCCCGTTTCGCGATCCACCACCTGGATCTCAAAAAACGGTTCCTCTGCAAGCGCCAATCCTGAGGATAACTTAGCCTTGATCAGCCACAGAAACAGCAGAAGGACACGAAAGCAGGCAGATCTCATGGCTATTCCCGATTAAGATTCATGACCTTCGCTTCCGGGCAACGCATTTTAGCTTTTGAGTGCTTTGTCAAGCTTTGAATTTCGGGTAGTGGACCTTGCTAAAGGTCCTGCAGCCAGGGGATCTTTAGCAAGATCCACTACCTCCAACCCGAACTCGTTATCTTGTTGAAGCTCTAGAGTTTTTTCTTTGCCCCATCTCCCTTACCGTTGCCCTCGGTTCCCGCGACTGCAAATTCATAGATTGTCGTCGACTGGAATTTTTCACCGGGCTTCAGAATGGTATTCGGAAAATTGCTGTGGTTGACGGAATCCGGGTAATGTTGTGTTTCGAGGCAAATAGCGCTGCGATGAGCGTACGACTTACCCTCTTTACCGACCTGTCCTTTCAGGAAATTGCCCGAGTAGAACTGAATCGCGGGCTGATCCGTTCTGACTCGAAGGATGCGGCCGGATGTCTTTTCCCGTAAAGCGGCGGCGAGCACAAGTTTCTTGCCGGCTTCCGGTGCGTTCAGCACAAAGTTGTGGTCATAGCCAAGGGCTCCAGTGCCTGTCAGTGGCTCAATGCGCTGACCAATTTTCGTCACTTTGCGAAAATCGAGCGGAGTACCCTCAACCGAGTCAACAGCACCGGTTGGGATGAGGGTGTCATCGGTGGGGGTATAACGATCAGCATTGAGCCGAAGAGTGTGATCGAGAACTGAGGGGCTGCCGGCGCCTGCCAGGTTGAAGTAGGCGTGATTCGTCAGGTTGACCGGAGTGGCCTTATCAGTTGTCGCGTTGTAGGTGATGTTCAGACGGTTTCCGGTAACCGGAACGAAGTAGGTGACGACAATATCCAGCTGGCCTGGATAGCCTTCTTCACCGTCAGGGCTGCTGTATGAGAAGCGAACACCCTGGCCTTTGTCATTGCTGAATGATTTGGCTTTCCAGACGACTTTGTCGAGGCTTTTTTCACCGCCACCATGCAGATGGTTGGGTTCATTGTTGACTGCGAGCGAGTATTCTTTGCCGTCGAGGGTAAATTTGCCTTTGGCAATGCGGTTGCAAACTCTTCCGGTTGTGCAGCCAAAATATTGATTGTCTTCAGATTCGTATCCGGCGACTGAATCGAATCCCAGCACCACATCGGCCGATTTTCCATCGTTGTCGGGAACATGCAGCTGTACGAGAGTTGCGCCGCGAGTCATGACTTTGGCCACAAGGCCGGTGTCACTTTTCAGAGTGAATAATTCCACAGCCTGACCATCCTTTGTCATACCGAATTGCTCAGCCACAGGCTCTTCACCGGATGCAGAGGTTGTCATCAGGACAGCTCCAGAAATCAGAATCAGAGAAATGAATTTCATGTAATTTGTCGCCTGGTCATGAATGGATTCCCCGTTCAGCGTGGACGCTGCTCCGCGCACCCTGTTGATATGGGGATTAGACAGAAACTTCCGGATTATCGGGTGCGAACAAGTTCACGACAAGTCACGTCGCCCCTTCCACTGAGCCAGCCAGGGAATATTGCGATCAATCACCGTATCCTGGCAGACTCGTGAAAACTCTGTGGCCCGCTGTTCTTCCCCGGGGGCAACTCTGTCGATCCGCAGATCAAGAATATCCGCCGCGATTTCCATCGCCTTCAATTCTGCTGACTCCAGATCCGCCAGTTCCCATGAGGCAATACTGCAGCCAATACGAGAAAGGTCTCCGGGCAGGTGAATATAGCCCAGCTGCAGGTCTCCATCGATGCCAATCGAACGAACGAGCAGTCGATAAAGGGGCAGTTGCAGGTCCACCCACTCTTCACGTGTGCGATGCGTGGTTTCCGGTTTTTCAGCGGTTTCGCTTGTCTTATAATCCAGAATGCGCCATTCCTTTGACGTCAGATGCTGATCAATACGGTCCACTCTCCCAATGAGTGCAACGGACCGATCTTTGATATCACGAAATTCCGTATAACGCAGATCGGCTTCGGTGTGAATGATTCGCCATCCCTCCGATGCCGTAGTGGCCTGCCAGCGGGCGAACTCCTGCAAACGGTTCTCAAGCATTTTCAGTTGAACCGTCACCGTGGCAGAACGATTCCTTCCGAAACGCAGAGTCGCCAGTTTTTGCAGTTCCGTCAACAACATCAGTTCGATTGCCTCTGACGTAGTGGAGTCGCGAACCGACGATTGCCCAAAGCGATTCAATACTTCGTGCATCAGGCTGCCGAAAGCCGGAGCGGTCAGTTCCCGCGTCTCATCTTCAATCGCCGTCAGTCTGAGTTCCCGTCGCAAATAGTATCGATACGGACAATAAAGATATTCGCGAAAGGCCGTGACGGAAATTTCTGAAGGGGCGGCCGCAATGAGCGGCGGCTCCGGCACCGTAAACTGACTGATCTGCCTGCCCTTTGCCAAAGGCAGGTGCAATTCGTCGGCCGTCGGAATCGTTTGTGACGATTGCTGTGCCGCGAACTCAGGATCAAAAAACAGCCGGACTCGAAACGGTAGTGTCGACGGATCCGCGGCAAACCAGAGTCGGCTGGGTGAAAGGGGATTTCCCTGGCCATCCCGACGACCGGAAATCAAGACGATCTTTCGTCGGCAATGCATCAGCGATGCGAGAGCATAAGCATCGCGTGCGTAACGGCGATTATTGTCATTCAACCCCAGCTGTGATCGAAAACTATTGGGCAGAAAAACGTCCGAATTGACTGACTCCGGAACATATCCCTCATTGAATCCGGTCAGAATCAGTACCGGGCTGTCATCCAGAGGAAGTTCAAGCCATCCCAGAAGATCAATGGCTTCGTCATCGTGTTCCGGAGGAATTGCCACTTCCCCAATTTCCTTCAAAATCAACTGCAGCGCCTGTCCACATGCAACCTTAGGCATAATTGCTGCCGGGATGCGACGCAGAGATTCGACCGTATTTTGAATTGCCTCCACACAGGCTACAATTCCCTGATCTGCCTGATTTCCCTCGTGCAATGTCTGATCCTGATAAACCCACGACAGCAGTCGAAGGCATCCTTCAGCCCAGTGCACAAGCGGAAGCTTGCGGTTCAGGATATCTGCGACTGTCTGGTCAGATGATTCCAATGATTCATCCAGCCGCAGCTGCCGCTTCCTGCCTGTTGCCGGAGCTGATTTTTTACGGGCCGCCGTACGGATTTCAGGCCCCGGTCGCTGGGCGACTGGCAGCAGCTGAGTCAGACCCTGTTCGACACACGAGCAGATGGCTCCCACGACCTGAGCACGCAGGTCACGTCCATGCAGAACTCCTGGAACAATCTGAAGATGTTCGGCGAGGTATTCATCAAGGTGGGTCAGCCAGTCGGAAGCTCCCGATCGTCGGGCTGACTGGGTCTGCCGAATCGATTCCGTTCGTGCCTGGTCGGAAATCACTGGAAGCTGATTGATTCGAACTCCCATATCCGGATGTCGCACCAGATCCGACAGAGTGGCAAAATCAGGAGGCTGTCCGTCCCGTGCCGAAGCCAGGTGTCTGGCGACCGCTGAAAGAAGCTGCCATGGTCGGGATCCACGGACCAGCATTCCCACTGGCCACCGTCCTGCAACTCCGGCATCCGACATGAACTGCAGAATGGGCGGTACAAGGTTCTCGTTGGCAACGCCCACAGAAATATCATCCGCGCGAAAACGGCCGTTCAGGGCGGCAATTTCATGCACGACCTGTGATGCCTGTTCCGTCGGTGCATCCGTAATTCTGGTGATCTCCAGGGGCACATTCAGGCAATATGACTGCCACTTCTCCGGAATCAGACAACCATATTCGTCGAACGCATCTGCTTCTTCAGGATCACAGTGAATCAGTGCAGTCACACGATCGGATACCTGATCCAGCATCTGTCGCACAATCCGGTTCATATCCACTGTGCCGATCAGAATGATATCGCTTTCCGTGGAACACTCGTTTTGTTCGACGGCGATCAGTCTTGCCGCCTGGCGGTCCCAGAGTTTCAGATCATCCATTCGCATCAGATACTCTGACTGAATTCGACGCAATGCTTTCCATCTCAAAGCTTCGGATTCGTTCCCGTGCTTCGATAGTTCTTCGTACACCCGATCGAATTCCATTCCATCGGCTGCCAGTTCATTGTGCTGGCGGCGCAGAGACTCACACAGAGCCAGCCATGCCGGTACGGCTTCGTCAGCAGGGATACTCGGAAGGGCAGCCGAAAGTTCGCGAGCCGGTATCGATCCCAGCGCCTGTTTCCAGACGAGCAGCTGAGTGAGGTCATCTGCCAGCTGGAACTGCTGGGGATACAGCATTTCCGGAAACTGCTGAAACGTGACCATTCTCGGCGGAAAAAAGCCGGGCCACTGAGCAGAGCACTTCTGAACCAGCAGTTCCAGCATTCGGCGGGCCGCTCGCCGACCAGGGAATACCAGTATCACTCGGGACAGATCCAGTTCATCGGCCTGCGCATAACGCTGAATGACATAGTCCGCTGCAGCGGGAAGTGCGTGCTGCGTCCAGTCAAGAAAATGGCGTGTCAGTGGCATCTGTGTCTTAATCCCCTCGGTTACCGGAGCTGAAATTTTAGCAGTCTGTGAATTTTCCGGCTAACGGGCTGTTCGGCAATTTGTACATTCTCCGGATTTCCAGTCGGCAAGCTCTGCCGATTGCTGTTCCGAAAATCCACACGAACCGTCGCAACGGTTTTGCCCACTGCCATGAAGGCTCGTAAATTCATCTTTTCAGACTGGTACCGGCGATAAACTTGAATGGAATTCTCTTTGATGACTCACGTTCCGATGGTTGACGAGTCGAAGTTAGAACTGGGTTGTCTGTGCGGATTCTGCACCGGGAGTCAGTCGTGAAGGATGTTGTGGATTTTCTGCCACCAGATGCCGTTGCTTATCTGCGTTTCGCAGATGGAGATGCACGATTTCCGGTTCGGCCTGTACCCGCGGGGGACTTCCTGATCGGGAGCGGTGCCGACTGCGACCTGCGACTCGGAGATGGCGTTCTGCCTCCTTTGCACTCTGTGCTGCGCGTCTCGTCACACGACGCCTCGTGGACTCGACTTGTACGAACTCCTGAACTTTTCGTGAATGGTGAATCTGTCAGACAAATTCATCTGCACGATGGAGACCTGGTTGAGCTTGGCCCGTTTCGCCTTGTCTTCCGATTTGCCGCTGAACAGGCAGAATTTGCACTGTCGGATCTGCTCAGTAAAGATCAGGCTGCGAAAGACGGTTTGGCAGCACTGCCTGCTTTGCACCCTCATCAGCTGGTGGACGCCATCGAGCGAGAACTGAATCAGCTTCAACAGTGGGACCATAAAGCTCAGCACGGAATTCTGGAATTGCTGGACTCGGTCAGCAAGCTCACCGATCGATTTGCAGCACTCTCATATCATCCGGGCGGCAGCGCTGACAAAGGCGAGAGCTCAGGCGAACGGGATTCCGTCCAACAGCTTCTGCAGTTTCAGGCAGATCGTATCGAATCGCTGAGCGAAGTGCTGGAACATGTGATTCGACAGCAGCGTGTAATGACCGATGTACTCCATGGACTGACGGAACGCCTGTCGCAGATGACCGTCCAGTCGCCTGTTCGCCGACGTGCCAGCTGAAGACAACGCCAGTGCTCCGTCAGGATAAAGCGTTAGGGCTGGATGTAGTGGATCTTGCAAAAGATCCCCTGGCTGCAGGACCTTTAGCAATGTCCACTACCCGAAATTCAAGGATTGACAAAGCGGTAGTTGCTTAACTCGGGTATTGTGTTGTGCCGTGCTGGCTAACGACTGGCGTACCTTCGTTTCCGGTGACGGGCGCCGCGCCAACGGTTATTTCTGCATCAGAGCATGACTGGCGACTCGATTGATATATTCTGTATCTGTGTCGGCCAGTTCCTGAATCAGACCTCGTTCCGTCTTAATGAGCGTACTCTTGCTCTCATCGACTTCCAGAATCGCTGCGTGTCGGGTGAAACTGCTGGAATTGTGCAGCTCCCTCAGAAGAACACTTGCCGCCAGGTCCTTTTCACCAGCCAGCCCGAGTCCGCGTGCTGCGGCAATCCTGACGGCCGCTGAATCATCGCCTGCTGCATTCTTCAAAAGCGAGGTCCATTGATCTGTGGATTGCTGAGAAGAAAGCGCGCTGACGGCCCACCAGCGAACCGCCGGATCAGGGCTTTTCATCGCTGGAACGACAACGTCCATGTCCGCCTTGAGACTGCGTCCGGCCTGTTTCGCAATATCAAGCAGCAACCGACAGCGAGCTTCTCCGTTCGCGCCATTCATGATGGCCCACCGGCTGCCTGACTCCTTTTCCTCATCGACCAGAATGGTTTCAGGAATCAGATGCAGATCTCTTCTTTCGATCTGCCATCGATCACATTCAGTTCGCAGTCGAACGAGATGCTCGGCGTACTGGTCATCTTCTGCAAGATTCATCAGTTCGAACGGATCCGTTTCCAGGTCATAGAGTTCTTCAAATGGTCGTGGTGTCTGAAAATACACAGCCAGCTCCGGTTTCAGCGCACCCTCAGACAGCAGCCGCCTCATCTCCTGTCTTACCACGCTGCGTTCCGCATAGGATTTGTGCTGAAGTGCCGGGCGCCAGGGCATCAGAGTACGTACATAGCGATAACGTCTGTCCCGCACTGCTCGCACAAGGTCGAAACGCTCGTCGATCCGATCGCGGGCCGCGTAAACATACTCTCGCTGCCGCTCCGAATTCTTTCCAAGGAACGGGGTCCCGTGCATATGAGCCGGAACAGGCACGCCTGCAAGCTGCAAAACGGTTGGCCCAAGATCTGTCAGACAAATCAGGCGGTCATCGACGCTTCCGGGTACCTTGTTAGTGGATGCTCGATACTTTTCCGGTACCCGGACCATCAGAGGAACGTGAGTGCCCGAGTCGTATAACCAGCGTTTTGCTCTGGGAAATCCGTTCCCATGATCGGACCAGAACATCACGACCGTGTTGTCACTAAGTCCGGCATCGTCAAGTTCCCGCAGAAGTCGTCCGGCTTCCTGATCCATCACCATGATCACATCCAGCAGACGAGCGAAAGCCGCCCGCACCTCCGGGGTGTCCGGATAAATCGGCGGAATCACCATATTCTCCGGACGATGCAGCTTTGAGACGGGCTGACCTTTGATCACGTCTTTCCAGCCTTCCGGCCATAATTTGCTTTCATGGGTCATTGTCAGATTAAACACTGCAAAGAATGGCTGGTCAGGGCGAAGCCGATTCTTCCAGTGTGCCTTTGCTGATGACTCGTCCCAGACGGTCTTCTCATCCCATTCCAGGTTGTAATCTGTCTTGCTGTTGTTTGTGCAATAGTATCCGGCATTTCTGAGGTATGTCGGGAACAACTTTATGTGGGCAGGCAGGCGTGCTTTTGACCGCATATGGTTGGCTCCCAGACTGACGGGATCCATGCCGGTGATGATTCCGGTTCTGCTGGGCGCACACACTCCGTGGCACGTGAAAGCCTGAGTATACCGAATTGCTTCGGTGGCGAATCGATCCAGATTCGGGGTTGTGGCGTTTCGATCGCCATAACTCCCTAGGTGCGTGCTGATATCTTCGCAACTGATCCAGACGATGTTTGGCCTCCCCTCGTTGCCCGCCAGCGTCTGACATGTTGTAATCAACAATACGGCCAGACTCAGCATAACGCGATTCATGCGTGATCTCCTTTTTCAACAGAATCAGTCGCTGGCAGCGCCAGCCGCGTCTCAACAGCATACACAGCGTATCGGCGAGCTCCCAGTGACCAGATCCACGGATCGTGGAAACGAAACTGACTCGGGATGCCACGGTCGGAAGTCAGATTCTGCAGATCTTTTCGCACCAGATCCGGATGACAACCTGAGAAATAGTTTCTCTGTTCAAAACATCGCCGCAAAAATGGCTTCAGGTCAGAGCGTGACAGTGTATGAAGTTCACTGGCCGTATCACTGGAAACGACGTCTGTGATCAGCAGTGCCGTACCTCCGGGCAGACAGCGATCCAGCATGCGACTCAGATGTCCGGACCGCAATGCATGAAGTCCGACAGGAAAATCGGGCGTATTCGGCGATACGATAAGTGACAGTGATTCAATCAGCTGTGACATGATGCACAGCGACACCACAACGTCTGTGCGCGGAACCAGCCTCGGCAATTCCGTGCCTGCAAGCTCACCAAAAAAGTCTGACTGAGACGACAAACTCTCATTCGTAGCGCCTGACAGGATGGCCGATTGCGCAACCTGAACCCCGGACTCGCTGTGCGCGTCTTTGACTGTTCGAGTGAGAGGCCATGCCACGTCCACCGGTGCATGGACAAACAGGCGTCCCCGGCACTCCGTTGAGTCCGCAACTGCATTCGATACGGCGAGCGACACGGCAGCGGCATCCAGATCGAGCAGACGGACTTCAGAGAAATTTGCGCAAAGCAATTTCAGGTCCAAATCATGACAATTGCCAGCGCCCAGAATCAGCAGTGTCGGTTCAGACGGACACTGGCTAAGTTCATTTCGTGCGGAAAGAATCAGTTCCGTTACATGCCTGCGGTGCCATTCATCGGCACTTTCCAGCTGTCGATTTTTTAGATTTCGTTCTGCACTGAGTTTCAGAATGTAATTCTGATGATCGTCAGGTGTATGGTCATCAGCACTTGAAATGGAAACGACTCCTGAATGCCCCGATTGATCCCAAAAAAGTCTGCAACCCATCTCTCCCGCAAACCATTCTCTCTAATTCCGCCATACACGACAATCACCGACGCATCTGTCATCCAAACCGCGATCATAAAGTGCCTGCAGCACAATTTTCACCTCTATTCCCTGCATGTGCTACAGCTTCGCTGCATTTCCGGACCGGAATTCCGTTCACACAGTTATCAGGAATTCGGTGGCATCAATCACTTCGTTGTCTCCAATCCTTTGGGAAGTGATAGCTTTCTGAAGCCCTCGATAAGACCGAGGTATTTGGATCACAGTCTGGCACTCAAGTGGCTGTGGAAATAGATAAACCTGCGCGATATGCTCATAATGAGGTGAACTTTATGCATCTGCCTCGTCTGTTTTTGCTGGCACTGGCGGGAATCGGAACAACTTTCTTTACCACGAATGTTTCTGGCTGCCCCTGCCAGTCCGCTCAGGCTGTTGCAATGACGCTTCCAGCGTTCAGCGGAATGCCCGTCATGCACCCTGTGCTGGAAGGAATGATTCAGGCAGAATACTGGACACCACCTGGCACGATTGGCGAAACATATACTCGTCCGTCTCACCCGATTCCGGTTGAGAAGCATCCTCGCACCGGCATGCTTGCGGTGCGGGACAATAGTTCTGCTCCGATTCTGTCGGTAGAGAGTATGGGGGGATTTCGCATGAAGAACGGAGTATGGCTGTTTGAATCCACCCGACCTCTCGACTTTGGATCACCCCAAATCGTGCGAGTTGAGGCTCGGCGAACGATTCAGGATATCGAACCGTTCGCGACCAAATTTGTACGCCTGATCCCCGGCCGGATTGTCTATCTGGATTTCTGAAAACCGATTCCGCCAGAAAACCAATACCGCCATTTGATTGTTGCAAAAACGCGCTGGCAATCCCGTCGGCGGAGCGACGGGTGTACTGTACACCCGTCGCTCCGCCGACGGGATTTTGCACCGGTGGAGATTCCGTCACCGCTATACACAAAGTTGGTTATCGACAAGTCCTCAGGGTTCTTCGCCCTCCATTGTCCGCCCTTAGTGTCGACTGTCCTCTGTAGTTGTCTGCAGAGGTCCGGCAACTGACCAGTTTCGACCGCTCCTGACGACTCGACGGTACAAAGTGTCCCTCTCCATGGGAATTCTTCCTGCTTCCTGAATCAGTTGGTGCAGCTGATCGACTGTCATCCCTTCCGGAGTTTCTGCTCCGGCGTCGTGATAGATCAGCTCATGCACGACCGTACCGTCGATATCGTCCGCTCCCCATGCCAGAGCCAGCTGGGCGGTCTGTTGTCCCAGCATGATCCAGTAGGCTTTAATGTGATCAAAGTTGTCCAGCATTAGCCGAGACAAGGCAATCATCCGCAGATCAAACAGACCGTCTGGCTTCCGAATGTGGCTGAGCTCGGTATTTTCCGGATGGAAGGCGAGCGGAATGAAAGTCTGAAATCCGCCGGTTTCATCCTGCAGGTTTCTCAGCTGGCACAGGTGGTCAATTCGATGCCGAGCTTCTTCAATGTGTCCGTAAAGCATTGTGGCATTGGATCGCAGTCCGAGTTCGTGTGCGGTGCGATGGACGTCGAACCACACCTGTGAGTCTGCCTTGTGCTCACAAATCTGTCGACGAATTTCCGGATCAAAGATCTCTGCACCGCCACCGGGCATGCTGCCGAGGCCGGCGTCCATCATTTGTTCAAGAACCTGTCGGATGGTTTGTTTCGAAATGAAGGCAAACCAGCTGATCTCAACGGGAGTCCATGCCTTGATGTGAATTTCCGGGCATGTTTCATGGATAACTCGGACCACATTCAGGTACCAGTCGTACTTTTTCTGATGATGCAGACCGCCGACCACGTGAATCTCCGTAGCACCGGCGGCCTGACCCTCGAGAACGCGTTCCCGGAGCATTTCATCGGTAAACGTATAACCTCGTTCGTCTTTGAGATCTGCTCGAAAGGCACAGAACCGGCAACGATAGACACACACGTTGGTCGGATTCAGATGAATGTTTGTGTTGTAATATGCGAAATTGCCGTTCTTTCGTTCGCGGACAATGTTTGCCAGTTGTCCCAGCGAATGCAGGTCAGCTCGTTCATCGAGATAAATCCCGTCATCTGCCGTCAGACGTTCTTTGTTTTGAACTTTTTCAGCAATCGCCAGAAGTTGCGGATCACCATTTGTAAACATGGATGCACTACCTTGAAAGCCAGAGGTCCAGACAGCCAATTGCCAGAATTCCGAAACTGACAATTGCATTGACGTTAAAAAAGGCCACATTGACTCGTTTCAAATCACCGGGACGCACCAGCGAATGCTCGTACAGTAAAAGCCCTGTGATTGCCACTGCGCCTGCCAGAAAGATTCGGCCCAAACCGGCATACCACCACAGCACAAACAGCATCACGCTGGTGAGCAAATGACTGACAAAAGCAATCTGCAGTGATCGGCGGACACCAAACCGTGCCGGGATGCTGTTGAGATTCTGAGCTTTGTCGAATTCCGCGTCCTGACATGCATAAATGATGTCGAATCCGCCGACCCAGAAGAAGATCACTGCTGCCAGCAGAAGAGGGGTGACCGCAATTTCATCTCGCACTGCAATCCATGCAGCAACAGGTGACATCATCAGCGCTGCAGACAGCCAGTAGTGACACCAGCTGGTCCAGCGTTTCGCATAGGAATAACCCAGCAGGAACATCAACACTGGGATGGCCAGCAAAATGGGCAGTCGTTTTGGCAGAAACAGCAGAGTTGATGCCACGAACGCCATACTGCAAACAACGGTAAACATTGTCACTGCCGGAACGGAAAGCAGGCCCGCCGGAATGTGGCGTGAGGCAGTCCTTGGGTTCTGAGAATCGATCCGCCGGTCTGCCAGGCGATTAAACGCCATGGCTGCTGATCGGGCAAATACCATGCAAAGCAAAATCCCGATCAGATCCGAGACATGAAATTCTGTTTCCGGCTGGTTCCACGCCAATACGGCCGACAGCAGAGCGAACGGTAGAGCAAAAACCGTATGGCTGAATCGGATAAGTTCCAGAAAATGTCGGATAGAGGACAGCACAGGATATTGCGTTCAGAAGGAATGAAGCGAAAGTCAGGGCGAGATATTCATGGAGCAGATGCCTGCCCTGAACCACATGCTTGATGAGCCACACGTTGAACTTAAACGTCCTGACGACCGGAATGTGCAGCCCGGATCGTTGCACAGTTTCCGTTCACGAATGGCCGCATTGTACAAACCGCGAATCAAGACCCAATGTAACGAGAATACAGGCTGCGGGCGATCGATGGGTCCTCAGTTCCCTTGACGATGGCACGTCCGTCGGGAAAAACGGTCAGTTCCAGTCTCTGGTTTTCGCTACTGTTCGTGTTCAGCACGACTCGCACAAGGAAGGGATTTGCAGTGACAACTCCTGCAGATTCGAGTTTTGAAGCCAGTTCTGGCAGAGAAAGCCGCATTTTTTCAGGTGGTGCCACCTGAACTGCATTTCGTCCACACAGAATTGTGGAACCTGACCGATTTAAACCGCGGAGCCAGAGTCGTTCTCCATGTTTGCAGGCCGGGCAATCTGTCTGATCTCGCAGTTTGCTGATATCCATTTGGCGGAAAGTTGATTCCCAGACGTCCACCATGGTGAGCTTCAAAGCGATACCACCAATGCTGGTGTTCCCGGATGCATTCGGCGGAGAAGTCGAATCGGGAATCGAGCCTTCGTCGGGATGTTTGAGCGGGACTATTGGTTCCAGGTCGGGGCTCGACAGCATCTTAATTGCTATGGCAGCCTGCAGGGAGGCGATGACTCCGATTGCAGGTCCCAGAACGCCGGCAGTGTCGCAGGTTTCTGTGGAACCTGGCGGAGGAGGACTTTGCATCAGGCATCGCAAACAGGCAGACTTCCCCGGAAAAATGGGCATCATCTGTCCATGGCTGCCGGTGCAGCCGGTGAAGATCCATGGAATCCCTGTTTCCAGAGAGACATCATTGATCAGATATCGAACTTCGAAGTTGTCGGTGCCATCCATGATGAGGTCGACACCACGGACAAATTCTTCAATGTTGGTATAGTCCACATCCGCGACAATCGGCTCGATTTTCACGTCCGAGTTGACCTGTCGCAGTCGGTCGGCAGCAGCAGCAGCTTTGGGGAGGTGCAGTCGAACATCATTTTCTGTAAACAAAACCTGCCTCTGAAGATTGCTGAGTTCCACGAAGTCCCGATCCACAATTCGGACATGGCCAACACCGGCCCTAACCATCGAATCTGCCAGTACGCATCCTAAAGCTCCACACCCAACAAGTAGTACAGACCGGGAGCCCAGCCGTTCCTGACCAGCCGGACCGATTCCAGAAAACAGCATTTGTTTGCGATAGCGTTCCAGGTTCATAGTTTCCAAACTCTGCTGAATTTCTTTGAGCGGTCACCGCAAAATGAGCCACTTCTTCTGCACAGACTTCCCCTCGGTTTGAATGAACGTAGAATAACAGATCAGATCCATGGACAGGAGTTTGAATTTCCTGCCAGTTTATTTGAGGTTCAGGAATTTCAATGTCCCATCCTTTGTTGCAACTGCCGGTCATACAGAACTGGAGCTGTCATAATTGTGGCGGATGCTGTCGCGAGCACCTGATTGAAGTGACTCAGGAAGAAAAGGAGCGGATTGAAAAGCAGGGCTGGACGCCTGATGATGGTGTGCCTGCGGACCGTCCGCTTGTCGAAACGATCAGCCCCGGTCACTTTCGACTGGCCCATCAGGATGACGGAGCCTGCGTGTTTCTTGACCGGAAGGGCTTGTGCCGGATTCATGCCAGATTTGGTGAACCAGCCAAACCGCTTGCATGCCGTGTTTATCCGTATGCATTTCATCCGGACGGCCGAGAGGTGACGGTGAGTCTGCGGTTTAGTTGTCCGTCCGTGGTGCAGAATCTGGGGCGGCGAGTTGTTGATCAGTCGGCAGAACTTCAGCAAATTGCACGAGAAGTTGTTCCGTCGCGTCACAGGTCCAAAAACCCCCCTCAAATTCACAGTGACCAGCAGCTCGACTGGACTGATTTCGGGAAATTTCTCGCGGCGTTCGACGAAGCGTTTACGGACGATACCGTCGACTTTGCCACGCAGCTGATGCGAGTTCTTTCGTGGCTGGAGCTTGTTGAACAGTCGCGTTTTGACACCGTGCGAGGACGGAAACTGGATGATTACCTGAAGGTGATCACGGACGCGGCAAGAAAAGCGCAGCCGGACAGTGATTTGCCGATTCTTCGACCGGGCCGTATGGGACGCATCATTTTTCGCCAGCAGGTCGCACAGCTGCTGCGACATGATACTGAAATCACCGCTCGATCCGGAGTTGGCGGTCGACTCAGTTTGCTGACTTCCGGTCTGCGATTCACCATGGGAATGGGCCGAGTTCCATTGCTACCGGATCCAATTTCGGTTGCTAAGATTTTTGGCAGCCATAACCATGCTCCGGAATCCTCGGATACAGGCGGTCGAAAATCGGTTAAGGCGGTGCGTGCTCGTTTTAAAGATGCGGAAGGTGCGTTTGGAGGTCGGTCTCCGGAAATTGACCGTCTGATGGTACGATATTTTCGAGTCAAAATTCAGGGACTTCATTTTTGCGGTCCGGCAAACTTCGGGATGAATCTGCTTCATGGATTTCGGTCACTGGCCCTGATGTACCCGTCGGCCCTGTGGGTCGCCCGAATTCGAGCATTGTCGCACGGAAGACGACTGGTGACTCTTCAGGATGCGCAGGCTGCCCTGGCAACCGTCGACCATAACTATGGATATTCCCCGGCACTGGGGATGCCATCCGCTCAGAAACGCCTGCAGATTCTGGGACAAATGCAGCAGGTCACTCGGCTTTGTGGCTGGTACAGTCGCTGAAACACGCAGGCCATCTTTTCTCAAATCCATGGCCTTACTAAGATCCGTTCGGAAACGGCCATTTATTGACCGACTTTTGACCCGGTCAATTGATGGTGCCCGTTGAAATCGTGAAGATTCAGTTTCATTTACACTCTTGTGTGTTTTTACAGGCACTCGTTCCATGCCCGTCGCTCGAATTGCCCGGATCCTGAAAGATGGACAGCCGGATACGAATGTTACTGTCAAAGGCTGGGTACGTACCCGGCGAGATTCGAAGAACAACTTTTCGTTTATTGAACTGAATGACGGCAGCTGCATGAAGAATCTGCAGATCGTCGTTGACGGGGCAATTCCAGGATATGAGGCGACGATCGGCGACGTGACAACCGGTGCCAGTATTTCTGTGGACGGGATGTTGAAGGAATCCCCAGGCAAGGGGCAGCGCATTGAACTGCATGCCACAGCTCTGACGATTCTGGGTGTGGCTGACGCTGCCACGTTTCCGCTTCAGAAGAAGGGACACAGCATGGAGTTCCTTCGGGAGATCGCTCACCTTCGCCCTCGTACCAACACGTTTGGTGCAGTGGCCCGTGTGCGTAACTGTATCAGTCGCTCGATCCATAACTTTTTTCAGTCTCGGGGGTTTCTGTATATCAACACCCCGATTATCACCACAAGCGACTGTGAAGGTGCCGGGGAAATGTTTCAGGTTACCACACTTGACCTGGCAAGGCTGGCACGGCTGCAGACGGAGATCGACTGGAGTCAGGACTTTTTTGGCAAACCAGCGTCACTGACTGTCAGCGGTCAGCTGGAGGCCGAAATTTTTGCGACATCGGTGGGCGACTGTTACACGTTTGGTCCCACATTCCGTGCAGAAAACAGTAATACCACAAGACATCTGGCTGAATTCTGGATGGTTGAACCGGAAATGCCGTTTTACGAACTCACTGACAACATGGACCTGGCCGAATCATTTATTCGAACAATGATCAGCGATGTACTGGAACAGTGTCCGGAGGATATGGAGTTTTTCAATCAGCGAGTGGACACGACGGTGCTCGCCAAGCTTGAAAATATTCGCAGCAATGACTTTGTTCGTCTTCCCTATACTGAAGCCATCGAGATCCTGAAAAGCAGTGGCCGCAAATTTGACTATGCCATCGAATGGGGGGGCGACCTTCAAACCGAACATGAACGCTTTCTGACGGAAGAGCATTTTCGTCGTCCAGTGATCCTTTATAACTATCCCCGATCCCTGAAGCCCTTTTACATGCGATGCAATGACGACGGGAAAACGGTTCGCGCAATGGACGTGCTCGTTCCCGGAGTCGGTGAGATTATCGGTGGCAGCCAGCGTGAAGAGCGACTGGACGTCCTGCTGACTCGCATTGAAGAATGTGGCATGAAACCGGAAGACTACTGGTGGTATGTGGAACTGCGAAAATACGGCACTGTTCCCCACAGCGGTTTTGGGCTGGGCCTTGAGCGTGCCGTGCTGCTGATCACCGGCATGACAAACATTCGTGACGTGATTCCGTTTCCAAGAACCCCGGGACACGCGGATTTTTGAAGTCTGTTGTGCCTGGAATGCCGCTGTCTTTGGGCATCATCGATTCTCCCAAATCGTCAGCTGACAGAAGAAGCAGACTGCCAGCCACGCCTGTTGGATTACACCACGTCCACGGGTTGACCTGCAGCTGCCGACTGTAATGCCGCTTCGATAACCCGAAATATGTGATGTCCATCCCGTTCATTCAGAATGGTTGAAGTATTCCGGCGAATGGCTCTGGCGAAATCATCCGCCAGCAACAGATCGTTTTCATTCGCCACCCGTCGTCGTCGAGCTTCCTTTGGTGGCTGATTTCGATAATAGATTCCCACATCCGGGCTCGCTTCATTGACCACCATTGCGCCACGACTTCCGACGATGTGCAGTTTAATTTCTCCGCCACTGGGATGGCTGGATGCACCAATCCGTCCAACCGCAATGGTTCCAATAATTCCATCCTGCATTTCCAGAGTGACAGACGCGAGATCCTCGACACCGTTGTCGTCATTGACCTGATGGAAGTGCGTTGTTGTGGACGCATACACTCGCCGGACATCGCGGCCCGTCAGCAGTCGCATGTATCCCAGTGGATAAATGCCTTCATTTGTCAGTTCACCAATCGGGTCGTGCCCGACAGCTCCGTCTGAACCATCAACGTGTGCGCCAAGCTGATAGGCCAGCCAGTCGATGGGCGGGTAACCGGGTTTACGACTGCCTCGCGGAGGACCGGCATCCTTGGCAAAATAAAAGTCCACATGGATCGCCCTGATGTCACCCAGCGATCCGTCAGCCACTTTCCTGGCAGCATGCTGAACGGCCGGAAAGAAGTTGCGATTCCACAGAAGAAATCGGACATCCGTTTTCGAAATTTCGTGTACGAGCTGCCGGACATCTTCCGGACGAGTGCCAATCGGCTTGTCCTGAACAATGTGCACTCCTGCACGCGCCGCTTTGATACTGAGCTCACAGTGACGTTCGGCTGCTGAACTGACGATGGCTACGTCCACCTGCCAGTCCCGAAACGCCTGTTCCACGTCTCGAACGTAGGGAATACCGAATTCGTCCGCAAACTGCTGATTGCGTTCATGCGCCCACTGAGGCTGATCGGCATCGTCCGCGACAACGGTCAGCTGAAATTCCGGATGAGACGCTATTCCCCGGGCCACATAGTCGTGTTTGATGACGCTCAGTACTGCACAGCGAAGAGGGCGGTCAACCTGTCTCATTCTACTCGGTCCTCCAGCTGATTACCGTACCGCTGGCTGCCGATTCAGCCGCCAACTGCAGTAACGTGAGTACATCATGCCACGTTTCCGTGTCGTTTTGTGTTGTCGGTTCCACTGAACGGCGAGATCCGGTATCGGCATGTCCGCTCGATTCGCGGCATGTTGTGGCGACGGAATCGACAAATTGCTGCAGCATGTTTGTCATCGCCGGAATGTGTTCGTCGTCCAGACTTGTCTGTACGTTTCCACCCGTGAAGACCAGTTGTCGGTTGGAATGGTCATCAAGATAAGCGGCACCGGAGGAACCGATGAGCGTCATGGAGAAATACCCTTCTCCTTCCGGAAGCTGATCACAGAAGTCGACCAGTGCCGAAGCTCCGTTCGACCAGCGGCAGTGAATTTGTTTTGTTCCTCTTACCGTCAAAACATTCTGATCTGCCGGAGAATTGGTGGCCGTGCGGTTACTCTGATCGATGCAAAGGATACTGTCAGGCGGACCGCCCATCAGCCAGAGAACGACATCCAGATCCGAGAGCCATTCCGTCGTTGTAGTCAGTCTTTCTGATTGCCAGCGATGAAGTCTGAGAAGTCCAGGCTCTCCAAAGCACTGGGCATCAAGCTGCCGCCGAATCAGCTGTAATGAAGGTGCGTATCGACGAGGATTTAAAAACTGTATGCCGTCGTCCGCTGATAGTCTGAGAAGCTGACTCCAGTGGCTGGTGTCAGCAAAAGCTGACGGAGTTACCAACAGCGGAACCGCCAATCCTGGCTGCGATTCCGCGGTGAGCGTTCCCTTCTGGCCATCCCGCTGGTGCTGGCCATCCCGCTGATAATGGTACATTCCCCGCAGGTTCTGCACTTGCACTTCGGGAAACTGCGGTGCTATCAGCGCGACGGCATCCGCATCCGAGGGGCTTTCCACAATCAGAGTATTGTGAAGTCGGCATTCCAATGCTCGACACAGTTCCGGATCGCTTCCCGGAAGCGCCAGAGAAATCATGCAGATTCTGCCTTTCTGGCCCGTTCGATGGAATCAACAACGGCCTGCACATATTGCTGATCAGAGAAGGGGCTCATAATATAGGATTTCAGAGCGGCAACCGGCTGTCCGTAGTCTGTTTCACGAAAGCGATCTGTCATGGAGATAACAATGCCTTCACCTTTTAACGCTTCTGCCTGAACTCGCTGAAAAATTCGACGATTGTAGTCATTGAAGGTTCGCAGCTTGTCGGCATAACGAGCATCAGACATTTCGAGCTTCGGAAATTCGAACGTGTCTACACCATCCGGGTAAACTCGAAACAATGTCACCGGGCCAAAGTTATCCGGATTCATCACACTGATTGCTGGCTGCGCGGTGAGACGATTTCGCAGGGTTTCAGCCATTGTTACAAGATGGCCGAGCAGAGTTCGCAGGCCATTTCGACCCATCAGCCGCAAACTTCCCAGAGCCGCCATCGGACCACAGCCGGAGCGAGTTGTTTCCAGGGTAAACCGACCTGGATTGTAGCTGCCCGACTGAAACAGATAGGGAGTGATGGAAGGATCGCGAGTCAGCAGGCCCAGGTCTTCAGCCTGCCGAACAAAGAACGCGCTGGAAACATACGGTGCGAAACCAGTCTTGTGATAGTCGACACCAATAGAATCCGCCATGCTCAGATGTCGAATTCGGCGATTAGTCCCCGCGAGAGCTCGAAGAGTTCGGTCGGGAAACTGGAGAGGATTACCGGGAAAATCATAGTCGCTGAAAACGCTCCATGCCCATCCAATGACTGCGTCGGCGTGCAGGTGAGGCACGTAATCCAGAGAAAACTCCTGAACCAGATCATCCCGCAATTCACGAATTCGTTCCAGGTGATCCAGACCAAAAGCGTCCGTTGTACCCATGGTGGCAACAATGGCTGCGATCTTCCGCCCTTCCTTCAGCAGCCGACGCAGTTCGGATTCCAGCAGACACGTTCGAATTTCATAGTTATCTGCGGATGGGATTTTTATAACGTTGTTCAGTCCCAGACCCAGCCATGCGGCTGCCGTGGACGTGGCATAGTGGGCCTGGTCCGAGCAGACGATGACGGGAAGTTCAGACAGACCATTGCGAATGCTACCGGGACAGCATTTTTCGATGCCGATTCGGATGCCATACAGGAGAGTTCCCGTACCTCCGAATGTGAATACTCCTCCGGACGTTGCAGGATCGTATCCCATGAGAGCGGCCGTCATGCTGATTGCCTCGACCTCGGCAAACGCAACTCCGCGGCTCGCCTCTTCACTGCAGAGGTTTGGATTATAAATCGCGGGCAGCAATGTTCCGAGAATTCCCGGGATGCAGGGTGGCGGGATGACATTCGACTGTGAACGTGGATGTCCCCAGATAAACATTCCGGAAAGATGTTCCACCAGCTCCCGTGATACATCTTCAACGGTGCTGAGATCCTCTCTCATGCGGCAATTCGTTGCTTCTGCAAAATCAATCTCAACCGGTTCACCAAGCATAGGACGCTGAGACTTCATTGAGTCAACCCGGTCCAGAGCTCGCAGCATACTGAACACAAACCAGGCATCATGCTCCTGATCTGAGACCGGCTGAGGAAATGCGCGTCGAAGAGATTCCAGATGATCCCGATAGAGTGGCATATATACCTGTAACTGAGCCTGTAAAATTCCTGTGTCCCGCCGGATCATCTCAGCTCCGGCCGGGCGATATTTCCTGCTCAGCTGAACTGAACATCAAGGGATGATAACGCAATCTGATACCGTCTCGCCACTCAGGATGATCCATCGGAAGATGAGGCAGGCCTCCACGCAGGCGAGTCTCTCCGAGACTCGCGAGCAGCCCCTTCGACTCACTCCTAACGCCTGGCTTTTTTCCAACCCCCGTCTCGTGCGCAGCCGCCGCTTCCGGCGTTTCGGCGAGACGCCGCTGGTGCGCCTGTGAAGGCGTTTGAACAGCAGGGTGAAAGTCCCTGTCAGGGTGTCGTCACAACCCTGTAACCAACAGTGATGACTGCGTTTCTGTGAAGAAAGGTGGAGAGCAATCTGAGGTGAATGACCAGTCTGTAGTCAGGCGAACCTGTTTCGGCCTGGGCTGTCGGGAAGCCTGCTGGGAATGAGTGAACCCTTGTCATGTGACGGCGATGAAGTCCAAACGAGGAAACCGCAAGAAAACTTACATCCCTGTCACAGTGCCGTTTTCGGATCCACTTACAGGTGACCCGTCTGGGATTGCGCAATGGGCTCATTCCATGGTCCGGACAGATCGCATGCCTCAACTCGAGCCTTCGCGGATGGTTTGCGTACTTCCGTCACTGTCACTCGAGTATCTTTGACGAAACGGATCGACTGGTTCGTAGTCGACTGCAGCGTCTGCTGCTGAAGCGACACCGGAAAAACCGGAAACGGCAAGCCCGCACCCAGCGCTGGTCGAATCAGTTCTTTGCGGATCGTGGACTCTACGGTCTCAGTGACGCCCGTATCCGGCTGGTCCAATCCACAGGAACCTGCTAACGGCGAGCCGTATGCGGGAAAACCGCCCATACGGTTCTGAGGGAGGGGGAGCTGAACTCAATCAGCTCTCCCACCCCCTATCGTGGCAGACCTCAGGCGTTCTTAATCTTTGGGCAGCTCCTTGGAACCGACGATCGTGAGATTCATACCGATTTGCACACTGACCGACTTTTCCCCCACTTTGATATTCGCTTTTCCATTCAGATACCACCCCAGTGACCCGGTGGAGAATTCCTTAACTTCAGCCGTCATTGGAATGCCATTGATGATCACTTCAACCGGCTTTGCATCCTGAACAAATTCAGATCGAGAGACAGGGCAGTTCGATTTGGCCATTGTTCTGCTTCAGTGGGATTGAGGAATAGAGCCAGGGGTTTTGTCATGGGCCGCCAGTGCAAAAGCAATTCGTTGCAGCGGCCACGTTGAATCGTAGCATCGTCGGTTCAGAGACGCCAGAACGATGCAGCCGCACCCAGCCAGCTTCAATCGCATACCACCAGTCGCGCGCCCTGAAACCTGTTTATCGGGTCTATGATTCGGCGTTTTTTGCCGAAACGATATTGCGTCCGAAACGAAAAAACAGAGCGGGAGTCACCAGCTGATCGAGGATCGTGGATGTCAGCATTCCTCCAAACACCACAAGGGCCAGAGGATAAAGAATTTCCTTGCCGGTCTGCCCTTCACCAAACAGCAGCGGCAACAGTCCAATAAAGCTGGTTGCAGCAGTCATCATGACCGGTGCCAGTCGCTCCAGGCTGCCTCGTATAATCATCGATTCACCAAACACTTCTCCTTCATGCTTCATTAAATGAATGTAATGAGAAATCATCATAATTCCGTTTCGACTGACGATGCCGATCAGTGTGATGAATCCAACCCAGTGCGCGACCGACAGAGTTGTCGCAGCAATCCAGATGCGAGGCCAGTCCCACCATTCTGCATTGGCCAGAGCTTCAGCCGACGGCCGATTCACGATCAGCAGCGTAATCACGGAACCCAGAGCGGCCAGCGGGATATTGACCAGCACCTGAAGGGCAGCCTTCCATGACTCAAGACATCTCATCAGCAGAAGAAACACACCAATCGTGGACAAACTACCCAGAATGAGGAGCCGGGTCCTGGCCTGCTGCTGCGCTTCGAACTGTCCGCCAAACTCAAGGTGGTAATTCCCAGGAAGCGCAGCCAGGCCGTCTTCGATCGGACCAGCCAGCCTTCGAATGTCGGAAACAACGCTTTCCAGATCCCGGCCCTGCACATTACAGAACACCGTGATCCGGCGCTGGACATGCTCGCGATTCAACGTATTGGGCCCGGTGGTATCCAGCACGTCCACAACTTCTCCCAGAGATACCTGACGACCAGATGGCGTATCCAGAATCGTCTGTCGAATCACATCCGGATCGTTTCGGGATTCCTCGTCATACCAGACGACCAGACTAAAGAAGCGATCGTCGTCCATAATCTGAGATACTATGCGTCCTCTGAATGCAGTTTCCAGAAGTGCGGCGACGTCTCCGGGAGCAAGGCCATATCGTGCGGCATCTTCGCGACGCACCTGCAGTCGCACCTGTGACACCTCCACCTGCGGCTCTATCTGCAGATCAGCGACACCCCTCACCTGGCTCATCGCCGAATAGATGTCCTGACTCGCATTTCGAAGTTCGCGCAGATCCGGACCAAAAACCTTCACCACAATTTGTGCTCGAACTCCCGACATGAGATGGTCAAGCCGATGCGAAACAGGCTGTCCGACATTTACCCTGACCCCGGGAAGGAGCGTGATTTTATCGCGTATCTCTGCGAGTACCTGGTCGCGCGCACGTCCGATCGTTTCGTATCCCTGAAGGTGGAGTACAGGAATCAGTCGCATGAAGGCCGCCCCCCATCCTTTCCGGGCTCGCCAGTGGTCCTGGATTCGGACATCGATTTCCGAAGAATTTACTCCTTCGGCATGTTCGTCCAGTTCCGCACGCCCCGTTCTGCGGGAAACCGACAGGACTTCCGGAATCTCAAGCAGAAGTCTTTCGGCACGTTCTGCAAGCCGACTGCTTTCTTCAAGACTCGTGCCGGGATCCGCCTGAAGGCTGACGGTAAACGTACCCTCATTAAACGGCGGCAGGAATTCGCCGCCCATCCCAAACAGAGCCACAATCGAAACAGTCACCAGTATAAGAGTTGCCCCCAGCACGAGATTTACATGACGCAAAGTCCATCGCAAAATGACTTCTCCGACGGCTTTCATGTGTCGCAGTAAAGGCGGATCCCCGCGGTCCTCCGACCATCTCGCGTTTGGCAGCAGATATGAAGCCAGAACAGGCGTCACTGTGAGCGAGACGGCAAGTGAGGCCAGCAGTGAAATCATATAAGCAATGCCCAGCGGCGCAAAAATCCGGCCTTCAAGTCCGCCCATGGAAAACAGAGGAAAGACCACAAGGACAACAATCAGAGTTGCGTAAACAATGGAGTTGCGTACTTCGCAGGAAGCATCATAGATCACCTTAATCGCATTCTCCGGAACTGGTTTATGACGGTTCTCCTTCAGCCGTCGGTAGATATTTTCTATGTCGACGATCGAATCGTCCACCAGATCACCAATTGCGACAGCAATACCTCCCAGAGTCATGGTATTGATGGAGATCCCAAACCATCGAAAAATCAGAACGGTCAGCAGAATCGACAGCGGCATCGCCGTAAGTGAACTGATACTTGTGCGAAAATTCCACATGAAGAGCACAAGGATGACAACAACCCAGATCGCTCCGTCACGCACGGCCTCGACCACATTGGAGACAGCTGCTTCAATAAAATCAGCCTGTTTGAAAATGCGATCCTCAATCACAATGCCTTCCGGCAAATCACGCTGCAGCTCTGCCAGAACATCTTCAATCCGGCGATCAAGCCGAAGTGTGTCGGCTCCCGGCTGCTTTTGAACAGCAAGAATCACGGCCGGGCCGCCTTCCACGCCATTCGCTGTCTTCACCAGCACACTGCCATCACCGCGCTGCACCGGGCCGCCGAATCGGACCTCCGCAACTTCCCGAATCAGTACTGCCCGCTCGCCCCTCCAGAGTATCGGAGTATTGCCGATTTCCTCGAGTGTCAGACTCTGGCCACTGATGCGAATCAGGGATTCCTGCGGAGACCGCACCAAGATTCCTCCGCCTGACAAAACATTCGACTTTTCCGCCGCCTCAGTCAGTTGCTGCAGTGAGATGTTCTGTGCGGCGAGTCGTGCTGGCGAAGTGATGATCTGATATTGCTTCAGCGTGCCTCCCATAACAGTTACCTGCGAGACACCTTCCACAGCCAGCAGACGATTTCGCACAGTAAACTCGCCCAGGGTTCGAAGCTCCATCCTTTGTTTCTGAGCATCATCAGGATCGAGTGCTGGTTGAGCAGACCTAAGCCCCAGAAGCATAATTTCTCCCATGATGGAAGAAATGGGCGCCATAATCGGGTTCACGTCATCCGGCAGTCGCTCCCGGGCCATCTGCAGCTTTTCAGCCACAATCTGCCGATCACGAAAAATATCTGTCCCCCAGTCGAACTCAACCCAGATCACGGAAAGTCCAATACCGGATGAGGATCGGACCCGCTGAACTCCCGTGGCACCGTTCAGCAAATATTCGATAGGACGTGTAACAAGAACTTCAACCTCCTCCGGAGCCAGCCCGCCCGCTTCCGTCATGATGGTCACCGTCGGCCGGTTCAGATCCGGGAAAACATCGACTGGCATTTCACTCAGCTGATACCCGCCATAACAAAGGATGAACGCTGAAATGATCAGAACGATCCCTCTGTTTTTTAAAGAACAGGCAATGATGGCATTCAGCATATCTGACAGTTCAGAATAAATTCGTAAAGCGACGGGACACTATCGCAGGGCTGCGTAACCAGTCTGCAGCTGAGCAACCCCGCGAACGGCCACAACTTCGCCTTCCGCAAGGCCTTCGCGGATTTCGACCGCGAAATCGTCTGAGCGACCGGTTGTCACATAACGCCGTTCAAAGACATCACTGTCTTTTCGGACGAAGACATAGGCTCGAGCAGATTCACGGATGACGGCCGAAAGCGGAACAGAAAGGAGTGGCGTGCTTCTTCCTGTTTCAATCGTCAGACGAGCCATCATGTTGTGATGCAAAGGCCACTCTGGCATCTTAGCGAGCTCAATCCATACAGACATTGTCCGGCCATCGGCTTCCAGGGAACTGCCAATCCGAACCAGCCTGCCCGCGACAACTTCTTCCGGGTTGCCAACGAACCGAACTCGAACATTCAGCCCCGGTTGAATACGGGAAAGATCCCGTTCGGAAACAAATCCTCTAACCCATACCTGTGAGAGATCATGAACTTCAAACAGTGGCTCCTCTGGCAGCACCACCTGACCCAGAACCTTTTCAAAATTCACGACGAATCCATCAATGGGCGCGATCACTGGCAATGATGAAATCAGTCGACCGGAAGTCATCAGGGCATTTCGCTGAGATTCCGTCACACCGACTGCGGCAAGTCGTCGAAGTGCACTTTCCCGGCGATTTCCGGCGTCACGGAGCTGATTCTCCGACTCCCACAGCCTTCGCTGTGAGACGGCGTCACTGGCAAGGCGAAGGCTATCTGTCACGGACTGCAGCAATCGTGTTTCCAGATTCGCATCGAGCAGTTCCAGTTGCAGATTCTGAAACTCCTGACTGATCACACGGGCCAGAATGTCACCCTGGCGAACTCGCTGCCCCCGATCCACCAGGATCTGAGCGATCGACCCGCCAGGCTGCGATGCCGCGCTGGTGCGTCGCGAGGGAGGAACATCAGAAAGACCGTCCAGCGTTATCGTTTCGGCAATCCCGTTTAAAGCCGCTCGCTCTGTATCCAGTCCGATATCCCGCGCTGTCTCTTCACTGACTCTCAGGACTCCCTGAGCAAAATAACTGCCCAGCTGGTGACCTCCGCGGGTCACTACGCTGTCTCCGGGATACAGGTTTCCTCCCAAAACCTCGATCAGTTTTCCCGTACGAGCGCCCAGGACCAGAGTTTGCTTCTGAAAGACGGAGGCCACTTTCGTTCGTTCTTCTTCAACCAAAACAAATCGTTCGGCACCGTTACGAATTACGGCTGACATGGGAATGACCAGCCTGTCCGCACTGCTGTCTGTATCGATCCGCACATGACCTGTCATACCCGGCAGGAATTCTGGCTGTGAGCCAGGTGGATTGACAAGCGTGGTCCACACTGTGCCAAGATGCGTTCGCGGGTCAAGATAATGGCTGGAAGAATCGATCGTGGTATTAAAGGTTTTACCAGGCATTGCAGAGAAGGAAACTTCCGCTTTCTGTCCGTCGGCGACTCTCGAAATGTCTTTCTCCAGAATACTGACCTTCAGCCAGACCACCGACAGATCAAGCACTTCAAACAAATGCTCCTTCGGGTCCACGATTCGACCAACGTTCAGATCGGTATGCGCGACAATACCGTCGATCGGACTTCGAAGCGTCAGTCGCTGCACATGCTCACGTTCGTGATCGCCCAGCAACGTTTCAAGCGAGTCCTGTGGCAGCTGCAGCCCATGCCATTTCGCGACAGCGATTTCCAGACGCGCTCGATCCTGCTCAACCCTGTTTTTCGCCTCGACGAATCTGACTTCAGGAATCGCTCCGCCCACCCCTGCTTCCTGCATCGACTCAACCAGCCGGGATGATAAATCCACCGCCGCTTTTGCAGTGCGCAGCTCCAGCTGAAGCAGATCCAGATCCGGGCTATCGAGCTCTGCCAGCTTTTGGCCAGCCTTTACAGATTCACCAGGTGTAACAAAGAGTCGAACAATTTTTCCGGACAGCGGTGAACTGACCATCGTATGTCGGTTCCACGGCGAAACCAGCGTGCCGTACGCCAGCACAGACGGAGACACTGTGTCTGTCGCAGCAATTTCTGTACGGACATCAAGGACGTCCCGGGCGGCTGCTGTCAGAATCATCCGGCCTGTTTCCGGACTGACTTCCATGCCTCGCGCAGGAAGAGGCCGATGACCTTCGTGTCCGAAGGCAGCAGTCACCACAGCCAGTAACGAAATCCGTAAAGTGTGGCGAATTAAGGACCGTTCACCGATCGAAAAACTCGCTGGACGTTTCACTGGGGTATTTTCCACGCCATCACCGTCTCTTTTTGACTGAAATAAACGAAACATCAAACTGCGACGTTCAAGGTGTCTCGATGCTGACAGCCATCACGGCAGAGTTGCCCTGCCGGGAAGACTCCCAGCAGCAAATCACCGGCCCATCACCGCTCAAAGCTGCAGCAACGACGGGGTCGCGGGCGACTCCGCCAAGCTTCCGGCCTTCCGTCGTTCCGGGTATCCGGATCAGCAGGTCACCATCGCGGGCTGCAGTCCAGGCAATCACCGGACCCTTTCCCGTAAATGCGACCCAGGGTTGCTGGCCGGTTCCCAGTATTCTTTCTGACGAACCACTCAAAGCTGAATAGAATACTTCGCCCTGACGACGCCAGACGGTAACAACTTCTCCGTTAGTGGCACGAGCCAGCATACCGCCATCCATTGGACATGCCTTAAGACTCCACGATCCATGCCCCATTTTCACCGCAGCAGAAAATGACTGACCGCCATCCGCTGAAGTTGTTACATACATATCGCGATCGCCATCGACAGAGTTTCGAAACATGATGTGTACGTTCTGTCCGCTGACAGCGATCGAAGGATGACAGCACTCGCAGACGCTCCCGCCCGGTGATCGATAAATGCAGATATTCGGTTCCCATGTTGCGCCGGCATCCGGCGATTTCGCTGCATAGATTTCGGATTTCCGGTCTCGCAGATCAAGCCACGTGCACCAGACTGTCCCATCCTCACTGGCTGCCATCGCATGCAAGCCTTCCCGAGCAGAATCAGCCGCGTCGTTGACGCGAACAGGCCCCTGCCACGTTGAACCCCTGTCGACAGATCGCCAGGCGATAACGTCTCCGTCTCGCCCTTTCCCCATCTGACCTCCAACTGCTGTCACGACAATCGCTTTTTCACTCACCGCAATGCGCGGACCTCGTCGCATTCCAAGCGACATATTGGGAACATGAAAAACCTGTGCCGGCTTCGAATAAGACTGACCATGGTCATCGGAACGACAATAACAGACCGCATCGCCCGTTCCGAACACAATGTGAATGGCACCGTCTGCTCCCACGACTGCCTGAGGCTGCCGCGGTGCGTCGGCCCCTTCCCCCTGTGCAATCACGATCGGTTCACCGGCACTGACCCCTGCAGAGACGATTCCTCCTGCCGCGAGCAGAGTGAGAACCGGGATCACTGCCAGCCGCAAAATGCCCATCGGCAACGGAATATCGCAGTTGTTCATCAAAAAAAGCCTTAAAGAATGAGAATTGAAAGTGTGCTTCTGCTACGAAATTCAGCACATCCGGCACTTATCGAACATACGATTCAGGTTCAGGAAGCGGGCCGGACGACTGCTTCGCCATTTCAACAAACTCGTCGATGCAGGGCGGACAACAAAACTGATAGGGCTTTCCGCCAATAATCCAGGTGAATGCGGGATTCGCCTTCGTCATGGAAATGGGACAGAGCCGATCGCCGGTCTTTGGCTTATTGTTGTGCGATGAGGGGATGCCTTTGAACTTCACAGCGGCAGTGACATTACCGTTGGCAGCGATATCAGCCGCCGTATACTGACCGCCAGGTGTCAGATACAGCGATTGCAACTCATCCCCGACAGTGGGGGCCGGCATCTGTTCGTCATGCACTGCGGCCGTCGTAAAGCCGATTCGGAATCGTTCTCCCGCGATCTTCAGGTTGGGAATGGTGACGTCAAGAGCCTGCCCTCGCAGCGATTCCGGCAGTATTCCGGCGAACTGCGAGGTTTTTTCGGCAGTATCACCTTCCTGAGGAACCGCCGCCATCTCGACCGTAACGGCCTCGGGATTCCCTGCCACCCTGACATACGCTTTAACAGCCTGCAAATCCACCTCCATGACACGTGATTCATCTTTGCCAAGCATCAGCAGCCGAAAGTCACCAGTCTTTTCGATAACCGCTTCCGCATGATAGCTGTCGGATCCGATCGGAATAATGATGCCTCCGTGCATGCCTGGCTTATGAGCATGCTGATCATCCAGCGGCTGCACCGGCTGAACAGGAGCCGGCTGGGCAGACGCACCAACGGGCACTGATGACGCGGCATCTGAACTCGCGCCAGGAGATGCACCGCTTTGCGATTCTTTCTCGCAGCCTGCAATCAAGATCAATATCGGACCAAAAAGAAAAGTAGCGGCCAGCAGGCCAGTGTGGAACGGTTTCATTATCTAAACTCCCTTATCAATAACGACTCAAAATAAGCAGAAACCACGAGAGACATCGTCGCGATGTACCCCGAATCGCATTCCGCTGACGCTGTTCTCAATCAGTGGCGATTGATCACACTCGCTGATACATCAGGAAATTCATCAGACAGCCAACTGGCATCTCAAAGCGCAACAGGCTGAGCGAAGCGGCCGGAATACAGGAATTTCAATGCGGGGCAGCTCAGAAAGCTGCCAAATGGCATCAGGAAATTCACCTCGAAAGGCCAGGCATCCCGACAACGCGGGTTAACACCGGCAGATGCTGACTGCCAGAAGAATTGGCACGCATTCGGGCATTGGGCTGAACCGAGCAGGTTTCAGAATGCCACACGCTGGGGAAACAATTCCATTCAGAAAATTGCTGTCGCAGAGAATCTGCAAAGACAACATCGTTCCCAGTTTTCCGGCGGCCACACTGATAATCGGCAGACCGGACTCCAGCCGAGTTACAGCGAATCGACCATTCTGACATGGACAGCGACCGTCGCGGCCATCCGTGTCGTTCGGGCACGATGATTCGCTGGTTGCATCTGATGGCGCTGACCCTGCTTCAGCAGTACGGCCAGACGAACAGCAGGAACGGACATGTGGAATTGCATCACCGGCAGATACTGTGTTTAACGCGCAGCAGCAGAACAACCACCCAAAGAGGGTCGTTCCTGCCAGCATCATTGCCACAATACGCCGCCACATAACTTTTCGTTCCAGCCTTTTAAAATCCCGGCAGTGAAGAATATCAGTGCGATATTGGTCTGACCAGTCGAATTTCTTTGAGCAAGACCAGATTCTGGCAGACATGACTCGAAGCAATGATTGCTGGCGGTCGCCCGCGCATCGTCGTCAATGGTGCAATATACCGGTAGCCCCGCGAACCCACACTTTTCGACACATCGTGCGTGAACTCCTATTCTCAGACTCAGTCGCTGTCTCGGCCCAGAGCCCACCGGGTGATGTCGACCCACGAAGGTTCTTTTCCATAAAGCATAATACCGGCCGCGAAGATTCGCCCGGCCAATCGTCGCAGCAGGACGATGCCGGCAACCAGCAGGATCATGCTGAAGATTGTCTCCATGATCGTCACTTCACTAAGAACCATCCTGATGGGCATTGCCGTCGATGATGTGCCGGGCAGCAGACTGAGCACTTTCATCATATTGCCATCGGGCTGAGAAATCACAAGTCCGGCGGCGAACATTGGAAGCATGGGAAGAAACAGAAGGCCGCTTCGCGACGACGTATTCGGATCATTAATGATCGATGAGACGGTCGCATAAAATGAGTTCCAGAAGAAGACGCCTCCGAAGTAGAAAAACGCCAGCAGCGGAAGAAAATCCCAGCGTCGAATGGAGCCCGGAAGAGGGATTTCGAAGCCGAGCAGCGAAGCCGCCAGCATCGAGACAACTCCGGACAGGAAGAGAAAGCCGAGCGACAGGACGGAAGCCAAAGTGATTCCCAGCAGTTTTCCATCGATCCATGTCTGAGGCCGAATGGCACTGACGACCTGTTCGGTGACTCGCTGCTGCTTTTCACCCGTGATGCCGGTCATCATGTACGCAAGGCCGATCCAGCTTGTGACAATTGTCGCACCGAGAATGGAATAAGCGATCAGACGGTCGGCTTTGGAGACACCGCGATTTGCGAGCGTAACGACATCCACTACTGCCGGGGCAAGGATTTGAGCCACCGTCTCGGGAGCGATCCCGGCAGACAGTATCTCCCACTGCATTCGCCTCCCCTGCAGCAAAGTTTGCAGTTCGCTGAGCCAGGCGGGTTCCTGGCGTACCACCAGTCGAGCAGACCAGGGCTTCTCTGCCATCCCGGCACCAGGGGGATTTTCCGAAATCACCAGCAGACCATCAACTTCTCGAGACTCCACTCTGGCGTGCCACTGTTCCTCGGTGAACTGTCCTTCAGCCCGCCGCAGTTTGCCCTTCTCCGGAAAAACAAACCCGGAATCGACACCCAGAACGGCTAACTGAACTTTCTCTGCGGCGGTGGAAATACGGACAGCACCGTATCCGACAAGGCCGCTAATCAGCATACAAACCAGTCCAATCAACTGATCCTTCAGTTTGAAGTAGCGTCGAAACTCCCAGCGTGCCACTGTCCATCTCATTCTGAACCATGACGACATGCCCTGTTTCCCCGATCGCTGATGTTTCGAAAAGTACCTTCGGAAACCGAATTGAGAATCCGGACACGCCCTTAACTTACTGACAAAGTTTCCCTGCAAAGGCAATTTATGTTGAGTGTTGTCCGTTGACGGCATTCGCGTCGCTCGTGGTGCCAATTGCACTCAGATAGATTTCATGCAGCGAAAGCGTGCCTCCGCGGAATTCAACGACGTCACCCAGACGGGAGGCCTGCTCCATCCATCGAGCAGCCTCGTTTTGTCCTTTCAGAGTCAGGTGAAAGGTGTCGTCGGCCAGTCTTTGAAAGCCTGTCAGTTCGCCGGAATCCTGCCATGCCTGCAGACCTCCGGTCTCCGGAGGTGATGCGAATGTGATTCGCAGCGAATAGCCGCCGTGAACGCCCGACTTTATTTCCGGAACGGTCCCGGCCAATACTCGACGCCCCTTCGCCAGCAGAAACACTCGGTCTGCCAGTCGCTCCACGAGCTCAAGCTGATGGGCGCTCAGAATTACCGTTGTCCCTTCATCGCGCAGACAGCGGATGACTTTCAGCATCATCTCCTGATTGATCGGATCGAGCCCCGAGAACGGCTCATCCAGCAGGGCCAGACGGGGTCGATGAAGCACCGCTGCTGCCACCTGAACCTTTTGCTGATTGCCCTTACTGAGCGTTTCCAGTTTTTCATCCATGTATTCAGAGACTTCCAGACGCCGAGCCCAATCCTGAGCGGCGCCCCGAGACAGCAGCACCGACATACCTCGCAGCTGTCCGAAGTACTCCAGTATATCTTTGACCTTCTGGTCCCGATACAAACCCCGGTCTTCGGGAAGATATCCAATCTGAGTCGTATCGAGCGAAATTGGGAGTTCGTTGTCGTTATACCATTGGATAACGCCCTGATCCGGGGGCAGCATACCGATCATCATTCGAACGAGCGTTGACTTGCCTGCGCCGTTCGGCCCCAGCAAAGCAAAAATCTCGCCGGTATTCACTTCAAAAGAAACCGAATCCACAGCTCGAACAAGGCGAAACGACTTCCCCACGTCCCTGACTCGTACAAGAACTTTGGACATAGCGTTTCCTTTTGTACATCTGTTAGCGCCTTACAGATCAACGTCGTCTGCGAAACTCGCTTCTTCCATAATGATTTTGTAGCGTTCTCCGGCGTCCTTTCCCAGCAGCTGATGAAACGTGTTGTCCGCTTCCAGCTGACTTTCGATATTCACCTGCAAAAGCACTCGGGCCGACGGGGTCAGAGTGGTATCACGCAACTGAGCCGCATTCATTTCGCCAAGCCCCTTGAATCGCAGCACAGTGGCCGTTCGATTGGATGGAAGTGCGGCGAGCATTTCTTCCTTTTCCGCATCACTTTGTGCATATCGAATCTCTTTGCCAATCTCAATGCGATACAGCGGTGGCTGAGCGATAAACAACTTGCCCTGGCGAATCAGTTCGGGCATATGACGAAAGAAAAATGTGAGGAGCAGAGTTGAAATGTGGTAACCATCGCTGTCGGCATCCATCAGCAGAATGATTCGGGAATATCGCAGTTGCCGAATATCGAAGCTGCCCCCAATGCCAGCACCCAGAGTATCGACAATGTCCTTGATTTCATTGCTTTGAAGGATTTTGGAGAGCGTCAGAGCCTCAGTGTTAAGAATCTTGCCCCGCAGCGGCAGAACCGCCTGAGTGGTTGCATTGCGCCCCATGACAGCGGTGCCACCGGCGGAATCTCCTTCGACAATGAACAGCTCTGACTGTTCCGGATCACGGGACTGGCAGTCCACAAGCTTTCCGGGAAGATTGGTCTTCCGTGAAGTCACCGACTTTCGCTTAACTTCAGTAACGGCATCACGGCTGGCCTGGCGAGCACGAGCAGCAAGTACCATGCGTCCCAGAATCACATCAGCCAGCGACGGATTGTTGTTAAACCAGTTCTCCAGAGCAGGACGAATGACTCCGTCAACATACGACGTCATTTCAGGATTGTTGAGCCGTTCCTTTGTCTGCCCCTGAAACATCGGGTCTGACAGAAACACAGACAAAATACAGACGATTCCTTCTCGAATGTCTTCGGCAGTGATCGTCACACCGCGAGGCTTGAAGCCATGAACATCCATGTAATTTCGAACGGCCTTGACAATCCCGGCCTTTAAACCATTTTCATGAGTACCACCAGCATGGGTTCTGATGCCGTTGACATAACTTCGAACATGCTCATCCGTGGACTCCGACCATTTCAGAACAATTTCGACGCGAGCTTCCTTTTCATCTCTGTCGATGGCGAACAGTAGTTCATGCACCGCCTTTCGGCCGCTCTCATTGATCACTTTGGCAATGTATGCAGCGATCCCATCCGGATGAGACAGCTCATGAGTCTCCCCTTTCTGCTCGTCACGAAACACGATGGTCAAACCACCATGAATATAGGAGACATCTTCCAAATGCTGCCGGATCGTTTCCGAGTTAAACAACGTGCGGCGGAAAATGTCGTCATCCGGCCGAAAAAAAATTGTTGTTCCTCGCCCGCGAAACGGCTTCACTTTCTCAACCGGCGCAACAGGCTTTCCGCGCCGATAGGTCTGCGACCATTCAAACCCATCCCGATGGACGGTCGCAATCAGTTCGGAAGACAACGCATTAACGACCGAAGACCCCACTCCATGCAGACCCCCGCTGCGAGCATAGTTTTTGTCGCTGAACTTTCCTCCGGCGTGCAGAGTCGTCAGAATTACTTCGAGGGTGGACTTTTTGATCCGAGGATGCTTGTCGACAGGAATCCCGCGGCCATTGTCCTGCACGGTGCAGGAACTTCCGTCCTTATGAAGAGTGACGATAATCCGATCACATTCCCCGGCAAGAAATTCGTCAACCGAGTTGTCCACAATCTCCCAGAGCAGGTGATGAAGCCCCCTGGCATCAACTCCGCCAATATACATCGACGGTCGCTTGCGAACGGGCTCAAGGCCCTCAAGAACTTCAATATCACTGCCAGTGTACGATGACGACGACTTAACGACAGAGCTCATAAACTTAATCATCCCATGCGCTGCGGCAATTCACAGAAGCCAGACAACGCACATCGTTTCCGGGGCAACGTCGACTCGATTCCGTCAAATGAACGTGTAAGCACGAAAAGTCGCCGTTTCGGAGGCAACACAGGGAACTCACACCGCGTCACATGGTAAATCGTCTGAAGAAATTAGAGAAGATCGGAACACCAGATCCTGGAACCGGTTTCAGAATCCGCCAGCTCCTGGACGCAGGTGAGGCCGCGGCCTTTGCAGAAAACCCGGCTTTTTCGAACAGAACACGGAATTCCTTAAAATTTCCGCAACCGCCGTCAGAAAGTTCAGAAGATAGAGTTGTAAGCCGGTGACGTACACCGGATGCAAAGTGCGGAAAGACGTGCTGGCAGATGTATCAGCCAGAGGATCCGCTGAGACACAAAACACAGTTTAGACAGGGACCACGACAATGCCAGCATTCATGAAACTGGGCGATATCAAAGGCGAAGCAACTGACCAGGACCACAAGGAGTGGATTCTGATTGAATCAATGAGCTCCCCGATTTTCCGTTCAGTTCCACAGGGAGCCAAGGACCAGCAGCGTACGAAGGGCGAAACATCTCTGGGCGACGTTTCCGTGACTCGTCAGCTGGACAAGTCATCGACCAAACTTCAGGAAGCCTGTGCGAACGGGACGTTCTTCAAGGACGTGGAAATCCACTTCTGCACGACGGTGAAGAACAAGCAGGAGCCATATTTGACCTACAAGCTGTCGGACGTGATTGTCAGCAGCTACTCGATCTTCGCGAATTCTTCGGGCAGCCCGCTTCCATCCGAAAACGTGACGATGGGTTACACCAAGGCTGAATGGAACTACATCACGATTGACCCGAAGACCGGCGACAAGAAGGGTAATGTGCCTGCCAAGTACAATCCGGCCGAAGGCCGAAGCTAAGCAGAAGTCGGCAGTTGCGTGATTCATGCACCGGAACACCTGGGGGTGGCAGCAGTCATTATCATAATGACGCTCCGCCCCTTTTTCGTTCGGTGTGCTTTCAACGCATTTTGAAAGAAAAACACGCAACATCCGAAAAAAAACACGGATACTGGTACAACATCAGGTTCCGCCTGGCTGCGGATGAAAACTAAGGATGTTTCTGCCGCAGAGTTTTTATATTTAAGGGAGACGAGGGAGAACACAGATGCCAGCATTCATGAAACTCGGAGACATCAAAGGCGAAGCAACGGATGCGGACCACAAGGACTGGATTCTCATTGAATCAATGACCGCTCCTATTTATCGCACGGTGCCTCAGGGAGCCAAAGATCAGCAGCGGACCAAAGGTGAAACGACTCTTGGCGACGTCGTGTGTGTCCGTCAGCTGGATAAGTCTTCCACCAAACTTCAGGAATCCTGTGCAAACGGTACGTTCTACAAAGAGGTGGAAATCCATTTTTGTACCACCGTAAAAAACAAGCAGGAACCCTACCTGACCTACAAGCTGGCCGACGTCATTGTCAGCAGCTACTCAATCAATGCCAATTCATCCGGCAATCCGCTGCCCACTGAGGAAATCACGATGGGCTACACAAAGGCCGAATGGAATTACATCACGATTGACCCGAAAACGGGGGACAAAAAGGGCAACGTGCCGGCAAAATACAATCCGGCTGAAGGACGCAGCTAAGTCCTTCCGGACAGCAACTTCCTGCTGGCCTGACCAGCAAATCAAACTTCGGGCCTGCGTTTCGTATCCATCGGCATTCCGTCGGGAGCCAGTCAAGTGGGAAAGTATATTCAGGATGATCGTCCTCTGTGTGTGGAAACTCCACTGGGGAAGGACAAACTTCTGCTGCTGGGCTTTCAGGGACAGGAGAAGATGTCCGGGTTGTTTCACTTTGACCTCGACCTGATGTCCGAAGAGGCGACGATCAAGCCGGCTGACATTGTTGGGAAGTCCGTTGACTTTTTCGTCCGTTTTGAAGACGGCGAGCCTCGATACTTCAACGGCATTGTCAACCGTTTCATGTATATGGGAATGGGCGATCGGGGCCACCTCTACCAGGCAGAAGTTGTTCCCTGGCTCTGGATGCTGACCAAAGGATCAGACTGCAAGGTTTATTCGGTCGACGCAAAAAAGAACGCTGTCGAGATCATTGATGATCTTTTGGGTGGACTTGGATTTACTGACTATAAATGGGATGTCCAGAGAACTCCTGAAAAGCGCGAGTTTTGCGTGCAGTACCGCGAAACACACTTCGACTTCATGAACCGAATTCTCGAAGAAGAGGGCATTTTCTACTACTTCACGCATTCACAGGGAAAGCATGAACTGGTCTTCACCGACCACATCAATGGCGTCTTTGACTGCAAAGACGCGGAAGCCCGGCTGGTTTCAAATCTCTCCAAACCGGAATTTACCGACAATCTGACGGACTGGCACCATGCCTACGAGTATACGTCGGGCAAGTTTGCCCATGCAGATTTTGATTTCGAGAATCCAGGATCACCAGTGCAGCTGACGAAAAGCAGTCTTGTCTCGCTGCAGGACAATTCAAAACTGGAATACTACGATTATCCGAACACATTTGTCAAAAAGGGTCTCGGCGACGCCCTGGCGAAGCTGAGAATGGAAGAAGAAGAATGTCGACACAACACCGTCAACGGCAGCAGTGAATGCCGATCATTCTCCCCCGGTGCCCGATTTACGCTCGCCAAACACCACAATGAAGCCGAAAGCGGCGGCAAGTGGGTACTGACCTCGGTTCAGCACACTGCGAATCTGGGAGGACATTATATTTCGGGAGCCGGCGGACCAGACCAGATCTATGGCAACTCGTTTCAATGTATTCCCGCTGATATCGTCTTTCGACCTCCGTATAAACCGCGGCCTGGAATTCATGGCATCCAGACGGCGGAGGTGGTCGGACCGGGCGGAGAAGAGATTTACACAGACGAACACGGTCGCGTCAAGGTTCAGTTTCACTGGGATCGACTCGGAAAGAAAGACGAAAACAGCAGCAGCTGGTTCCGAGTATCACAGATCCATGCTGGACAGGGCTGGGGGGTTATGGACCTTCCACGAATCGGCGAGGAAGTAATCATCAGCTTCCTGGAAGGAAATCCGGATCGACCCATCATCATTGGACGAGTCTACAACGGCAGCAACACGCCCCCGTTTGCACTTCCTGGAGAAAAGGCACGACGCGGCAATACAACGAAGACACACAAGGGAAGTGGCTACAATGAACTGTCCATGGATGACACTGCCGGGGCAGAACAGCTCCGTGTGAATGCACAGTTCAACATGGACACCAATGTCAATAATAACCAAACCCTGAATGTCGGTGTTGACCGCACCAATACAATTGGCTCGAATGAGTCGATTACGATCGGTGCAAATCAAACGGTCAGCATCGGTGCGAATCAGGAGGTGACGATTGACGGCGATCAGACGGTCAGCGTGTCGGGTAACAGAACGGATTCGGTTGGCGGCGATGAAACGCTCGAAGTCAGCGGGAATCAGACGGAAACCATCGGATCCAACCAGGACCTGTCCATTGGTGCTGATCAGATTGTGTCGGTTAAATCCAACATCAATATCGATGCGGGTACTAAGATCGTTGTGGAAGCCGGTGCTTCAATTGAACTGATCGTTGGCGGAAATGGAATCAAAATCGATGCCAGCGGCGTCACAATCAACGGCGTTGCCATAAAAATCGAAGGAACAGCCACCACAACGATGAAGGCACCGGCAACAACGATCAATGGCGATGCCACCCTGACCCTGATGGGTGCAATGACAAAGATTAACTGATTCTCCCAGTCGATGACCGGAAAGGCCGCTCGAAGCAGAGAATGACGGCTGTCTGCACTAAAACTGACACCTGACTCGATTGCGGCTCCATCATGGAATCGCCAGAATGCTGATTCGATTACGGCTTCTGTTCTGAGCCAGAGTGACAGACTTTGCAGCAGAGATCATGCGAAAAAGCGATGCCCAGGATGTGAGTACTGTCGTTGCAGAAGTCTCTGCTGACCTTCAATACGGTGCTCCGGTATGACAGTATTCCTGAAAATTCGGCAGGGAGATCGATTTCGCGACGTCGCTGTGATCCCTCCTGTAAAGCCGCTCACAGTCGGTCGCGCAACTCAGAACGACGCGGCATTCCCGGAAGACTCGCTGATGTCCTCGCGGCATCTCACGATCGAGTTGCAGGGTCAGGCGTGTATTATCAGGGATCTGGGCAGCACCAACGGCACCACGCTCAATGGGACACCTGTTGAATCCGCAACCGTGGGACCTGGTGATGTGTTTAAGTGTGGAGCCACCGAGTTCTTTGTGGAATGGGCCTACCCGACACAGGTAGATCCATTGTCGGCTCGTTTCTCAGGTCGTTCAGCCGAAGAACGGCGAGTCGCCCGGCCGTCGTCGGCCAGCAGTCCTTCTGGAGTGGCACCGCTGGTCGGCGGGGCCAGTCCGCCAGCTTCAAAAGTCAGCCAGAATCCGGATATTGCTGCGACTCAGGGTTATTGTGCGGCAACGGCTGAAGAAATCGTGAAACGGTTTCGATTACGGCAGCGTATTCCACTGACTCCGGAAGATCGCGAATCGCCACAGCAGTTTCTTGACCGACTCGCTGCCAATCCGGATGGAGCCGCCGAGCTGGAATTTCTTTCGTACGCCCTTCCGAAACGATGTGCAATATGGTGGCTGGTGCAGTGCGTTCGAACACTGCCGGATTTGAATGAAGAAGACATGACGGTCATCGGGCTGGTGGAGACATGGATCCGCGATCCCGGTGACCAGAATCGACGACAGGCGATGGCCGCCATTCAGGACGCCGATCTCGGACGTGCAGCAAACTGGACCGCGATGTCGGCCTATTATGCGGACGGAAGCACGGCTCCGCCCAATTCGCCACATGTCGCGGCAAAGGATGATATCGCCGGAAAGTCCGTATTGGCTGGCGTTACACTTGCCGCACTGGTCGGACCGCCGGACAAAGTACGAGCTCGCAGAAAACGATTCTCTCTTACCGGACAGCAAATCGCCCGGGGCGAAATTCCGTGGACCGATCAGGGTGCTGTGGCGTCCGCTCCGGGGGCGTTGCGACGATAGGCAAGCAGCAGGCAGTCGGAATGCTTTTTCGAGTCTGCTTCCCGGAACCCCTGGCGTCTGAGCAAATACTGAATACCCTGCAGTGATGCGATGTTCAAATCTGTGTCCGTTGCTGATGCCACCCAAATGACGGTGTCCCCGGTTTGCCCCGTTTCAGCAAGAAGCCTTTCAAAGAAAACCTCGACCGGTGAACCGGGAGCCCAAAAAAAGGGAAGTCCGTAACGAGGATGATCGGCGGTCAGATAAAAACGACCCATTCGACACGCGGCGTAGTCCATAAAAACGGCGTCTTCAAAAAGTTCATGGATTAAAAATCCTTCTCCCAGGCCCCCCTGCACAAACACCAGATCACCTGGCTCACCGTGCTGTTCTACGTAACGAGCGAGGTCCTTCCACTCGGAATCCACTGGCGCGCCAAGCCGTTTCAGGTCCCAGGGTACTCGATCGGCGACGGCCCAGGAAACAACGATCGCCGCGACCACTCCAGCAATCGAACGATAAAGGTTTTGACCACGACACAGAATGGCCACAAGAAAACAGGCTCCTGCAATTTCAAACCCGATTCTGTATCGGGGGTTTGAAAGACTTGAAAGGTCTCCCCTGCAAAACAGAGCAACCAGTATTGTGGGCAGTATTCCCCACAAAAACAGCGTTCTCAGGTGTGAACGAGCCACAGGAATTCGAGGGCTCTTCTGACGAATGATCCAGCCGGAAAAGTAAGCCGTCAGAAATCCGGCAGGATACCCGGCCCACCACATCGGCGACAAAATCTCACTTAGCGATGGTTCCCCCTGAAATCCGAATGATTCACCCCACACCGACATCCTCAGCAATGCGGGAAGAAGCGGCAGAAGCGACGCTGCAAAAAGAAGGACCGCACCCAGCAGAGCCAGGCGAGCCACTATTGATTCGGTCCGAAAATTCCAGATGAGCACAACGAGTGACGCAGAGAGAACAATAACGTTAAGGTAATGTGACCATACAAGTCCCGTCGCCACTGCGGCCCACCCCAATGCATATCTGTGATGCTCCGGGAACCGTCTCCACCGCAGCGTAAGCCAAAACAGCAGTCCCGCAAGGAAAAACGAAAGGCTGTAACAGCGGGCAATACGAATTTCGCCCAGCGCATTTGGATGCCATGCAACGACCAGAGCCGTCAAACCCCCTCCTGCCGGCCCCATTACTTCCTTTCCCAGAAACCATGCGGCAACAATCGCCGTCACAAACCAGACGGCCGATGGCAAACGAAACGCAAACTCTGACTCTCCGAGCACATCCATGAATATTCGATGCAGCCAGGGCGACAATGGCGGTATATTTTCGTAGTTTAAACTTCTCTCCCAGAGGGTCTTTGGATTGTTGCGGCCAGCAAGCCAGTAGGTTCCGTATTCATCGAGTGCAAGTGGTCCGGCAAACAGACAGGGCAGAGACAGGCCGATTCCGCTGAGGATGGAAATCACGAGCAGCACGACGCCCGCCTTCCGCTGAACCGGATCCATCGCGGCAGTGGCTGGCAGCGTGGCGAAGGAAGGTACAGACTGATGCGGCGGTATACTGTTGCTGTTGGACGAATCGGGGTTCATGTTTTTCTGCCTAGCGCGATCACTGAACTTCCAACCGGGAATCTGAATCCCCTGGAAATGAGCTGATTTTCAGCCTTTACTGCCTCAAACAGTGTCCGATTCAGCGGCTTCCAGGGTATTCGGAGGTCTGATCTGGCGTCTTCCGGCGGACTTCGAATACCAAACAACAGCGATGGAAGCCTCGCCGCCACGATCGCCGGGAACAGAACAAACATTCGGTATGTCAGAAGCTCCACTTTCAGGCCGAGATCACTCATCAGCATGGCAACTTCCCGACGAGTAAAACGGTGTCGAGTATGAACGGCGACATCGTGACGGCTGTATAACCAGTCCAGCGCCGGAAGGTGCAGTAAAAAGAGTCCCCCAACTCGGAGCCGGGACACCGCAGCAGCCAAACCGGCAATTCCCTCCTGCAGCTCAGTCATGTACAGCACATCAGAGCATAAGATCACATCGAATACGTCGCTGTGAAATATCGGGGCACAAAGATCACTCTGATAAATACTGGCAGCTGGTACTTTGCTGCGAGCAAAGGAAACTGCCAGGGGAGACACGTCAAATCCGGACAGATGAACCGGTGAAAAAATGCTCTGCAGCAGCTTCAGGTTTGCACCCGTCCCGCACCCTATATCAAGAACGCTGGAAATCACCTCACGGCGATCAACCGCTCTTCGCAATATCCGTGTGAACAGGTCGCGCAGTCCACAATACCACCAGTGGTCATCTTCGAATCGGGCCATGATTTCGTATTCGACCGGATTCATAGGCAACCTCAGCGATGCATTGCCTTCCGAAGCACATTAATCACCTCTGAAATCTCTTCGTCGGTGAGCTCCGGATACATTGGCAGGGAGAGGATTTCAGAAGCTGCCTTATCAGTCTTTGACAACGCCAGCCCTGAGTGAAATCCGCTGAACGCGGGCATGTGATGAACTGGAGGGGAATAATGAATACCATAACCAACTCCCTGGTCCGTTAACTCCTGAATCACAGCGGTGCGATCCGGTACTCGAATTACGAACTGATGGTAAGCATGTCTGTCATTGACCTGTATGTCTGGCAGAACCCACCCGGACTCAGCGAACTCAGACGCTTCGCCAAGTTCACAGATGTATCGTCGGGCAATGGCTCTGCGTCTGGAAACAGCGTTATCCAGATAACGCAGCTTTATGCGAAGAACAGCAGCCTGCACTTCATCCAGTCGGCTGTTGCGTCCATCCTCTTCAGCAATCCTGGTTCTGCGAAATCCATACATTCTCAGCGATCGAATTCTTTCCGCCAGTGACCGGTCCTGCGTCAGACATATCCCTCCATCACCAAATGCCCCCAGATTCTTCGTCGGGTAAAACGAAAAACATCCAACATCACACGCGACACCAACATGACGTCCGTTTTCTGTCGCACCATGTGCATGAGCACAATCTTCAATAACCCTCAGCCCATGTCGCTGAGCAATCAGATTCAGCGATTCGGACGGCACTGCAAGTCCATAAAGATGCACGGGAAGCAGACATCGGGTTGCCGGGGAAATGAGTTGCTCCACCTGAGATATGTCCATCAACATGGTGTGCGGGTCAATGTCGACAAAGCGGGGAACTGCTCCAGTGGCCCGAATCGCTGACACCGTCGGAACAGCGGTGTTGGCAACCGTGATCACTTCATCTCCCGGCCCCACTCCAACTGCCATGAGCGCCAGAATCAGTGCATCGGTGCCGGATCCGACGGCAACGGCATATGCCGATCCTGTGTAATGGGCAAATTCATGCTCGAACGCATCACCTTCCGGACCAAGAATCAACTGCCCGGAACGCAGCACACGCTCGATAGCATGCGAAACTTCCGACTCAATCTGATGGTAACCGCGCAGGTAATCAAATGCCCGGATGTCCAGTAATCTGTCTGACATAAGGTATGAATGCGACTCACGAATATGCTGAGCCGGTAAGGTGGGATCAGGAGAAGCAAACGGGGCGAACAGGAGGGAGGTAATGCTCACGAGTTCTCAGGAAATACTCGACAGTCTGCTGCAAACCATCAGTCAGATCGACCTGAGGCTGCCAGCCACAGACTCGCTGCAGCTTTTCAAACGTTCCATAGTAGTCGCCGACATCGATCGCCTTTCTTTCCGGAGGAAATTCAGTGACAGAAGATTCAAAGCTGATAAAACATCCCAAAGTCTGCAAAAATTCATTCAGGCTGCAGTGATTCGGATGGGCAAGATTCAGCGATTCGCCCCAGGCATCCGGACACTCGATAGCGAGCATCATTGCCCGAACAACATCCGAGACAAAATTGAAGTCCCGACGCTGCTCCCCGCTGCCAAAAACTTCAATGGGTTCCCCTCTCAATGCTCTTGAAAGGAACACTCCAATAAATCCCTTAGTCGGATCCATCAGATCCATTCTGGGACCGTACACATTGGTCAGTCGCAACGAGACAGATCGAATTCCATAGTTTTCATAATAGAGCCGGAATAACTGCTCCGCAGCAAACTTACTAATTCCGTTCACATCCACCGGGCGAACCACATGTCGTTCGTCGACCGGCAAATACTGGGGTCTTCCGTAAAGCTGCCGAGTACTGCTAAACACCAGCCGGACGTCCCGATTGACCTGCCTACAAACCTCCAGTAACGCCAAATGACTGCGGCAGTTAACATCCAGATCCAGCAGCGGACGCTGCATGCTTCCAGGATGACTCACCTGACCAGCGAGCAGGAATATCAGTTCCTGTCTGGCAATGATCGATGAGAGATGTTCAGCCTGACGAATATCAACATCCAGTACCTCAACGTCACCCCGGACAGGCTCAATATTGAACCAGTTAGCACCCAGCCCCCCGTCCGGCAGGTCCGCAATCACAACCCGGGCACCCTGCTTTACAAGCTCAATCACAAGATTACTGCCAATGAATCCCAGACCTCCTGTCACCAGCACTTTCTTTCCGCTGAGCGTTTCAGACATCCGAAAACGCCTCCGCTGCAGCAGATGCCATCCCCAATCGATTGCCCAAATGCTGATTCGACTGTTCACTTCCTGTTGTGCCGCAGTCTCTTACAACGAAATCTCGCACCACAAACTGAGGAGTACCATTCTGTTCCAGAAACATGCGGCCCAGATACTCGCCGATCATCCCAAGAACAATCAGCTGAATCCCCCCAAACAACGTGATACATGACAGCACAGAAGGGATCCCGACCGGCACATCCGGATTCAGCCAAAGCTTATCGATGACAATGGCGAACATCAGAAGAACGCTTAACGCCGAAACGAAGAATCCCAGAACAACGGACAGCCGCAGCGGAGTGATCGAAAATCCGAGAAACATATTCAGCCACAATCGAATCAGTCGTCGCAGATTGTAGCCCGACGTGCCATGCTCTCTCTCCGCGTGCTCCACATCGATCTGGCCGATCCGTCGAGTTGTTCGAAAAATCAACCCGTCGATATAAGGAAACGGGCCTCGGTACCGGGTCACTTCCTGAACAACAAAGCGAGTGATCACTTTGAAGCTGGACAGGTAAATGTGCTTTGGCTTTCGCAGCATTAATGTTGCCAGGGAGTCGTTAAAGCGACTGCCCAGATTGCGAAACCAATGGTGCTTTTTATTCCGGTAACGCCCATAGACGACGTCGAATCCATGGTTCCGGAGATGCTCCAGCATTCGGGGAATCTCTTCCGGCGGATTCTGACCGTCATCGTCCAGAACCGCGACGTACTCACCACGCGCCTTCGTCATCCCGGCCAGCACTGCACTGTGCTCGCCAAAGTTCCGCGCCAGGTTAAGGAACACAACGCGCTCAGGGTGCCGTCGAACCAGATCACGACATGTTTGTTCGCTGTCGTCTGATGATCCATCATTCACCAGCACAATTTCGAATACGCAGTCAAACAACTGGTGAATTCGAGAAACAACGCTGCCCACCGTCCGACTGCCGTTGTAGACGGGGATCACAAATGACAATTCGATCGCCGAATCACTCACATCACACCTTCGCCTTTCGCCTTGCAGGGAACTCAGGCCAGAAGGTTGATACGTCTCCAGACAGCAAATTCAGATTGTTTGTCTGGTGATGAGATCAAACTCTGTATGCGTGGGCATTTGTACTAATGGTAATCTTTCATTTCAAATAACATTTAGAAAAAACCTTAACGAAAAAGAGAGTATGGACTGAAAGTCCGTCGTACACACACAGCTCAACCCAAACTTTAAAGGTTGAAAACGCACCAGGCGGAGCACTCGATTGACCTGTCAAAATCCGATTCATCGGACAACCGCCACGGGCAACGCCGTTAACGATTTTGTGCTGAAACTCCTGCTGAACAATTCCCAAAAGACCGTCGAAACTCTTTCGCATATCGACCGGCGGGATGCAAAGAAACATCTTCGTGCGGGATGGCAGACTCAGCATGAGCATGTCTCCGATCGCTGAAGTGAGATGACCGCAGGTGAACCTGTTTGTATCTGCCCGGCGGCAAGAATCACATCGCCCAGTCGCTGGCCATCAAGGTTGTCCGGAAGATGAATCACCACACCGTTCGGGAGTTCCACACGCAGGCTGCCCACCATCGATTGAACATTGAAGTGGACCCCGGTTTTCGGACCAGCGGTTAAAGGTGGATAGAAGTGATCTGGATTTGAAATCGTGAGAGGGGCTATCGTGGCGGGGCAAGGAGAGAGATTATGCCACGAGGCCGTCGAAGATTTGATGCGAAGCTTAAGTATCGAGTCGCTTTGGAAGCAATTCGGGGATTGAAGGCGATCAGTGAGATTGCCAGGCAGTTCAAGGTCCATCCGAATCAGGTAACCCTTTGAAAGAAGTAACTGCTCGAAGGAGCCGAAGCGGTCTTTGAAGGGAGCAGTTCCAGTGGGAAGAAGGCCGAGGATAAGCCTGAAGCTGCTGAGCTCTATGAGCAGATTTGCCGGATGAAAGTCGAGCTGGAGTGGCTTAAAAAAAAGTTGCCGAGAACTCGTGACGCGGTTCCTCAGTGGATCGACTTCGATCATGAGAGTCCGAGTGTTCGTCGTCAGTGTCAGCTGTTGGGCATTCACCACTCGAAGCCGTATTGCGAGCCGGTTCCGGAGTCAGAAAAGAATCTGCAGCTGATGCGATTGATCGATGAGAAGCAGAAGGCATACCTGCTTGATCGATATCTGACACAACTTGATCGCACCGATCTGCTGATCATGGATGAACTCGGATACCTGTCGTTCAGCCATGGCGGAGCCCAGCTGCTGTTTCAGGTCTTCGCCGATCGCTATGAACGCCGCAGCCTGCTGCTGACCAGCAACCTGGCGTTCAGCGATTGGGGGCAGATCTTCCAGGGCGAACGCATGACCGCAGCGCTGCTGGACCGCCTGCCGCACCATTGCGAAATCTCGGAGATGAATAGTGAAAGCTTTCGCTTCCGTGAGTCGATGAAAGAAAACAGGGAGGCTCTCAAGTCGATTTGATGGATGTCGACCCCGGGCTCACAGCTCACTGCTGACCCTCAAACCGAAAAGTGCCTAAAAACCACGCAGCTCCCCGTGGTCATCTCGTTTCCCAGGTAGGTCCGATTTCCGCGCCGAAGTGGGTCCGATTTGCATGCTGATCTCCAGCCGCGGCCGGGCACTCGACAACGTGTTCATCGAACGATTTTGGCGATCTCTGAAATATGAGGACATTTATCTGAAGGGTTACGACTCAGGAACGACTGGTGCTGGCGAACCTTTGATCCTGAGTCGTAAGCAGGTACATTCCACATGTAGCGTCGGAAATTGAAGGATTTTTCCTACAATCGCGTAATCACCCCAATGTACTATCGGCGGGACTGAACAACTGCACGTAGTGAAATCGAAAGGTAACTACCGTGGAAGCGGAGTTTAATAGAGCGTTTGTCGTCAGCGATTTGCACTTGGGTGGCGTTGCTGGATTTCAAATGTTCTCTGCCGGTCAGCAGTTCAAGAAACTCTGCGGGAATATCGCGGAGTCAACGAACAATGACAACCCAACCCTACTTTTGATCAACGGTGACTTCGTCGACTTTCTTGCGGAACCAGGTGCAACGTACTGGAATGGCTCACCGGCGACGTGGCTGCTAGCAAACATTGCTGGTCGCAGTGAGTTCAAACCTGTATTCGAAGGCCTGGAGAAATTCGTAAGCAAGCCTGGCTCAAGACTGGTTATTGTCCTCGGAAACCATGACCTTGAATTATCGTTGCCTGACGTAAAGACAAAGCTCGTTGAACTCATTGCTGGCAACGTGGAGAGCCGCCGGTCGCGGATAGAGTTTTCTTTTGATGGTACTGGCTATCGTTTTCAGGTTGGCTCTGCGACCGCTTTGGCGACGCATGGTAACGAAGTTGATAAATCCAATTTCACCCGATTTGATATTCTGAATCAGATCATTCGTGAAATTCAGCTTGATGGTGTCTCGCCGGTCGCTGCCTCCTGGAAGCCGAGTGCTGGTACGGTGTTTGTCATTGACGCAGTGAACAAACTCAAGAAACAGTTCCCGTTTGTAGATTTGCTCAAGCCAGAGTCCGTAGCGTTTTTGTGCCTCGTAGTATTGGCCCCCAGCAATCTCGCAATGGCTGATAAGTTCGCCTCGATGGTTGCGTCTACAGCTCTGAATGAGCAGAACCGTCCAGCCTCAGAGCGTCGGTTCCTGGAACTGGATCCTGCAGATGCCGATGGTCCCAGGTTAGGCGGAGCGGAATTGGAGCGCAAGGCGAACGCATTTGTACGGAAGGAAAATCTCAATGTTGATGATTTGATTTATGGGTCGACGGACGGAACTTTGGGAGTTTCCGACTGGATTGAAAGTGCTCGTACTGCCGTAACCAACCTCGCCGATAAGAGCATACGAGTGGTAACAGACACCGGAGAGTGGGTCGGAAATCGCTTGTCCGAAGCCAGCAAGAACGCTCATGCGGGGGCACTAAGGAACGCACTTAAACTGTTGGTAGAAAACGAATCGCCACAGGTTCGCACTGCCGGGGAAGCGGATTTGGATTTGCTCAAGATAGTTAAGCGAAACTACAACGTCGTATTCGCCGGACATACACACGCTCGGCGCTTTTGTGCAGTCGGCACCAATATTGGACATTTCGTGAATACAGGGACGTGGGCTGGGCTTATGAGCATTCGTGCAGAAGACGTTTCAAACAGCAATCGATTTCGCAAGATCTACGATTTGCTCATCGGAGGAAACCGCAACGACCTCGTTGGTTCGTCGATGTTTTCCAATGAGTGCCCAGTTGCTCGACTGGAACGAGTACAAGACAAAGTCACTCTTGATCTCTTACGGGTCGATTCGAAGGGTGCTCTCTGTTCGGATGATCTTTCCGGTAAAGAGTTCCGGACCACAATACACTGATACACATAGAATTCCTGTAAGGGTCGTTTCATGAGCCATCGTGTCCGGACAGTTGAGTTGCAGTTGCTAAGGCATGGACCACCACACAATCAGTTGTTGTCACCCCTTACCGACTATCTCGCACTTTGTGGGGACCATCCTAATACGACTCTTCATTTTCCAATCGAACATCAGTCTCTCAAGGTGAGGCTGCATGCGCTGCGATACAAGGATAGTGAGGATACCAGAAAAATTCAGTTACATGAGACTGCCAGCTTGGTAGGTCAAATGCTGGCCGAAGTACCTGGACTGATCTCGGAGCTGGGGCATCGCGACGCTAATTCAGAAACACTAGTACACCTGAGTGTGGCCACAACGGCAAGTGAACTGTCTTTGGTCCCGTTTGAATTGGCAAATGCGCCTCCTGGATTTCCAGGAGCTGGTGGCTTGTTGAGCCTGCAAACGGAGTTTCCCATCTGTATCACGCGTCGAAGTCGAAAGGTCCGGTTCGACCAACTCGACTGGGACGTAAAGCCACGCATCCTGATGATTGCTTCAGATGCAGGTGGAGATATTCCGTTAGAAGCACACTATTCTCTGCTAAGAAAGCTAGTCGAGCCGTGGGTCTACAGGAACCCGCTGGAGACTGACGACGAATCACTTTCGGAAGTACGCAAGCATCTGGTCTTACTGGACGGCGCAACAGTGCGCAAAGTTCGTGAGACGATTCATACCGCAATCGACCAGCACCATCCGTTCACTCACATTCATCTGCTCGCGCACGGTTGTCCATTGCCAAATCAGGATGAAAGCTATGGGGTAGCGTTCTACCAGCACAGTGGACGCGGGATCGACGCTGTTGATGGACTCCGGCTCGGGCAACTTCTGAATGGCAAGCTCGCGAAAGAATCGAGAAGGAAACCGGACGGCGACCAGGTTCGTCCCAACGTGGTGACTTTAGCTGTTTGCGACTCCGCGAATACCGGCTTGGACGTGTCACGCCCCGTATCCAGTGTCGCATTCAATATCCATGAGGCTGGGATTTCTTTGGTTGTTGGCTCACAATTCCCACTCACCAAAGATGGATCGATCGTGCTGACCGACAGTTTGTACCGACAGTTGCTCGATGGGCGTGATCCTCGAATTTGTCTATGGGAAGCACGTCGAGAGGTTTTCTCTCACAGTGTTGAGAGACTCTCTCCGGACAGTGTGGGGCGCCATGACTGGGCGTCGATCATTTGTTTTGCTGCATTTCCGCCAACTATTGAGCAGGCTTCTCGACGACTTGAGCAATCGCAGTATCGTCGACGAATGTCCGTCCGACTTGAATCCGGCGAGAGACTGATGGGGGCCATCAATGGAAAACGGACAGGCCTCGAGTTTGACAAGTCGAATCGAGACAATGCCCAAATCCTGAATAGCGTAGCCTCAGATGTCATGTCCGAGGTTCGCATGTTTGATGTATTCGTGGATGACCGACGGTCTGGCTCTTCCGACTATGTAGATCTGTTGGGGATTTCCGCGAGTGCAAATAAACAAGCTGCGGAGTTGCTTTACGCCCAACAGCATTACTTCGATGCAGCTACTTATGAGTCGTGTGAGCAGAAGAACCTTAAAGTTGACGATACTGTCTGGTTGGAATGCATTTGGCAGTCATATCGTCGCTACATTCTTGTTTCTCGCCGCGATGCCAATCAGTCCTGGGCGTTTGTGCAGGCCTTGTTCCTTAAGACATTCATCTCTATGTATCGAGACAATAGTCGAGAGATGGTTGAACAGGGATTATATGAAGATTGGTTTCACGCCCGATATCAGTGTGCAGATCGTGATCAAATAGAGTGCTTGAATCCCAGAGAGCTGATTTGGCATTTGACAAATCGCATCGAGTTGGGGTTGTTGCGAACCCTGATTCCCTGGTTCTCGAGCCCGTCGACAGGCGTTCGTAAAGAGTTGAAGGAGACGTTTAGTACCAAGGAGCTTCTTCGGTCGCTTCGGCAAATCGACCAAATTGGCGAGGGCGGAGGCCGTGCCGAACAGTTCGCAGTGTTCTCCTGTAGGCGGCAACTGCTTCGTTATCGAACGTTTGCCGGAATGATGTATCTCGACCCTTCAAGTAAGGGTGCCAAAAGTGCGTGGAAAAAGCGTTCAATTTTGAATGAAGGCGGTTTTGACCGATTGACGGCTGCGAAGCCAGAGTTCGATGAAATGTATCGCAAGATAGAGGCTCATGTCCTTGAGCAGATTGAAATCGGCGAAGGGGCCTAATCTGAATGGGCTGTTCGCGAGTCTGTTAAATTGCGTGCCAAATTTACAAGTGGTCAGAATTCAGATTTCAACATCCAGACCGCCACCTTCTGAATCGCCGAAAACTGCTGAGTATTGGTACTTGCGCTGCAGTTCTGTACTTCCCCAGATTTCGTTGTGCTTTGATTTGTAGTTGAAGAGCAGTTCAACGTGTTGATCTGCAGACATAAGTACTCTCGCGATCGTCTCTTGATTCGGATGCCCGAAAATGGCTCCATTGGTTGTGACAGCGTATCGCTTGCAATCTACCTTCTCAATCAGCTCTCTGCTTGTCGTTCCTTTGCTTCCATGGTGCGACAGCTTGAAGAAATCAAGTTTGAATCGCTTGGAAGGTGACAATGTATTGAGTGCAGTGAGTATCTGAGTGGCATGAGCGTCGGCTGCAAATATGGCCTTCTTTCCTTTGAATTCGGCGAGGAACGCGATGCTGCTTCCATTCGCCGCAGATTTATCACCCACGAAGTCAGACTCAGCTAGAGAATCTACATCTGGCAGTTGTGAAGAAAGGAAGTCTGCCCCGTCGTCGTCATCAATCACCCGTTCATCCTGATCTGCAGCACTTGGGTCGGTCAGCAGCAGGCCTGCCTGCCGAAGTTCATAGTCCCAGACGTCGGCAAGTTTTGCGAGTGCTTCAGCAGTGGGCGAAAGTAACGTCAGTGTCATACCGCCCGGAAGTCTGATTTTCGGTAGTTTTCCACTTTGCGGGATCACTACTGGACCACCAGCGAACGCAGCATTCCAGGGAAGTTCCGCAGTTTTCAGAATCTCCGAAAGTTGTTCACCATGTTTCGCCCCGAGCAGATCGTCAGGCAGGTGCTTTCTGCCATTAAACCAGAAATCACCAATCTCGACATCAATTTCGCTCTTCTGCAACATCGTCAAGATTCCGGAGATGTGATCTTTGTCGATGTGTGACACGACGACCAATTCGATTCGGCGGTCGCCTTCGGGCAAAGCCAGAATCAGATTCTGAATATGCGACCGAGTGCCAGCCGTTCCGCCATCGACCAGAATGCGATAGCTCTTTCCTCGGTGCTCGTACGTTATCCAAAATGAATCACCAAACGTCGCAGGCAATAGGCTTACATTAAACATCCTTGGGTTACTCCCAGCGCGTTGAGGATCGAAGAATGGCCGTGACAGGATACTGATGCACTCGGCGCAGCTGATGTTCTGCGTACTGTAGCTTTTTTTTAGGTGTGCCGCAGTTGCATCTCGGGTAACCCCATGTCGCCAGTCTTCATTCAATTACTCAATCGGCCGAATTATGTGCCTCATCCACTGAATCCCAAGTGGCATCAATTGTGTGCCAGAGTTCGTCGCAAAGCCCCGGCCGATAGACCGCAGACTTAAAAGCACTTCGTTCGCCACGGTACATCGCGAGTTTCTTCTTGCCATCAGTCCCGTTGGCGATACAAGCCTGAATATTCGCTAGTCTGTCAGCCGCCAGAACAACCAATGACAGTTCGCCTTCTCCTCTCACCTTCTTAAGCCGCTCATAGGTTTTCCGCTTTCTGACCTGGCGGCTCTCTCCAGGCTCATCAGTTAACAAGGCCACTCGCGTAGCGACCAAAACACCGAACTCATTCTCCAATGTTTGGGCATCGACACGAGCATCTTCGATAATGTCGTGCAAGTATCCAAGCACCTGAGCCTCTTCTCCATACGGCTCTAATAATTTGACGACAGCGTCAAGATGAAAGGAATACGGCCTGTCGTTTCCATATTTCTGGTCACCGTGGGCTACAACGGCGAATTCGCGGGCTCTCTGAAGCATATGCTGGTTCCCTGATAGTTCCTCGAAAAAGTCTATTTAGAATCATTCGCTATACGTTCTGCAATTTCCTCACATTGTTGCAGTTTTACACCCATTTCCTTTAGATTGTGCTTCAGACTGGAGTCACTCGTTGAGGATTGATAGGCGGTATTGTGGGCAATCGTCGCCCAAATGTCTTGAAATACAGTGCGCAGCTGAACCTCGCAAGGGACGGGATGAGAACCGCCATCTTCAAGGTAAGTATCTACCTGAAAAATCAAATGAACGGCACGATATCCGTCTGATGTGGCAACACCAACCCAATCTCGCTCTGACCGCTCAATACCGGGATGCAATTGGCAGCCGGCCGCAATCGCCCTTTGACTTTGCAGAAAACTCTGAATCCCCCTGACACTCGAAATCGTCGGACATACAGCGCGTACTCCTGCAATATCCTCCATTTCCTCGAATCGCGACGTTGATTCTTTCACGCGGTGGATGAGTTTATCGAGGATCGAATTGACGGTCTTTACTCGGGACTCTATGCGGATTGTTCTCCGAAGCTGATCGCGCGATTGATCGCTCAGAAGGTAGAATCGCAAAAGGTTTTCCACCGTCGCGATGGCCTGTCGGCAGCGAGTCTGCCAGCGATCAAGCCGTAAAAGATCGAGTGGCGTGATGCCGGATTCTGAGGCGAGCTCTGCGTCGACTTGAATGCCCAGTCGCGCTGCCTCAGTAGTAACCCGTGCCCTTCGATCCGCTTCAGAGATGATCAGCCGATGCGCCAGGAACTGCACAACGATTGATGCCGCATCCAGTGTCAGCCAATCTGGAGCATTTACGGATTCGTCAAACACAAGTACCGCAACGAACGTCCTTCCGGGCCCCATCTGAACCGGGACCGTGTAGATAGTAGCACTTCGTCTTACTTTTGATGTGAGCGGGAACTTGCTCGCTGATTGCCCTTTTAGGATTTCGGGACAGTCGTTGATTGGTGCATTGAAAACATCACCCTCGAATGAATCCGCATCAGATGCACTAACCAAATGTAGCGTATTCGCATTCTTGCCGACGACTCGCCAAATGCTTGAGTGAAGTGTTCCGAAGACTCGGTTCAAAATCACTGTGATGTCATGCAACTCCAGAACTTTGCCTGATGACGCCGTTACGCACTCACTTATGGCTTGTCCTAGATTCTGCGGAGTTGGCTTGTCACGCGTGAATCGCTCCTCTTCGAGTGCATCAATTTGTGCCTTTGAGAGGATTGAACGATAAACCTGCTCAAACTCGTTTCCGAGCGAGCATCTGGCGAGCAGCGGCAAGTAAAGCAGTTGGGCTTTATCTACCACTTTGCGATACAACCGCTGTGGCGTCATATTTGGCCGACTCATATTGTGCATGCTGTCACACATCTTGACAAATACAGCAGTTGGGCCAGCGATCACAATCTGGTCCGTGAAATCGGTATTGCGGGAGTCTTTGCCTTTTCCGACTACGCCCGCGGGAGGTTTCGTCAACGCCTCTACCACATTTCGCACATCCGCCCCTGCAATCTCTTCAAGCATCGCTTGATTTATTTGACTGTCTTCAAGAAGGTCATGTGTCAACGCGACGCACACGACCGTTTCCAGATCATGGGTAAGGATCTGCTCGACCATCGGGAAGTACTTCATCGCGAGAACCGCAACGCCAACGGGATGAACAATGAACGGGATTCGGACGTTTGGAGTCCGCGCATCTCGTAATTGTCCGCGATGGCCATCGCAAGCGAGTCGCAACGTGGCCTTCACGCGATCGGAGGCAGTCTTACCACTTGCACTTTCAAGCGTCTGCAAGAGTTCTGTGTATGTGTGTTTTACGGTAGCCATCCTGCGAAATCTACCTAAGTCCTACCTTTTGGGCATTGTTCAATTTCTGACAAGAAAATCTCTATCTGGTTCGCGCAACATCAACTCGTGGCCAATGACCAGAGCCTATTTGCTGAAAATTCTTGCCGCTTTTTTCGTTCACCGCCCCGGTTTGCCAGTAGCGTTCCACAAACGACATTGTATCCAAGACCTCCGCGGCTATTCCATCTTTGGTTTGATTTGCTTCTCAAAGTACTTCCCGAGCTGCTCATAATCGCCTTTTACGCCCTTGTCCAGGCAGTCCTTCCATTCCGGACTGTTCCGCACCTTCGGCACAACGATGTAGTCGTCACCCCAGAACCGAAGGCAATACAGCACGAGCATGCGAGCCGTTCGCCCATTGCCATCTTGGAACGGATGAACACGAATAATCAAACTGAACAACTCCGCGAGAAACATCCCTTTCTGGAGCTTGGTTTTTTCGCGAAATCCTGATACTTCCGAAAGCTTCTCCTCGATCGCATTCAGTCCCTTGCTCACATGCTCTGAATTCCACGGTACGGTGCCGCCAAAATCCGGAACGAAATCCTCCGTGCGCATTGCCACATTCTCCAACTTTACCCCGTACGTCACGGCGTGTATCTTGACGACAAAGCCAAAACTGGGTTGCCGGAAACGCCAGTACTTCTCGATGGCGTAAAGACAACGTGTCTGGTTAGTCACATCGGTGCAAAAATTGGAAGTCGGTTCCGATTCTTCAAGAACAGCCTCCTCAGAGTGGCAACAACTGAATAGAGATATCGCACTGTCAGTCACTCCGAACACATCTGCCAAGTCATGGTTTCCGTATTTTTTGGAAACAGCTTCATGTATGAGCCTGCCGATTGTATGTTCCATTTCGTAACACTTCTGCAAACACCATATTCAATCGGCACTCACAACGGCGATGGCCCCAATGCCAATCCCCATTAACCATAAGAAATTCGCGCAGCAGACGTTGCAAAACCACCGCACTGCCAGATACAACAACTCCCCTAGGGCCAATGAACTAGGCGTAGACCCCCGACTCTCGCAACTCAAGGAGTGCCCCCTCTGCCGCCCTACTTGCCATCAACTTGAGCCTTGTCTCTAGTAGACATCGCCTTCAGGAAGAAAAAGAGCAAACGCGCAGCGGACGAAAAACGTAGCAGCCCAGCGCGTCCCTCAACGAGCTTGATCAATCTGATGTTGCTAAGATTCTCATGATCTTCAATGATTATGGAATCATCGAAGAGCCAGTCAATTTTATCGAGTAATCTTAGATCTCTCTCTTGCAACCCTCGCATTGCATAGACGCATTCCTTCATTGCGGCCGAAAGAAGCATTCGCGCCCAGTGCAATTTCATTGATTTTTCCTTTCCACCAGGCTCATAGAGGACCACTGTGCCCAAAATGCGCCTAAAAACCCCAATCAGAGCATTGCTCTCAGTCAATCCCGCAACGCTCTCAATGCTGTACTCCGCCCCATTCACTCCGATGGCGTGAGAAAACGTATGAATGCTATTCTCGAGAAGACTTTGAAAGACGGCCGCCAAGAATTTAATTCCTTCATCGGTGAGCTTGACTAGCATTATCAGATCGTCATTAGACAGCGCTTCTTCAAAAACAGAAATACACCCAGTGATCGCCTCCACTGCGAGATTCACGCAGAGCCGTATTTGATCCGCACCCCTGAGCCCGTTGCCTGTATGCTCAAAATCGATCAGGAAGAATGTGTCGAGACCCTTCGACCAGGTAAGATTACGCGCATTCAAATCACCATGAATGATGCCGACAGACTGCAAAAGAGCCTCGTTGCCTCCCCCGGGTTGCCTCACCTTGGATAAAACACTTGGCCAATCCTGCCTTGCTTCGACAATCTCCTTCAGAAACTCGAAGGCAGACCTTGTCTTCACTAAGTCACAGAATTGCTTTAAGCAATCATTTGCCTCTTCGACATCAGCGCGCTTTTCCAACCGGAATGAGTTCGATACTTTTTTTGCAGACGGCACGTTGACTTGCTGCCCAGGTTGATACGCAGGAGAACGCCACAGAACAGCATGTTCGTAGAAAACGGTTTGAATTTTGCTGAAGATTAGCTGGAGACTTGGTATGTCACTTAATCCCTCGGCAGAATCGGCCATCCGCGGAAAGAGGTGTGCCGTAACCACATCAAGAAGAGTTCTTACATTTGGTGAGAGGCCCCCAGAGACGAGGTCCGAGACGAGAATTCCATCGGCGTCTTCTTCGACGTGCCTAAAGTCAAAGGCCATGCTCTTTTCCCGAAGTATTCCGCTTTCTCTACCTTTCCAGCCGCTGGTTTCAAAATCAAATGCCCCATTGGGGATCTTTGCGGCATTTACCAATCGATACCTTACCCACTTGCGGTAGTTATCCGCTTCTCGGTCAACTCTTTCTGCGGATGATAGCTTAACCACCTGTCGAAGTTCACCGTGGACGCGAGCTATAAACATTCCAGTTGCGCTAAACCCAGGCATCATGCGGGAAAATTCCGGACCGTCGGCATATGGAGAGATTCGATCACCAAGAGTTTGGGACAAACACATAAGATAGCTCGACCATGTGAAATTTTCAGGAATTGCCTCCAGGAAATCCAGCGTTTCGTCATTTAGCAATCCTATCAGCGTGGCTCTGTCGGGTTCGACTGATCCCTCTCTGCTACCGTCGAAAAGAATCTGAAGATAGTCCAACAGATATTGCATGCGCAATGAAAGAATTCTGGAACGTTCACGCGGCAATGGTCTAAGGTTAGTAGTTAGCCAATTGTCACGACGAAGGATTTCCCGTAACCTATCTGCTGCTTCTTTCGATATTCTAAACAACTCGTAGTTTCGCGATGCCGCATCTAATAAAGACGATAACGCATTTGCATCAAGCTTCTGTGTATAAAAGAGGAGGCGCTGCAGGCGATAAGGTAAGCTCTCCGATAGCTCGTCCTTCGCATCAGCAACGTTTGTATAGCTGGCACTCTCAGACCACTCTAGTCGATAATCCTCTTCAAACGTCGTATGTATTGAAGAGCGGTAGTCGATTGGGGAATGATGATGCGACACAGACCTGATTAGTGCAGCGATGCCAGAGAATATTTTTCGAAGGCTTTCAATGTCACGGTCTGAGAAGCCGTCCTCGAATGAACTCTCGATCGCAAAAATGCCCCGGGGCAGGTAGTAATGTGTTTCCTCTCGTCTCGAGGTGGCATCTATGGCCGTTTTCGACGTACCTCGCGGGACAAACGAATCACCGTGTACACGTTTTCCTTCTACAACAAAAGCAGCGATTGATTTCACATCCGCCGATGTGGGGCGCTGCAGAAGATTCCAGAGGTCTGCCTCGGGACTTGCGTTGGCTAGAACAAGGCAATCACTTTCGGGAAATAGTTGCTTAAGGATAGCCGGATCACCGATGCTCTGATAGCGAATTGAAAATTCCTTAGATAGGGTGACATGTTCAACTTCGTCGGAGTGGTGTTTATGCAATGAGCCTGATGTTGTGGCTACGACCGCCCCCTCCTTTGAGGAAAGATATTTCCAAAGAAGAAACTCCGTGGCAGTGGGAATCTCCTTATGCGCAACGAAGTAGGCAACTTGAATATAATCGGGCTCAGTGCTGTAACACTGTGGATAGACGCGAAGTCTCGGCACTACTGTTGCCTCTTGCCCTACGGTCGACGTCTTCTTGAAAGACGTCGCAAGATAAAATATTTTGGCTCCTTGGACTGACTGTTTTACGCTGTCGGTCGATTGTGTTGCTGTCTCACCGCCACCATGACGGCCAATCATGTGGGACTCCAACAGTGTCGTCATTCGCTCTATTGAGAACGCAATTTTGTCTGCAAGTGCTACATCATCTCGTGAGAATTCAGGCAGTAGTTCGGCTACGAGAGCGAATCCATCCGACTCAAACAACTTTGAGTCAATCTTTGCAATCAGATCTAGCCCTTCAAATAGTCTTTTCCCGTAGTCTTCAAGGTTGGAGGTCGAAACGTTCTTTGACAACTTTGTCTGCTTGCTCGGGTAATAGACAGCCAGTAGATGCGCGATCTTTACACTCTGAGCGTCCCCGGACCTAGTGCGTCCTGCAAAAAAAACGGCGTTCACATTCTTGGCACGTTCGGAGAGTACGGGATCTTGGTTGGGGTCGGATTCCAAGTCGCACAGATCAGAGATGAAGCCGTCAATTCGTTCAACGAACCGTCGTTGATTTATCGTTCGCGCCTGATTTTTCGATTTCTTTCTGTTAGAAGTTTTCGTTTTATGCCAAGCAGCGAAGACCGTCTCTGGTTTCAGGTCAGTATTGACCCCTTCTGAGCACCAAGAGATATCATCGAATGCCCCCGCTTGAGGGAGGTCGAACGGCTTTTGCTTCTTCCGAAGAAAGGGAGTGAGGCTGCGCGGGGCTGAGTAGACTGGACGGATATAGTCTTTCTTTTCACAGAACGAAGACCGAACTGTGATTATCGCCTCGTTTGTGTTAATGCCTAGGGCCATGAGGATTGGCTGTATGGCCGTCTCAATAAAATCCTCATGAAGCTGTACGATCGATGTTCTGGTGCGCTCGTCGGTGGAAAGCCACTTGTTGATAATCTGCAGAGGATCCTGTTCTGGTTTCTGATTCTTCGGCTTTGCCATCTGTTTTTCAACTGCAACTTTAGGGTTTACACCTACGGACATCGCTACACGAACCTTTGGGAGATTGAGATTGCGGCCTGATTCGGCCGCTGATTCCAGACGTTCGATGGCATCACCGAGCAATCGTTCGCCTGCGGTTTTCAGTTGTTCTATTGTCGGGGATTGTGAGGAAAGGAGACCGTTTGCACAAGTATGTAGGGCTTCTTCCAGATCAGCGTTACTATTCAAGAGGGCACGCAGGCCGGCTCCGGTTTTCTCGGCAATCGAAGCCCAAGTCTCTGGAAAACAGTCCAGGAGCGCTGATCGCCATGCGTCAGCCCACGCACTGTAATCATCCAAATCCGCCAAGATCGTTATCGCGAGAACTCGCCCAAGATCTTTGTTACTGCGTTTGATCAACCGCTCCGCAAAGAGTGAACTCATTTGGGCTGGTTTGATGCTCGGATGCTCCAGCAGATTGGCCAGTGCCATGTTCATCGGCTGAGCATACCTGATTCCGAGCTCACCCACCGGGAGTGCGTTGTGAGCGGTTAACGAAAGAAACCGAAACGTGGGCAATCCGAAATGTCCCTGTGGTAATGCCAGCCGTGTCCATTCCTTTCCCTTCACCTCACTGGACTTTGGCACCGTCAGCAATTCGAGAAACCACGCCTGTTCAGAGTCTTCTTGCGCTCCGGGTGGATACAATCTTACCACTGGCAGTTGGTCGACCGGAGTTTCGGCATTTCCCGGCGTTTGGGCGTTTTTGCTTTGTTGCTTCCAACCAGCCGCCAAGAGCTTGATTGCGAGGTTCTGTCCAGTTCCAACTGCCGCATGGAACGGCTCCAAAACAACGTCGACGTCCTTTGTACGAACCGCTTTGTTTTTGTCCTGGCCAAAGAAGTGAAACCCCGCTGCAAGGCTCCCAATGATAACGATATTCTCATGGCAGTGAGACGGGACGGCGTCTGCAACTTGGCTCAAAACCTGGAAGGGCGACACGCTGCTCATGTTCTCGCACGATCCTTCAAAAACGCCAGAAATTCCATGGCCTGAGAATCGAGTCGTGCTTCGTGCAGATCAAGCATACACTCGACTTCGTCCGCCCACGGCAGCCCCGAGCTACCCGAATCAAAGAACATCTTTGGGCGAGAAAGGAAATGTACAGCGACTTGCGGCAACTCACCTCGAGCAACTGGCTTGAGACCCGGATCGAGTTTCCGAATAATTGAGTTGATGTCGGTTTGCATTCGCGCATCCACATTCAGATCCAGTCGAGGGTTTCCGACCAGATCAATCCCTGGCATATAGTGCCGTGCCCCAAAGGTTCCACCGAGTGCCACGCTTGTCGGATTCGATTCGATGAGCTTTTCGATCAGCAACTCGGCGGGCCGTGGTCGAGCACCACTGACTGCGAAGCCATGTGTCGAACGAACATGCTCGGCGCGGGCCACCAGTTTAAACCATTCGTCCTGAGGAAACGATCTCAATGAAACGCTGCGATCAGAACGGCGAAGCAACCATTGTTCAAGTTTGTCCAGAGCCTCTGCAATGGTCGGGTAACTATATCCAGTCTGTTCGCCCAGTTCTTTGAGTTTCACTGGGCACGACCTTCGAAACCAATGGATCAAAAGTACACGCAGGACGTCTGCCAAGGCATCTGACGTCCGTTTGGAATTGCGAGCTGTCCGATGCGGCGTGTGGTCAACGACGATTTTGAAGTGTTCCTGTGCTTCAGTTGGAACTTCACCGAACGTCGCCTGTAACTCATGTTCCTTGCTGACAATCACCGAAAGTCGTTCGAAAATCTCCGGCTTCAACACTGAACGAAGCCCGTCCCATTCGGTTTCCAATCTGGGGATACTGATGGCTGGATTCTGAAGGATCAGCACAACCCTGTGGACATCCTTCCAACTAGCACAACGTGCAATCTCCAGACACGCAGACCGCAATCGCCGAACATCTCTAGGCTCGTTCAGTACGAGAAAAAAGATGCCTCCGAACGCCGCGTCAAACCGCATGCCGGGGAGATTCTCGAGGCCAATGTCAAACTGAAGATCACTCATTAAGACCATGATGCAACTTTGATTTGAAAGTTGCAACTCAAAATTAAGTTGCAACTTCAGTTTTCAGGATCTTTTCTTGGTGGGAGCAAAAAATGCCATCGTTCGAATCAAGAATTCATTGTTACTCCCTCAGGACGCAACAATCTCAAACTTCGCGCAATTTCCGAGGTTGTCAGACGTGATGTTGCCCTTGGTCGAGTGCCCCGACACTCCATTACGACACCTGCTCGACGTGCTCCATCTTTGCCAAGGGTCTCCGGATTCAGCTCCAGTGAGACCCCGCAATCAGGTTGAGTGCTGACCTGAAACTACCACGATCACGAAGTTGGCAACAGTTGCCGCTTCAGCAGGGGCTGCCTGCCTTTTCCCTCTACGCTTCTTGGAACCATCGTATCCTCGTTTGCCGTGCCGTCGCCTTCACACCTGCATGGCGAGGTGCTAAGAGGCACCCCGTTTGCTGAGCCCGAGCGGAGCTGAAACAAGTTCGCACCACGATTCGGAGATTCGGTGAAATGCGTTGATCGAAGGCCCTTTCAACTCCGCCCCACCAGATTATCTGCCAACAGGTCATCATGCCCGCCAAAGAAACGAAATCGCGATCGCCCAGACTATCGTACCCAGTATGAACGATCATCCACCGACAATCTTCAGCCACTTTGAATAGAAGTGGAACAGCACAGACGACGACGTTCTGCGTGAACTTCCGTGGAGTCAGCCTCGAATTCCATAAGCGATTTCACGAATGGCGGGTTCGCGGAACTTGTACTCACAGTCGATTCGTTTCGGTGCGGTAGCTCGTTGCTTGAGGCGAGTGGAGATGATCTTCTGGATGGAATCGAGATCAGGAGTGGAGATTCCCTTCTCCTTAATTGAAATCCGCCCGAGCTTAATCCAGAGCCGCAAGAACGCACTGGCAACCGTCTGCTGGATGAGCTTTTCCCGGCATGATTACGAAACAATCGTCCCTCAGGATAAAAGCCACATGCAGCCAGCCAAAGGTTTGATGCAATCCTGTAATCACTTTCGCAATCACAGGATTTGCCCGATTGAACGTAAAACCGACCTCAATTCAGAAGTCAATTCTGTACCGAATTCTGCACCATGCGAAAAATGGAGTTCAGATTTTTTACGAAACCCAGTCCTTTCCAGCGTCCCCGCGATACCGTGTATTGATAAGGTTAGTCCCGACAGTCACATCCTTCATGGTTTCGCGATCACGAATAACCAGATACGTTTCCTGCCGCTCTATCGGCATCGGCAATTCGCATTCGGCCGTCATGGTTCCCGCGTTGTGAGACCTGAATCCGCTGGCGGGACCAGAATCAGCAGCAACAACAGCAATATCTGCTTGTCGCATTGTTTCAGGCTCGTTGCCAACAGCTTCAACGTACACTCGTCGTTCGATGCGGACAAGGTAGTCCGGTTCAAGCGCAGGGCCGAGGAACTCTCGCAGCACTGTGTTAAAGGTCGTGTGAAAATCATCCCATTCCTGTGCTTCCAGAAATGGGTCCATACCGGGAAATTTCGATTTCATAAAAGATTGCTCCGTGACCTGATCGGTCAGAGAGCCGTGCGGGGTAACGTATTGACAATCTATAGCCCGCCGGCCTCGAGTCCGCTCATCATCATACTGACATAAATGGCGAACCACACCTGATCGATCGTCTGCATGAGGCGGCCAGTGCAGGGCGAGCTGAACTGCCTGGCACTGTTGATCTGGACGGCAGGCAGACACTGTTGATTCAGGCGATTCACGATCGCCGATGTTTCCGGAGGTTTGTCGAAAGTGATACTCGAGAGAGTTTTGTTGCCGGTGAAGCCGGCCAAACGGCATCTCAGCTCGTTAGAGGGCCAGTTCCATTTGTTGTCCGTCCACTCTGGTATCAACGACGGGGAGTCATTGCAATCGCGATCGTGGCTATTATCATTGTGAGCCTGTTCACCTTCCCGCGCAGAGATAAGTCGATGCGGAGATAAATCTGTGCGACATGCCATGGCGAGGAAGTGAGTCTGCTGGAGTCCTGCCCGGAAAGCCTGGTTCCCGGGTGAGTCGTGCAGTGAATCACATAGCCACCAGGGAGGGCGATAAGGCCGGGGCATCTCATTCAATCATGGTGGTTGCGACGAAGGTTTTACCGCGATGTTTTGCCAGCTGCTGCACTTCCGAGAGGCTCGATGTACGGGTTTTTGACACAGGCCGCGACTACGGTTTTGGCCCATGCGATTAAGGCCCATGCGATTCGAGCGCAACGGGCAACGCTGGGAAGCGTTTCGATCAGCAAATATGGCCGCCTCTCTGGTGGCCAGACGATGTCCGTTTTTCCAACCCCGACAGGGCACCGCCGTTAAGGATTCCTGCACCGAAAAACTGAGACGTTTAACCCGTGGCCGAGAGGCCAGGCCAAAGCGAGTCTGAACAACCTGGCCTCTCGGGCACTGGTTAAACGATTCAAAATCCTTAACGGCGTTGCCGACAGGGGTTGCACAACAAAGCCTGGGGTCGCCGGGAACACGGCGCACCCCAGGAAAAGAACTTGATTAACGACTGATCGCAGCCTTGTGGAACCCTTTCAGGGTTCGGAGCGAACGAACATCACGCCCCTGGGGTGCGCCGCTTCGCGTCGACCCCAGGCTTTGTTGTGAAACCCGTTCCGGGTTGAATCGCACTGTTTTCACTCGAAAAAACGCTTCACAGCGTTGGGCTGAAAACACGCCTATTCCTGCTGCCCCTTTTCAAGAACATCGTAAAAGGTCGCACTTCTGCCAGTCACAAAGGTGTGTGATCCGATGAGCCGACCCCGTGCCGGGAAAGCCAGCGTCCGGAAACTATCCGCGAACCGATTGAGCTATTGCCCCCGTCAGCTTCACGCGGACGGAGGCAGGGTTTGAGACGCGACCTGCACGAGTTCTCAAGCCCACCGTCCCCCCGTGTAAAGTCGGGTGGGGACGTCGAGGAGAAGTCTCAATACATGTACTCCGCAAAATCTTTCAGATGTTCATCGTCGTCCGACACAATTGTCAGCATTCCTTTGCAGCTTCCAAACTTTGGCGTTCCACGCATGGGCGGCAAAATCCGAGCCACCGTTTTCTGATTCTGCACAATGACCACTTCTTCGTCAGGCTTCAAAGCGGCGATCAGTTCGCCGAGTGTGGCTTGTGCCTCGTCGAGTTCCACAGTCTTAGTGTGGTTCTTTTTTTTGTAATACATGATTTGGGCGACTGAAGTCTGATGCAATCGCCGACTTCTGCGATTCATTTTTCTGTACTGCAATTTTTCTGCCCAATTCTCCCTTCGGAAGATTGCCGGTCATAACGGCGCATCCAGGGAATCTTCGCTCGCACAGCCAATACGCTCACACAGCATCGTAACCCCACGGTTTTCGCAACTCACGTCGAAGCCACTGATTCGCATCATCGTCGCCGACAAATTGCTCGGTCTCGGGATTCCATTGCAGCTTGCGACCAAGGCGGAGCGATATCACTCCGAGATGGCAAAGCGATGCGGATCGGTGGCCGATCTCCGCTTCACAAATGGGCGCCTTGCGTGTACGAATACAGTCGAAGAAATTCCCCATGTGGTCGTTGCTCTCGTAGAGCCGTATGGCATCGCCCGCCAATGGCGTTGTGAGGAACTCCGGATTGCTGGCTTCAATTGAGCCGCGAGTAACCCAGATCCAGCCATCAGTTCCCTCAAATTTCACACCATGCTGTTGTCCCTTCGGATCTGCGACCGCACCATTCCATTCGTTGGCCGCTGTGCTGTGGCATGAATGCGTAACGCCGCTGGCATAGGAATAATTGACAGCGTATTCACTGAATGCACTGAATCCATCGGGAATCATTTCAACCAGCGGTTTGGCTTCCACTGACACAGGTCCACTGCGTTCAAGTCCGAGACCCCACAGCGCGATATCGTTGTGGTGTGCTCCCCAGTCGGTCATTGTGCCGCCGGAGTAGTCCCACCAGTACCTGAATGTGACATGCGTTCGCTCTCGAACATATTCAACCTCCGGTGCTGGCCCCTGCCACATATTCCAGTCGAAACCAGAGGGAGGGGACGACTTCGCGAACGGGCCTTCTCGCCGGCCGCGTGGCAGCCAGACAGAAATGTGCTGCAGTTTTCCAATCCGTCCGTTGCGCACCAGCTCGCAGGCCAGCCTGAAGTTTTTGTCACTTCGCTGCTGACTGCCTGTTTGCAGGATGCCACCGGTATCGCGAACAGCCGCCACGAGATGCTGGCCCTCTTCAACGGTGAGTGTCAGTGGCTTCTCGCAGTAAACGTCTTTTTTCGACCGCAGCGCGGCCAGCGAGACCAGCGTATGCCAGTGATCCACAGTGCCGCAAATGACAACCTGAATGTCCTTTCGATCCATCACCTTTCGAAAGTCTTTATAGGTGTCTGCGTCGGGCCAGATCGCCTTCGCCTCGGCCAGCCGGCTGTCGTCAACATCGCACAGAGCAACAATGCGGCCGAACCGCGATGCATTTTTCGCGTCGCCCCTTCCCATGCCTCCGCAACCGATCAGCGCAATCGCCGGTTGATCGTTCACTACCGTCGCAGCAGCGGCTGACTGAGCCAGCTCGTTCAGGTACCAGTTCGGCAGAGACGTCGCCGCGGCCGCTGCGGCGGCTGTTTGGAGAAAACTTCGACGATTGGTGTTCATGACCGAATTCCCCCTGAAATCCGCGCTGAACCGGGCGTCGCGAGCTCAGTTGACCGGAAACGCGAAAATGAGCCGTTGAGGTGACAAGAAAGGTGAATGAATAAAAACAGGGTTCCCGATTTTATTCGGAAACCCTGTGTTTTTATTATGCTCCCAGAAGGGCTCGAACCTTCGACCTACTGATTAAGAGTCAGTTGCTCTACCAACTGAGCTATAGGAGCGTTTGGGTCCGGAATGTTACAGTGGGATCTTCCGGATTCCAAGCATCCCCGAGCCAAAAGAAATCAACTGCGGCAAAAGTTGCCGGACGATGCTGAGCAACACGCAGTTTTTCCCTTCCTTTGAAAAACGTCCCGCGATTCTCCATATTCTGAGATGCCAGTTGAGGATCTGCTTTCAGGCCAGCAGTGTTTAAAATCGTCCGTGAAACAAATGCATTGCAGCCAGACATGGTCACACTCCCCTGAAAAAAGGATATTTGTGAGACACAGATTTCACCGGCTTGTTCGCTCTTATGTCGTTCTCTCTGAGATAGTTACGTATTCTTCAGAAGAAAACTGACCAAAAAAAAGAATTTGTCGGTAAAATCGCAGAACCTTTTCCCGATTGAGCGTGTCCCATGGATAAGCCATGGCTTCAGGGGCAGATTGTTTCTTCACTTTGCCGATTTATCTGAAGTCAAATTATCTGAAGTCAAACGTTCAATCGTCACCATTCAACATTCCCATCCCCTTACCGTTTCTCATTTGTTTTGGGTTTTCATTTGTCGTTTTTAATGCAGACACTGCAAGACAATGGACACCGCAGGACAATCCATGTTCGCTCGGTAACCAACCGTGTGTTACCGACAAAGTTCGCAGTGAAAATCAGGCGGGCTGCTGCATCACATTATTGAAATGTGACCGGAAGCGTCTGTTATGGATCCTCCAAAGGGTGGATTCGCCTGAAAATCGCTGCAGAAGTACGGACCGATGCCTGTGAAAGGCCGGTACCAGTTTGAGGAGGCAGAACAATGCTGCTGACAATCACCACCAATGCTGTCGTCACCTTCACTCAGAACATTCTGAGCAATGTGATTGTCGAGCTGCGCGTGCTGGCTGCCCTCCTCGGAAAATTTGCATCCGAACCGATGAAGGCGTCGCGAGCGAAATGCCGGCAGTGGCATGCGATGTTGCATCAACAGGGAAACCATCAGGAAATGTGGCAGGGAAACTTCGACATGAGTCGTTGTCGTCCCGTTCGCAGTTTCCCGGCCCCCGGTTGTTGTCGTATCGGTTATTGCAGCTCGGGCAGCTAAGTGCGCTGGTAAGGGCAAGTCTTCCGACGAACCCGGATCGCACACTCCGAACTGCTCCAGACATGGCGACTCTTGTCGGGTCGACATGCTGCAGGAATGCTCTGTAACGGAATTCGCGTACTTATCAGTCGCAATGGCCACCCGAGGGTCTCCTTCAGGCAGCCTTTTCCGTTCAGCCTTCCCCTGATGTTCAGCGATTTAGTGACTCTCCAGCGGGATTCGACAGAATCATCTCCCGTTGAAATCACTGCCGCTGTTCCCACATGCAAATTTCCCCATCGCCTGAACAGGCCCGCTCCGCCAATTTCGTCACGAACGATTTGAGTGGAGTGTGTGCCAGCTGGCAGGCGATTCGCAAATAAGGACATGGTCTGTCATGGCGACTCTGGATTTGTTGGATACGGTAGTACGGGCTCAGCGAGGTGATCGGGAGGCTTTTGACGAACTGGTTTTGCAGTTCGAATCCCGGGTATTCGCGATCGTTATGCAGCGGCTGCGAAATACGGCAGAAGCAGATGAAGTGGTTCAGGAAGTTTTCCTGCGAGCATACCGAAAGCTGCCGCAGTTGCTGGAACCGGAACGCTTCAGCGGATGGATTTCCCAGATCGCCGCTCGCCTGTCCATCAACCGCGCTGTTCGACGGCCTGCAGAGACATTCTGCGAACCGGAAGCACTGGAGCATCAGCAGTTTACCTCGGAAAACCCTTTCGACGCGCTGCTGCGACAGGAAAACATTGAACAGCTGCGGGCCGGACTGAACCGACTGGGCGATCTTGATCGCGAAACGCTCTGGGCATTCTACTTTGAAGGCTCCTCACTGAAGGAAATGAGTGACCAGTTTTCGAGCCCGGTAGGTACAATCAAAAGACGCCTGCATACGGCTCGAGGTCGACTGCGCGACGTGATGGGTTCTTTGCAGCCTGCCTGAAACGCACTCAACCAAAAACACGGCTGCTTTACGATCCGGTCAGGAGCGAGTGACATCGCTCCTGACCGGATTTTCGTTTTGCGTATTCAGCAGTTGAATCACTCAGCCAATCTGAGTCGGCGCAACGAAAAAGCGATTGTGCCGGCCCGACACAATCGCCCCTTCATCGCAGCGGACTAACCCGCGATCAATCACTCAGTATTCAGATTTACGATTTTCAAATGTCAGACTCCGGTCGCTGACGCCCGCCGCCATCTCGACGTCGCTCACCGCCACCTTCGCCACCTTCACCACGTCCACCTGGACCTCTGCCGCCTGGACCACCACGTCCGCCCATCAGACTTCGAATATCAAGTTCAAATGCCGCGCCTTTCAGGCCATTCAGTTTTTCGGTCTGTTCGGCCGTCAGAACCGCCATGGCTTCCGTCTGCATTTCCTTTGTCATCTTTTCGCCGTCTGTGCGCATTTTCTCAAATCTCTCACGCATCGCTTCGCGATCCCCGCCACCACCACCTGGCTGAAACGCTGCTCGCATTTCTTCCTGCATTGCGATCTGCTTTTCCTGGAATTTTCCTTCGACCGCCTCGAGTTTCGCGATCTGATCTTCAGAAATCCCCAGTTTGCCCTTCAGCTCGTCGCCCTTAAGGGTTGCGATCGACTGTCGACCGTTGAGTTTGGTCTGAAGAGTAATCTGGTCCAGACGCTGCAGCTGATCGGGTTCCAGCAGGGCACCCAGAGTTTTGTCTGTTTCATTGCTGAGGTTTTCTGAATCCTTTCGCATCTTTTCCATAAGCTGAGCGCGTTCTTCATCGCTCATGTTCTGCATTTCCTGGAAATTCGGGCGATTGCTGCGACGTTCTTCTCTGTATGCTTCAATCGCGGCCTCAATCGTTACGGCCTGGGCATCTTCGATTTTCAGATGCTCCCGCACCTGAGCGGAACCAAGAAGCGTGGCGCGATCCATCATCGGGCCGCCGAAGCCGCCTCCGAAACCACCACCAAATCCGCCTCCAAAACCGCCACGCTGGCCACCCCGGCCGCCGCCCTGAGGTGGCTGAGCCTGCAGTGCCGAACAAAGCAGAACCGCTGTCAGGCAAACCGCTGCTGTCCTGGCAAAAAACCGTTGATTGAACATGAGTTGAACTCCTGCAAGAAAAGCATTTTTCCGGAGAGTGCTGGCCGAAGACGAGCGTTCCGACGGTTTAAAAACACGCAGATATCTGTAAAGCTCCGCACAAAGTCGAATTCTCCGGAAGTTTTGTCGTTTTTTCTACTGAATCACGAACTGAACTCCCAAATAAGGCTGTGCTCCGGCACGACTTCGCAACATTAAAGACCCCGTGATCGGTATATCTTTCTCCGGCCGCGTATACTGACACTTCTCCCATTGAAACGCTGAAATGGTGAAATGGCCGAGCAGTTCCATTCACCCCATTCACACTTCAGCGGCATGCGAATCTCGCGTACCTCTCGCAGTGTCTCCGGGATATCATTTTCGCATTCCATGATTCCCGGGATGTCGCGTTTTCCTTGCCGTCAGCATATAATTCCGGGGAACGAACCAGAAGCCGCAAGAGAACCGTCTGCCGTCCGGCCGACCCTCTGCCTCCGGGAAACTGTTGAGTCTGGTCGAATTCACAGCCGTTTGAATCGATGGAGCGTTGTTAATGATTGATGTTGCAAACAAATCTGCAGTTTTATCCGGTGAATCCTCAGCTGCAGCACGTCCGTTTGCCCATCTGCATTGTCACACACATTACAGCCTGCTGGACGGTGTGAATCGGATACCTGACCTGGTTGAGCACGTGAAATCGCTGGGAATGAATGCCGTTGCGATGACAGATCACGGCAATCTTTACGGTGCGATCGAGTTCTACAATACATGTCGCGAAAAGGCGATTAATCCGGTGATTGGCTACGAAGCCTACGTGGCGCCTGGACGTCGCACCGACCGCAGCTCCAGCCGGATGAAGGAAGCACAGTCTCATCTGACTCTGCTGGCGATGAATCGCAAGGGATTCGACAATCTGATTCGCATGTCATCCTCAGCGTATCTTGAGGGCTTTTATTACAAGCCTCGTATTGATCGAGAGCTGCTTGAAGAGTGCAACGAAGGAATCATCTGCCTTTCCGGCTGTGCGTCCAGTGAACTTTCAAAACTGCTGCTTGCGGAAAAGAACGACGAAGCGAGGCAGCTTGTCGAATGGTATGCACGCGTTTTCGGCGACCGATTTTACATGGAGATACAGGACGCAGGGTTTCAGATTCAGAAACAATGCCTTGAACTGACCGTCGATCTGGCGAAACAAATGGGTTTGCCACTGGTCGCCACGAATGACGCCCATTATCTGCGTCGGGAAGATGCGGCCGTTCAGGATGTCATGCTCTGTGTGAACACCCGAACGACTCGGGATGACCCGAAACGAATGAAGATGGAGCATGATGGCCTCTACATCTGCTCGCCAGAGGAGATGTATGGAAACTTTCCGGGTCTGGAAGATGCCGTTGCTCGATCACAGGAGATTGCTGATCGTGTCGATATTCGGCTGGGTGATCGAAAACTCTATCCGGTATTCAGGCCGCCTGACAACAAGACGGACATCGACTACCTGAAGGAGCTTTGTCATCAGCGAATGCTGGAACGATATGGTGATGAACTGACGGACGCACACTGGAAGCGTCTGGAATATGAACTCAGCATTATTGAGTCCAAGGGATATGCCAGCTACTTTCTGATTGTCTGGGACTTTGTTGAGTTTTCCCGTCGGAATGGAATTCCCTGTGGTGCAAGAGGTTCAGCATGTGGAGCAATTGTCGCCTACCTTCTGCGTATGGGTGATGTTTGCCCGCTGAAATATGACCTGCTGTTTGAGCGTTTTCTCGATCCGAGCCGAGCCGAGCCGCCTGATATTGACATTGACTTCTGTCGCGATCGCCGCCAGATGGTGATCGATTATACGAAGCAAAAGTACGGTGAGAGGAACGTCGCACAGATTGGAACGTACGGCACTCTGAAAGCCAAAAACGCTATTCGCGACGTGGGACGAGCACTCAATGTGCCGCTTTCACGCGTGAATGAACTGGCCAGAATGGTTCCCGAAACGCTGAATATAAAGCTTAAGGATGCGATTGACGAAAGTGCCGATCTGAAAGCCGCTTATGATTCGGACCCGGCTGCACGGGAACTTCTGGACTACGCAATCGCAGTCGAAGGTCTCGCTCGAAGTGCCGGAACTCACGCAGCCGGCGTTGTGATCGCCGACGTACCGCTGGATACCGTCCTGCCTCTTCAGACAATCACCGGCAAGGAAGACATTATCACTCAGTGGGACGGACCCACAGTCGAAGCGGTCGGACTGCTGAAAATGGACTTTCTTGGGTTGCGTAACCTGACGATTCTTGATCGAGCCGTTCAGAATGTAAAACGCAACCACCCGGATTTCGATCTGGAACACGTCAAGAATAATCTTGACGATGCAGCCACTTTTGCACTGCTGCAGCGAGGAGAAACCAAGGGAGTTTTTCAGCTGGAATCCGGCGGCATGCGGGACCTGCTCACAAAAATGAAGCCGGACTGTTTTGCCGATATCATCGCCACTTCCGCTCTTTATCGTCCAGGTCCGCTTGAAGGCGGTATGGTGATGGAGTACGTGGATGTGAAGAACGGCCGCAAGCCGCCTCGAAAAGTTCATCCCGTCGTGGACGAAGTCCTGGCAGAGACTTACGGTGTGATGGTCTACCAGGAACAGGTGATGCGAATTCTGAATCGTGTCGGTAACATTGAACTTTCCAGTGCGTACAAATGCATCAAGGCGATCAGCAAGAAAAAAGAAAAGATCATTTCCAGCTACCATCAGGACTACATTAACGGTGCCAAGTCCAATGGGATCTCAGAAACGGTCGCTCAGGAACTCTGGAACCTGATCATTGCCTTCGCCGGCTATGGCTTCAACAAATCGCATTCCACGGCTTACGGGCTGATTGCTTATGAAACGGCCTACCTGAAAGCTCATTATCCGGTCGAATTCATGGCCGCGCTTCTCAGTTGTGAAATGGAAAGTACCGAGCGGATCAGTGAACATATCGATGACGCCCGGCGGATGAAAATCGAAATCAGCCCACCGGATATCAATCTTTCTGATCTGGAATTCGGATTCAGCGACGGGCGAATTATTTTTGGTCTTGGCGCCATCAAGGGTGTTGGTGAAGGTGCATTGCGTGCGATCATTGAAGAACGCGGCAAGCGAGGACCTTTCAAAGACATTTTCAATCTGACAGAAAGAGTCGATCCCAAAGCTCTGACACGCGGAACTCTGGAAACCCTGATCAAGGCCGGCGTGCTCAGCAGTCTCCCCGGCACGCGCGCTCAGCAAATGGAAGTTGTCGACCGGGCAGTTCAGTCATCTCTCTCCAAACATCGGGATAAGGCCCGCGGACAGAAAAGCCTGTTTGGCGGCGAAGAAGATGAAGTTGACGACCGTGGCCAGCAGATTCAGGTGGGGCTCCCCGATGTTCCCGACTGGACACATTCCCAAAAACTCGCAGTGGAAAAAGAGGTATTCGGCTTTTACCTGACTTCTCATCCACTGACTCAGCACAGCCGAAGACTCGATCGCTTTGCGACCAGTCGGAATGCTGAGCTGGCTGAAATGGAAGACGGTACCCCCGTCTTGATTGGCGGCATGATCGCCTCAATCAAGCTGGCCAGTGCGAAAAAACCGAGTCGCAATGGAAACACTCGATATGCGAATTTTGACCTCGAGGATTCGACCGGCATTGTCCGCTGCATTGCGTGGCCCGAAGACTATGCAAGATTTGAAGAACAGATCACCAGTGAAAACGTCATTTTCATTGCCGGCAAGGTTGACCGACGCAGCCGGGAACCAAACGTGATTGTCAATCGCATCTACACGCTCGATCAGGCCGACCGTGAATTCACCACGCAGGTCGCCATTAAATTTGAACGTGGCCTTCATACGTTTGATGATGTGGAACGGGTCCGCATGCTGCTGGCTCGTTTTCCCGGCAGTACAAACGTAGTGCTCGTCGTGGATTCGTTTGCCGAACAGAATCGTCAGAATGACAAAAATCTGATGGCTGCGAAAGAAACCGGGGAAACATCCGGCCGACTTCGATATGTCATGACAACGGGGGCAAATTGTCAGGTCAACGTGGGACCGGAATTTGTGCAGGCCCTCACGGAAACGATCGGCGAGACCTGCTTTGACCTCAAGGGTGGCAAAGCCAGAAAGGCAGCTTCAGGTTCAACAGGCCGCTGACCGGCTCAGTCTGCGACTGGCAGGCAAATGCTTAAGCCTCGCATTGATGGCAGCTTCGCAATTTCAGCCTGGGCAGCAAGCAGTCTGCCCTGAGATGTCCGGTGCGTCATAATGACCAGTCTCGCCACACATTCGTTTTCGTCGACATCATCGGGTGTTTCGTCCTGCCGCACACTGCTGATGCTGATTTCATGACGGCCCAGCACATCAGCAATATCGGCAAGTACATGAGGTTTATCAGCCACCATAAATCGCAGATAATAGCGGCGGCTGAGTTCATCGGTGGGCTGAAGCGGCAGCGCAGGAAGCGATCGAACTCTTAAAAGTGACTGAAATGTCAGGGCAGCTCTTCCGGATGCATAGTCGATCAGATCCGCGACTACCGCTGATGCAGTCGGCATCTGGCCCGCCCCGGCCCCGGATAATCTCAACAGCCCGCAGGCGTCTCCTTCAATCGCAACAATATTGTCAGCGCCCCCCGTCTGAGCGACGGGACGATCGCTGCGTATCAGTGTTGGCTGCACTGAGACCTCCAGCCGACCCCTGGAGATTCGAGACGTTGCCAGAAGCTTAATTCGATAACCCAGATCAGCTGCAACAAGAAGATCCATGAGCTCAAGCTGCTGAATTCCCTGTCGAACAATCTGATCAAGCGTGACACGAGTTCCAAAAGCCAGCTGTGTCAGAATCGACAATTTCTGCGCCGCATCCGTTCCATCCACATCCATTGCCGGATCCGCCTCGGCGTAACCAAGCTGCTGAGCTTCGACAAGCGCTGCTTCGTAAGGCTGACGAAGATCCAGCATCTTCGACAGAATAAAATTGCTCGTACCGTTTAAAATCGCCTCAATGGAAAGAATGCGATTTGCAGTGAGCGCCTGAGTCACTGCAGAGATGACCGGAATTCCGCCGGCGACGGCAGCTTCAAAGCAGATCGTTCGCCCATTCTTCCCGGCCTGTTCAAAAAGCTCACTTCCATAGTGATGTAAAACCGCCTTATTTGCCGTGATGACATCCTTTCCAGCATCAAGACAACGACTGATATGGCTGAATGCCGGATCGGTACCTCCGGCAACATAAATCACAACCTGTATCTCCGGATCACGAATGATCTGCTCGAAATCAGTGGTCAGATCAATGCCCTGAAGGGGAACATCCCTTTGTCTGGCAGAATCACGAACAACAATCCTTCGCAGCCGCATCTCTCTGCCGGCGCGACGTGACAGCAATTCCGGTGAAGAATTCAGAATTCTAACAACTCCGGAACCCACTGTACCGCAGCCAACCATGGCCACATTCAGGTTAGAAAATTCGCTTCTTGATGTGTTCATACCAAAATACTTATTCTCGAATATTGGCGCAGATCAGGGCCTGCCGATCGTTCTGAGTCTTTTCAGAGTCTGAGTCTTTTCAGGGTGCTGTTCTGTTAACTGCCTCATGTTGTGGCGGATCTTAGTACAGGGAACGAATGCTGAACACAGCCCGTTTTAAAGGATGTGAGACTCTCACATCCAGCAAATCGTGATTGTCAGACTGTGATCGGCAGTTGAGCCGTGGGCGGCTCTGCTTATACTGTGTCAAATATCTCGTTCGGGACTTTCCACTCCATCTGCGATGGAAAGAGCTCGCTGGAATCCAAGAAATGTCCTCCACAGTCCTGACAACCATGCAAATCGGAGCGGTCAGCTACCTAAACTCACGTCCACTCATTGAGGGATTGGATCAACTGCTGCCGGCTGCTGATCTGGTATTGGATTACCCCAGCCGACTGGCTGACGCGCTGGCGGCAAATCGGTTGGATGTGGCCCTGATTCCTTCTGTGGAATATTTTCGTCGACCTGGTTACGAAATCGTCTCCGATGCCTGCGTCGCAGCCCGTGGCGAGGTGATGAGCGTAAAGCTGTACTGTCGTGTACATCCAGGTCGAATTCGTCGACTGGCTCTGGATGAAGGGTCCAGGACCAGCGCTGCTCTCGTCAGGGTGATTCTGGCCGAGCGTTATGGGGTCTGCCCTCAGACGGAACCACTTCGGATGGAATCGCTGACTTCAGATACAACGGCCGATGCGGTTCTGCTGATTGGGGATCGGGCGATGCATCGTCCGGATGAGCAGTTTGAAGAGGTAATGGATCTCGGTCAGGTTTGGTACAGCTGGACCGGACTTCCATTTGTGTTTGCGATGTGGGTGGCCCGGCAGGATGCTCAGACGGAAGGTGTTGAAGACGCCCTGTCTCAGGCTCGAAATCGCGGGCTGGCCAACATCAGGAAAATTGCCCGGGACGAAGCACCTTTGCTGGGAATCAGCGAAGATGTGGCACTGAATTATCTGACGAAGAATCTGCATTATCATCTGACCAGCGCAGAACGCAGCGGATTGCGACTGTTTTGTGAGCTGGCAGCTCAACATCATTTGGTGAACCCCAATGTCCACATCGTGTTCCGAGATCTCGTATCTGCTTGACAAGGCCGTCGCAGGCGAAAGGCTGACTCCGGAAGAAGGGCTGCAGCTCCTGCAGTCGCATGATCTGTCGGCCATTGGTGCGGCAGCTGATGCGGTAACTCGTCGGCTCCATCCGGAACCGTTTCGTACGTACAACATCGACAGAAACATCAATTATACGAACGCCTGCACTGCGGTTTGTGATTTCTGCGCGTTCTATCGGCCGCCTGACCACCCGGAAGTCTACGTTCTTCCGATGGATGTTTTGCTTCAGAAGATCAGTGAGACGGTCGCACTGGGCGGTGATCAGATTCTTCTTCAGGGAGGTCTCCATCCGAAACTGCCGCTTGAATGGTATGAGAACATGCTGTCAACGTTACGGCAGCATTATCCACAGGTGAACATTCACGGTTTTAGTCCACCGGAAATCTACCACTTTACAAAAATCAGCCGGCTGCCTCTGCGAACGGTACTTGAGCGGCTGAAGGCGGCAGGGCTGGGAAGTTTGCCGGGCGGAGGCGGCGAAATCCTGGTGGACCGTGTTCGGCGCTCCATCACTCGAGGCAAAGTACTTTCCGATGACTGGCTCGATGTGATGCGTGTCTGGCATCAGCTGGGTGGACGATCCAGTGCAACGATGATGTTCGGTCATGTTGAAACACTGGCAGAAAGAATTGAACATCTGGAGCGACTCAGGCAGCTACAGGACGAAACCGGAGGTTTCACTGCCTACATTTGCTGGACCTTTCAGCCGGACCACACTGACATGTCACACATTCCGCCTGCAGGAGCGTTCGAGTACCTGAGAACGCAGGCAGTGAGTCGGCTGTATCTTGACAATATTCCCAACATTCAGTCGTCATGGGTCACGCAGGGGGAGAAAGTGGGACAGTTGGCGCTGTTGTTCGGCGCTAATGACATGGGGAGTCTGATGATCGAGGAAAACGTGGTGTCACAGGCCGGAACGGTCCACCACCTGACTGTCGAGACAATTCGTCGGTGTATTGAGAATGTGGGTTACGTTCCGCGTCAGCGAAACGTCTTTTACGAATATATCGATCAGCCCGCTGAGAACCATCCGGAACTGCGGAAACCGATTCTGCCAGTTTTGCAGTCGTAAACATCTGATGCCACAGTCAGTCCGCTGCCGCTTATGCGTTCGTGTGTGATAGGCTTGCACTCCGGGGAATGATGCTGAACCCGATCGGACGTCGATCTGGTCACGTTTTTCGGACAGGCATTCGTTACGGCAGTCACTCATGATTCGCGTACAGCGGCTTGTCAAAGAGTTCGACGACGCGCGTCAGGGCGTGTTTCGGGCAGTCGACGATGTTTCGTTTGAGGTCCGCCCTGGAGAAATCTACGGACTGCTTGGACCAAACGGGGCCGGAAAGACTACCTGCCTTCGCATCCTGAGCACAGTACTCCGGCCAACTCGAGGCGTCGCGGAAGTCGATGGGCTGAATGTTGTTCGCGATCCTGAAGGTGTGCGCTGCCGCATCGGTTTTATGTCCTGCAATACCGGGATCTATGACCGCATGACGGCCCGCGAAATGGTGGAGTACTACGGGCGCCTTTACGGCATTCCGGAAGATCGGCTTCAGCATCGAATCGAAGAAATCTTTGAAGTTCTTCAGATGACGGATATTCGCGACCGCCTTGGCGGAAAAATGTCCACAGGGATGAAACAGAAAGTCTCCATCGCACGCACCATTGTGCATGATCCGCCCGTCATTATCTTTGACGAACCAACATCCGGACTGGATGTGCTTGTTGCCCGAGCCGTGCTGCAGGCCGTCTCCGCACTTCGCGATCAGGGAAAATGCATTATTTTCTCCACCCACATTATGCGTGAAGTGGAGAAGTTGTGTGATCGAATCGCGGTCATTCATCGAGGCAGAATACTTGCTGAAGGTACGTTGCCGGAGCTGGCAGATCGTTATCAGCAGCCCGATGTTGAAGAATTATTTTTTGATCTGATTCAGCGGCACGAGGAACTGATCGCTTCCGGAGCAGGTCAGAGAAACAGCCAACACTTTGTGTAGTTCACAGTCAGGCGACGTTCGATGAGCTGGAAGAACATTAGACTGATATTTCTTCGCGAACTTCGAGACCAGCTGCGAGACCGTCGCACGCTGTTCATGATCACGATTCTGCCAGTGCTTCTGTATCCAATGCTGGGTCTCGGCCTCGTGGAAATGATGCTGACATTCAGTGAGGAACGAAGAACAATCGTCATCCTGAACGCCAGTCAGTTACCTGACTCTCCTCCTCTTCTGGACGAACAAGGTATCCGAACAAGCTGGTACAGCGAAGGTCAGACCGATGCTGACAAACTGCGAGTAATCACCGATCGCGGGTTCACTGCAACCGCTGTCTCCGATGTAAGCCAGCACGATGAGAATACAAAGGCGGACAGCGCATCAAGCCAGAGTGAGGACCACAAATCCGACGGAGCACTCATTGCCACAGCACGTCAGCTTGCCGACAAACTCCACCTCCTGCAGAAGCTGGAATACGAGGAATACCTGAATACGAAGGAATCCCAAACGGCCGATGGACAGACTCAGGAAGACTCACCACCAGACGCAGGAAAACGACAGGCGGGGTCTGATAGTCAACCATCCGGACTGACAGAAATCATTGGGATTCGTGAACAGATCAGCCAGATGTTTCTGGTCAGCGGAATTGACGTTCTCACCGTTGTTCCTCAGGGATACAGTGACACTCTTTCTGTTGTCCGTCAGCAGGTTCAGGATCGAAACTCTGAATCGGAAGACGCTTTCCTCGCACCTGTCCTGGTGGTCAGGAACAGTGCAGACGATAAATCCGCCTCAGCATTTGCACGAGTCACTTCTGCCTTCAAAAACTGGGAAGACGCGATTCGGGCATCGTTTTTTGCGGACGCATCACTTCCGCAGATGCTTCAAAATCCCGCCAGACTGCGCTGGGTTGAAGTGGCAAAACAGGAACAGGTTTCAGCAAGCGTCTGGAGCAAAATGTTTCCCGCAATGCTGGTGATCATGGCACTGACTGGCGCCTTCTACCCGGCCATCGATCTTGGTGCAGGAGAAAAGGAACGCGGCACCATGGAGACTCTCCTGATCAGTCCGGCGAAAAGAGTCGAACTGGTTCTGGGAAAATTTGCTACAGTGATGCTGTTCAGTGTCTGCACGGCTCTGCTGAACCTGCTGAGTATGGGTATCACGGGTCAGCATATGGCAATGGCAATGGGCAGCGGAACGCCTGGAAGCCTGAGTCTGGACTTTCCCGGCATCAGCTCCCTTCTGTGGGTCATCGTGCTGCTCTTTCCTCTCGCCGCACTGTTTAGCGCTCTGTGTCTGGCTCTGGCAACATTCGCCCGATCGACCAAGGAAGGACAGTATTACCTGACACCTCTGCTGATGGCTGTTATGGGTGTCACCATGTTCTGCCTGTTTCCGGCGATCGAAATGACGCCTCTTTACAGCGTGCTTCCGGTTGTCAACGTAGCCGTGCTGCTGAAAGGGTTGTTGCTGACATCAGGCCAGTCTTCTCAGCTTGCCGTGTACGCCATCCCTGTTCTTGTATCCAGCATTGGCTACAGCATGCTGGCTCTCTGGTGGGCGATCGAACTTTACAACAGTGAAGACGTACTCTTCCGGGAAGCCGAAAAATTTGACCTGCGGCTGTGGATGCGACAAATTCTGCGAACAAAGGACGCTGTTCCCGCATTTCCAGAAGCAATTTTTTGTTTTGTCCTGATCCTGATGCTGCAGTTTGTTGCCATGTCTTCGATGCAGCCGGATCTCAGTGACAACGGTTCTGCCGCTGATCTGATGAAGATTATCGTTACTCAGCAACTGGTCATGATCGCATGTCCGGCCGTCTTCATGGGGGTCCTGCTGACGACGAGCCTGAAGGCCACATTCCGCCTGCGAAAGCCGTCTTTGCACGCCCTGGGACTTGGCATGGGACTGGCGATGGTCATTCATCCGCTGAGCGTTGAGCTGAGCCAGTTTCTGGTCAGCCATCGAGTCTTTCCTCCGATTCCGGAAGGTGCTGCCCGAGTGATGGGAATGCTGAAGTCCGACCAGCAGCCAGTCTGGCTGCTGCTTGTCGTTTTCGCTCTGACACCTGCAATCTGCGAGGAACTGGCGTTTCGTGGGTTTGTGCTGAGCGGGCTGGCGCGAGGTGGGCGACTGGCCATTTCTGTTGTCATCAGCAGCATGATGTTCGGCATCATTCATATGATTCCACAGCAGGCGTTTAACGCGGGGCTTCTGGGCCTGGTGCTGGCTCTGCTGGCGATTTACAGCAGAAGCATCTTTCCTTCGATGGCATTTCACTTCGTCAACAATTCCATTGCCACACTGCATGCAGGCGGGCTGAAGTTTCTTTACGCTGATGGTGTCTTCTTTTCGCGCGATGCAGAAAACAGCCTGAGGTACGAATCTCCCCTGCTGATCCTCTGTGGAGTGGCCGCATTCCTGATGATCCTGCACATGGTACGCATTGTGATTCGCGAACAGGACCACAAGCGGCGGGGCATTATTCCAGCCTTCGGGGAATCAGCTCCACACGCTGCGACCCTGTCACGGATGTCATAAAACGGATTCTGCCTCCAAAGTCGTCCGCAGGATCGATGAATTGTGATCCTGCGACTGACTTGTCGGCTTACGGCTTTTTCGTTGTCGGCGGCTGCTTCACCGGTGGTTTGCTGTCAACTTTCTCCGCAGCGGCAGGTTCCACTGGAGGCCGAATCAGGGTCACGGAATGCCGAATCCATGTGCCCTTCTCGGGGCCGGCCTGACTGTATGACATTGACTTGTCGATGAAGTCCATTTTGGCAATGATCCGACCGGCAGCGGGCAACAAACCGGCAAGGTCCTGGATAATGCTCAGATCCGGACGATTCGCCGCGTCTCCCTGCTGGCCTGCCATTCCGATCAGCATGGGTAGCATAATTCCGGCCTGCTGAAGGCCCTGCGCCATTTGCCGAGTCGATTCACCAATGTTGCGGTAACTGATTGCGCTGACTGTCCCGCTGACTTCAAGATTGAACTGCCTGAATGTCTCTGACTCAGCGAATGACTGAGCATCACCGCTCCGCACCGCGAAGACCTGCTGAACAGCATCCGGATGACTTCCAATGATCATCCAGCCATCGCGGAAGCCGATCACCGGTCTCACTCCAGCCATCCCCAAAACGCTGGCCGAAAGCTCTTCAAAACCTTCCAGCCCGGTCACTTCCTTCAGAGAAAGCCCCTGAGCTTTCACCTGCGGAATCTCCTGCAGAGTATTGATGGCCCGATGCAGCAGTTCCTGAATCCTTTCCGGTTTGGAACATCGAAGAAACAACACGGATTCAGCCGACTTTCCGACCGGCGAACTTGTTTTTCCAGGAAAACTGAGCGACACGAGTTCGCCGCTGAAGGCCTGCAACAGATCAGCGTCCAGATGAAGATCAAGCGAATTCTGAATCGCTTCAAACTTGTCAAACTGTGGCTGACTTTCAGGAAACCTCGCGGGTATCTCCTTCATCATCCATGAATAAAGAGGTCGAACACTAAAGCCTGCCCATAAACTGAATCCACTGGCATTCGCGGGCACCCAGCGTTCCCAGTTTTCAAACGGCTGCTGCCTTGCGAACATTTCATAAGCAGCTTTTTCCGCAACCTCAGACTTTAGTCTTCCAAACGATGAGGAACGATTCTGATAGCCGTCCGTGTATTCCACAGTGACCTCATAATCTGAAACATCCAGCTGATGCAACAGTGCTTCAATCAGTGCCGACACGCGAGCCGCATTTGGATCCCCATTGCTGACTCGATCGATGAACTGACCGGCACCCTGAAGCTGATCGAACAACGCCTTTCCGTCAAAGAAGACGACAGAGTCCTCTGCCGGAGGAAGAAGTTTCAAAGCTTCAAGGTACCTGGAATCATCAAACTTGGACACGGATTCAGGAGTTCCAAGCAGCTGCAGGCATTCTTTTGCAAGTTCGACAGATGTCGAAAATACAAACAGGTCATCCTTAGCGCCTGCTACTGGTTGAAGAGGAACTCCGGCTGGCAGTCGCATTGACACCAGCGTCAGCCCCATCACCGTTTCAGATTCCGTTGTGATGGCTCCCTCGGACGCCTGTTCCGCGAGCTTCATCAGGTTTTTAACGGCTTCAGCGAGCGATGCCGCTCCACCGTCCGGTATTCGTGCGAGAAACACCTGCTGTGATGACGGAAATTCCATCTTCTGAGCATAAAGCACTTCCGTGGTTTTCATCAGTTTGTCGACTTCAACCGGTTCCAGTGCGGTTCGGACAGCATCTCGCACGGCGATAAACTGCTTTGCGTCCGCTTCCCCTACTCGACTCTGAATCAACTGCAAAACACGCTCCAGAATACGAGTGTCCTGGACCGTTTTCCAAACGGCCTCATAGTGGAGCCTCTGGTAGTCGCGTTCCGGATTATGGCGAGCATGAACTGCAAGAAAGGCAGAGGGTGGGGCAGCCTCCCGCAGGTCTCCGTCTTCACCACGTGAACACACAGGCAGTAAAGATGCCGTAACGATGGTCAGACAGACGACGATCTGCCTCCAGCACATTTCTCTTTGCATACGAATACCCAATTACAACAGAGGGGACAGACAGATCAGTCTGGAAGCAGCCACTTTGAGCGTGTATTCGCTCAGCCTGACTTTTTCCTGGCAATTTATGAGAAAAATGCCTGGTTTCCAATGAATCGAGTTCCCCGCATTTGCAAAACCTGACCGGAAAACGGCATTCAGAACGAAAGTGGCCGTCCACGCATGAAATGTCGGCGGGACCCGTTAGACTTTTCTTACTGTCAAAAGGTGTGCAATTCAGGCGTTCCGCAGAACTCACGATTCTTCAATCTACCCCCAGCCGGTGTCGAAAAAATGTCTCCGCATCAAGATGTCAGTAAACTGGAAAAACTGCCCTGCAGTGTCTTTGCGAACGCTCGCGAAGCAGCTCGAAGTGTGGCGAAGGAAATTGCCGCGCTGATCAGAACCCGCGCGGCCGCTGGGAAACCCGCGATTCTCGGTCTGGCAACAGGTTCTACTCCTACCGGAATCTATTCAGAACTGGTTCGGATGCATCGCGAAGAGGGACTTTCCTTCGCCAACGTCGTGACGTTCAATCTGGACGAATATTATCCGATGCATCCCGAGGATCTGCAAAGCTACGTGCGTTTCATGAGGGAACATCTGTTTAATCAGATTGACATTCCTCCGGGAAACTACAATGTTCCGGATGGTACTCTTGCCGTGGAGAAAGTTGCTGACTACTGCCGCGACTACGAGGAGAGAATTGCGGCTCTGGGCGGCATTGACATTCAGATCCTTGGTATCGGCAGAACAGGGCACATCGGTTTCAATGAACCCGGGTCCGATAATACCACTCGTACCCGAATGATCACGCTGGATACGGTCACGCGTATTGATGCGGCCAGTGATTTCTTTGGAGCCGAAAACGTTCCCCGACGAGCAATTACCATGGGTGTCGGGACCATTCTGGAAGCCAAAAAAGTCTTCATTCTGGCGTTCGGCGAAAACAAGGCGAATATCGTTGCAAGGACGGTGGAAGGCGAAATGTCGCCGTCAGTTCCTGCAACCTATCTTCAGAAACATCCTAATGTTCAGGTCTTGCTTGATCAGGCAGCCTCCGCGGGATTGACGCGTTTCAAATCGCCATGGCTGCTGGAATCGGTCGTGTGGGATCCCATAACGATTCGTCGTGCGGTGATCTGGCTGTCAGAAAAGATGAACAAAGCCATCCTGAAACTGACTGACTCTGATTACAACGAAGAAGGACTTCAGAGCCTGCTGGCCACCTACGGGTCTGCATACGAAATCAATCTTGAGGTGTTTCGGCATCTGCAGTCGACCATTGTGGGATGGCCAGCCGGAAAGCCGGATCATGCCAAGAAGCCAGGCGACCGACCTCGTCCGTTCGACCATATTTTCCCAAAACGAGTGATTATCTTCTCCCCTCATCCGGATGACGATGTCATTTCCATGGGCGGCACCCTGATTCGGCTCGCCGACCAGGGCCATGACGTTCATATCGCTTATCAGACATCCGGGAATATTGCTGTTTTCGATGACGACACAATCCGATATGCCGAATTTGTGTCGGATTATTGTGCCCGATTCGGGCTGTTGTCTGATCGCATTACGCAACTGGAAAACCACGTTGAGGAATTCCTGAAGAACAAGCAGCCGGGACAGGTGGACAGTCACGAGGTGCAGCAAATCAAGGCACTGATTCGTCGAGGTGAGGCTCGCGCGGGGGCACGCTGCTGCGGCGTGCCCAATGATCGTTGTCATTTTCTGGACATGCCCTTTTACGAAACCGGTCGCGTCAAGAAAAAGCCACTGGGCAGCGATGATATCAAAATCCTTGTTGACCTGATGAGAAGTGTTCAACCCCATCAGATCTATGCGGCAGGCGATCTGTCCGATCCCCATGGGACACACCGTACCTGCCTGAAGGCCATTATCCAGGCATGTGATGCGTGCCGAAATGACGACTGGTACAAGACGTCAGAGGTCTGGCTGTACCGAGGGGCATGGCAGGAATGGCCAGTCTATCAGATCGAAATGGCTGTTCCTCTGAGCCCTCAGGAAGTCAAACAGAAACGCAACGCAATCTTTAAACACCAGTCGCAAAAAGACCGTGCCCTGTTTCCCGGGCCTGACATGCGGGAATTCTGGCAGCGAGCAGAAGCCCGAAATGCGGACTCTGCAAAACGATATGACAAGCTCGGTCTGGCAGAATATGAAGCCATCGAAGGGTTTGTGCGATGGGATGGAGTCTGGGGACTGGACGATTAATGTTGTTGGCAGGCCGCAGCGAACTCTCGTTTGCTTCCGTTTGTTCAGATTTCCGGGCGCTCCCCCATTTACCCGCTCGGACTTCGGTATACCAATAGAAGTTCAGAGTGTTTGACGAACGCAAAACGAAACGAATCGCCCGAACGATGGAACGGGTGGATGTGTAAGCGATTTATTGCCTGGGAACTGAGAAAAACTGATGTCATCTGACCCTGGAAATGTGCCCGAAAGATCCTCGACCGGGCCGTACCCTTCGGGACGGCCTGAAGAGCTTCCGCCGGTAACTCCGCCTTCCGCTGGTTACATCATCCAGCTGTTTCTGATTCCAGCGATGATTGTCGCGGCAGTCGTGGCAGTATGGGCATTGTTCGGCAAACTTGCAGATTCAGAGACGGACTGGAAGCAAATGGTTGCTGAACTGGGCAGCAGCAATGAACATGAGCGCTGGCGATCTGCCCTCGGACTGGCCCAGTTACTGCGTAATGCAGAACTGGCTCCGGTTGAAGGCGAAATTCCTCTGGCAGAACAGCCCATCATTATCGATGGACTTTCTTCGCTGCTGACCTCTTCCCTCGATTCGTCAACTGCCTCTGAAGAAGATGTTCGGCATCAGGAATTTCTCGCGAGAACACTGGGATCTCTGCGAGCTGATGGAAAAGTGCTGCCCGTGCTGGCGCGTGCCGTGTCACCTCAGTACAACTCGGATGTTCGAAAAAGCGCTCTGATGTCGATTGCGTCAATTGCCGGCAGACATTTTGAAGCAGCCACGGGTTACAATTCCCGCGATGATCTGGCTTCCGTGGCTGTGCTTAAGAAATCTGACAGCCTTCCACTGAAGGAGCCGACAATCAATGACGAGGAAACCTGGAAACAGCTGAAACTTGCTGGTCAGGACGCCGACCCCATCATCCGCAGCCTTGCGGCGTTTGCCATCGCCAGCGTTAGTGGTCCGGAGGCGATGGAGATTCTCAACGTGATGTTGCTTGATTCCGACGCGAATACTCGTGCAAACGCGGCCGTCGGGCTTGCGAGAAATGGCAGTTCTGAAGGGTTTAAGACTCTTCAGGAACTGCTGGAGAAATCGAACGAACGGTTTGACCCGGCTACCGTGGCCGCTCTGAAACCTGAAGAACAGCGACTGGCTCGAAACCAGTACGAGGTTGAGCAGCCAATCATCGCCAGAAACTGCCTGAGAGCGCTCAGCAGCCTGTGGCTGCAACTACCAGCCACAGAACAGCAGCAAATTCGCGGAATTGTTCAGCAACTGTCAGACAGGCATTTCGCGCCCGACGTTCGCCTGCAAGCGAAAGAGCTGCTGAGAACAATGACTGTGCAGCAATGACTGTGAACGCTGTATAGTGCTCTGTCAAGCTTTGAATTTCGGGTAGTGGACCTTGCTAAAGGTCCTGTAGCGATGGGATCTTTGGCAAGATCCACTACATTCAACCCGAACTCTTTGTCTTGACGGAGCAATAGGTTCCTGCCCCCCGGAACAGCGAGTTGCCACTGACTCCGGGGTCACTGACGCCTGATATCCAGTCCCCTAAGGACCGGGAAAACAATAAGTTATCGCCATAGTCGCCTTTCGCTTCGCGAAAGAGCATGCTTTTGCGGAGCAAAAAGCGACACTTATTGCCTGACAGCGCCTAAATATCCAGTTCCTTAACGTCCAGAGCGTGCTTCTCAATAAACTCGCGGCGAGGCTCAACCTGATCGCCCATTAATACCCGGAAGATTTCATCGGCTGCTGCAGCATCGTTCATGGCCACCTGCAGCAATACTCGTTTCTCAGGGTCCATACTGGTATCCCAGAGTTCTTCCGAGTTCATTTCGCCCAGCCCTTTGAAGCGAGTGAGCGTCAGTCCCTTTTCGCCCAGCTTTCGGAGCTCCACGAGCAGCTCCCGCAGACTCGCCACCTGTACAACCTGATCATCCCTTTCGATACGGAACGGGAAGATCATTTCTGCATTTCGGATACCGGCTGGCACAAAGTCAGTGACATAAAAACCATAGTCCTTCAGTTGTGCGAAGACCTCATTGAGCGTCTTGATTTCGTGCAAATCCACCAGCTGATACTGTAGTTCGTGCACAGCCGCGGTGGTGTCACCGGACGGCAATGCGGCGGACGGATTATCCTTCTCATGCCTGGCCTGCAGTGACTTAACAAATTCATCAGCCGCATCACGCTCCAGAAACCAGCGTTCTGTATCACCGGAAAGAACCCGGTAACGCGGCAGCCGATCCTTTTGCTCGGAATTCTGTTTCTGAAGGTAACGCATATCAATGCCGCGTCGTTCGAGCAGTTCCAGTGGCTGCTCCATCTGAGTGAGCAAATCGACAAGCCGTTTCAGCAGATCTCCTTCAAAGACAGTGCTGTCTGCCTTAACGATGAGCTTAGCGCCTTCCATTCCGAGGCTGATCAGCTCCGTCATCATTTGAAGGTGGGTCTGGACATATCGAGTCTTCTTTTTCTGGACAACGCGATAGAGCGGTGGCTGTGCAATGTAAACATGGCCGCCGTCAACCAGTTCCCTCATATGGCGAAACAGAAACGTCAGAAGCAGGGTGCGAATATGACTGCCGTCCACGTCGGCGTCGGTCATGACAATGATTTTTCCATACCGGCGCTTCGTGACATCAATTCCTTCGCCGCCGGCATCCGGCGAGAGACCAATGGCACGGAAGAGGTTGGAAATTTCCGTGTTGTCCAGGATCTTGACCAGTTGCGCCTTTTCCACATTCAGAATCTTCCCTCGCAGGGGCAGAATGGCCTGAATGCTCGAATCACGTCCGGTATCTGCTGAGCCCCCGGCCGAATCCCCTTCGACCAGGTACAGTTCAGTCGACTCCAGATCCCGACTACGGCAGTCTCGCAGTTTCTCGGGGAGACCGCCCGTGGTAATCGCACCCTTTCGGCGAACCATATCCCTCGATTTCCGAGCAGCCTCGCGGGCTTCTGCCGCATTGATCGCCTTGGCAATCAGCTTTTTGGCAACGGCCGGATTCTCTTCGAGATACTTCGTGAGCCCTTCACCGACGATGGACTGCACAACGCCTTCGACTTCGGGATTACCGAGTTTCGTTTTCGTTTGTCCCTGAAACTTGGGTTCAGGAATTCTGACGGATACCACAGCCGTCAGCCCTTCCCGGAAATCTTCCCCAGTCGGCTGCAGGTCCTTAAACAGATTGCCGTTCTTTGCATAATTATTCAGCGAACGCGTGAGAGCAGCGCGGAAACCGCTGACATGCGTACCACCTTCGTTGTTGAAGATGTTGTTTGCAAATGCCCGCACATTCTCGGTGTAACCATCATTCTGCTGGATCGCGACATCCACCAGAATACTTTCCGCTTCCCCGGTGATCCGTATCACTTCAGGAATGATCGCGGTCTGCGTCCTATTCAGATATTTGACGAACTCCACCAGACCATGTTCATAATGAAACGTCTCGGTGCGATCGACACGCTCGTCCCGGAGTGTCAGCCTGATTCCGGGTGTCAGAAAGGCCAGTTCCTGCATGCGTCTGGACAGAGTATCCAGAGAGAATTTCGTGTCCGGAAAAATTGAAGGATCCGGAAGAAATGTCAGCTTCGTACCCGTTGCATCGGCTCGTCCCAGCTGGCGAAGTTCCGATGTCCGGAGACCCTTTTCGAAATCCATAACCCAGATAAATCCCTCGCGGCGAATTTCTGCCGTCAGCCAGGCGCTCAGCGCGTTGACAGCGGTAATACCGACGCCGTGAAGTCCACCAGTTCCCGTCTTGTATCCACTGGTCCGGTCAAACTTTCCTCCAGCGTGAATTTCTGTCAGTACCACTTCCAGTGCAACACGTTCGTCGCCCGGAACCTTTCCAACAGGAATGCCTCGACCGTTGTCTACAATCGAGACGCTTTCATCCACGTTGATCTGCACCAGAATTTCCGTAGCGTGTCCATTCACCGCTTCGTCGATACTGTTGTCAACGACTTCGTAGACGAGATGATGCAGACCCGCGGTGGTCGTATCGCCGATGTACATGGCGGGACGAGTTCGAATTCCCTCAACACCTTTCAGGTGACGAATCGCTGAACTGTCATAAAGTTCACCGGGAGTTGGCTCAGACACAGGTTTACCTTTCAGGAATACTATTCTCGACTGCCAGCGGCCGACAAAACCACCATCGAACGTGATTCGATGGACCTTCAGCGTCGCCGGACATAACGAATGATTCGAATTTGTGATTCAGGCAATGCCGCCTGTACTTTCTCCAGCATCGTCTGATGCAGGTAACTGCGAAGCTGCTCAAGCACCGCGCCATTCGATACTGCAATCTCCAGAACTCCGTCTCGAAGTTTATTCACCGTACTGCGAGCACCAATCTCCGCACCTGCTACCTGCTTCCAGACGGCATTCAGCTGTTCAACTGCTGAAGTTTCAACGAGGCCACGACTGCGAATCAGCCTTGACAACACATCGCCCAGTCGCGACGGTCGCGAAAATGCATTCTCTTCAGACACGGCATCCTTCCTTCTGCATCCCTCTCTCTTCGGCAGCCATTTGGCGAGGCCCCTGTCACGCCAGACCGTCCACCGGCCCGACGAAAGCAATCCCTGCGCTGTCAGCGATCCTGTGAAAGCGGCATAATGACATATGTATAGGAGTCTTCCACACGAAACACGGCCGCCGTGTCAGAATCCGTCAGCTGCAGTTCCACCAGGGTCTCCGGCGACAACACTCGCAGAAATTCGGCCACATACTTCGGATCAAACGTGATCCGAATGTCCTCATGGTCGAATTCCACAGGCAACTCAATCTTTGATTCGCCAATGTCATTGGCCTGACTGCTGAGCGTCACCATCGAATTGCTGAACAGAAAATCAACGCCCCGACTCTCTTCGTCGGTGATGATCTGAGACTGCTTCACGGCTGAATAAAAAGGAGCCACTGGCAGCGGTATACTGACAGCCCCTGTCCGCGGAATAACATCGCGGTATCGGGGAAATCGTCCTTCAACAAGACGGCTGTAAACCGTACAGGCCCCGGTTCGCATCAGCACATCGTTGTCGCGAATCGCCAGATCAACGAATTCCGCTGCCGGATCAATCGACCGCTCCAGCAGCGACATCGCCTTCGTGGGAATGACGGTTGTCTTCTCCGGAATTCGCGGACTACCCTGAGCCTCACAGGTGGCCGTTGCGACCGCAAGTCGGCGACTGTCCGTCGCCGCAAGAGTCACCATGCCCGATCCAATCTCCAGCAACAAACCGCCGAGTGCATATCGAGTACTCTCGCTGTCCGTTGCAAAGGAGGTTCGCCGAATCATCTGACGAAATACCATCGCCGGAATTCGAAAAAAGTCCGACTCGTCAAACTCTGGTACCGGCGGAAACTCCTGCGGATCCTCTGAAGTGAGCCGAAAGGTCGCCGATGCCGCCTTCAGGGTTATCAGGCGATCATTAATGTCGATCACCAGGTTAGCGTCCTGCAACTCTCGCAAAATTGACGAGACCTTCTGAGTGGGCAGCAAGGCGCCTCCCGTGCTGTTTGTGGTCACGCCGTCGACCCGAAAGCGGATTGCCATTTCCTGGTCAGTCCCAACCAGCTCAACACCCTGACTTGTGACAGACAGAAAAACGTTCCGAAGGACATCTTTGGGTGTCCGGGTAGGAACAGCCGAGGCGGCAACCGAAAATGCGGTCGAAAAAAGAGCGCGATCACACGAAAGTTGCATGAGTTGCGATACCAGTTTGAGTGGATAATCTCAAAAAAGAGCGATTTGCACTTCCGGCCGACGAGGCCTGCCAGAGACAGGCTTCGTTCCGAATTGCAACGACGTCATTCCAGCGAAAATTATAGCAATTTTTCGCGCAGTTTGGTATCGAACGCAGGCCCTGGCTGCGGACTTGGACCACAGTTCCGGTTTTTCGTCCGCCGCCGGCAGCCGAGCTCTGAAATTACCCCACCCATCCACCCGCTCTGATCCCCATCAGCGGTCAGTGGGCGTTCCGGGCGTACCGTAAAAAATGGTGCTCACAGCACATCCAGGATTTCACCAATGTTGTTAAATATCACGAAATCATCCGGTTCCGGAGCTACATCGGTCCTTGCCGCCACGCCGGCAATTGTCAATGGTGCATTAAACGTCAGAGTTAAGGCAGTATTGGACTGGATCGACTGAACGAACATCAGGAAATTGGCAGCCTGGAACGAGTCTCCCGGCTGAAGCTGTGTCGTGAACTGTGTTCCCGTACCCTGAACCTGCGCACTCCCGGATGTCAGCGCCACTGTGCCGGTCAGCTGCACATTTCCGGGATTGAATTCGAGCAGCGGGACTTCAGCCAGTGAACCGTTGTCGTAAAGATCAACAAAGTCGTGTACTGTCAGATTGTTAATCTGATTGACAACGGTCATGCCCGTTCCAATCACCCGACCGAATACTGTATGCCGTGCGGCATTCAATGCCGAATTGTTGCCGGTATTGATAAACCACTGGCTGGTACCGCTATTGGGCTGATTCGAAAGCAGAGCCATCGAAAGCGTACCAGTCACATTGGAATTCGCCGCATTGAATTCATTTGGGATGGCAGCATTCGTTGTAACGGGATTCAGCTGCGATCCTGACGCGGTAAAGCCACCCGCCTGTACCACGAAACCATCATCAGATCGCTGAACAATCAGATTGTCCCAGCGAGGTGAACTGGCATATGACAGAAAATTCTGCACGGTCTGAGGCGCGTCTGCGTCCAGCAGTTCGGCATCCCATGCCCCAACGTTTGTTTCAAACCGCATGACGGTGCCGACGGCCAGATGGACGTTCATCGTCTGAGGATTCGAAACTTCCTGGCCAAGCGACGCTCGCATAGCCAGCACATTGGCGCCGCGATTGACAGTGTTGTTCAGCAGGCCGACATTCAGGCTGTATGTGCCATCCTGAGCTGCGGTAACCGAAGCATCATCGAATTGCCCGTCTGCGTCGCTGTCCACACTGACGGTTGCCCCCGGCTCCGTCGTACCTCGAATATTGAACTGAGCATTTCTTGTAATAACCGTGCCGTTTGACTGTGCCGTTGTGTTCTGACTGATATTCGTAGTCAGGGCGATCTGATCGTTATCTGTAACCGTAACAACTGAGCTGCCGGATGTGACCCCGGTTGCAGATGCAGTAATTGTTACCGGAACATTTGCGTTCGATAACAGGTCATCCGTTATAGTGGCCGTGAACGTTACGCTGGTCTGATTGGCCGGAATGACGACGGTCGCCGGACCTGAAAGTTTCGTATTTGTTGAATAGTTCAGGCTGACTGTCTGGTCCGTCGTCTGGACCGTATTTCGCGAAACCGTTATCGACAACCCGGCGGCCCCCACCGCTTCCGAAACTGTCGATGTCGCCGGCGCGACAGTAAATGCCGGAACATCATCATCCGTCACTGTAATTGAAACCGAGTCAGCCGCCAGACCAGTGGCCGTAACATTGATGGTGACCGACACATCGCCATCGTCGAAGTTATTGTTGACCGTGGTCAGATTTACTGTTGCAGACGACACTCCCGCGGGAATCGTAACGGTGGTCGGAGCAGTCAGTCGACCTGTCGCTGACGACTGGATCGTGACATCCAGTGGTGCGGTGGTGTTAGCCGTGTTTCTGGAAACGGTGAGTTTTGCTGTTCCGGCCGCAGCAGATTCTGAAACCGTCGCGACATTCAGTGTTGCGCTCAGTTCCGGCTGCTCATTGTCGTCCACGACTACGGAAGCCTGAGCAGCAGCGAAACCAGTTGCGGTTGCCGACACTATCACCGTGGCATCGCCGTCGGCCACGTTATTGTCAACCGCTGCTCCCGCAAAAGTGACGGATGATGCGTTCGCCGGAATTGTCACGGTCGTTGCTGTCGTCAGACGTCCGGGTGTACCGGAACTCAGATTCACCGTCAGTGGCTGCGAATTGTCGGCGCTGTTCCGCGACACTGTAAACGTGACAGCGTTCGCTCCACCATTTTCAGGAACAGTTGCAATATTCGACGTCAGAGCCAGCGCCGCCGCATCTTCACTGGTGACCGTCAGAACGGTCGTTCCGCTGGAAAAGTCAGCCGCCTGAGCAGTCAGAGTGACGCTTGCACTCGGCTCAAACAGAGTATTGTTGACCGCGGCAACGCTGACTGTGGCAGACGTTTGACCAGCGAGGATGGTGACTGTTGCCGGGACCGTCGCCTTTAACGTATTGGAACTGGTCAGATTCACAACCAGCGGAGATGTTGTAGGACCAGAACGAGTGACCGTCAGAATACTGGCGTCAGCCCCGGCGGACTCAGCGACCGTCGCAACACTGAGCTGCGCGGTCAGCACCGGAACAAAGAACGTTGAAATCGCCGTCGCCCGAGCAATCGCTCCCGATACCGGTGCCGTGATACGATCCGCTACCAAAGTGTCACTGACGTCTCCACGGGACGCACTGAATAACTTCAAACCACTCATGGCGACCTGACTGCCAATCTCGGCAAGATCATTGCCAGGCCCGCCAAACACACGCACCTTGTCCTGAAAAACACTCTGCCCCTGAACAACAAAGTTATCCGAACCAGACGACTGATCGAGAGTAGTACGATCGCGAACCGTACTCGTGTCGATCATGACGATGTCGGAACCTGTGCCCGTGGAAATCAGCAAATCGTCATGCAGTGTTGAATTCCTGATGACAACATCGTCGTCGCCACCATGCGTCAGGATCGTCGTATCATCATTGACGGTACTGTTTGTCAGCACAACGTCATCATTGCCGGACCCGGTATGAATACGCAAATCGCCGCCTGTGGTCGTGCTGCTGACGTTTACCACCACACTCGAACCCACGGCGATCAGAGTCGCATTTCGCCCGACTGAAGAATTCTGCACGCTGAGCTGATCATTTCCTCCGGCAGAATTGATGACCAGATTCCTGTTTACACTGGTACTGACAATGCCAATTCGGTCATTGCCCTCACCCGAGTAAATCACCGCATCCCGACCAATGGTTACCCCAGCCCCGATCTGAAGGTCGTTGTTACCGCCCCGCAGAAATGCCGTCAGACTTCGTGGCACAACGACCGAACCATTAATCAGAGTAAAAGCAGACGCTGACCCGTTAATCGTGGTCGAAGACAGACCACGCACCACCACGCTGCCCCCTTCCGCGACAACTTCCACAGAGTTGTCGCCGTTATCCCCATAAAGGAAAACTTCGCGTCCAACCATCCGAACGTCAACATTGCCCGTCAACAGTGTACGCCTCTCCAGTACCTCACAGGGCAATGAAGGCGTCGTTCGACGCAGACGATTCACTTTGGGAGAGGCAAAAAGTGAACGCAAATAGCTTGTGAATTTCATTTTATGTCAATTTCAGCGAACCGGAGTGATGGTTGACTGCCCATCCTGGGATGCGATCGGAATGCCTTTCCAGGACGTTTTAATCGACGTATTCTAACGTGATCCAGCATATCGCCGAGCGAAATCCGGGGGATCCGGGCAATGATTGAACAATGTAGCGATTTTGCAGCTGATTCCTGCCGACAGCGGAGCGTAAACAACAAGAGCCCGGCCTTTTGAAGGACCGGGCTCCTGAAGGAATTTCGGGGGAAGGGAAAGCTATTGTGATACGACGCGCTTTTCCGTGGCGATTAGTTGGTCATCATTTCGTTCATTTCGGGAACCGACGCCGGATCTCCCCGAAGATACAAAGTCCGACGGTAGATCTCTTTTCCGGAACTCCGGAGAACGACGAAATACTTGCCCGGCACCAGAGCATTTCCGAAATGATAATAGAAGTTGGCGTACAACATATCGCGAGTCACGAACTGACCTGATTGTTCAAATGTTCGTTTCTGTTCATCCTGCAACAAACACTCCACCCACAGATCCTCATGTGGCGGATTCAAATTGCATTGCGCAACAACAACATCTCCGAATTCGTACTCGGAACAACGGTCAGCAAGTTGTCCGCCGAGCAGATGTTTGCCGATTTCGAACGAGAAATACTTATCCTTCTCCCGCACAGGTGTCTTATCCCTGATCATGGCCAGCGCGACCTGGGAATCAACTGTCTTCAGTGGAAGCGGCCCATTGTTGGCTAACAGTCCATAAGCATCCAGCCGATATTCGACTTCTGCTGCAGAAACCGCAGACAGTGCTGCCACAACCAGGTAAGAAGCCAGGACCGGAACGGAGGCAGGGCGAGCCTCAACGGCTCGGACAACCAGTTCACGGGGATAGGCCAGCCATTTCGTCGGCAGTTTCACTCGCCGAATAAGACGACGGATCCTGACAATGTCAGACTCAGTAACGTAAGACAAATAACCGCTCAGGCAGATCAGCGGAAAGATGTACAGTCCCAGTGTCAGCCATGTCATGAAGTGAAAGAATGCTCCGAGACCCAGCATGATCAGTCGACTCCCGGGCCTCCAGACCAGAAACGCGAACACAATTTCCCAAACGACCGTAAAGTAGGCCCCTGCAAGCAGCAGCGGCGTCCACATCGCCATCTGTTCGCCGACAGGGTTGGAATAATTCCAGTTGCTCAGCATCCAGTAACGCATCTGCTCGCCGGTGAAGAATGATTCTGTCTGAATCTTGGTAATAGCAGCTCCAAAATAGATGAAGCAAAACAGAAACTGCGTGAGGCGAGCGGGCCACACGGGAAACACCGGTGGAATGGCGGTCGCATTTTGCCCCAGCGTTCGCTTTTTCAGCAGCGCATCAACTGACCACACGGCACCACAGTTCGACAGGGTCAGCAGCAGGAGAATATGTGAAGCAATGACAGTGTACTTTGTCATTGTCCCCACCGAGTCCAGCAGATTGAAGTAGATGTAGAGCGGTACGGCTACGCACAGTGACAATCGTGTCCGCCAACCAAGTACCACACACAACATGCCAAACATCATCAGACCATACAGAGAGGCGGCCAGCGGAGGTGACAGCAGAGGAAACGGATTGGTCTGCCCGAAAAGTTCAAACAGCGGCTGTGGCGTACCCTCACTGGAAAACAGCTCTCGCACGTGTGGAAATCGGCGAACCATCGGTATCATCGCCACCGACGGCAGAAACATCCTTACAAGTGCCATTCCATATGGTGATTGCTCTGCAAAGAAGAACTCCCGCAGACGACCGCCCAGTGTCGATTTTGTTTGCTCGCGAGCCATTCTGGTGTCTCCATCTAAATGCAGTCGATGCGGCTTAATCTGTCAGCCGAGTGGGTTGGGAGAGAGGGAGTGGCGGCTCTTCCTGTATGGCGGCAGAAGTCTGCTCGGCCGTACGAAAATGCCGCCATTTGCAGGCGAATCCGCCTAATTTGTGCTGAGCTGCCCGCTCGAAGTGGACACGAATTCCGATGTTCGGGTCTCCTGTCCGCGATTGGGTTTAATAAATGTGTCGTAGAATGGCGTGGCCTTATTGGCCGTCATCTGCAGGCGAGGATTGTCAGCAACAGCCTTCAGAGTCTGAGCGGCATACCAGTCCGGATACGAATTCAGAAGGTTTCCGCGATCGCTGCAAATTGCCCGGAGATTGAAGTACGACATTTTGTCCATGGGCTCTTCGGAATAACGAGCCCAAAGTTCCTGTGGTATGTTGTACTGCTTCGGCCAGATCTCCTGCACCACGTAGACTCGATCGATCGGTTCGTGGGAAGAGTTCTTCAGTACGTGGTGAATTTGCTTCGGGATCAGCTGATTCGTGACATCGTAATGCACTCGAGCCACGTTACCGAACGGTGTGAATTCGCCCCAGGGAGCACGCACCTCATAGAACTGGCCGCTGATTCCCTCTGCCAGAATATGAATCCGGTTATCGTACGCCTGCCAGCCGCAGAACATATCCCAGACCACGTAATATCCCAGTGTATTACCACTGAGACCAACCTTCATGACATGGGCGCCAATACCCCATGACAGCCAGCAGAGATAACTGGCAATAAATAAACCTGACAAAATGCGTCGAACTCGCATGATTCACCTACCTTCCATGGCTGGTGATCGGGTGGCAAAAGTGGCCAAACAGATCCAGAATTCCGAACTGCACTCTGCCCGTTTTTCCGATTTGGGTCAAGATCGATCTGAACTTAGTCGAAGAACTGAGATTTTTTGCCAAAAACGAGCGGAATTCTGAGGGGCGAACACCCGTCTCCGCTGAAAAAACCTTTGGAATCCAGAGAGTCTGCGATTGAATGTGACCAAATCTGCATCGGCCTCGTCAGGTTGGCCGCTACAATCCGCTGTTGTTGGTTCCCATGCTGTTGATGGGGTGAGATACTGAGAAAATTCGATCCGGCAGACGGGCCACGGCCTTTCGGCATCCGGATTTGCAAAATGAAATAGACTGATGTTTGTTGATCGAGTGACCCTGAATTGTCATGCAGGCGACGGTGGCAACGGCTGCAGCAGCTTTCGACGTGAAATCTACGTGCCTCGCGGTGGCCCTGACGGCGGAGACGGCGGCGCCGGAGGAAGCATCATCATCCGCGCTGACCACAATCTCGGTTCGCTGTCCAATCTGATTGGACACCGGCACTGGAAGGCAGACCGCGGAGGTCATGGACTGGGCAGTCAGATGACCGGCCGATGCGGAGCTGACACGATTATTCTTGTGCCACCAGGTACGCTGGTGAAGGATGCAAAACACGGATTTCTTTTGCAGGATCTTCAAAACGATGGTGACAGCGTCACGGTTGCAAAAGGTGGTCGAGGTGGTCGGGGCAATACGCGATTCGCGACGGCCACTCATCGAGCACCCCGTGAATGCGAAAGTGGCTTCCCTGGTGAATATCGCGAGATTGTTCTCGAACTGAAACTCATCGCCGATGTTGGTCTGATTGGAAAACCCAACGCAGGCAAGTCGACTCTGCTGAGTCGACTGTCGAGAGCGACTCCGGAAATTGCCGACTACCCCTTCACAACCAAGTATCCAAATTTGGGTGTCGTGCATGTGGGATTTGATCGATCCTTTGTTCTGGCGGATATCCCCGGACTCATCGAAGGCGCACACCACGGCGCTGGTCTGGGCCACGAATTTCTGAAACATGTGGAACGCACTCGACTGCTGGTGCATTTGGTCGAGCCTGCACCAATGGACTACTCCGATCCGCTTGATAATTATGATCAGATCAGGGAAGAACTGCGGTTGTACGATAAGTCGCTTGCAGATCGCCCCGAAATTCTCTGTGTCACCAAAGCCGAGCTACCGGATGCGGAAACATGTGCGGAACTGCTTCGCGAAACTTCCGGCCGTGACGTATTGCTGATATCGGCGGTGACAGGAAAAGGCCTGCCGGAGTTAAGCCGTCTGATCCTTCAGCGGTTAGCAGAAATCAATGATATCAGTCCGAGCAGAACCTGAGACCGATTGAGTTTCTACTTCAATATCCAACGAGTTTTGAGCAATTTCCATGAAGATACTGCTGGCAAATCCCCGGGGTTTCTGCGCCGGAGTGAACATGGCCATCGAATGCCTGGATGAGGCGATTCGAAGGGTCGGATCGGGAATCTATGTCTATCACGAGATCGTCCACAACAAGTATGTGGTCGATCGTTTCACAAAACAGGGTGTGAAATTCGTCGATTCGCTCGAGGAAGTGCCTGTTGGAGCTATTCTGCTCTTCAGCGCTCACGGTGTGTCCCCCGAGGTCCGACAAATTGCCCGCGATCGAAAACTTCAAACGGTTGATGCAACTTGTCCGCTGGTGACGAAAGTCCATCTTGAAGCAATTCGATATGCCAATCAGGGTTACAACATCATCCTGATTGGACACGAAGGCCACGACGAAGTCATCGGGACCATGGGAGAAGCGCCTGAAAGCATCACTCTGGTCGAAACACCCGAAGAGGTTGCTCATCTGCCGTTTTCCGGCAGTGACCGTCTGGCATACCTGACTCAAACGACTCTCAGTGTGGATGAAGCAAAAGCTGTCATCGTTGCACTCAAACAACGGTATCCGGCGATCGAGTCGCCTCCTCGCGAAGATATTTGTTATGCGACAACCAATCGACAGGATGCTGTAAAGGCTCTTGTGGACTCGGCGGACGTGCTGATCGTGCTTGGCAGCCAGAACAGCTCAAACAGCCGTCGGCTCATGGAAATCGGTGCGAGTCGCGGCATCCCTTCCTATCTGATCGATGGGGCCGCTGAACTCAGGCATCAATGGTTTGAAGATGTGGAAACCGTTGTTGTCACCGCAGGTGCCAGCGCGCCGGAAGTGGTGGTCCAGGAATGCATCCAGTTTCTGCAGTCAAATTTTTCCGCCGAAGTGGCAGAAGAAACGCTGCGGGAAGAACATGTGCATTTCAGCCTGCCCAAAGAATTGCACCAGCTTGGAACAAAGTCTTCGCCGGAAGTCATATCGTCGTAACGACGGCCTCTGACGTCTGCATCCAGCGGTCATCGTACCACACATCTTTTTGACCGGCAAAAGTTGCCGGACATTACCACCGGGACGGGGACCGCTGCGAGGTTTTGGCGAAACGAATTTGAAACACTGCTCGACAATGGGATTCCGGACGTGAATCATCGGGTGTATTGGTTCAGCGTCACTTGTGAAATCGGTGCACGAGAATAACACAGACG
>JALHMY010000023.1:0-12250 GCA_022843805.1 Fuerstiella sp.
TGGAAGGAAGCTCTGAATCACTTCGCAATCCTCTTTCAGGAACGCATGCCCAAAAGTAATTGAACCTTCCATTCAATCTCAAGCATTTCCTGCCTGACACAAAAATTCTGACAGGCCCGGGACGGCGTTCTGTGCAACACGCGGCGAGCCCTCCCCCGGCCTGACGGCCGACCCCTCCCACTTCGCTGCGCTGCGCGGGAGGGGAGGGGAGGGTTTTGGCGGATCAGCTTCGACCTTCGGCCGGGTTGTACTTGGCAGGGACATTGCCCTTCTTGTCGCCGGTCTTCGGGTCAATCGTGATGTAATTCCATTCGGCCTTGGTGTAGCCCATTGTCACGCTTTCGGATGGAAGCGGGCTGCCCGAGGAATTCGCGAAGATCGAGTAGCTGCTGACAATCACGTCCGACAGCTTGTAGGTCAGGTAGGGTTCCTGCTTGTTCTTCACCGTCGTGCAGAAGTGGATTTCCACGTCCTTGAAGAAGGTCCCGTTCGCACAGGCTTCCTGAAGTTTGGTCGACGACTTGTCCAGCTGACGAGTCACGGAAACGTCGCCCAGCGATGTTTCGCCCTTCGTACGCTGCTGGTCCTTGGCTCCCTGCGGAACTGACCGGGAAATCGGAGAACTCATCGATTCAATCAGAATCCACTCCTTGTGGTCCTGGTCAGTCGCTTCGCCTTTGATATCGCCCAGTTTCATGAATGCTGGCATGGTCGTGGTCCTTCTCTAAACTGTGATGTGTATGTCAGCGGATCCTCTGGCTGATACATTTGCCAGCACGTCTTTCCGCACCGTTTCCCTGACTTTGTGTCCGGTGTAACTCACCGGCTTACACCACTATCTTCTGTACTTTTCCCCGGCGGTTGCGGGAATTCCGGAAAAAGAATGCCGAGTAACCCGGGAAAAGGATAACGGCGACCCAGTTCCCCTACCCGCCGTTTGCTGGAAATTGCACCAGGAGTGACTTGACCACTTCTACGTGGGAATTTCAACCGGGAAAAAATCGCGATTGCGTTTTTTCCAGTTCAGTTTTGCGAAGTCGTGCGTATGGATTGCCTGGGCATCTACGTTGATGATCATGCCTGCGAACCTGCCAAAACTGGCTCGAAAGTGAGCCGCCGATTTGACGGCAATGTACTTCATCTTTTCACATTCAATTCCCAGAGTGCGAGCGAACGCCGGTCCCAGCGGCTGCTCATGTGCAGTGACCACGACCACTGAAACTCCGCCCTGCCGAAGCCACGCTGAGGAGCCCATGTTTCCTGTCAGTCCCGCATACATTGGACCGTCGTAAGTGAAGTCGCCGCCGGAAAGGGCCATCACCTCCGCATTCATCGGAACAGGCAATCCCTGCTGCGGATCCGACTTACCACCGACAGCAACAGCAATCGTACTTCCGACGCCCGCTGCATGAGCCTGTTCAATCACTTCCGGGTCAACCATATAAAGGATCACAGCATCCTGAAGCTGCAGTGTCAGAAATGCCTGCAGAATCTCTGTGGAATCACCCGGTGAACCGCCACCCGTATTGTCTGCATGATCGGCCAGCACAACGGGAAACTTGTTGCCTGCTTCCCCTCGCCTGATCGCGTCCAGGACCGAAACGGGCGCACATGTCCATCGCTGGCGACGAGTCCAGATCCAGTCGGCAAGCTCATCGGCTGCTGAACGAGCAAGGTCAGCATCACCATCTGCCACAACAATAACGCTCGGACCCATGTCAGGAACATCGGCCCAGGGAAAACCAGTGGCCACGGTCACTGAGAGAATTCCGGGGCGTGTTTCCATCTGATGGACAAGACGGATCAGTTCTTCCATAGGAGGCTCAGCAGTGACCTGAGAACTCACGTTCCAGAATAGCGGAATCTGTCGCAGGGCCATCACGGGCCGCACTTCACCTCGCAGCGTCGCGACCATCATTCGAGCGGCTTCCAGGCCCCGCTCCGACATATCAATATGCGGGTAGGTGTCAAAACCAATGATGGCGCTGGCCTGGTCAGTTCGATACTGAGAATGATTTCCGTGCAGATCGAGCGTTACGATGACTGGTCGATCCGGCCCCACAACCTCACGCACCGATGCGATAAAATCTCCATCGGCGTCATCAATACCGTCGACAACCATTGCTCCATGCATGTCCAGCAGAACTCCATCAACCGGCCCGTCAGCGGCTTCGGCTTCCTTCAGTCGATTCAGGAATTCGCTTTTCAGAGTTTCATAGGCTTCACGAACAATCAGGCCGCCCGGATAAGCGAAGGTCCAGAGGAGTGGTACCACCTCAAAACCGTGCAGCCGTCCACCTTCAATGAATCCACCAGTACAGATATTGGTCCCCGTAAATCGATCAATGATCTGCTGACCCCGGAACAGGCCAAATCCGGATTCAAAATCACTGAACGTGGTGGGCGTTTTTACAAACGTGCTGGTCTCGTGCGAAATTCCGCCAATCGCAATACGCATTTCCGGACTTTCTATCCGCCGGAAAGCGCTCCCCAGATGATAAACGGCTCTGTGCCATTGCAGATCGCATCAGGAAGGATCGAATCGGGCGGCTCGTGGGACAGGTCTTTCTGACATCCAAAGTAACGCAGAAAGGGACGGCGTTTCTTTGTGACATGATCGCGGACTGTACCACACAACATCGGGTAATGCGCTTCAATGGCGTCGAGCACCGCTGACTGAGTCAGCGGATGCTCAACCTCCACCGAAACTTCCGGCCCGACACGTGCCAGAGTTTGCAGATGAAACGGCAGCTCAACTCGGATGACGGATGTCGTCATGACAGAGTCTGTACCTCCACCGACAGAACGCTGGGCAGGTCTCGAACGATTGCTTTCCAGTTGTCTCCACCGTCCGGTGATAAATAAACCTGTCCGCCGGTCGTACCGAAGTAGATCCCGCACTGATCCAGTGAATCTGTCGCCATCGCATCTCTGAGGATATTCACGTAGCAGTCGCGCTGCGGCAGCCCGTTTGTGAGTGCTTCCCAGTCGTTGCCGCCCGTCCTGCTGCGATATACTCGCAGCTTCCCGTCATGCACATAGTGTTCAGAGTCACTCTTGATCGGTACGACATACACTGTGTCCGGTTCATGTGCATGAACTTCAATGGGAAAACCGAAATCCGTGGGAAGGTTACCGCTGATGTTCGTCCACAGTTCTCCGGCGTTATCCGTCCGCATCACATTCCAGTGCAGCTGCATAAACAACACCTCCGGCCGGGAAGGATGCAGAGCAAGTCGATGCACACAGTAGCCGATTTCTGCGTTGGGATCAGGGAGGTACTTTGACCTCAGTCCGCGATTAATGGGCTTCCACGTGTTACCTCCGTCGTCGGTGCGGAAAGCGCCAGCCGCAGAGATCGCCACATAGATGCGATCGGGATTGGTGGGATCCAGCAGAATTGTGTGAAGTCCCATGCCGCCAGCTCCCGGCTGCCATTCTGAACCTCTCTGATCTCGCAGCCCGGGAAGCTCCTTCCACGAGACTCCACCATCTGTTGTTTTGAAAATAGCCGCGTCTTCTACTCCGGCATAGACCGTGTCCGGGTCGGTCAGTGAAGGTTCAAGGTGCCAGACACGCTTGAACTCCCAGGCATGTGGCGTGCCATCGTACCACATATGAGTTCCCGGATTTCCTTCGTAAACGAACTTATTGCTGGCACCGACGGGAGTTCCCGTAAACTCCGGTGCTGGCTCTCCTCCCGGCTGTTCCCATGTTTTTCCGCCGTCGCTGGACCGCTGAATCACCTGCCCAAACCAGTCGCTGCACTGAGATGCATAGATCCGATTCGGGTCCACCGGGGAACCTTTCATATGATAGACCGACCAGCCGCCAAAAAACGGCCCGGCAACGTCCCATTTGTCCCGACTGCCATCAGCGGACAGAATAAATGCGCCCTTTTTGGTGCCGACCAGCACTCTCACTCCGCTCATACCAGATTCCCTGTCTAAAAAGTTTCAACGAAGCGGAACAGTATCAAAAAAGCGGCCGCTTTTTGTGCTGAACCGGACATAGTCGTTTCTGTACGACTGGAATCGACAGCCAGTACCGAAAAATCTGAGACAGATTTTGTAAGACCAGCAGGCCGTCGGGGATGGCCGACGCTGAAAACAACAGGCGTTGACGTCTGAGTTCACCGATCCGAGGAAGATTCTGTTCAAACGTGTGATTCTTCAGGGCGATTATCAGGGGAGCGACGAGGGGGCTGACATCGGCGGGACCTGATCCAGGTACATTCTCTGCCACAGCTCAAGGCACAGAAGATTCCACAGTCGATACGCATGATCAACCTGAGCACTGGTATGTTCGTGTATCAATTGTCGTACTGAATTCGGATTCAGCAGCCCGCGTTCCAGGCAACGATCCGACAGCAGGACATCATGCAGCAGAGGTTTCAGTTCCTTTCGAAACCAGTGATCGATCGGCACTCCAAATCCCATCTTGCGGCGTGTCTGAATGTCGGGCGGTATCAAATCGCTAAACGTTTCGACCAGCACCTTCTTACCCTGTTTCAGAGACTGCTTTACGGCGAGTGGCATGCGTGCAGCCAGTTCCACCACTTTGTGATCAAGCATCGGGCTCCGGCATTCCAGACCCACGGCCATGCTGGCAATATCGACTTTGGTCAGAATATCACAGGGCAGGTAGGTCAGCAGATCGGCGGCCGTTGTGCGGGTCACAAAATCACGCTGCGGAAATTTCCGATAGGCATCGAAAACACATGCGGCAGGGTCATCCTGTTCGGTATGCTTCCAGAGTTCATCGGTCACCAGCCATTGCAGCCTGGCCCGATTGAAAATTGTGATCCAGTTCAGGTATCTGCGTTCCGGCTCCTGCCCGATCGTTTCCAGAAGCCGTTTCAGTCTTCGCCGGAATGACTTCTGATGAACGGATGCCGGAATCATGGACACAAGACGGGAATTCCACAGACGCCTGATCCATGCAGGTGCCCGATCCATCAGACTGGCAATCCGTACGGCTCGATAACGCTCATATCCGCAAAACAATTCATCGCCCGCATCACCGGTGAGGGCCACGGTAACGTGCTGCCGAGTCATGCGGGACAGATACATGGTGGGTATTGCCGAACTGTCTCCGAAAGGCTCATCGTAGTGCCAGATCAGCTGCGGCAGGATACTGACTGCATCCGGATGCACGATGGCTTCATGGTGATCCGTTCCCAGCTGCTTTGAAGCCTGTCGGGCATAATGTCGTTCATCAAAGGCGGCGATCGGAAACCCAATGGAAAATGTCTGAACCGGACGATCGAGCTGCGTTTGCATCAGTCCGCAGATCACCGTCGAATCAACTCCTCCGGATAAAAACGCCCCCAGAGGAACGTCACTCCGTAACCTTAGCCGCACGGCTTCCGTCAGAGTTGATCTCAGATCATCCTTCCAGTCGCCCACGGAGGCACGTTCTTCCATTGGCTGGTCATAAGGTGGTGACCAGTAAGGCTTCAGTGATAGCTGAGAATTCTCGAAGACAGCCATCGTGGCTGGCGGCAGCTTTTGAAATCCTTCCAGAATGGAATGAGGATGTGGAACATACTGAAGCGTCAGAAACCTCAGCACTGACTGCCGATTCAGGACGCGAGGCACTCCAGGAACCTGCAGAAGCGATTTCAGTTCGCTGGCAAATAACAGTCGACCTTCTTCGTGTCGGTAAAACAGAGGCTTCTGGCCCAGTCGATCACGAAGCAGAACCAACCGCTGTCGACCGGAATCCCAGATCGCCAGAGCAAACATACCTCGCAGATGATCAACGAAATCCAGTCCGTATTCTTCATACAGGTGCACGATAACTTCGGTATCGCCGTCTGTATGAAAACGATGGCCTCGCGCAATCAGATCGGGACGCAGTTCACGATAATTGTAAATTTCACCGTTAAAGACGATCTGGATGCTGTTGTCTTCGTTGCCGAGCGGCTGAGCACTTCCCGCCACATCAATAATACTCAGACGCCGATGTCCCAGAGCAACTCTGACAGGCGAGGTCGATACTGATGCCCCCGAGCATTCGCCGGACCCTGGCGGCCAGAATTCGCCGGACCCTGGCGGCCAGAAATAGTGTCCGTCAGCATCCGGGCCACGATGTTGAATCGTGTCGGTCATGCGGTGCAGCACTTCTGCAGAAACAGCCTTGTCCGCCTGCCACCAGACTGCTCCTGCGATTCCACACACAAACATTCTTCCTTATTTGGACGAAGATGATTAGACGAAGATGAAATGGTTACAGTTCCGGCGATAAACAGGAGAAGCCCGGGTCACACCCTGCGCTGTGCCAGCAAACGCTCGTACAGCTGCACATGTCGGCTGACCAGTTGTTCCACACTGTGATGCTTGACAAGCAACTGGCGAGCAGCCAGTGCCAGTCGCTTTGCGAGGGAATCGTCCGTCAGCAGCTGTCTGAGTGCCTTTGTCATTTCCGGGGACTTACCCAGGGGAAACACCAGGCCCGTTTGCTCGTGAGTCACCAGTTCCCGATTGGCAGCAATATCACTGACGACTACCGGCAAACCAAGAGACATTGCCTCCATCAGGCTGTTGGACATTCCTTCAAATTCACTCGGCAGGCAAAAAACATCCATACCGGCCATCAGCTTGTACGCATCCATGCGGTGTCCCGCGAACACGATCTTGTCCCGACAGCCCAGTTTTACGGCGAGCTCCGCGAGTCGGTCCCGCTCCGGTCCGTCGCCGATCAGCACCAGCTTTGCATTTTCCACAAGCTGATGCAAAAGCTGAAAGGACCAGATCAGATCAGGCAGCCGTTTTTGTCGGGCCAGCCGGCCTGCAAAACACACGACCCGGTCCGTCGGCATCAATCCCAGTTCCTGCCGGATCTGGTCACGAGAGGCTGTATCGGCGGAATTGGCATTCTCCGCAGGTACCTTGATTCCGTTGGGAATCACGGAAATCAGGTCAGGCTGCACTCCGACATCACGGTAAAATTCTGCAACGCTGGCAGAATTGGCCGTCATGGCGCTGGTCCTGCTCGCCAGTCGCCTGTCCAGACTCAGTTGCCAGGCGCTTTTCCAGCTGTCGACGCATCGCTCAGAAACAATGACGAAAGTGCCTGCCGGACAAATTCCGGGCAGACGCACGTACGCGTTTGCGGAAAACAAAAATGACTGCACAAGCTGGGGCTGGAACCGTCGGATTGCCTTCCGCAGCCTCCACCATGTCAGTGGATCAAACCGAAATCGTTTCTGCAAAATCTCAACGGGAATGCCAGCCTTTTCCAGTATATCAGCGAAATAACCGCCGCGATTCAGTGCAAAAACCCGGATCTCAAAGCGGTCCCGGGGAAGTCCGCAGGCCAGCAGAGCTAACTGCCGCTCTGCTCCGGACTGATCGAGCGTTGGGATGACAAAGGCCAGGCGAATCAACGGAATCCTTCAGCACGGAAAAAATTGACGCAAAACGTGATCTGGTCTTCGCAGATCCAGTCACCGCATACAATTCACAGAAGCTGTATTCTATGGGAGCCGGCGACAGACGGAACCAAAGTCAGGGAGCGAGATTGCAGGAAAGCGGCAAAAACATGGGAACCACTTTAACTCAAAAGCAGGCGAACCGGCTCTCAGTATCTGGCAATCACAATTGATTTCCCGGTCCCGAATCCCGTTCCCGCAGTGTTCACTGGACTTTTCGGCGAATCTGAGTTGGAATGTGGAGGTGTAAATTCGGCTGCAACTTACTGTAACCTGTGAAAAATCTGGATTCTCATGGACGCCGTCATCAACCTCCTTCAAAGTCTGATCAATGTCTTCTGGTCGTTGCTGGATGTTATCGTCGCCATTGTCATGGTCATCCTGCCATGGCTGCCATTGCTGGGCTGGGTTGGATTCTGGACATTTGCTGTCAACTGGGCCAGGGTTTTCCCGATTCTTTGGCGCGGCGGCTTTGTCGGAGTTCTGCTGCTGATGCTGGTGGCCACTCTCGTCTGGGGAGCCATTGCTCCTCCGCCGGAAGGCCAGCATGTCCTGCTCAGTCTGACCGTCAGCAATTATGCGGGCAAGTTTATTTATGTCACGATGCTGACATGCATCGCTCTGCTTTGCGGGTCTGCTCAGCTGTCGGGTTCGTTCGGAAACATGAGCCATTTCGATGATGAATCAGAAAGTGATGACCATGGTCATGGACACTCCCATGGGCATGGGGGCCATGACAGTCATGATCACGGGCACGGTCATGATCATGGGCAAACGGTCATCGCAGCCCATTAAGGCGACGGGCAGTTGAGAACATACCAATCAGCGCAGCAGATGGGAGGGCGAAGCTCCTGCTGAGCCGAGGAAAGCTTGGCAGATGGGAGGGCGAAGCTCCTGCTGAGCCGAGGAAAGTTCGACAGATGGGAGGGCGAAGCTCCTGCTGAGCCGAGGAAAGTTCGGCTCGGCAGGAGCCTCGCCCTCCCGGTGAAACGATTTAGCGGCTCGGCGGGAGCCTCGCCCTCCCGGTAAAAATGATCTTGCGGCTCGGCAGGAGCCTCGCCCTCCCGGTGAAAACGGTTTTTCCGCTCGCCTGACTTTCAAAATGACGTGCGGTGCTCAGCATTGTATTCCTGACAAAGGAGCCTTCGATGAAGTCGATCCGTCTGAAGCTGATGCGTGTTTCAGCTGCCTGCCTGCTGTTGCTGATCGTGACGACGTTTTCTGACGAGGTTCGCTCTGGCGACTGGCCGGGCTGGCGGGGACCTCACGGAAACGGGAGTGCTGATGGCAGCGGATACCCGGTTGAATGGTCCGCAAAGAAGAATATTGTTTGGAAGGTGGAGCTGCCAGGACTCGGCGCCTCAACTCCGGCTGTCGCCGGTGATCTGATCTTCCTGACAACGACCTCAGAAGGCAAAAATCAGGTCCTTTGCTATGACATCGGCGGAAAGCTGCGATGGTCGAAGGAGATCGGATCAGCAGTTGACGGCAAACCGGGAAAAGATGGGACGGGTGCCAATCCGTCAGTCGCCACGGATGGAGAAAACGTCTTTGTCTACTTTAAGAGCGGGGATCTCGGCTGTTTCAGCATCAGCGGTGATCTGAAATGGCAGACCAATCTGCAGCAGCGCTTTGGTGAAGACACTCTTTGGTGGGATCTGGGCACTTCACCGGTCCTCATTGAGAATGCAGTTGTGATCGCCTGCATGCATTCCGGGCCGTCCTATGTTGCTGCCTTTGCAAAAGACGATGGACGAATGCTCTGGAAGCATGACCGTGAACTTGGGGCTCCCGAAGAAGCCGCACAAAGTTATTCGACGCCGGTCGTTGTTCGCGATGGCGATCAGGAAGTCATCGTTGTCCTGGGGGCAGATCATGTCACCGCTCATGCAGCTTCAGACGGTCGTGAATTGTGGCGAGTTGGCGGTCTGAACCCAACTCAGCACAGGTACTTTCGGTCGATTGCAGGACCGGCCGTTGCTGATGGAATTGTGATCGCGCCTTATGCTCGCGGTGAATCTCTCACCGCAATTAAAATGGGTGGTTCCGGCGATGTGACAGGATCCCGTATTCTTTGGGAAAAGAAGGAAACATCGGCTGACGTACCCACACCAGCCATTGCTGACGGCCGAGTCTACATTTGCAGGGATGTGAAGGACGATCGAGGAACGATTGACTGTCTTGATCTGCTGACTGGCAGCACGATCTGGTCAGGAAAACTGGAAGAACACCGCACCACTTACCGATCCTCTCCGGTCGTGGCGGATGGCAAGGTGTATGTAACTCGACAGGATGGAGTCGTTTTTGTGCTGGACGCCAGAGGCAGTGAATTCAAAGTGCTCTCGAAAAACACTCTGGACGACGATCATACCGTCTCCACTCCTGTGTTTCTCGACGGACGCATCCTGCTCAGATCATCGCGGTATATGTATCTCATCGGAAGTTAGTTCAGATCAGCAGCGAGGCCATTTCTGGTGTATTCAGACGTTCACACTGGAATGGCAGCCAAATCTCTGGTTCTGGAATTTTGTGAGGGAATCGGGTGCTGATTGAGTGTCGTGAGTGAAGACCTGGGTTTTTGCTTGCCGATTTGGGGTTACCAGTTTAAACTTCGCCGCTTCGTTTTGACGCGAAGGCAAGGTGTTGTTGCTTTATCCAGACAATTTGCTGGTTGGCGACCGATTTTTTTGAAACGTCTGACGCGGATGTACTTGCCATCTGCAGCCTCCAGACAGGACAAGGTTGAAATAACGGCCATGAAAAAGGACATCCATCCTCAGTATCGTGACGTGATCTTCATGGACACCTCGACAGGAACGCGATTCCTGATGAAGTCCACGATCCGATCAAAGGAAAACGGAACATGGGACGACGGCAGTGAGTATCCGCTGGTGAAGGTGGAAATCAGTTCGGCCTCCCATCCGTTCTTCACTGGCAAGATGAAATTTGTTGACTCTGCCGGGCGTGTTGAGAAGTTCCAGAAGAAGTACAAGTGGGGCAAAAAAGACGCCGCCGAGTAGCTGCAGGCTCTGAACAATCTGATGGGACGTGCGCAAGTTTTCCTGCGCACGTCCTTTGTTTTTGGGAATTGGTTGGTTTCAGGTTGTCCTTCAGATCCTAAGGCGAGTCGCATATGTTCCCAAGTCTCGAACGCAAAAAAGCTCGGTATGATGAGCTGGAAAAACAGTTACAGGATCCGGCCATCCTGACTGACGTTTCGCGGATGCTGGCCATTCAGAAAGAGCTGGGCGGGCTGGCTCGTGTGGCTGCTGCGGTCCGCCGCTATCACTCACTGCTGGAAGATATCGAAGCCACGCAGATGATGGTGGATGAAGAAACCGATCGGGAGACTCGTGCCTATGCTCAGGCGGAGCTGACCGAGCTGATTGCCGAGCGGACGAAGGTATCGGCTGAGCTGGAGGATATTGCCACTGCCGGCGATTCGATTACCCGCGGAGCCCTGATCATGGAAGTCCGTGCCGGCACTGGTGGTGATGAAGCGGCACTGTTTGCAAAAGACCTGTTTGATATGTACATGGCCTTTTGCATCAATCGTGGCTGGAAAACGGAAGTGCTGGAGCTCAGTCCAACCGAACTGGGCGGTCTGAAGGAAGTCGTCTTTTCCATTACCGGTGAAGGTGCTTTTCATCAGCTTCAGTTTGAAAGTGGAGGCCACCGGGTGCAGCGAGTTCCGGAGACGGAAACTCAGGGGCGAGTGCACACCAGCGCGGCGACAGTGGCCGTGCTTCCGGAAGCCGATGAGGTCGAGATTGACATCAATCCCGAGGACCTTCAGATCGATACGATGCGAGCCGGGGGACCGGGCGGACAAAAGGTCAACAAGACAGAGAGCGCGGTGCGTATTACTCATCTGCCCACCGGCGTTGTGGTAAAGTGCCAGGACGAAAAGAGTCAGCATAAGAACCGGGCCAAAGCCATGCGAGTTCTTCGAAGCCGTATTCTCGAAGCTCAGCAGCAGAAGCAGCACAATGAACGGGCGGAGACACGCCGTACTCTGGTCGGGTCAGGCGACAGAAGTGAGAGAATTCGCACCTACAATTTTCCTCAGAATCGAATGACCGATCATCGGTGCAACCTGACCATCTACAAGCTCGATCGCATCATGGCGGGTGAAATGGACGAGCTGATTTCGGCGCTCGTTGCCTTTGACCGGGAAGAGCGGCTAAAGCTTGTGGATATGGCCGAGTAGGATCTCAGCGGGGAATGACGATCGTTGCGAATCGTTATTCCTCTTCATTCGGTTCGGCGAGTGCCTCGTCACCATTCACCGTCTCAGCCGTTGAGGGTGTCTGATCACCGCGTTTCGGCTTCGGTCAAAATGCGGTTTGCAGTGCTCGACTCACCGCTGCTGGATTACATTGAGAACGTGGCGTCTGAGAAGTGAACTGATCCCGATTGATCGTTCTGTTGGATTTAAACAGGAGGCCACAGAGGAAACAGAGGAATCGCTGAGAATCCGCTGAGTGATTGTTCCTCTCCGTTTCCTCTGTTTCCTCCTGTTCAATTCCCAGTCACCGTTCACGGCATCAGCCGTTAAGAAGGGCTGACCAACGCGTTTTGCATTCGGTCAAAATGCCGTCTGCAGTGCTCGACTCACCGCTGCTGGACTTCATTGAGAACGTGGCGTCTGAGAAGTGAACTCGTCACCGTTGATCATTCTGGTGGATTCAAACAGGAGATCACAGAGGAAACAGAGAAGTCACTGAGAATCCGCTGAGTGATTGTTCCTCTCCGTTTCCTCTGTTTCCTCCTGTTCAATCCCGAGTCACCATTCATGGTCTCAGCCGTTGAGGA
>JALHMY010000023.1:12260-100193 GCA_022843805.1 Fuerstiella sp.
GAGATCACAGAGGAAACAGAGAAGTCACTGAGAATCCGCTGAGTGATTGTTCCTCTCCGTTTCCTCTGTTTCCTCCTGTTCAATCCCGAGTCACCATTCATGGTCTCAGCCGTTGAGGACGGCTGACCAACGCGTTTTGCATTCGGTCAAAATGCCGTCTGCAGTGCTCGACTCACCGCTGCTGGACTTCATTGAGAACGTGGCGCCTGAGAAGTGAACTCGTCACCGTTGATCATTCTGGTGGATTCAAACAGGAGATCACAGAGGAAACAGAGAAGTCACTGAGAATCCGCTGAGTGATTGTTCCTCTCCGTTTCCTCTGTTTCCTCCTGTTCAATCCCGAGTCACCATTCATGGTCTCAGCCGTTGAGGAGGTCTGACCATCGCGTTTCGGCTTCGGTCAAAATGCGGTCTGTAGTACTCGACTCCACGCGGTTGGACTTCATTGAGAACGTGGCGTCTGAGAAGTGAACTGATCCCCATTGATCGTTCTGTTGGATTTAAACAGGAGGTCACAGAGGAAACAGAGGAGTCACTGAGAATGCGCTGAGTGATTGCTCATCTCCGTTTCCTCCGTTCCTCCTGTTCAATTCCGAGTCACCGTTCACGGTATCAGCCGTTGAGAAGCGATGGAGCGGGCTGATTGCCGAGCTGCGAATCGATGGATGGCTTCAGGCCGAACTATTAAACATTTTCGTCAATAAGTTCATAGTCGAATATTTCATCCACGCGTTCCGGCGGCAGGTTTTCCCGCAGATGTTGCTGATGTCCGGACTGACTGCGGTGTTCTGTGGGCAAACCGCAGCCTGACAACGGCGTTTTCAGTTCTGATGGCACTCAATCCAGTAACGCAGTATCGCGATACACGAAGGAGTATGTGAAATTCGGCCCTCGCAGACCGCAAGGTATGCATCTTTAAGCGTCATTCGCACACTTCGAATCTGCTCGGTTCCTTCCGGAGCAGCCGTAATGAAGCTCAGTTCCGATGCGATAAACAGGGTGGTCGGTGACACGACGCTGCCGGTAAACGGATCATAAGTTCCCAGCTCTTTCCAGTTCGCCGCCGTGATTCCCAGTTCTTCGGCAAGTTCTCTCTTCGCACATGTCAGAGGAGATTCGCTGTCGTCGCGGCCGCCACTGACTGCTTCCAGAGTCACTCGGCCGACCGCATAGTGAAATTCCTCCGTCAGCCACACAAAGTCCTGTTCGACCGGAAGAACCGTGACACCCGAACGAATTCGAACGACGCTGTAAGTTCCGTCGCGTCCGTCCGGGCGAATGACGTCATCTTTTCTGACCTGCAGCCAGGGATCCTTATAAACCTGTGAACTTTGCAGAATTGTCCAGGGTCCCCACGGTTGTCCGGGTTTATCATTCATATGGCAGGATTTCTTAACGGGAGTATGCAGTCAGGCGTTTAGGGCTCAGGCGATTTGCAGGTAACGGTTTTTCCGGGCAGCCAGGCCGTGTGGGGCAACTTTGTCGTTCGGTGCAGAATTCTGGCGGCAAACGGCAAACTCACTTGACCACGGCACTCAGACCCGCAAAATCCTGAAAAGGGATTGTTTTCACAGCCGTGTTTTCAGGTTGATGGCGGCCGATGGCAACACCAGTGCGTTATCGTCGATGAGACCTGGATCGTGAAGTCACTGTCAGTTCTTTTGACTGGTCGACTCTTTTGACTGGTCGACAAAGGGGAGTTCTGTGATGGTACCGTGCAACGCCGTACGCCTTGTCAGTTCCGGGATTCTGCTGGCCGCATTCGTTTTTCTGGCCGGCCCGGCATCTGCTCAGGCTCCCAAAGCAGCTCAGGGGGGAAAAGAGCTGGGCAGGACTATGGTCCTTACCAGCAGTGGCTGGCCCATACACGCGACCTATTTTGAAGCGACTCCATCCAGCAAGGAGGCACCCGTAGTTATTTTGATTCCCGGTGCTGAAGGCCAGGGCGTCAAGGATGCTCGAAACCGCCGGGTGTGGGAAAAGACGGCAACGGAGTTGCAGCGTAAAGGATATGCGGTGGTGACCGTCGACCTGCGAAAACATGGTGACAGTCTTCCTGCAGAAGAGGCGGCCAACTCCCCGGCGCTGAGACCTGCCACCGGTGACTATGAACTGATGGCAGGTTCCGATCTCGAAGCCGTTAAGGATTTCCTGCTGGCAGAGCATGAAAATGGCAGGCTGAATGTTCGTAAGCTCGGGATTGTTTCTGTGGGATCCAGTACAATGGTCGCCGCCGCATTTACAATCGGCGACTGGTCAAAGAAACCGTTTGAAGATGCGCCCACTCCTGCTCTGAAAACACCACGAGGGCAGGACGTACGAGCGTTGATGATGATCAGTCCCAAAGCAACCGTCAAAGGGCTGAATACGACAGCCGTGCTGAGAACCGTTAAGACTTTGCCTGTTGCCGTGAATATTCTGGCATCATCCAGCAATAAGCAGGAAGCCCGCGACGCCGAAAAGGTATTCAAAGCGGTCGACCTGAAGCTGGAAGGCGCGAAGGACGCCAGAAAGCTGACGCTCGTTCCGGTGGACGCCTCAGCAGAACGCTTCCTTGAAGGAAAGGAAGCAGAAACGACCGGCAAGCTGATCAGTGAATTCCTTGATGTCCATTTGAAAGCTCTTCCTGAACCCTGGCGCACCCGAAAGAGCAAACTGCTTCAGTAGCCGGAAGTCAGCAGTCTTTTCAATACGAAAAGAAAGCCCGGCTGTTTTCAGCCGGGCTTTCTGTCGTTTCTGTTTTTCGTTGTTGCCGTACGTTCATTTCGAATCGAAACAGCAACCAGAAGTTTCAAAGGAAGATCGTGTATTCAAGACGCACGATATCTTCGTACCAGCGCTGGCCTGTCAGAGCATGACCGTAGCCAAGATACAGAGTGCTGCCATTGCGTTTGAACAGTGTTCTGAGACCACCTTTGGCGTTCACGATCGTCGTCTCGGCACTCACGATTCCGGCGCCATTCTGAAGTTCTGTGTCCACCATCTGACCGTCAAGTACTGACCAGCCTACCAGTTCCACAATCGGGCTGATACGAACACTGGAGGTGTCCACAACGGTGTAGGCGGCACCGACACCGTATCGCAGAACATTTCCGGCAAAGCTTTCACCGTTGGCACGACTGCCGTCCACGGGAATCCAGTCACGTAGTTCAGCAAACACATCCAGACGGGAATTGACTTGCGTCTGAGCCAGGAAACCGGGCTCGATGCTGACATGGTGAGTACCCAGGCCGCGTCCGGAATCTCCCGTCGGGATATATGTTTTCAGCTGGAACGTCAGGATACTGTCCTGGTCACGGGCGATGGCATACTTGAAGCCTGCCTCGATATCCGCGAAACCCGCTGAGTCTCCGGTATCCCCGCCAGCAGGAACTCCGAGTGCCGGGTTGGATGAGGCGGTCGTCTGCAGAAATCGCACCGGCACTTCACCGAACACCGAGAACCTTGAGCCGGACGCAATTTCCAGATAGCCTCGAACATCCTGATAGTCCACGCTTCCGTTGACTGTTGCGTTAGGTCCGCCCACTCCTGGGCCTGGTCCGCCGGCACAGCCGCACTGAGCATAGAAGAATTCAGCTCTGTCCGGACGATTATTGTCGAATCCCGCGTCGAATCGCATACGGAACTGCGTGCGGGGCATCGCCCAGTCAATGTATCCTGGTGCATGGCTCTGAGCAGCCAGAGTACCTTCCACACCTTCTGAGAAGACTGACGGAGTTGTTGCTGGCTGCTGAATGAAGGGAGCAACCTGGTCCTGAACCACCGGATCAGAGGGAGTATAGATTGAACTGTTTAACGGGCCTGTCAGAGGTTCCTGACCACACCCGGCAGTGCAGCTGTCGAGGGTCGTGCAACTATTGTAGTCAGCGCCAATGGCCAGTGCCTGCCATTCGGGCAACAGACATAACAATGCTGTTGCCAGGGCCTTTCCGGCCCAGGGGCGACGTACGGGAAAACGCTTAATATTCATCTGGCTCTTTGCCTCCGTGTTAAGAATGGATCCAATCCTGTCAGCCTGATACTTCGATGTTCCGTGAACATCAGGCCCTGATAAGCGGCTTCTCGACTTCCCCCTGAAGGGGAATGTCGGCCTACTGGACGTGCCAGTTTCCATCTGAGACCGCCCGTTCCCGCGTTGACCGACAGCGGCATTCAAAACGGCTATTCAGCAATTCCCCCAGTATTGAGATCGAACAACACGACGGAAAAAAATCAACGATTTTTGGTAAACGCCTTCAGATCTGTCAGACTGAATTGCATTGAAAGGATTGGGATACCCACAAATTCGCAACGTAAACCTGACGGGAAAAGACAGGTAATCTGAAAGGCGGAAGTGTTTTGATTTTCGGAAATCTGAAACCATACTCAAGGTTTCATTAAGGACCTCCTGACAAAACCTGCGTGAGCGGCCACGGAGGTTTTTTTAGGGGTTCTAAAGCGGGAAACACCTGAAATCGCTTACCAGGCCAAAAAAATGCGGTCATCCTGAAGGGAGGTACGCAACAATTACCCGTTGATCTTTAAAAATACTGGAATGCATGTTTTGTCAGACGCACGGCTGTATTTAACATGGGAGTTCGTGGCCAATCCGATTCATTTCACTGAACAGCGAGGAGTTCAGAATTGTTGAAGTACATTTCAGCAGCAACCATATGTCTGTCGGCATTGATGCTTTGCAGCACAGACGCATCTGAATTCGCCAAACTCACGGAAAAGGTCCCCAGGGGTGCAAACGCCATCCTGCTGATCGATGTTGACAAGACCCTGGCATCACCGATCGCAAAAGCGAAATCCTGGCAAAGCCGACTCGAACAGGGTGCTTCAGATCGCCCGATGTATCTCCCGCCCGAAGCGGACAAAATCGTAGTTGCCGCACTCCTGGATGAAGTCCGGGGGTTCAATCGGATCTGGGAAGTTGCCCTGATGGGACTGAAGGAACCAATGCCCATTTCTCTGGTTGCCCGTGCAGAAGGCGGATACACCGATAACATTAATGGTATTAACGTCGCCTGGGTGCCAAGTGACGCCTATTTTATCGAGATTGACTCCAGCACTCTGGGACTGATGGCTCCGGCAGAGCGACAGGCGGTTTCCCGCTGGGCAGCCCGGGCGAAAAGAGGCGGCACAATGGAGATCTCAGATTACCTGGGCGCTGCAGCGACCGCCGTCAATCAGGGGCCTCAGATTGTGCTGGCGATTGATGCAATCGATGCCGTTCAGCCTCACCGTGTACGTGAAAAACTGGAAAAATCAGAGTACGTTCAAAAGCACAGTCTGAAGCCCGATGATTTGATGAAACTCATCGGTGGTCTCCGTGGCGTGGTTCTGAAAATTACCCTGACCGACAAGATCAATGCGTCTGCCCGTATCGATTTCTCGACGCCTGTTGGTCTGAGCGAAATGGCTGCGAAAGGCCTGGTACTGCAGGCACTGGAATCAATGCAGATGGAACTGCCGGATACCGAAAACTGGAACTGCTCTGTCAGCGGAAACTCGGTCCTCCTCGAAGGTGAGTTCTCTACCGATGGGCTTCGCCGTGTCCTGAGCCTGATGGAAGTTCCCACAACCAAATTCAGCAGCCTGAAAGATGCCAATGTCGAAGAAGCCTCCGGTGACGATATGGCAAAGAACTCTCTGGCCTATTTCAAGGCTGTGGATTCCATGCTGAAGGACCTGAAGTCAAAATCGAAATCAGCGAATTCTGATGCATACTGGATTGACAAATATGCGTCAAAGATTGACCGGCTCCCTATCCTGCATGTGGACGAGGATCTTCTGGTTTATGGAGAGCAGCTTTCGGAAACGCTTCGCATCATGTCAGGCAGCCGAAAGATGACCAACCTTCAGGGCGGCGTTGCATCCCGATCCGACCTGAACACCGGCAACGGTTTCAACGTCGGCACAGGCTATGGGTATGGTTCGTACAACTATTCCACTGCCCGAAGCCGAGCCAGAAATGCGGGTGTTGATCGTGCCAATGCCGCAGCCTCAGGAACTGTTACAAAACTGGAAGGCTGGAACCTGATTGACAACGCTACTGTCGGAATTCGACGAGAGATGACTAAACGCTATAACATGGAATTCTAAGGTGTTCGGACTGACGGTTGCCCGGATGATTTTTCGCCCGGGCAACCCACTCGTCCGTCTGAGCTAACGACGCCGGCTGTCTGAGTATCCGCAGCTAACGAACTCGCGTTGTTCGAAGCCGGTCCGCAAGTCCTGACTTCAGGACGCTGATGAACAGGGCCGCTACAAAACTGAGCCCGGCCAGCAAAACCGGTTTGACTCCGTCAGGCATGCTGGTGACAGCCACCTGATAGCTGGTCCAGACCGACGAAAGAATCGCCGCCGCAACACATTGCCCAAGGGCAATGATCAGATAGAGTCGATCTCTGAGCACCCTCGCCAGAACAAACACGGCAGCCGTCAGCACGCAGGCGTAAACCAGCATCCATCCCTGTGCAATGCTCTGCCGCGACATCCAGACAAGACAAATCAACAGAGTCGCCGGCAGCTGAAATGCGCCAAATATGCGCAGAAACCGTCCGAACTCACCATTCATTGTTCCCACGATCAGCAGAGTGATCAGCAGGAAAACGTGCAAAGTCAGAGGGAATGACCATGGGGCTGCGGTGGAATTTTCCAGCAGAGCATTGAACAGAACCAGAGTCGCCGCGGCACCCGCAAGCACTGCCGGGGCTCGGCGGTAAATGAGGCCGGAGGTAAGCTCCACAATTGCAAGAATGGCCAGTGGTCCGGTTTGCAGGCTGGACCATTTGAGCGTCAGAGCATGACTCGCCATGGCACGCGGCTGCAGGAACGCAAGGATCACCATCATGGCAACGAATCCGACCTCAGCCGATCGGATTCCGCGAATCCAGGTCGCTGCATAGAAAATGGCCAGAGCCACCGTTGTCAGGTAAACGGGCGATGCCAGGTCGGATGTGAGCTGCTGAGTAAACATCATATAGGAAGGCAGCTGATTCCAGGGCACCAGCATAGGGTGAGCCAGCACAATCAGCAGCGGACCACTCAGCAGAGCAAGCCGTCGAAGCATGGCGTTGTTTTCCACCAGACCAATCTCTAACACCACCACGATCATGCTCAGCAAAAATGGGACAAGCAGATAAACACCAAACGCTGAATCCCAGAAATGTCCGGTCAGCAGTGGTGCATCAAAGGAAATCGTAAGGGACCATGTCCGAAAACAGACAGCTCCGGCCATCAGAACAAACGGAGTCCATGGGAACCATGGCCACATCCACGGCGTGCCGTTCCCGGCGACTGAAGCTGCCCCTCGACGCACTGCCGGAATCAGTGCAAGCGTGATGGCGGACGCCACCAGTGGAAACGCAGCGATCAGCCAGCGAATCTGCATCGTTGTCAGAGGCATGAACTCGGGCAGCAGCAACAAAGGATACGCGAAGAACGTCACCAGAAACGCATGCAATGGCAAGCGCCACGCGACAGACAAGCGAATCTGAAGGCCTCGAATCAGAAGTTCTGTCAGTCCGCTCGCAAAGCCGGCACTGAACGCGATGAGTATCAGCAGGGAAGCCAGAGAGTGAGGATTGTCCCGGTCCGATCTGACAGTCAGCAGCTCATCAATGCTGACGGAGTTTGCAAGCAGCATCAGAAGTACGATCAGCACAATGGAGCGTGCATCTTCCCAGACCTGTCCAAGCCGAACAATCAGGATTGCAGTGACGGTCATCAGAGCGGTGACGGCAGCAAGACTGAGCATGAAACCCCATGGCTCCATGTAGGCCACCGAACCGTGATCAAACAGAATGGCACTATTGCCGACTCGGAAAAGCTTCTTCAGCCCATACACGAACAGGCACGCACTGATCAGATAAAATGGGTTGTGAGTATAGATTAAACTGAGCAGTCCCGGCGTGTTGTCCGGGCTGGACTTGTCCTTCAGTTCCACGCCCAATTCCGCAGTGGTGGGCGATGTTTCTCCATCGACAGAAACACTCGGGACGGATTCGGGTGGCAGATCCTCAAATGACGCAGCATTCTCTGACGCGGTCATGGTTCAGACTCCTGAGGTGAATCATCCAGACAGGCAAAATACCGGAGCGAAGACAGGTGATCAGTGACAGACAGGGTAAACTCAGTGACAGGCAGCGTTTTCATCAAAGCGCCATCCATGAGATCGATGTGAACTGACAAATTGTCTGTCGGAAATCCGAAATACACACGGAGGCGCTCCGGAGCAGGCGGCCGGCGAAAAAGAAACCCGGGACTTGCAGGCTCGGATAAGTGGTCTATAACGCCGCGATGTGCTTCCGCCATGTACAGAACTTCCCCCGCTTCGTCGTTTCAGCAGACCCAGGGGAAAGGTGACATCCCTGCCAGTTCCAGATCGAGGTAATATCGCTATCATGGTTCGAACTTTTTCCCGGTTGTCGACAACAGGCCTGCTGGCCTTCTTTTTCGTCATGGTTCTGGTTCATTCCGGCAGTTTGGCGGCAGCGGCTGACTGGGTGCAGTGGCGAGGTCCTGATCGGACGTGCCGAGTCGGAGAACTGGCCGCCTGGCCCGATAAACTCGATGAATCCGTTCTGAAACCCCTGTTTCGAGTGCCGCTTGGACCCAGCTATTCCGGACCGATTGTGGCCGGAGACCGAGTTTTTGTCACAGAGACTGTGGACAAGAAAATGGAGGTGGTGCGGGCACTGAACAGAGCGACGGGTGAAGAAATCTGGAAGGCCGAGTGGCCTGGGGCGATGTCTGTTCCATTCTTTGCCGCCGCAAACGGCAGCTGGATTCGGGCGACGCCTGCATGGGACGGTCAAAAACTCTACGTAGCAGGCATGCTTGACGTTCTCGTCGCACTGGATGGGGCAACAGGTTCTGAGGCCTGGCGACTCGACTTTGCAAAAGAATTTGGTTCAGGAGTCGAATCTTTCGGCTTCGTCTGTTCTCCGCTGGTCGATGAGGCGCATGTCTATGTGCAGACGGGTGGCGGACTGGCAAAGGTTCGTTGCGATACAGGAGCAGTGGTGTGGAGATCGCTGAAGGAAGAAGGCGGGATGATGGGAGGCGCCTTTTCCTCGCCCATCATCGCGACACTCGCTGAGCAGAGGCAGCTCGTCGTTCAGACTCGATCGAAGCTGGCTGGCGTCGATATAGAGACGGGAAGTGAATTGTGGTCTGTGGAGATTCCGTCTTTCCGGGGAATGAACATTCTGACACCGACAATCCTCGGCGATCGAATTTTCACATCCAGCTATGGTGGCGGTTCATTTCTTTATGAAGTGACGCGTTCACCGTCGGGATTTGCAGTGACAGAGATCTGGAAGAAGACGACGGAAGCCTATATGTCGTCGCCTGTCGTGGTGGATCAGAAGATATTTGTACACCTGCGAAACCAGCGATTTACCTGCATTGATTCGGCGTCCGGCGAATCATTATGGACGAGCAAGCCGTTTGGAAAGTACTGGAGCATTGCGGTCAACGGCTCCCGACTGTTGGTACTCGACGAGAGGGGCGATTTGTTGCTTGTAGAAGCGGCGGGGGATGAATACCGACAGCTGGATACCCGGCACGTCAGTGATTCTTCTACCTGGGCTCATGTGGCGGTCTCTGATGGCCAGGTATTCGTGCGGGAGCTGGATGGCTTAGTGGTTTTTCGCTGGCAATAAATGAATTGCCGGGATGCCGGGTTCAGAATCTGGAAAATCCTGACGCTTCTCGTGAGAATTGCTGTCAGCGATCCGGGGTCAGTGCTTGTCATCCGGCTTTGTCCCCGGTACCCTGTCCAGCCCGCCACGCAGCAAAGGAATGAATGCGGTCAGATAATGTGTCATTCCGTAACCGGACCTGACGTAACTCCGGATCTGGCCGCAACAGGAATCGATGGCAACTCAGGGCTGAATGAGGGTTCGAATTGTCTTTCAGTGATCGCATCGTAATTACCGGCATCGGATTGACAGCACCAAATGGCAACAGTCTGGCGGAATTCCGTCAGAGTCTGCTTGAAGGCCGTTCTGGGGTTGTTGATTACGAAACGCGCTATATGGGGCCTGTGCTTGCAGGTGTTTGTTCGTTCGACGAACTGCGATATCAGAAAAAGAAGGACGTTCGTCGAGGAACTCGGGCTGGCTCCATTGCGGTGTATTGTGCAAACGAGGCGGTGAAGGACTCGGGGCTGGACTGGCCAAATGTCGCTCGGGACCGTGTTGGAGTTTATCTGGGGATAACAGAACACGGAAACGTCGAAACCGAGAACGAGATCTTCGAGATTTCAAAATTCGGTTACGACACCAAAGTCTGGTCACATCACCATAATCCGCGGACTGTTGCCAACAATCCGGCGGGTGAAGTCACGCTGAACATGGGCATCACTGGCCCGCATTTGACAATTGGTGCGGCGTGTGCGGCGGGAAACGCGGGTTTCATTCAGGCCGCCCAGATGTTGCGTCTGCATGAGGTCGACCTTGCCATTGCCGGAGGTGTCTCGGAAAGCATTCATACGTTTGGGATTTTCGCCAGCTTTGCAGCTCAGGGAGCGCTTGCGTCTCACAAAGACCCAACGAAAGCCTGTCGTCCGTTTGACAAAGCGAGAAACGGAATTGTTGTGGCTGAGGGTGGCGGGATCTGCACGGTAGAGCGACTGACTGATGCGAAAGCTCGCGGGGCGAAGATTTATGCGGAAATCATTGGGTATGCGATGAATTCTGATGCACGCGACTTTGTTCTGCCTGATGCAAATCGGCAGGCGGAGTGTATGCGGCTGGCAATGAAGCGGGCTGAACTGCGGCCCGATCAGATCGATATCGTCAGCAGCCATGCGACGGCAACGGAACAGGGGGACATTGAAGAAGTCAGCGCACTTCGAAAAGTCTTTGAGCAATCACCACGGACCGCGATCAATAACACCAAAAGCTTCATCGGCCATGCCATGGGAGCGGCGGGTGCTTTGGAACTTTTAGGAAATTTGCCGTCGTTTGACGATGGAATGGCTCACGCTACAATCAACCTTGATATGTTGGATGAGCGGTGTGCTCTGCCAAATCTGGTGGTGAATCAGCCACGGGAAATGGGTCGAGTGGACTGTATTTTGAACAATTCCTTCGGGATGCTGGGGATCAATTCGGTATTGATCATTCGCAGATTTGAATCGTAATCTTTGTGCTTGCCGAAAGACCAGGGCGGCATCGTATCATTAAGGGTGGGATTGATGAATTCTGAGCAGATCCGACAGGTCATTTTGGAAATTCTGGAGCGAATTGCTCCGGACGAAGATCTGTCTGATCTGGTCGACGAAAAGCCCTTCCGCGAACAGATGGAACTGGACAGCATGGATTTTCTGGACATCGTGATGGAACTGCGGAAAATGTACCGCATTCAGATTCCGGAAGAAGATTACCCGAATCTCAATACGATGGCCGGAACGGTGCAGTACCTGCTTCCCAGGCTGAAAGATGTGCCGGTCGGGACATAGCAGGTCCAGCCGATCCATCCACGGCGTCCACGGAATTAACAGTCTCGGGGAGCTGTGTGTCGAGCACAGGTGTCTGCTGGGCCGTTTGAGAATCAGCGTTTAAGGACGTGGAAAACAATAAGTTGCCGCCATAGTCACCTTTCGCTCCGCGAAGGAGCGTTCTTTGGCGGAGCAAAAGGCGACACTTATTGTTTTACAGCGACTAAAGAGAAGCCCGGCTTTTTAAAAAGGCCGGGCTTTTGAAACTCTGGACCCTGAATCGATCACATCCGGCGTACTCTTTAGTTAATTGAGTCGGTGCTCGCGATTGTAATGTGAGCCAGGTGCCAGTCATTCGGGACGCTGTTTGAAGCGAGGCAAAAGTGCGGTGCGATACGACACGGTGATCATTGGTGCTGGCATGTCCGGGCTTTCCGCCGGAGTGCGACTTGCCTACTATGAGAAGCGAGTTTGTATCCTCGAAAAGCACACAACAATCGGCGGATTGAACTCGTTTTATCGCCTGCGAAATCGCAACTACGACGTCGGTTTGCATGCGGTGACCAATTATGCGAAGCCGGGCACAAAACAGGGGCCGCTCAGCAAACTGCTTCGACAGCTCAGAATGACGTGGGAAGACTTTGATCTCCGTCCCCAATTGCGGTCGTCAATCGTCTTTCCCGGCTGCATTCTTCAGTTCACAAATGACTTCAGCTTCTTTTGTGACCAGGTGACAAGCACATTTCCCCATCAGGCGGATGGTTTTTCAAGACTTCTGAAGAGAATAGAAGATCATGATCCCCTGAATCTGGAGCGGGAGTCCTTTTCCGCCAGAGAGGTTGTTGGTGAATATATCAAAGAGCCGTTGCTTGTTGATATGCTGTTCTGCCCGTTAATGTTCTACGGCAGCGCCACTCCTCGTGACATGGACTTTAGTCAGTTCGTGATTATGTTCAGGAGCATCTTCCACGAAGGTTTTGGCCGACCATTTGACGGAATTCGGCTCATCCTGAAGAAGCTTGTCCGCCATTTCAAATCTCTTGGAGGTGATCTGAAACTTCGAGCGGGCGTACAACAGATCCGTCAGCGAGATGGACGTGCCACATCAGTGCTGCTGGAAGATGGGACGGAAATTGAGGCGGACAACGTGCTCTCATCCGCCGGAGCGGCTGAAACGATGCGGATGCTTGATCCTTCCGCCCCGGTTGAAGCTCCCACAGCGGGCGATATCTCGTTTGTGGAATCCATCTCGGTTCTTGACTGTGAACCGGCCCAGCTTGGACATCACGAAACCATCGTTTTTTACAGTAACACGGAACAGTTTCACTATGAGCGTCCCGGTGTTCCTGTGGATCTGAGAAGTGGCATAATTTGTTCGCCCAACAATTTCGACTATTCACGGCCCCTTGAAGACGGGCGGATGCGAATTACTGCTCTGGCGGACCCGCAATACTGGCTTTCGCTTCCGGAGGACCGGTATGTGGCAGAAAAGAATGAATGGAATCAGCGGATCATCAGCAGTGCGGTCGCCCATATTCCCGATTTTCGAGCCCATGTGATCGATACGGATGTGTTTACGCCGAGGACGATTCGCCGATTTACCGGCCATGTCAATGGCTGTGTCTACGGAGCCCCTCAGAAGTTTGTAAACGGCCAGACCCCCATTTCCAACTTATATCTTTGTGGAACTGATCAGGGGTTTTTGGGAATTGTGGGTGCCATGCTGTCCGGAATCACCATTGCAAATCGGTATTTGCTGAAATAGGCGAACTTGCCTCACTTGCCTGATACATCGCCAAAGGCCGTTGAAATGGCCGGAAGTCTTTGAATTTGGTTCGGTTGCAACCCTGAATTTTGCTTCCCATTGCTGGGAGCGCGCTCGCCGCGGGTTGCGTATCGAAGGCCCCTCCTTATAATCAAAAGGCTGTATTGTGGCGCGTTGCGCCTTTGTCTAGCCTTGTGGCACCTGCGAACAACCATCGCCCTGCGGTTGGGGTCGTTTCCCATGTTCATGTGGTTCAGAAATGTCTGGATGTCTGTTGTCACCGTTCTCCAGGGAATGTGGGTTACCCTGCTGACAATGGGGAAGACCTACAACCGGCGAACATTTACAGAAGTCTATGAATACCCCGAGGTACCGCTGAAAGTGAAGCCTCGATATCGCGGCTTTCATCGGTTCGACCTGACAACATGCATCGCATGTGACAAGTGTGCCGTGGCGTGCCCGGTTGACTGTATTTATATTGAAAAAGAGAAAAGTCCCGTCGGCAAGGGATTTCGAGTCAACGGTTACACGATTGACTATAGTAAATGTATGTTTTGTGCATTGTGTGTGGAGCCGTGTCCGGTTGACTGTATTTTTATGGGGTCGAATCATGACCTCAGTTGTTACAGTCGCGATGGATGCATCGTGGACTATGCCAAGCTGCCGCTGGAGATTGCATGGGGTAAAGCCACTTTGAATCCAACGGCTGTTGCAGAATCAAAAGTTCTTCATCAGCCTGTGTGGGTTAAGGGTGAGCCAAGTCCGTTTGAGGTTTCTGGTTCAGCATCCTGAAATTCGCGGCTGCAGAAGTGTTTGCGGTTTTCCGTCAGGGGTGGTCTTTATGGTTGCTCAGCAGAGACTGACGATTCGACAGGTGAACGAGCGATTGCCGCTGGTGCAGGCAATTGTCAGGGATATTGTCGAACTTTACGCCGACATTGTTTCTCGCAAGCTGCGACTCAGTTCCGTGCATCGCCGCCGACCCGCTTCTTCCGGTGCTGCATCAATGTACGAAGAGGAGGTCGTGCAGATGGAAGAGGAGCTGTTGCGGGATGAGCAGCGTCTGGAGGCATGGCAGGCGGAGCTGGAACAGGTTGGCGGGCACCTGACGAATGCTTCAGTGGGGCGAGTGGATTTTTTGTCTGAACTGGGTGGGGATTCAGTCTGGCTATGCTGGCAGCCTGGCGAGTCCAGTGTGATGTACTGGCATGCAGGCGACTGCAGCGAATCAGATCGTATTCCTTTGTGTCATGAAACCGAAGGAATTCAGTTCCTGCGTACAACCGATCTGGGAGAGCCTTCCTGATTGGAAGTTGAAATGACGGGATCTCGACAGGTTTGATTGCGATAAGTCTGTTTGTTGCAAATTGTTGGTTCTGGCAGCTGGGTTCTGCCTGGGTGAGTGGCTTCCTGCTGGCATGTCACTCGATCATCATTAGAGGATAGGGTAATGACGGATTTGGTCGGTCATTTTCTGGTGTTTGGCGGACTGGCAATTGCTTTCCTGATGGCACCTCTGCTGATCGGAAAGTTACTGCGTCCCAAACTGCCAACGGCAGAAAAAGACGCGATTTACGAATGCGGTGAACCGGCGATTGGCTCCAGCTATATCCAGTTCGACCTGCGATTCTATGTGGTGGCACTGCTGTTCATCATCTTTGACGTCGAAGTGGCGTTTTTCTTCCCGTGGGCTTCCGTTTACGGCAGCGCCATGCAGCTGGCAGATTCTCGTGTGACCGACAACGAGGGAATTCGCTCCGAATTGTCGGCACGTTTGCTCAGTATCGATCCGCAGACCATTCTTCCGTCACAGATCATTTCAGCGGAAACCGCAACTCAGCTCGGCTTGCTCGGCTTTATTGACCTTCTGGTGTTCTTCGGCGTGCTGCTCGTCGGCTTTGCCTACGTTTGGAAACGCGGAGATCTGGACTGGGTTCGAGCACTCACGAAGAAGTCGGCCCAGGCAGTCGATCAGACGGCTCTTCCCGCGGAATCTGTTGCCGTTCGTCAGCCGGCAGGGGTTGCCGGTTAGCCGTCAGTTCATCGCTTTAAGTTTGGCGGGTTGGTAGTTCGGCAGGTGGGCGGGCTCGACGCAGAAGATTTGTGAGCCAGGCAGTTGAAGATCGGAAGGAATTTCATGGACATTCAGGCGATACACAGCATTCTGCTCGACAAATTCGGCAGTGAAATTGTTGGCAGCGAGCCGCATAAGGCAATTGATCCCTGGATTCAGGTGGATGGCCGTTCGATTGTCTCCGTGGGAAAATTCCTCCGCGATGATCAGCGACTTTTGTTTAATCATTTGAACGACCTGTGTGGTGTGGACTATTTTGAGCCGGATCCGAAAAAGGCCGAAAAATTCGGGCACGAACCTCACATCGAAGTGGTGTACCAGCTGTCGAGCATCAAGCTGAAGCACCGGCTGAAACTGAAGGTTCGACTTGATCGCTGGAAAGACGGCGTTGCCGGAAATCTGCCCTGCATTCCCTCCGTCAGCAGCGTCTGGGGAATTGCCGACTGGCACGAACGGGAAGCCTACGATCTGGCCGGGATTCACTTCGAGAATCATCCGAATTTGCGACGAATTTTGTGTCCTGAAGACTGGGTCGGATACCCGTTACGCAAGGACTATGAATTTCCGCTCGAATATCACGGCGTACGCGGACGGTAGACGATTTTGACGGCCTGTGTTAGTAACGGCTTAGCGGCCTGATTTGATTAGCGGCTCAACCGTTTGGTTTGACAGGTGGCCGAAAAGGGAATTCGGGAAATGAGTTTGCATATTGAAGATCCTCGTGTGATCGAATTCGACGTCCAGACGGACGAAATGCTGGTCAACATGGGACCACAGCATCCCAGCACTCACGGGGTGCTGCGACTGCTGCTGAGAACCGACGGCGAAATCGTGCACGAATGCACTCCGCATATCGGTTACCTCCATCGCTGTGCTGAGAAGATCGGTGAGAACCTTTCTCCGCCACAGTATATCCCCTACACGGACCGGATGGACTATCTGGCCGGGATGAACATGAATCTCGGCTTTGCCCTGACGATCGAAAAACTGATCGGTATGGAAGTCCCGGAAAAGGCCGTTCATCTGCGAGTTCTGATCGCTGAACTTGGCCGTGTTGCCAGTCACCTCGTGGGCATGGGTGCCTACGGTCTTGACCTCGGCACATTCAGCCCATTCCTGTATGCGTTTCGCGAGCGTGAGATCATTCTGGATCTCTTCGAAGAAGTTTGCGGAGCTCGTCTGACCTACAGCTATCTGACAGTCGGCGGCGCGACGCATGATCTTCCTGAAGAAATCGATATCCCGGAAGGCCTCGCGTCTCTGACAAAGCGTGACCCCAGTCAGCGAATGTCGTTTATCGATGCTCTTGAGATGTTCCTTCAGTGGCTGGAACCTCGAATCACCGAATACCATACGTTGCTGACTCGGAATGCGATCTTTATCAAACGCACTGCGGGAATGGGTGTGCTGACGCCGGAGATGGCTGTTAGCTACGGCTGCACCGGTCCGGTTCTACGTGGAAGCGGGGTCAGCTATGACCTGCGTCGCGATGGAGAAGCGATCTATACCCGGATGTATAAGGATTATGAGTTTGACGTGATTGCCGCCCCGTTTGCTGTGGCGCCGCGTGAGGTAGTGCTGGGTGATAACTGGTGTCGCTTCTATGTGCGGATGATGGAAGTCGTGCAGTCAATTCGTCTGCTGCGTCAGGCGATGAAGAAATATAAAGCGGCTGCCGGATCTTACAGGGAGCCGTTCAAGCTGAACGCCAAACTGCCGAAGGACGAAGTTTATCTGGAAACCGAATGTCCTCGTGGCCAGATGGGTTTTTACGTCGTAGGTAACGGCGACGGCAATCCACTGCGAGTACGAGCGAAGAGTTCGTGCTTCTGTAACCTGTCCATCACCGACATGCTCTGCCAGGGCGTACCCCTCGCCGACGTCCCTGCAATCGTCGGTTCGCTCGACATTGTGATGGGCGAAATCGATAGATAACTCGAATTTCCGCAAGTCGTTATATTTCAACGGCTTGTGGAATTGGAAAATTCCTGAAAATGCGCCGAATAGGGTGCATTTCATGGAATGCGGTGCATTCGCGGTGCATCGCCAACTCGACATCTTACCATCAACTGACCGCCCTTCTGACGCTGAAGGGTGGTCAGTTTTTTGTTGGCGGTTGTCGTCCGAGGCCATGCCAGAACTGACCGAAGGCTGCTGCAACCCCAAGATTCGGGCAGCGACTCGACCTCCCAGCCTTCGGCGAAGGCAACCTCGATTTCCTTCCGACTCACCCGCCGTGGTCCCTGCCTCCCCGGCTCCTGATCGCTGATGCAAAGCAGGAATAGCCGACCGCACTGTTTCACAATAGTCGCCAGCAAAAAATCTGCCTTGATCCGAAACCTAACGACCGTTAAGTAGGTATCCTGTAGAGTGCGCAGCAGAATGCAATCGGACTCTGGGAGGAAATGACGATGCGAGCAGTCTTGATGTGCGGCTTGGTGATTTCTGTTGGACTATCCGTCCTCGCCGCCCACGCCCAAACCGACCAGAAGTCTGAGCCAACGAAGGCCCCGGCGATCACGTTCTCGTTGATGGACCTGAACGGCACAATTCACAGCCTCGAACAGAACGACAACAGGCGAGTTCGGGCGTTCGTCTTCGTCTCGACAGAATGCCCCGTTTCCAACGGGTACATCAAGACGCTAAACGAACTCCACTCCAAGATCGTCAAGTCGGAGAAGGCGGCTGAATTCTTCGGGGTCGTTTCCGACCCCACGGTGACACGCACTCAGGCGGCGAAGCATTTTGCCGACTTCAAGGCTGAGTTCCCGATTCTGTTCGACGCATCCGGGTTGTTGGCGCAGGTTTTGAAGCCGTCCCACGTCCCCGAAGCGTTCGTCCTGGACCGTGACGGCAAGCTCTTCTACCGAGGAGCCATCGACAATTCCTGGGAAGCCATCGGGCGGCGAAGGCCCAAAGCTGAGAAGGAGTTCTTTTCCGACGCCATTATGTTGGCCAGCACCGGCAAGTCGGTTGTCGTCGCAGAAACCAAGCCGGTTGGTTGCCTGTTCGAGATGCCGCCCAAAGGGGACGAGAAAGCCAAAGTCACCTACACCCGTGACATCGCTCCGATCATTCAGACCCGCTGCCTGAATTGTCATCGTGAAGGTCAAGTCGCTCCGTTCGCCCTCGCCGATTACGACCAAACCGCCAGGCGTGCCAGGCAGATCGTCCGTGTCACGCAGGACCGAATCATGCCACCGTGGATACCGTCACCCGGCCACGACAAGTTCGTGGCCGAACGATGGCTCACGGATCGGGAACTCGAACTTTTCAAGACCTGGGCCGAGACAGGCCGAGCCAGGGGCGATGATGCCGACCTCCCACCAGCACCAAAGTTCGCTGAAGGCTGGCGACTCGGCCAACCGGACTTGATCGTGAAGATGGCCGAACCATTCACGGTTCCCGCTGATGGCCCTGATCTGCTCCAGAATTTCGTGATTCCCATCGAAATCTCCGAGGACAAACTCGTTGCAGCCATCGAATTCCATCCGGGCAACAAGCGGGTCGCTCATCACTCGGTCCTGTTCCTTGATGCCAGCGGTGCGGCTCGCAAACTCGACAAGGCCACGCCAGAACCGGGTTACGCCAACTTTGGCGGGCCGGGGTTCCTGCCCTCCGGTGCGTTGGGCGGCTGGTCGGTCGGCAACACGCCACGACCGTTGCCGAATGGTATGGGACGATATTTGAAGAAAGGTTCCGATCTCGTCGTGCAGATGCACTACCACCCGACGGGCAAACAAGAAACCGATCAGTCGGAAATCGGGCTGTACTTCGTAAATAAGCCGGTTGCGGAATCGCTCAAAAAACCCGCCACACTCGTCGGAAGCATCTGGATGGCGAACTACGAGATGGACATCGCTGCCGGAGAAAAAGACTACCGACGATCCACGTCTTACACGTTGCCCAGGGATGTCATCATGGTGGGCGTCGTCCCCCACATGCACTTGCTTGGTAAGGCCATGAAGGTGACGGCGACTCTCCCCGACAAGACCGTGAAGACGCTGATCGACATCAAGAACTGGAACTACAACTGGCAGGACGAGTATTACTACGAGCGCCCCTTCAAGCTGCCTGCCGGGACTCGCCTCGATGTGGAGGCCGTCTTCGACAACTCGGACGGCAATCCTTCCAATCCAAGTTCGCCGCCGAAACGGGTGACGTGGGGCGACGGCACGAAAGACGAGATGCTGTTCTGCTTCTTCCTGCTCTCGTCGGAGAAGACGGAAGACCTGATTCATGTCGTCTTTGACAACTTAAAACACGACACCAGGCAGCCACGCAAAGCGGTGGAGAAATGACCGTGACCCTGCATGCGGTGCGACCGCCGACGACCGATACAGATGAACGCCTTCTCGATCACGCCCTGACGCTGTTCGCCGAGAAGGGCTACGAAGCGGCAAGTGTGCGGGAGATCATCGAAGCGACTGGCGTAACCCGCCCGGTGCTGTACTACTACTGCTCCAGCAAGGAAGACCTCTTCAAGCGGCTGGTGCATTGGAAGCACGACGAGGCATATCGGGAACTCGGCAAGAATGTGAATGAGACAAAAGGCTGCACCAATCGCCTGCGGGCGATCATGAGCGGATCGTTCGCTTTTTGTGCCACCGACCCTCGTGTGCCTCGGCTGATGTTTCAGACCCACTTTGGCCCGACCATTCCAGGCATTTCTGAGTTCATGGCCGAAGTTGCCAAGCTGCGGTTTATGATCGTCCATCAAGTCATGCAGGAGGGTCTGGACGCCGGAGAATTGGAAGGCGGGGACGCTGCCTCATTGTCGCTGATCTTTTGCTGCATCATGGATCAGCACATCAACGTGTTGGTACGGATGCCCAAACCCAGGAAGCGGCTGACGCCAGAGTTGGCCGACTCACTGGTGGATGTTTTTCTTTACGGCTTGGGATCCGGAAAACGGAGCCGAGTCTCCCTGCCGACTTTTGCAGCGGATCAATAGACATGCAGATTCGTGGTTCGACGAAATCGCCGTGATTTCACAAAATGGAAGCCAGCAATGCCCTGGATCGAATGGTACAGCTCGCTGGCGAAACCAAGCTGGACGCCTGCCCCGGCGACTATCGGCCTGATCTGGCAGATTCTCTACCCGGTCATCCTCGTCAGCTTTGGGTTCGTGTTCGTGCAGGCGATCAGGAAGAAGCTGCCCTGGCTGGTGGCGTTGCCGTTCGCCATCAATTTCCTGGCGAAGCTGATCTTCACGCCGATTCAGTTCGGAATGCGAAACCTGCCGCTGGCTGCGGTGGATGTTTTGGTAGTGTGGGCCACGATCATATTGGGGACGATCATGATCCATAAAATTCTGGTGTTGCCACTGCTGATCCAGATGGGGCCGTTCATCATGGCCGAAGAAAAGCCGCTAACCCTGTTCGACTTCACCGAAGCCGAAGACCACGGCCCTGATCTGGTCGTCCTGGTAAATCGTCTTGCTCAGGATGCCGTCCGCAGGCGGTTCGGCTTCCCTGGCGAGATCGAGGAAGTGCGTGTAGGTAATCATGGATAATGCTTTCTCTTCCTGCACGCCTCCGAGCAATACTTCACTTGCTCCCACACCTTCTCCCACTTCCTGCGCCAGGCGAAAGGGCGTTTGCAGACACAGCAAATCTTCGTCGGCAAGTCTGCCTTCCTGTGGGTCATGCTACTACACCGTCCCCTCGTACGCCCGCAACATCGCAGCCAACGGGACCGATCACACCGCACGCCCCACAAAGAAGGCGTAGCCGCAGGTTGTGCCGAATTCCTTCCAAATGTCGATTTCCCTTTGAATGCTTTTCACCAGGCTGTCGACAGCGGCGTTGTCGGCGTGACTCTCCCAAAACTTCACAAGATGAGACTGCAGCGGAAGGTAATACTTCTCCCAATCAGTAGATGACAAGATAAAATGCCCCACAGGCTCGAAGCCTGTTGCAGAGAATTTTCTCAGGTTTTCCTCAACGGAAGTCATCGCAGGATATTCCGCATCCCAGAACTCTTTTGCCCGTTGAGGCGGTTTCTCGGAAAGCCAGACAGCGTCGCTAACAGCGACGTATCCGCCCGATGGTAATAGCCGTCTCCATCGGCTGAGTCCTTGCTCGAACCCGATGTTGTAAATAGCACCTTCCGACCACACAACATCGAACGATTCGTCAGGAAACGGCGGATTGCCCATGTCCGCTGCGAGTGTGGTGATGCGGTCTTTGACGCCTTCACGAACAGCATGGTGTTCGAGTTCGTCAAGAAACGGCTGGTGAATATCTACTGCTGTGATGTGGCAAGGGAAGTTTCGAGCCAAAGCAATCGTTGCTGCTCCTGCACCGCAACCGAATTCGACGATCCCTGGGTTGCTGGGCAGTACATTAAGCAGGTTGAGTGCCTTGAGCGTGGAAACTTCACTGCCCGGTCCCTTTCTCTCGACACCCTCGTAAAACGAGAACACGAGTGCCATTTGCGAATCAGCTTCATCGGACATGAGGTACACCTGTTTCATTTGCGATCACCTCACACGCCTTCAACATCGCCAACAACGCCTGCAGGTGAAATCGGATTGGCTCCTCAACGATATTGGTGGTCCCGGATGGCTTCGGCAAATCGCTGCTCCTTTCACAAACCGGGCGAAGAAAGAGTCTCTCCAAACGCCCGGCATCATTGCCGTCCGTCCTTCGCTTATTGATTTTCTCTCAGAACTGTCGCAAGTTCCAGCGGATAGTCTGTCAGTATTCCATCAATGCCCGCGTTCACTGCGGATTGCCAGTTCTCCGGAACATTGCCACTGACCGTAAGTCCGGCTATGAAAGCTCGCTTCCCTTCGCTCCGAACAGCTTCCATTTGTTCTTTCCGCGGCAGATATCGGAAGTAGACCCAGTCAGCGTTCGCAGCGCCCAGAGCGACGGGAAACTCTTCCGTATTGTTCGCAACAACAGCGGTGTGGGCGTTCTTTGAGATACGTCTGATCTGATCTCTCACATGCGGTTCCGAAATCGTTCTGCCGATGAACAGCAGCCGGTGCAGAATCCCGTGTTTTTCAGCCGATCGCACGACTTCCTGTTCGACACCTTCTGCCTTGAGGTCCACGGCGATCAGAATGTTGTGCTGAGCATATTCGGCCACGAGTTTCAGAACTTCTTCAAGGGTTGGTACTTTTTCCCCTGCGAATCCGGCATCAAACCAGCTGCCGGCATCAAGGCGGCGGATATCTTCCAGCATCAGTTCCGAAACTTTGCCGCTGCCATCGGTGGTTCGATCAACGGTGTCATCATGGATGCAGACCAATTGTCCGTCTTTTGTTTTCGCCACATCGAATTCAAATCCAAGGCGAAGTTCGAGGCAGGCTCGGAAATTGGCGAGCGTGTTTTCGGGAGCATGAAGCAGCAAACCGCGGTGGGCGACAATCAGAGTCGGTTCGGCCGCCGATAGCTCCGGCGAAAGAACAATGCAGACCAGTGCTGACAGTGTAACGCACATTTTCGCAATCATGTTTCCGCTTTCTGAGTGGAATTAATCGTAGTCCTGCTCCGGTTCGGCCCAGACCTGAACATTGCCTTCGACATCAAAATGGACGTGGATCGTATTGGCCCGACAGCAGACCGGACAGTCTTCCACATACGTCTGATTTGAGCCCTCTGTGAGATCAAGAGGAATGACAATTTCTTCGCCGCAGGCATCGCAGATGTAACTGACTTCTTCCTGCGACACGGATTTACCGTCGTCCGAAGAAGTGACAGGTGTTTGTTGTTCGTCATCCAGCCACGGAAGTTTTTCGCCGGATACCAGCAGTTTGCAAGCCCAAAGCATGACTGAAAGAGACTCTTCGTCGGCCAGACGGTGATCGTAACCGACTTCCACGAGTGTCTCGGGGGGCAGGCCGCTGTTGGCGAGAAGTTCTTCTGAGTCCTCAAAAGGGATCACTTTGTCCAGACGCGAATGCAGGAGCAGCGAATTCGCCTTGAGTGTCGTGGCAGTACCCCAGTTCTTCCAGGCCGGACACAGAAGCACCAGTGGTGTGTCTTTAGAGCTGATGTTCAGGGCAACGGCACCACCACGAGACGAGCCAACGATGACGTCTGGCCGCTGCTGATTGTATTCAGTTTGTGCCCTGGATACTGCAAGATCGAAGTTATCATCGTCGAGTGCCGGATTGATGACATCGTGACCGTGATCCAGCAGGCAGGTTGGTTTGACGCCGCCAACAACGCTGTGCCAGCCGTGGAGAAAGAGGACCTTCATTCCGTCAGCTTCTTCTTTTTGCAATCATACGTGACAATGAACAATTCGAGTTCCATCTTGAAAAGTTCGCCGAGGATCAGCAACTCATCTTCATCAGTCTGGAGAACATGCTGAAAGACAATCACATGAGCAACATCTTCACCGATCTCCCATCGAACCTGCCTGACGAACTGTTTACCACGCTGCTCAAATCTGCCAGCGTGCACATCGAACGGATCGTTTCTCATGGTCACGCCTCTGCTGAAGATTTCTGGTACGACCAGGATCAGCACGAATGGGTCGTTGTGCTGAAGGGATCGGCACGGCTGAGGTTCGAGGATGCAGTCATTGAAATGATTCCAGGCGACTTCGTGAATATCCCGGCTCACAGGAAACATCGGGTCGAATGGACAACGCCCGACGAACCGACGATCTGGCTGGCCGTGTTTTATCGTGATTGAAATGCAGGTCATGGGCGTTTCGTATGCCAGAACGCCCACAGAATGAATATTCCCTGCAACGGAAGTCGGAGCAAATGAACGATGGGTGGCGCTGGAAGAATATCCTGATTCTGATAGAGATACACGTTCGCTGGAAACACGGCGATCAACAGGGCCATGACTCCCCACGCCGCCCGCTGTGAGTACTTTGGAATCAGCAGCAGCACACCAAGCAGCACTTCACAAACTCCACTGACAAGTACCAGTTCTTTATGAAGCGGCAGATAGGGCGGCATGATCTTCAGGAAGAAATTCGGGTTCACGAAGTGCATCGTGCCAGCCACGATCATGAAGATCGCAAGAATGTACTTCGACAACGCTTTGATCCGACCCATTTGATTTCTTCAGCTTTTGTCGTTGAACATGGAATCGGCCATCGGGTTCCCTGCCACTCGCACATAATCTGTCGTGGAACCCGGGAACGGGAACGAGCGGTGCTCCGGTAGGGAAATCTAACGAACTGTGTTGTGTTATCCAAACTTATCCGAATCGTGAATCGTGGAATCTTCTCACGATTTGGTTATTCTAACCGGCCCATAGCCACAATTCTGTTTTCTTCTGACCCGGCACAGGATGTTCCTCAGTTTTTCAATTAGTCCATCCGGACGACTTTGTTGCGAGCCAGAGTTGCTGCAGGATGAAGCGACTGTTGCTCAGATTGCTGTGGACGACAGCATTGCTGAATCACTTTTGGCGGCATTTCGTGAATCGACAGCCTCAGCTTTGCTGACGCTGGCGGGAATCAGCGGCAAAATCACACTGCCGCTCGAACTTGTGTTCTGGAAAACATGGGCTCAGCGATTTCTGAAGGCCGTCTCACAGCTCAGCGACGAACAGTTCAGCTCGCTCGAAAAGCTCGCCCGGTCCGGAAAAACAGCGGCGACTTCCAAAGGGACCGATATAACTCTGCCACCGCCTGACGATCTGAGTCTGGCCGTGTTTGTATCCCAGGCGCCGCCGATGCGCGGGCTCGAGTTTCTGTCCAGTGAACTGCTCAAAGGGATCTGGATCGAATTACTTAACGGGTTCCTGGAACGCGCTCATTTGAACGAGGGAGGGTGCCGTAACCTGTTGCTGTCTCTGAATCCGGAGGCACAGCTTGTTGGCCGAGTCACCTTTCATCTGGCGGAGAACAAACGTGATCCTCAGAGACCATTCGCATTCCTGGCCACGTACGCGCATCGCCTCTCGGCGAAAGCTCAGCTGCAGCATCTGCCGCTGGGGGAAGCTCTGCGACAATATGCCGCGGAGCGCGATCAGACTCGGCTGACGGAGCTTCTGGTGCCTGTCCGAACAGCCGCCAGTCGCAGTAATCTTGTTGGGGAACTGCTGTCATCGCGAGGGATCTTTCAGCCGCAGGCATGGACGGTCAGCCAGGCGTATCGTTTTCTGAACGACGTGGCGATTATGGAAGACTCGGGACTCAGTGTTCGAGTTCCGGATTGGTGGAAGTCACGCCGGCAGACTCGACCCCAGGTTCAAATTCGCATTGGCGAGCAGCGAACGCAATTAGTGGGACTCGACAGCCTGCTCGACTTCTCAGCCAGTCTTGCAATCGATGGCACACCAATCACCGAAGATGAACGCCGACAGCTGATGGCGTCGACAGATGGCCTGACGCTGCTGCGTGGAAAATGGGTGGAGGTCGATCAGCAAAAGCTGAAGGAAGCCTTAAAACAGTGGGAAACTCTGCAGGACGAACATGCACAGGGAATTTCATTCCTCGAAGGCATGCGATTGTTATCCGGAACTTCGCTGCAGCACTCAGAATCCGTTCCGGATGACGTTATGCAGTGGTCGTCGGTGGTATCCGGCAGGTGGTTGTCCGATGTGCTTCAGCAAATCCGCGATCCGCACGGAATTACTGGTTGTGAGCCTGGTATTGGACTGAATGCAACTCTCAGACCTTACCAGGCAGACGGCGTTCGCTGGTTGTGGTTCATGACGCAGCTGGGACTGGGGGCGTGCCTTGCGGACGATATGGGACTGGGGAAAACCATTCAGGTGATCGATCTGATAATTCGATTAAAGGATTCTGTCGGCAAACCAGCCTCCGGAAGGAAGTCTCCTGGAACGCAGAACAAAGAGAAGGCACCATTCCTGCTGATTGTTCCTGCATCTTTGATTGGGAACTGGAAGCAGGAACTGGAAAAATTTGCTCCGCAGTTGAAAACCTTTCTCGCTCATCGATCGGAATGCGACGCTGCAACGCTGGATCAGATCGCCAGGAACCCAGCCGCAGGACTGGCAGGATACGATGTCGTCATTACAACTTATACGCTCATTCGCCGGTCGACCTGGCCCATGGATATTCATTGGAGGATGGTTGTCCTGGATGAAGCTCAGGCCATCAAGAATGCCGGTTCGGCCCAGTCCAAATCGGTACGAAAACTAAAATCCTCGGGGCGAATTTTATTGACGGGGACACCTGTGGAAAATCAGCTGGGTGATCTTTGGTCACTCTTTGATTTCTGCGTTCCGGGACTGCTCGGCACTGTCAAACAGTTTCGGGACTTTGTTAAGCAGATGACAAAGACTCAGAACTCCGGAGCCGTATCTGCACTCCGAAGACTTGTACGTCCCTACATCCTGCGCCGCATGAAGACAGATCCACAGATCGTTCCCGATCTTCCCGATAAGACTGAGGTCTCGGTGGAATGCGGATTGTCGAAGAAACAGGCGGTGCTCTATGAGAAGGTAATCCTTGACGTCGAAAAACAATTGAAGACGTCTGACGGCATTCAGCGAAAGGGACTGGTGCTTTCGATGCTGATGCGACTGAAGCAGCTCTGTAATCATCCCGATCAGTTTCTTGGGCAGAGCACATTCAATCCGGAGGAAAGTGGCAAATTCCTGCGTCTTCGCACGGTGTGCGAGCCTATCTGTGAACGTCAGGAAAAACTGCTTGTCTTCACGCAGTTTCAGTCCATGTGTGAACCTCTGGCAGAGTTTCTTGCCGAAGTGTTTCGCAGGCCCGGTCTTGTTCTGCACGGGGGTGTTGCCGTTGCAAAGCGTAAAGATCTGGTCAGGCAGTTTCAGGAGCGTGACGAACTCCCATTCTTTGTGATCTCCGTCAAGGCGGGTGGCACAGGATTAAATCTGACAGCCGCCTCCCACGTCGTCCACTTTGACCGATGGTGGAACCCGGCGGTTGAGAATCAGGCGACGGATCGAGCGTATCGAATCGGCCAGAAGAGAAACGTGCTGGTACATAAATTTGTCTGCAGGGGAACTCTGGAAGAGCGGATCGACCAGATGATTCGTGACAAGCAGGACCTGGCGGACGGTGTACTGGGCGAAGGAGGTGAGCGACTTCTGACGGAGATGAGCGATTCCGAGTTGATGAAGTTCGTGGCTTTGGATATCACTCGGGCTATGCCGGACGACTAGCGCAGGATTCGGCACTGGATCCCGGAGCGATCCATGACGTTGTGCATCGTTGATCTACCATTTGGCTGTACAGATTCAGTCGCCGGTTTTTGTGAAGGGATTCCTGATGAGTTGGGGAAGAAACGACTGGGCGCCCTATGTTCCGGTTGCAGGAAGAATCAGGGGCGCCGTGCGATACGCCGCACAGCTGGCGAAGAAACAGAAGCGAGACCCGGCCCCGGTGACGATTCAGGGGCGCACAATCGCCCAAACCTTCTGGGGAAAAGCCTGGTGCGATAACCTGACCGCCTATCAGGATTATTCAAACCGACTGCCGCGCGGTGCGACCTATGTTCGTAATGGATCGGTCGTGGATCTGGTGATTCATCCAAAAAAAATTGACGCCATCGTGGCAGGATCGACGCCTTACACTGTCAATATTACAATTTCTGAACTGCCTCCTCAGCGATGGAAGTCCATCCGATCAGAATGCAGTGAATCCATTGATTCTCTGCTGGACCTGCTTTCGGGTAAGCTTTCAGACGGAGTCATGAAGCGGCTTACCGACCAGAAAACAGGACTCTTTCCTTCACCCAAAGAGATCCGGATGTCGTGCAGCTGCCCGGACTATTCGTCCTGCTGTAAACATCTGGCTGCAGTGATGTATGCGGTCGGCGCCCGACTCGATACCAATCCGGAACTTTTGTTCCTTCTGCGCGGTGTCGATCATCAGGAACTGGTGTCGCAGGCCATGGCTGCCGGTAATCTGGATCGAGAATTGTCTGTATCAGCAGACAATCAGCTCGGAACACAGGATCTCTCCGAGTTGTTTGGTATTGAACTGGACAGCAGCATTGCGTTGGCGACTGGATCGAAGAAAACGGGATCGAGAAAGACAGGATCGGGTAAAAAGAAAGCGCCGTCGCGCAAGGCAGTCAAACCTGCAGCCAGCAATGAGTCGTCGGGGAAACAAAAGAAGGTGAAGAAAGTTCCTTCCGCTCGGAGCAGCGTGAACCTCAAAGTACCGCCATCAGGCAAGACGAAGTCAGTTTCAGATAAGCCAGGCACCAAACTGTCGGCTGCGAAAAAGCGGGGCGAAAAGCCCGGTCGGTCGTCAAAAACGGCTGCATTGGAAACAAAGGTGCAGACAAAGAAAAAAGTATCTGCCGTGAAAGCCACTGTTGCCGGTCCTGTCGCAAAGAAGGCAAAGCGGCCAAACCGTAACAGCTGAGAATTCGTCACCGAACCCTGGCTGCATCACGGTACTCGTCGAATGGAAGAAGCAGACTGACTTGATTATGATTCTTCGTTCAGCGATCGCTTCACAGAACTTTCCGCTTCGCTAGACTCCCGTTCCCGCAGCATCTGTTCATGGTCGGTGAACGAAGACTCGGCACAATCATTCAGCACTTCTTTTTTCGGAAACGAAGCATCCATGGCAACCTACTTTCCAGAAGTTGGCTCAATTGTCTACGAAGGCCCGAAGACAAAGAATCCGCTGGCGTTCCGGCACTACAATCCGGATGAGATTGTCGAGGGCCGTTCGATGCGCGACTGGTTGCGATTCAGCGTGTGTTACTGGCACACATTTCGCGGGACGGGTTCGGACCCATTCGGCGCGCCGACTCTGCAGCGTCCCTGGGACGACGGCACCGATTCGCTCGACAATGCACTCACACGAGTTGACGTGGCTTTCGAGTTTATGTCGAAACTCGGTGTTCCCTTTTACTGTTTCCACGACCGGGATGTGGCACCCGAAGGTTCCAGCCTGAAGCAAAGCAATGCCAACCTGGATACAGTCGTTGCAAAGCTGAAGGAAGCACAGGCTCGAACTGGCATCAAACTTTTGTGGGGAACAGCCAATCTCTTTTCCAATCCCCGGTTTATGCACGGAGCGGCAACCAGTCCAAACGCGGATGTTTTTGCCTACGCTGCCGCACAGGTTAAGAAAGCGATGGAAGTCACCAAAGAACTGGGTGGCGAAAACTATGTTTTCTGGGGCGGTCGGGAAGGCTATATGTGTTCTTACAACACAGACATGAAGCGAGAGCTCGATCATCTTGCCCGATTCATGCATATGGCTCATGACTACGCTCAGCAGATCGGCTTCAGGGGTCAGTTCCTGTTTGAGCCGAAACCAAAGGAACCAACCAAACATCAGTATGATTTTGATGCGGCTGCCTGCCTGAATTTTATTCGCCAGTATGGTCTGCTGGACGTCGTGAAGCTGAATATTGAAACGAATCATGCGACTCTGGCCGGCCATTCCATGATGCATGAACTGGAATATGCATCCATACAGGGAGTGCTCGGAAGTATTGACGCCAATACCGGTGATATGCTGCTGGGCTGGGATACGGACCAGTTCCCAACAGATATCTACCTGACGACTCAGGTCATGCTGGTGCTGATGAAACAGGGCGGGCTTGCCCCTGGCGGAACCAACTTTGATGCCAAAGTTCGACGTGAAAGCATTGATCCTGTGGATCTGTTCCATGCTCACATTGGCGGTATGGATGCCTTTGCACGCGGGCTGAAGATTGCTGCGGCGATTCGCTCAGACGGTATGCTGTCGGATTTCATCAAGAAGCGGTACAGCAGCTTTGACAATGGCATTGGCAGAAAAATCGAAATTGGCACGACCAACTTTGCTGACCTGGAAGCCTACATGCTGCAGAAGGGCGAGGCGGATGCCAATATCAGCGGCCGTCAGGAACTGATGGAAAACATTATCAACTACTATCTGTGAGGCTGGATCTGACAGTCGCTTCCGACGTTCTCAGGTTCAACGTCGAATGAAGTACTCATGATTGCGGCAGCCAAAGGCCGTTCTCTGAAGTCTGCCGAACGTGTTGTCGGTCTGTGGTAAAAAACAGAATGCGTTGAACCACAGATAACACAGATTTCCACAGATGACAGGAGCGGTGGCGATTGCGTTTTTATCTGTGCCCCTCTGTGTAATCTGTGGTCAGAAAAAACGTCCCTGGCCGCACCTGATGAGCATGGAAAATCATTTGAAGCTGACCCACCTGTAAGCCTGGTTTCGCTGTTTCAGAGTCTGCTTCACCATTCGTGCCGTGAAACTTATTCGGACGGGATCGGGCTGCCGTGCGGATCGGTGTGTGGAGTTGCGGTTTCCTGATTCAGTCGATCTCGCAAATCGCGCCCGGTGAAATGTTCAAGTCGTTCGGCCTGATCGTGAATTCGGTCTGCGGGAACGCCAGCTTCAGAAACGAGATACTGTTCCCACAATCGGTGTGAACGCACCAGTTCCGTTCCCAGCTGGCGGCCTGCCTCTGTCAGCCTGAAGACGCCATTGTTTGACTGAACAAGTCCTCGCTGACGATGACGGCGCATCAGCAGGGCTGTGATCCAGTCTCCGGACAGCAGTACGCTCCGAAGTGTGACCAGGTCGGGCCGACGGCTGGTGGGTCGTTCCTCCATTCGATAAAGCAGAGCAATCAGGTCCTCTGACAGAATCCGAAGGCTCAATCGCTGCTGACGAAGCAGGCGAATGATCACACCCTGCTGTGGAGCGAACAGAGCGGCTGTCAGAAACAGAACACCTGATGTCAGAGCAATCATTCCTGACGTGCTGGCGCTGCCATATCCAAACCATGTGGGAACTGTGATGGCAGATAAATGCCCCAGGACAGCCGCGGCGGAGGCGATCAGAATACTCAGCAGAATCATGCGATCGAGGCGGTCTGTTAACAACCTGGCTGCAGACGGAGGCACGACAAACATGGCAACGACCAGAATATTGCCGACACTTTCAAAGCTGGCTACCGCAGTCACGGCCACCAGCACCATCAGAAGGTAGTGCATCAGCTGTGAATGAAACCCGGATGCCGTTGCCAGTGAAGCGTCAAACGAGCAGATTTTCAGTTCCTTATAAAAGACGATGACAAACAGCAGGTTGATCATCGCAACGGTTGCAAGCATCACGACAACACGAGGTATATTCAGTCCTGCTATGGCGACGGTGTCCAGCGGAGTCCGCTCAATTGCCCCATAAAGCACGCAGCTGGGATCCAAATCCACATAATCGGCTGCCTGCACAATCATGACCAGCCCAACGGCAAACAGCGTGGTAAACACAACGCCCATCGAGGCGCCTTCATCGACTTCTCCGAATCCCCGGATCCACTCGGTAAACAGGGCCGTTAAAACTCCGACAATGACAGCACCAGCGAACATCGTAAGACTGCTGCGGCTGCCACTGATCAGAAAGGCAGCTGCCAAACCTGGCAAAATGGCATGACTGATGGCATCCCCCAGCATGCTCATACGCCGCAGCACCAGAAAGTTGCCGGGAATCGCGGCAGCCACAGCACACAGAATTCCTGCCAGGACAATCCAGCCGTCCAGCTCCCAAATCCACTGGGGTGATCCGTTCATCGCTCAGAACCTCCTGCCGCGGAATGTTCTTCATCGATTTTTTCCTTACTAACCGGATGGGGGCTCTCCAGAACTCCCTGAACCGACTGGTGCCGTTTCAGAAGTTCTTCGAGGCGTTCGATCATTTCCGGATCCAGAACATGTTCGATGGCATCCGCATTTCGATCGACTTTCGACGGGGCGATCTCGGCATGCGTAATCAGGTACAGCTCCCAGAGCCGATGTTCATGGACCAGGCGAGCGGCCGTTTCCATGCCTTTGGTCGTCAGAGCCAAACTGCTGTCCGGATTCGCAGCGAGCAGGCCTTCCTGCACACTCCGGCCGATCTGCTGTTTCAGACGGCTGGCCGACCAGCTTCTCATCGCCAAAAGATCTGCAAACGACACGAACACAGGATCAGTTGCTTTGCTGCCGTCGTGACGATCCCGGGAAATCCGACCGGCAACTTCCATCAGTTCATAGACACCACGCAACAAGTGCTGCCGATCGACCGCGCGGTTTAATGTTCGGCGACGGTAAAGTCGCACAGCCACACCGCGAGCTGGTCCCGCGACCATACTCACAAAGAACATTAGTCCGGACACAAGTACAATCATGGCTCCGGACGGCAATCTCGGAAACACAGCGCTCATTCCGGCCCCCAGAAGTCCGCTTGCGCCGCCCAGTAATGCTGAGATCATCGTCATCTGCCGCATGTTCTGTGTCCAGAAACGGGCGGCGGCCGCCGGAATGACCAGCAATGCAATCATCAGCACAAGCCCCACGGCCTGTAATCCGATAATTGTAACCATGACGACCATGGCCATCAGGATGATATCCAGGCCCACAATCGGAAACCCGCGTGACCCGGCATATCCTTCATCAAAGCAAAGTAATGTCAGCTCTTTAAACAGCAGCCCTGTGACCAGCACGCAAAAGAATCCCGAACTGGCAATCAGCCATGCGTCGGAAGCCAAAATCGATGCCGTTTTTCCGTAGATGAACGCTTCCAGGCCAGCAGCGTGCCCGGATGGCATTTGCTGAATGATACTCAGAATCGCGACACCCGCCCCGAAGTAAACGCTTAATACAATTCCAAGTGCTGCGTCTTCACGAAGACGAGTCATATTGCGGACAAACAAAATCGAACCGACCCCGGCGAGCCCACTGATTGCCGCACCGGCCAGCAGGATTCCAGGCGACCGGCTGTCAATGCCCAGAGACGGCGCCAGCATAAACGCAAGTCCCACGCCCGGAAGAGTTGCATGACTAAGAGCGTCACCCATCAGAGCCCGACGACGCAGAAGCGTGAAACTTCCCACAGTACCGGCCGCCATTCCCAGAAGCATTGTCCCGAGTACAACGACTCGTGTGTTGTAATCCTGCAGAGTCAACACTCGCTTCCACTGCGCCCCGGTGGGCCATTCGATGGTGCGGTCCGTCAGTGAATCATGAGTTGACTCTGACTGAGCCAGTACTGTCAGGGAACCAGCCAGCGACCCCCAATTCTGCTGTGCCATGACTTCCGTCGAGCCTGTCAGCAGCAACAAACAAATGCTGACTGCTGTGCTGTACAGTTGCCCTGAACATCGACGTGGCGGGTGCTGTTTGCGTCCGTCGTTCGCGATGATTAACGTTGCCAGGTTATCCTGCTGCACTAAAGAACGAGACATCTTGTCGAATATCAACAATCAGAAATCAGTGGAAATGGGACTTGGAAATCATGCATGTGTCAGATTGCAGGACTGCAGTATACTGACTTTCCTCCAATCTTCGCACTGTGATTGTCAGATCGCTTTAAGGAAAGCATACCCCCTCCATGTCGTTTAGCGAACAATCAGAGTCAATGAGCGAACGGAAACAGCCGGTTCAGCAGACACCCACCGGACATGGACCGACTCATGCCGGTACAACTCATGTCACAAGAATGGGCCACCCGGCTCCTTCAGTGACTCAGCCAGCTGCGCCTCCGATATTTCAAACGGCTGCATTTGATGTGCCCGATTTGAACGTTCTGGACCAGATGACAGCAGGACTGGCATCTGGCCACATTTACACCCGCGACAGTAATCCCAATCATGAAGCTCTGGCCTCCTGCATTGCTGCCCTGGAAGGTGTCGATGCCGGCGCTGTTTTTGCCTCCGGTATGGGAGCCATTGCCAGTGTCTTTTTGACGCTGGCGTCATCCGGTGATCATGTCATTATGGCTCGGTCACTTTACGGACGAACGCTGCAGCTTGCTGAGCGAATGCGTCAGCAGTTTGGCCTGAACATCTTGTTAGTGGATCAGTGCAGTCCCGACCAGTTTGCGAAGGTGATTAACAGCAGAACTCGTTTCGCTATTGTCGAAACAGTGTCCAATCCCCTGCTGGAGGTGACGGATATCGAAGTTGTTTCGAAACTTCTGCATCCCATTCCGCTGGTGGTTGATGCAACGTTTACAACTCCGCAGCTTTCACGACCCTGTCACCAGGGAGCCGCAATATCTCTGCACAGTGCGTCGAAATACCTGAATGGACACGGCGACGTGATGCTGGGAGTAGCCGCCGGTTCGCACGATATGATGAAGCGACTTCGAGAGACCGCCAGCGTATTTGGGCAGAATGCAAATCCCTTTGAATCATGGCTTTGCCAGCGAGGTCTGCGAACGTTACCCCTGAGAATGCGTCAGATCTGCGAGACGACCGTTCGTATTGCCAGTTTCCTCGTTACCCACCCCGCCGTGCGTCGAGTCTATCATCCATCTTTGCCTGACCATCCGTCGTTCTCAACTGCCAGTCGGCTGTACCCAAATGGCACGGGTGGAGTTATTTCGTTCGAACTTGTCGGTAATGGAACAGAGATCGTCAATCGATTCATGCAGAATTCTCCCAGCATCCCCTTCTCACCCACACTTGCGGATGCTCGAACAACAGTCTCATATCCCGCAGGAACCTCCCATCGATTCATGACAGAAACCGATCGCCGGACCATCGGAATCACTGCGGAACTGGTTCGATTATCCATTGGGCTGGAGCCGTATGAATTGCTTGAGTCTGACCTGAGACAGTCACTGGACAGTCTGCTCAGCCAGTGATTGAGAATTGCGGGGGGACGGGGCTTCCGGCCGTTGTTTGGACTTCCGGGTGCCTATTGTTTTAAAGACAACAGATAGGCCAGCAGATCCCGCAGTTGCTGGTCGTTCAGGATTTCAAACAAATTTGCAGGCATGGGAGACAGGCTGGAAGGCAGTCGTTCATCGATCTCGCTGATTGCAAGTTCCGTTTCTTTTCCCTGGCTGTCAACAACACTCACTCGCTGCCCTTCCAGTTCGCGAAGCAGTCCGCTGAATGCTTTACCTTCACTGGTCACAACAGTCGTTGTTCGAAACGCGATGTCCACATTTCGGTTTGGAGCAAGAACATCTTCGGCCACGCGGTCCAGGCCGCGACTGGCCATTCCATCAAGGTTGGGCCCAACTTTCTTTCCTTCGCCGGCCACCTGATGACAGATCTGACAGTTCTTTCGAAACAGCTCTTTGCCGGCGACCGCATCTCCATTTTGCTGACGGAAATTGCGTCGCACATCGGAAATACGCCGCTCGATCGAAGAATCTTCGGCTGGCAGACCGGCGGTCAGCTGCTCTATACGACGTTTCAGATCTGTACCTGCCACGGCATTCAGAGACTGCTGGACGGTTGGACGCAAAAGCAGTCGGGCAGACGCTTTACCCTTTTCGATCAGCCCGGCCAGAACATCGGCGCCAGACGCATCACCACACAGCAGTTCGGCCAGTCGCAGCTGTTCGGCTGACGATGCGGCCTGAACAGCTGCCTCCAAAACGGTCACCGCGGCCGTCTCATCCTGATCAACGATTGCTTGAAGGGCCTGCCGGACCAGTTCCGACGATGCACCGACAATCGCTGGAACAACAGCGACTGCCGCAAGGCGAGTGTTTGGCGACAGTTGCACAATGGAAACCGCAATCGCCGACTTCTGCTCGCGATTTAAATCGGTTCGGGAAATGACCGTGGTCAGTGCCGGTCGAAGCGAGGTCAGTCGAAATCCTCCTGCCAGCGATGCCGCCTGGACAAGTCGGCGATCCAGATCGCCGGGATTCAGCCGACTGTCAGAGAATCGTCCGACCGCCAGCCATGCGTATGCATTGCCGGCATCACCGTCGACCAGTTCCACTATGGCGTTGCGTCCCTTCCATCGGGCGGTATCCCAGTGCACGGGATGAGCAACATCATTGCGGGGAGGCGGTGACTGCAGCAGTGTCTCGCCCGTTTCGGCATCGACAAGTCGCACGAAGTTGCGATTCTGCGCGGGGTTAGCGGGGAATCCATCGTGCCCGGCAACGAAGAACGTAAACTGATCATTGAGCTGAAACGCGGAAGAACGCCAGATCCCCGTCCTTTGTTCGCCCTTGTCAATGCTGCTGAACAGCGGAACATTTTGCTGCCCGTCGGAAGAGCTCCGAACGTGCGAGACAACCCAGCAACTGTCGGAATTCGGCGTCTCCGGATGCGGCACATAATGCCACAAAAGACTGGCAGGTACCGTTAGCGCGTTCAAATCATCCACAGACGACATTTTCATCAGCGACAGAGCAATTCGTTCGGCCCATGCAACGACAGACGCGGGGGCAGACTGACCGCGCTGAGCAAATCCGGATCTCATGGAATCTGCCAGCTGCAGCTGTAGTGAAGGATCATTGCTGAATCTCTGCTGCACCGTATTGGCCACGCTGGCGGCTGTCTCAGGTGAAACATGACTTGCCGCGAACCGGAGCATTTCTGTCAGACGCTGAGGAACAGCATCGGCCAGGGTTTCAATATTCTTCGCAATAAATTCACCCGCAACATCTGATTTCAGTGCAAGACAAATTTCGGCAAGATCGACAATTTGTTCGTCGTCCGCATGAGCCTCTGCCATGCGAAACCAGTCTTCGTTCAGCAGGTGATCGCGCAGAGTCATACGGATTGCATGACGAAGATGAACATCGTCGGCAGTCGTTGACTGCAGCAGTTCCATCAGAGGAGCGATCAGGGCGGCATTCAGATGACGAGCCGCAGCCAGTACTGAAACACGACGTACCATCGGGCTTTCATCTGCGAAACCCGCAAGCAGCAGAGATGCGGTTTTTTCGCTGGTGATGTCTTCGGATCTGGCCATCTCGTTCAGCGCGCGAAATGCGTGAACACGTACCAGTTCGCTGGAATCCTCCGCAGCCAGCTTCAGAGTGTGACTGTCCAGCAGCGAAAGTCTTTGCAACAGTCTTGTGCATCTGGCCCTGGCCGCCGGTGATTCACTGGTGGCAGCTGTCTTCAGCAGATCAGCACATTCGTCCGCGTGTTCATCGGCAATTCTGTCGGCGATCAGACTGGCAGACTGAGGCAGAGCAGTGGCAAGCAGACTAACAAGCTCCGGCAGTGGAACACCGGAGAAATCGGTTATGATGCGGTTCCTGGCATCATCATGCCGCTGGTCGGTCGCCGCCGGTGCGGCACCCGTATAAGAGATTTTCCAGATTCTGCCGCGAAAGCGGTCTCGACCTGGATGGTAAAGATCCACTTCATAGTGACCAATAATACGATTATAAAAATCGGCCACATAGAGTGATCCGTCCGGCCCGGGAATAAGATCGACCGGGCGAAACCACGGATCGGTGGATGAGCAGAGATCGGGTTCTTCCACTGCTCTCACGGAAGAACCGACATGTTGCAGCGAATTTCGGTTAATGCGGGATGTCATCACATTTCCGTCGAAACTGCTGTTCTGCCATTCCTCCGGAAAATGAGTGTGCTGACCCAGAGCGAGCGCGGCGATTGCTGTTGAACCATGCAGGTGTTCCATCACATTCGGCACATAACCAAGTCCGTCGTGTGGACGTCCAAAACTGTCGTAGTTGCCGCCCTGCAGCAGCAGGGTGACCGGCTTTGTATGGCAGTCAGCCGTGAAAAGATCACCAAACTGATCGATCGCCATTCCAAACGGATTCACCTGCCCAAAGGTAAAGTGTTCTATTCTTGAACCATCGGGACGAAAACGAAACGTATTCCCGGAATGCATGATGACTTTGTTGCCGTCTCGCCCGGTGACTTCCGAACGATTGTTGAAACCATGGCACGCATAGATCCAGCCGTCGGCTCCGCGCCGAAAGGCGTTGCACATTCCATGAGTATCCCGGCTTGTATCAAAGGGTCCGTACAGAACTTCGCTAGTATCCGCCTTCAGGTCACCATCGGTATCTCGCAGAAACACGATGTTGGGAATACTGAAACAGATCACTCCGTCACGATAAGGGTATAGCCCGATTGGAATATTCAGGCCGTCTGCAAAGACACTTACCGAATCCATTCGGCCATCGCCGTCCGTATCCTGCAGGACTCGGATGGAATCCTTCGCCGGACGATCCGGCGGCGCAGCGAATGGATACTCCTCAGAACTGCTGACCCACAGCCGGCCACGAACGTCGAAGGCCAGATTCATCGGCTTGGCAATCTGCGGTTCTGCAGCAACCAGCTGAATCGTAAATCCCGGAGGCAGGCTGAATGTTTTCTGCTGCTGCTCCGGAGTCAGCGGTTCCGACTGTCGAACTCCCAGCGCGAACGGGTCCTGGGCAGCTGGCGGCTGAGCAATTGCCGGAGGATCGGGCACGCCCAGGGCGGCCACCACGAACAGAATCCCCAGCGTTTTCAGAAACCGAAACGCAGTCAGACGCCGAGATACAAACAGAATACTGTCCATCTTCCATCACCTAGCAAAGGGCAATAGCCCGAATGATAACTCTGACCGTTCCTGACCTCTGTAAGCCGTACCAGCAAACCACAGTATCGCAATGTAACGTTTTTTGTCACTGATGGGATTGTGGCCCACCAGATTCTGGCGGTCAGTCTGTTTTGGGCGTGTGTACTCGGGCGTGTCCTGGCACTTGACTTGCGTTGGAGCACAGAGCGACTACGGTACACCCCGGATTCTGCTGATGTTGAATGCTGACCCATCATTAGTTGTGTCAGATCGCAGGATTGTCCTACTGATTTTTCTGTGCAGGCTTATATGTCAGTTTCAGGTACGCCCCCCGATTTCAGCAGGCTGCTGCCCGAATTTCAGCGGCTGTGCGAAATCATCGCGCGTCTGCGTTCTCCGACGGGATGTCCGTGGGATCGACAACAGACGATGAAGACAATCAAACCGTATACCCTGGAAGAAACCTACGAGTTGCTGGAGGCGATCGATTCGGACGACAACGTCGCGATTCAGGAGGAACTGGGGGACGTCCTGTTGCAGGTCATTCTTGATGCTCAGATTGCTGCCGACGAAGGTCGGTTTGACCTGTTGCCGGTAATCAGTCAGATCGCCGACAAAATGGTTCGTCGACATCCTCATGTGTTTGGTAACGCAGGAACCCGGACGACCGAGGAGGTGCGGCAGAACTGGCAAACGATTAAACGTCAGGAGAAGGAGGAGCGGGAATCGCAGCTGGAAGGAATTCCCAAAGCTCTTCCGGAGCTGGCTCGGGCAGCGCGAATTACTTCCCGGGCTGCACTGGTGGGATATGACTTTCCTGACCGCAGAATGCTGTTTGACAAACTGTCCGAAGAACTGCGGGAACTGTCGTTTGAACTTTTCGGCGACGAACAGATTCCGAATGTTCCGGCCGACGTCGTGTCGACCAGGATTCCGGACGAACCGCTGACAGATCCGGCTCAGAAAGATCGGGCCGAGTCAGAACTTGGGGATGTCCTGTTTGTTCTTGCAAATATCGGACGTCGCTGGGGAATTAATCCGGAAGAAGCCCTCCGCCGCAGCAACGCAAAGTTCAGTCGCCGGTTCCAGGCGATCGAAGCGGCAATGAAAGCACAGAATAAGTCGATGCAGGACGCAAGCCTGGTGGAAATGGAAGAGGCCTATCAGTCGGCCAAACGGCAGGAAGCGTCGCCTCAGACTCAGAACCCCTGAACAAAACCTCCGAGGCCGCATCGTGTCGGGAGTGCTCGAGTTGCCGGGAAGAACGACGAGACGAGAAATGTTGTCGAGCAGTGGTGACGCCGCAGATCGACCGCTGCCAGCAGGGAGCGCATAAAAGAACCGGCATTAAAGAATGCCGGTTCACAATATACTCTAACATCGGTGAGCTGCTGCAGACATCAGTGATATCCAAACTTAGCCAGCCGATGTTGAAGACTCCGGAGTTTCAGACTTCGGATCGCTGGCATTTGGGTCAGTGCCACCTTCCGGCTTGCCTTCATCGTCTTTCTTTGGAGCCTCTGCCTGAACCTGCACCTTCTTTGACTCAACGGCTTCCTGTTTGGCCTTGTTAAGTTCGTCCTGAGTGGTTTTCAAAGCGGCGTCAGCAGCATTCTTTGCTGCCGTCAGGTCTGTGACCTGTTTTTGCAGATCGGTATTCGCGGACTTCAACCCGTCTCGCTCTGCAACCACATTCTTCAGTTCAGTGCTGACAGCAGCCAGATCTTCAGCCGATTTCTTTGAAACGCCGGTCAGTTCAGTAACCTGCGCATTCGCCGAGGTGAGGGCGGCTTCTGCTTTATCTCCTCGCTCCTTCTGACTGGCAACCTGCTGACGCTCATCAGCCAGCTGCTGTTTGAGTTCGGCAAGTTGAGCTTCAAATTCTGCTTTCAGCTTTTCGGAAGCAGCTTTGGTTTCTGCCAGGGCGGCGCTGGTCGACTGTAGTTCGGCCTGAACATCCCGCAGTTTGATTTCCATATCATCAGCATCTTCAGCACGGCTGAGTGCCGTCCAATATGGCAACTTCTCACGGAGCGTGCCATCTTTCGCCTTGTACCACTGCACGGCTGGGGTACAGCATACGGGCTGGGGACTACAGGATGAGGATTTCCCTGCGTTCGCAGTACCACTGCAAAGCAGAGAAACAGTCAGAAGAGTCAGCAGGTTTTTCATCTTTTTAGTCGTTTTGAAAATGGGGCGAACTGTGTTAATTCGAATTCCGTACTGACACAGGGTCGCTCACAAGGGCATTGCAGACAACGATTTTTCAGACCTGGGTACAGAAACAGCAAAAGGAACCGGAAGTTCTGTGCATTCTGTGGAGGATATGATTCATTTGCCGCAAGGATGGGAAAAAACATCTCTGCTGTTCGAGTTCGAAAATCAATTCCTGGTCGTGACAAATTTCAGCCAAACTCAATGTTTTTTACGAACAAATGAAAAAGGTCACGTGTCTCCAACGAACTTTCGGGGGAATTTCGGCGTTTGAGTCCCTGATAGAGATGGCCGAATCAACCGACGCAGATAGTGCACATAATTATAGTAAAGACGTACTCATAAGATTTGCGTACACTGCAGCCGGATTTGCAATTTGCGGCATGGCGGGGACCGATTCGGTGAGATCTTCACAAAGCCAAAATCACCTGTTTCTACAGAATCGAAGGCCCCAGTGACCGCTCGCCCTGCCAATAAAAGTGAATCACAGCTACTGGAGCGGCAGCGGACCTTTGATGCGCTTCAGACTCGAACGGGAATTGAGTGGCAGGCAGAGCGAAAGTTTTTAAAGCGACTGGGTTTTGGCGGACAGGGAAGCGTGCTGCTGGCGGAGCGTCGCGGTGCAGCCTGTTTCCGTATTCCGGTAGCTCTGAAGTTCTTTTCGCCTTCTCCATTTGAATCGATCGAACGATACAACATGGAGATGGAACGCATGGCAGAAGTTTCTGCCATCGTGGCCCGAATTCAGGACGACCATCTGGTTGCCGTTCATACGTTTGATGAAGATGATGGTATCTATTTTCTGGAAATGGAATGGGTCGACGGATTTGATCTGTTGCACATTCTTCGCCGTGACACTCTGGAGATTGTTCAGGACGCGGTGACGGAACGCCGGTGGGCCAGTATCACCGAACGAGTGGTAACCACGGGAGAAGTGGATTGTCGGCTGAAACCCGGTATGGCAGTTGCGATTCTCCGTGAGTGTCTGGCTGGCATTGCAGCGCTGCATCGGGGCGGAGTGATTCACTGTGACCTGAAGCCCTCGAATGTCATGGTAAAGCGGACAGGGCAGGTAAAGATCATTGATATCGGATCGGCGTGGTGGATTGGTCGTCCTCCGGATGGCCAGCCCTGCACGCTGGAATATGCTGCCCCCGAGGTGCTCGCAGGTTTTCGAGCGACTCCGCAATCGGACCTCGCGAGTCTGGGTTATATGCTGATAGAAATGTTGTCCGGATCAAAGCCGTTCTCCGGTTTGACATGGGAACAGCTCGTTCAGGCCAAACGCGATGTCCTTGAACGTCTGCCAGCATTGCTTCCACTGGAAGAATTTCAGTTCAGCGAATCACTCATACGCTTGTTGCGCCGGTTACTCCATCCGGATCCTCGTCAGCGATTTCCCACTGCAGAAGATGCCGAACTGTCTGACGAAGGTGCAGCCGGTTTTCTGCGTGAACTGATAAAGAGCGATATGAGCGACGAATATGCAACGGAACTTCGGCGATGGATTGCCGAACTGGAATCGGACATCTTTGACGGTCACGATCCGCGAAGCGAAGGAATCCCCGACGGAAGTACTCGACTTGTTGACGTTCGGCCGGGAGCTGCACACGATCTGAGCGGTCGGATTGACGATGCACTTCGCGATGACCAGTCGCTCGATGATGAAAGTGGCGAAATCTCGAAGTTGCCCCGCAGCCAGCCTGTACCCGCACTTTGACGAGTGGCCGGTTCAGGCTGCATGCTGGTGGGCGGAGGATGAGGCAACGAATTTTCGCAGCCCCTGAAGGGCGATGACCACGCCGCCGATTGTGAACACACTGAGCGGAATGACGACTGACGGATCGCGGAACCAGCCCGCTTCTTTGCGATTTTCGCTTTTTGTTGCCGTTCTCCCCGGCATCATCCCCTTCGTTTTCGGAAACCAGACCGGCGAAAATGCATCGAAGTCATTCGCATACAGAACCGTATTCACCGTTGGCTCCGGAGCACTCAGGTGATCCTGAGGTACTACCCGATCAATTTCTGCGTCCGTGATCATCCACTCAAACGTCTGATGATCTCGACGCCCTGAACGGCCGCGAATGAAATCACGAAAATGAGTTCCTGCCACCGGTATCCAGCAGGAGTCGCTGACCTTTCGAAACTCACTGGCTTCCCAGATCAGTTCAAGATTACCGAGTGCCGGGTCGAGGCTGGAGACAGGTTCAGACCTTAAGAACCGGCGAGGAAAATAGAGCATTTCCGGATCAAGCCACCAGGTCAGTGTAATGACTCTGCCCGCAGGGCCCGAAGCTGCGGTCCTGCTTTCCAGACGAACACAGCGGTGTCCGTCAATCTCCTCGCAGCTGATCGGTGTTGCCTTCCGTTCTTCAATCAGCCAGTCGGCGAGCCAGCAGCAACGGTTTTCATTCCAAACCGCTTCCAGTGCTGCCAGCTGGCAATATTCCTTCAGCGGATGAGGACGCAGCATGTAATGTCGTGGCGATGCAACCGGCAGCAGCGGCATCACCTCAAGATGAGAATATTGCCCGGGTTTGCTGCCATTCGAAAATCCATTCCAGTAACGGAAACCGTCGACCGCGCCAGTTTGAATAACGTCAATGTGGCCGTCCTTCAGACTCTCGTTGCAGAACCAGAATCGATATGGCCCTTCATACCACAAAGTTGATCGGTGACCCCACGCAGCTTCCTGAAGCGGAGCATCGATCGGGAAAGTTGGAACAGCCGCCAGCATCGCCTGTCTGTCGAGCGACAAAATTGTCAGCCTGAGTGATTGAAATGAATTTTGCCATTGCTGAAGCCCGGCGATAATACTTTCAAATTCCGGTACCGTATTGTCCGGCACATTGGCCGTGTCTGGCGCATGGCTCGTGTCGGGCGCATGGCTCGTGTCGGGCACCTCCGTTACGACTGCCGCTTCTGTCGGCGTTTCGCTGCGGTCCGAGCCACCGTTCCCTGAAAAGCCGCAGGCCGCAAAAACAATTCCCAGATGAACCGCGCCGAACGAGCCCCAATGCAGGATTTGGTTTAACAATCTCATGGTCGCATCGGTTCCTGTGTGATTTCACTCAGATGTCTGCTCACCGCGTCTTCTGGAACTATAACGGAAACTGCCTCATTCTCCACTCGGAATTACGCCCTGCTGTTGGGTAAAGATCGCTTCAGCAGCTAGAATAATTCAGTGCACAGACTGGCACGACCAAAACTTCGATCGCTGGAAGCGTCCGCAACCGGAGATTTCCAGGACAATGGGTTTTCAGGAATCATGGATATGTCGATCGTGCGGATCATTGTTAGCTGTGTTATTCCGCTTTTCGCTCTGGGGCTGGTGAGCGGCGCGGTTCAGCAGAAACTGTCTGCTCAGCGAAGCGTCTTCGAAGAACCTCAGGCACATGTGGCTGCAGGCCAGCTGGTTTCACAAATGCTGCAGCTGACGGCGGCTGGGAATCTGGAAGCCGCTCAGGACCGGGCAATGGAACTCGCTCGCATGCATCCCTGGGATCCCGGCCCGCAGTACAACATCGCCTGTCTCAGCGCTGTTCGCGGAAAGAAACAACTGGCACTGAAGTTTCTGCGGGAAGCACTTCGACTTGGTTTCCGCAATGCGGATCATATGGAAAAGGATCCGGATCTGCAGACGTTAAGCGATGATCCTGAGTTCAAAAGGCTGGTCGAAACGGCGAGGCAGCCGTTTGAACTGCCTCGCGATCATCCGGATCGAAACAAGGAACCTGGTGTGATCCAGGATGGGGTCGCTCTGGTCTCCAGCCGAAATACTCGCTGGAATCGCGTTAAAGGTGTTCTTGACATCTCGTTTGCTCCGCTTGCCGCTAACGCACGCGATGATGCAGGTGATGCGACTGTGGGTAATGCAGATGCTGAAGTGAAGGTACGCAAATGGTTTCAGGCAGGCACAGCGGCCGGGCATTTGGGTGACCTCTACGACAATCGTGATCGAGACCATTCAAATCTTAATCTCAGCAAGTTTCCTCAGTTGATTCGCGTGGAATATGACGACGAGGCAAAGAAAGTTCGAACTGACTGGGGTGTGCAGATTTACCAGATGTTCGATCGCCCGGTGCTGGGGAACTCGTCCACCGCTCAGGTGGGAAGCCGCGGCTGGCGCAGTAACCCGCGCATCTTTCTGTTTAACGAACCTCAGACTCGCCTCGTTTACAATCAGTATGTCTCCAACCATCTCTACGTTTACCCGGAACATAGTGACTATGATCCGCAGCATGGCGATGTCTTTCCTGCCAATATTCCTTTCTGCGTGATCTCGCAGGGGTCATCCGGTTCCGACCGGCCGTTTCTCGAAGCTCTCGCAATCACCATGGCCGCGTTCCGCCCCGAGGTGAAGCAGCTGCTTGTGAAAAACGGACTGCTGATGCCGACAGTGCAATACATTTTTCGCCGATCAAACAGGAACGTTCAGTCAGATGACGACTATCTCGCCCCCGGTGCGCATCCGATCGTTTTTGACAGCAAACAGCTGGATCCCGTCAGAATGGTGGAGATGGCTCATGACATGCATTTTGACAATCTGCCTCCAATGGTGCAGCTGAAGGTCCTGGAAGAGGATCAGGGTGTCCCTGGAAAAGACTTCTTCTTTCCGCCTCCGGGTCAGAAACTGTTTGACACACCGGTTGCCATCGCCCGAGTTTACAGAACGATCTTCTCAAGCCGCCGAATGGTTATTGATGCGTCGGATAGCCGGGATCTCCACAGAAAACAACTGTCATTTCGCTGGGTTGTCCTGCAGGGCGATCCTCAGCTTGTCAGCATTCGACCACTTACGGAACGCGGCGAAAAAGCCGAGATCATCTTTCAGTGGCACCCTCGCATCCCCATCCCCGACAATCCTTCAATCCTGTCCAGCCGTGTGGATATTGGGGTCTTCGCATTCAACGGAACGTATTACTCGGCCCCGGCGTTTGTCAGCTCCTTTACGCTCAGCAACGAAAAACGCGAATACAACGATCAGGGTCAGATTCTCTCCATGGACTATGCTGATCCAGTTGCGTCAAAGAATTATGTCGACCCCTACATCGAAATCCCCAAAGGCTGGCGGGACGATTACCAGTACTCCGACGAAGGTCAGCTGCTTGGCTGGAAACGTACAATGACCGATGGCGGCGTTCATGAGTTTCATAATGATGGAACTCTGATCGTCAGCCGCGACCCGATGGGCCGCCCCGCCGAATCTCGAATTGTGCGTTACGATATTGTTCCAGCCGGTAACATGCCGGGCAGCCTTCACATGGCAGAAACAGACCGCGTTCTTACATGGAAATACCAGTCAGACGAAGATCGCCTTGGAACCCCCATACCAAAACAATAATGCTGCCCCCCTTAAACGCCATTATTCCCATTCCTCCCATCAATCCCATTAATCACTCCCACTGAGCCGTCAGCAGTACATCATTCGCCGACAGTGTTCGAACAGTCCCAACACGAACAGTGTCTTCATCACGCACTGAACGCAACACAATAAGGCCATACTGCGCCAGTGCTGCGGCAGCCCGATCGGTCAGCATCACTTCGCTGCAGGGTTTGATACATTCGTCGCCATCATGGACATACACGTGGAACGGCCACCGATCGAGTTCATCGGCGACAGCGTTTTCCAGCTGCCATCCGCTTCTCGAAAACGCCTGACCAATGAGACATGCGATTCCAAATGCACCGTTCAGCCATGAATACTGATCGTGCTGACTTCCGTCCGGCAATTCATTAAAAGGAAACGATTCGATCGAGTCTGTTTCCGGTCCATAGGGTCGCCGAGCCATCAGACGAGGAACCACCAGGGACAGCTGTACTGACTCCGGCAGCGACCTAACGGCGTTCCAGATTTTCAGGTCCTGTTCGGCTGGCTTCTCCCATTCACGAGGATCCGCAGCTGACTGAAAGCCGGGACATCCGGCAATCGATGGCAAGCCACCTGATACAAATACGGAATCTGCAGCCGCACAGATTTTCGCAATCCGAGCGATCATCAGCGAATCACGATTGTTCATTCCGAACTGATAGTCGCCTACCACCATCGTCCATGGATCACTGCCATCCTCCCTCACTGATTCCACCAGCAGTTTATAAAGCCGTGTCTTCGTCAGGTCGTCGTCCGCCAGTAGGTCTGACATCAGTTCATTCCAGGTAATCTGAAACACAGACAACTGCAGAGTGCGATCGGTTTCAAGTCGACGTGTCAGAGCACGCACGCCCGCCCAGATCGATTCAGTCCGCTGAAAGTTCGGATGATGGAGCACACTGCGCATGGCTTCCGCGACCGCCGAATCCACACCCGCGAGAACTTCGGCCTTTCTCGGATCCGCTTTTGCCACAACATAGGGAGCCACGAGCTGACGAACCCATGCATCCCAGTCAAGTTGTCCTTCAAGCACCTGCTGTTCAAGCGGCTTCTGAGAAGCCTGAGTATCGCTGAGCACCTTTGACAGGAGATCGTCGGCAATCGGGTTCGAGCTGTCGCCTGACGATGACGAAGAACCTCCGGGCGAGGAACCAGCGGAAGGGCTTTCACCCGCAGTCGATCCTGATGCAGAGCCGGAATTCAGAATGGCGGCGATTTCTTCGCGGCAGGTACTATCATTACTGAGTCGGCTGCGACGTGTTCGCAATGCCGAAAAAACGTCCATATTCTCGAAAAGCCGATCAGGGTGGAAATCTTCAAACTCCGAAATCGGGAGATTAAACTGACCTGCGTTTTCGCTTAAACGCAAAGGAATCTGCACGGACATCCGCTGCAGCACCTCATCCAGATCATCACGGTCCACTGAAACGGGAGTCTTTGGCGGCCGACTGGCCCCAAAGTCACCGATCACCAGAATTCGAAATGCAGATCTGTTACTGGGAATCGGCTGTCGACGCGGAAGTTCTTTGCCAAACGCAACGGTGACGCCCATGACTGTATTTCTCCGAAAAGGAACGATGTGATATTGGGGATTGTGGCTTCACTGATGAATTCCTGCTACTCAGCACACATCGAAAAACCGGGGAGACCAAATTGACCACGTACTGGGCCTTCGCAGCAGCGCTCGCAGAACGACTGCTCGCAGTTGCGGTTTCCTCACATGCGGTACTCACGAGACGTGATTCACGATCATCGATTGGATGGGTTGGCCTGATCTGGCTGGCTCCGTTCCTCGGTTCTCTGGCCTATTTTGCTCTGGGGATCAACCGCCTTCGTCGACGCGGGGGACAGTTGCAGAAAGAACTGGAACAGGTCCTTTCACAGGTTCGTCCTGGCATCCCGCAACATTCACGCCAGTTGCTGGATGCTGTCAAATTACAGTATCCGCAGTTTGGGCAAATGCATGATCTGGTCGAAAGCCTCACCGACTCACCACTGTTGCCGCGCAACTCCGTCGAACCACTGGCTGGTGGAGAAGCAGCCTATGCTGCCATGATAAAAGCCATTGATGAAGCCAAATCGTCAATCTCACTGGAAACCTACATTTTTGACAATGATCGCACCGGCCGACGGTTCATTGATGCTCTGAAAGCCGCTCAGCTTCGAGGTGTCGACGTTCGGATTCTGGTGGATGCAGTCGGCGCTCGTTACTCCCGACCGACAGCGGTCAGCGTCATGCGCCGGGAAGGACTCAACTGTCAGACATTCCTGCCGACTCACCTTCCCACAATGACATTTTACAGCAATCTGCGAAATCACAGAAAGCTGCTGATTGTGGATGGCACCATCAGTTTTACCGGCGGGATGAATATTCGTGACGGGCTTTGCACTCAGTCCCGGCCTGAACATCCGGTGCAGGATATTCATTTTCGTTTTCAGGGACCCGTCTCCCTGCATCTGCAGGAAGCGTTTGCCACGGACTGGTGCTTTGCAGCTCGGGAGATTCTAAAGGGCGATCGATGGTTTCCAAAGGTGTACAGCACCGGCGATGTATCCACGTCTGTGTCCGCCCCGGTCTGGTGTCGGGGAATTCCCGATGGTCCGGACGAGGATTTTGAGAAACTGAAGATGACAATTCTGGGAGCCCTCAGCATTGCTCAAAAGTCGATCCTGATTGTCACTCCTTATTTTCTCCCGGATGAATCGATTGTTGCGGCACTCGGAGTGGCTGCACTGCGAGGTGTCTCGGTTTGCATTCTGATCCCTGAGGTCAGCAATATTCGACTTGTTCAGTGGGCCACGATGCCCTATCTGCCCGAACTGCTGGAATACGGATGCGAAATATTTTTCACTCCTCCTCCGTTTGACCATTCGAAACTCTTCCTGGTTGACGACGACTGGTCCCTCATTGGATCCACCAACTGGGACCCTCGCAGCCTGCGACTGAACTTCGAATTCAACGTCGAATGTTACGGCACACAACTCAGTTCAGCACTGAAGGCCATCATCACAGAAAAGCGATCGAGGGCGAGGCGGGTCACTCTGGAAGAACTTCAAAAACGCCACCTGCTGCTGCGACTTCGTGATGGAGTAGCCAGGCTGGGCTCGCCTTATCTCTAAGCCCCATGTGGCGACTTTACAGGCCTCATCCGTTTTCCGTATGACGTTTCGGTTCCTCCTATACTTCTTTGGTCCGTTCTCATTCATATTCGACCTTTTGTGGGTAAGTGCTGACGAGCAAAAGCAGACACTTTGTGATCGGTTTGCTGGCACTTGTGTTGTCAAAAGGTCCGCTGTACCTGCCGGACGTGCGCCGATCCGATTCGTCTTCTACAACGCGCTTGGGTTCAATCTCATGTACCAGCAGGTCAGGGCACCGAAAGCAATTGCGGCTGACAGCGACCGTCATCGCTGATAAATGGGGAGGTAACCATATTCGATGGCCAGCGCGAGAACGCTGAGCGTCGTGGCGTACACTTTACCGGCTCGCCGTTCACTGCCATCAGTTGGGTTCCAGTAACCGGCGGGATTCTGCAAATCAAGCGTTGTGTTGTACAGAGATGTTCTGGCAGTCCGCCATTCCTCTCCGCCTACCTTGTACATTCCGACAGTGCAATAATAAACGCCATAATAGAAATAATGTTCCTGTCGCGTGAGCGGCCGAGTCAGAATCAGATTGGCTGCCGCCATTGTTTCCAGCGTACGATGTTCGCCACAGACTTCCAGCGCCACGATGCCAGTCCCGGCCCGAGTAATGGTCGCTCCGTGACCAGCCATGTAGCCGAATCCGCCACCGTGCTCAACATGCAGGCGGCGAACATACGCGATCGCCCGATCAATATTGTCGGCCGGCACATCACAGCCAATGTCCCGAGCTGCTCGCAGAGCAAGCAGCTGCCATGCGGTGACACTCAGGTCCGCATCTTCGCAGCGAGGCTGATATCTCCATCCCCCCTGATGCTGGAGTGAACGAGGATAGTTCTGAGAATCAATAATCAGCTTCACAGCGCGTTCCAGAGCAGTTCGAACCTGTTCCGCCTGTTCTCCATCCACCATCCCGGCAACCTCGGCCAGCATCAGAGTAGTAATGCCGTGGCTGTACATTGGACCATGACTGCTGTCACGACCGACCAGTAAACCGTTTTCCAGCTGCTGATGCAGAACCCAGCTCAGACCTTTCGTCATCTGACGGCCATACGGACCTTCATCCGGCACGTGTCCGGCAGCCATAAATGCCATCATGGCAAGTGAAGTGGCGGCTGTGGATTCACCATATTCGTCCGCTCGCCATGCACCTGACGGTCGCTGCTCTGACGCAAGCCAGGACAGCGCACGAACAATGGAAGCGTCGATTCGATCTTCCAGATCATCGGCGTCGCATCGTGACGAACAAACCGATAGACAGAGTGCAACTGTGAAAACTGCCACACCTGCCGATTGCAGCAAGCCGGATCGGAAACGGATGACAAACTTAAGGGAATTCAAAGCCCATGCATATCCTCTGTGATCACTCATGGCGCTTCACCTGCGGATTTCTGAGATGGCTGGCGATCCCCTGAAGTCTGTCCGGATCCCGACAGACCTGCGGCTGCACGAGCCAGTTCGCGCCGATACTGCCGAATCAGGTCAGAGTACTCACCATCGACCACGTCTCTTCCGGATTCGCTCAGTTCTTCATCCAGCAGATCATTCACCCCACCTTTGGTAAACAGGCCCGATCCAGCCCTTCGGCCCTGCCCAGGCGTCTGTCCGTCAAACCGATCGTCATTGCCAACTGCTTCATTTGTCTGACCGGGATTCCTGTCACCATCAGTCATCTGACCTGGTGTAAATGGCCGAGGTAATGCGCCGCGAGCCGCATTTGCAAGGGCCTTTGCAGCCTGAGAAAGCTGTTTCGATGCGTTCCCGGAGCCATTTGACGAGCTCTGTCCGGACGGTTGTCCCGAGTCTTCATCCTCCGACGGCTGACCCTGACCCGCTTTTCCCGGTTTGCCATCTGATTTGCTCTGACCCTTCTGTCCCGAAGCCTGAGAGTCCTGATTTTCCGCACTGTTCTGCTCACCATTCGGCTCACCATCCGATGGTGGGGATGACGATGCGTCGTCTGGTTGTCCGGACTGTTCGCCCTGAGGATTTGAACCATCACCAGGATCGGACGCTTCACCTGACTGAGACGGCTGGCTTTCCTCTGCCTGCTGCGTCTGCGACTGGCGGGCCACCTGACCGGCCCGATCCAGACTCTGAAGAGCTTCTGTCACGCTGTCCCCCACTTCCGAAGGAACGAGAGCTTCACTGTTCGGCTTCTCGGATGAGCCCTGTCGAGCAAGCTGTGCAGCCTGATTCAGCTGATCGGCCGCCCGTTTGCCCGATTCCGACGCCTGACTGAGATCTTCCTGCTGCAGTTGATCGGCCGCTTCCTTCCCGGACTGAGCGGCTGCCGACGCGGCCTTCTGTGCGTCACTTGCCTGGCGGCTTTGCTGTGGAGTATCCAGATCGGGCAGGCCGAGCCTTTCAGACAGTTCATTCAGTTCACCAGGCAGGCTTGAAGACTCTTCCGCCAGTCTGCTCTGCGATCGCTGCTGAGCGGCACTTTGAGCCGCATCATCCTGCTGCAACTGTTGCAGTACATCAGCAAGTTGTTTCATCTCCTGAGACGAATTCTGCAGGTCCGTTTGTCGGTCCTGATGCTGTTCATTCAGCTGGCTCGCTGCCTGATCGCTTTGCTCCGCGGACTGTCTCATCTGCTCGGCTGCCTTTGAAAACTGACCTGCCTGAGCAGATTGAACAGCATCACTCGCCCGCTGGGACGCTTCATCCGAGTGCTGCGCTGCTGACTGAGGATAAGCTCGATCGGCTTTCAGGGACTCAGCGATTCCGTCACTGGCTTCCGCCAGCTGTTTGAGCCGATCCAGCAGATTATCTACCACAGAAGGCTGCGGCCCGGACGACGGCTCTGACGATTTTTCGTTTTCTGCGGGCGCAGTGGCATCAGCGGCGGCAGCATCTGCAGTGGCTGCTGCATCGCCGGGCGCGGCTCCGTCTTTATCGGCGGCCGGCCCTGCATCCTGCATCGGCTTCAGTGGCTCAGCCAACGGATCGCCCTCACGTGCCTCATCGCGAGCTTCTTCAGCGACCCCATCTGCAACTTTCTGCTGCTGACCTGCCAGTTGAGCGGCTTTTTCCGCAACGGCCTCCAGCTTTTCAAGTTGTGAGCGACGAGCGGACTCAAGCAGCTCTTTTTCTCGCCGAAGCAAATCAGAAAGCTCGCCCGAAAGCTGTTGCCGATCCGCTTCAAGCTGCTCAGCCCTTTCCTGCTGTTGTTGCTTTTGTTTCTCAGCATCTTCCGGTGACTGGCCAGTTTCCGGAGCCTGTTGCTGTTCCTTTTGCATTTCATCGGATCGCTTCGCCAGTTCCTCCGCTTCGAGCGCCAGCCGATTCAGCTCGGCCAGTTCCTGTTCGAGCCTGGCCAGCTTTTCAATCTCTTCAATCGTTCTGTTCAGGCGATCTTTGGCAGACGCCAACTGACCGACAGCATCCTGGATGGCGATTGCTGCCGGGCCTCGTTCCGCTTTAACGGCAGCGCTGAGTGACGCCGGAATCGGATCGCGAACGGCATCTCCGATTTGTTTCAAAGCGTCGGCCTGAGGTTGCATCAGAGGATGCTCAGCGACTCGTTCCGCAAGCTGCTGCAGTTCTCGCCCCTGCAACTGCTCTTTTTCACTGAGCTGCTGCACACCACTTTGTGTTTCATCGTTCCATTGCTGCCATAACTGATTCCGCAGTTCGTTGCCACGGGCAATATCCTGATCAAGTTGCCGAGCCATTTCTTTCAGCTGACTAATCAGCTGCTGATCCTCTTCGCTCAGAGCTTTCTGACCGATTGCCGCGGCATCGTCGGTTACTTCAATCACCCATGGCCCGCTCCAAACCTCGTGTGGTTCAGGAACTGGTCGCTGGTCCGTGGCTCTGACTCGGATAGCGACAGTCTCACCCGCCTTCATTTTCAGGCGACTGAGAGGAAATCGAAACTGATGTTCGATCTCCAGGCTGCCCGGAACAATGGACTCAGCCTCTTCGACCAGAATCTCCTCTTCATTTTTCTGAATATGCAGTTGAAGTGAACCAATTCCGAGGTCGTCGCTGACCTGACAATCAAGCGGTACAATATCATCGGGCTTTAGCTGCAGGCCATTCTGTACGCCCTGAACATTGAGTACAGGAGGCTGATCCTCAACCACAACCAGCCGTCTTTCGGGTTCAGTCGGATTCTGCAGCCCAAATTCGTCAACCACGCGAAATTCAAATGGTCCGCCACCCTTTGCGGAAAGACGAAACAGCACGGAAAGTCCATCACCGGAAATCCAGTCCGGTTCTGTGATCTGATCGGGCTCTGCTGCTTCTGGCTGCAGCTCCTGAGACGCCTCTTCCGGCAATTCCAGTTCATCAACCGCCACTTCAGACGAGATAGGTTTCCACTCACTCCAAACCAGCTGAGCCTTCTGAACTGGCTTATTGAATTTCAGCAAAATCTCGAGCTGACTGCGTTCAAAGACTTCGATATCACCGACAACTCCATCGTTCAGTTCGGCGGGTCGCCCGGTCCATGCCGGAGGAGTTTCCGTGAGCAGTGCACTTACGATTTCCGGAGGAACATCCACATTCAGGCGGAACCACTGAGTGACTGCGCCGCCCCCGCGAATTCGAAAGCTGACCGCCTGCTGAATTCGGGGAAGAGTGGCTGTATACTGCGACGAAATTTCGTCATAGCTCATTTCGAGCCTGTCGCTTAGTCCTGCTTCCGATCGGAGCTCAACGACAACGTCTCCGGGCGGCGAACCGTTTCCTCCGATACGCCAGCGAGGCAGGGCAATCAGCTTCACATCACTGTTCTTTGCCACAAAGCGATCGGCATTCGGAACTTCAAACCAGAAGTTGCTGGCGGTCGCAAGATTAGCCCACGGAGTGATCAGTCGCTGCAAAAGAAGCTGGCTGCCCGACGTCCAGAACATCAGCGGCATCATGATCAGGATAATGCAGCACACGGCGATACCACATCGTTCAATCGTCGAACGATAGTCGACGATCCTGCCTGTGTGGACGTGTTTCAGACCGGCCGCCACCTGTTGACGCAGACGGTATCGCATCACGGAAGATCCGGATTCCGCTTCCGTCGCTTCCGGACTCTCCACAGACAGCAACGTTGCCACGGCCTCATGCAAACCCGGGCACGAGAGATCCACGATGGCTCCCATCTCCTGCCGTGACACCGGTGAGCTGAGCGGACGAAGAAGGTACCGCCACGCGGCAAACGATGTCCCGGCAACGGTCAGGCCCAGCATCCCCGCGCGAAAAATGCTGTTCAGAGCCAGCAAATAATCAAGCAGGCAAACGATGAGCAGCAATCCGGCCAGCACACCCGTAACACTGGCGATGCCCCGCAGGAATGTGTGGGTACGAATCTGAATGCGACAATGTCGCAGGAGCTCGTTCAGGCCAGGTACCTTTGGAAATGCACCGGCAGACATACGGGTACTCCCAGGATCGGAAAAGGCAGACCAAATCATGCGGATCGACTGTCCTGAACTGCCGGGAAACCATCAATAATCATGCGGCAAATTCAAAACTTCACACGGATGATACTCAGTTGACCGCACTGCGTCATGCAGAAAATGGCGTTAACCCACGACCATCTCATTTTGCGTTCTGCGGAAAGTATCCTCTATTTTTAGCAACTATTTCGGCCGCGTCGGGATAATGGCTTCGAATCCCGGACTGCCGGCATGCAGGACAGGCATTTCGGCCGCCATCCACGGATTTCGTTCGGCAGACAGTAAAGGGCTTCCACGGGACCGTTTTTTCACTCAACGGACAAAAACAATGGTATTGCTTCGTCAGGGTTCTACGGGTCCGGCAGTCACTCAGCTGCAGAATGACTTGAATCGCGCACTTGTTCCCTGTCCTGGTTTGACACCGGACGGTATCTTCGGAAATGCCACTCTCACCGCGGTGCGAGCATTTCAAACTCAGCGACGCATTAGTGCAGACGGCATTGTTGGACCAATTACCCAGTGTGTGCTGCGAGGCGGACCACGTCCGGCTCCGACCATTCATTCGGTTCGATTAATTCCACAGCCAACGCCTTCAACCTGCTGGGCTGCAGCGACTGCAATGTTGAAGAACAGCACCGTTAACGCCGTTATTGCCGCGACTCCCCCATCACTGATTTCCGGTTCCGGAGGCACGCCCAACTTTTCCGAACGTGCCGACAGTGTGACCGGGAACCAGCAATTCGCACAGGCTCACAATCTGCGGTATCACCCACCCATGTCATGGGCGGTCGGGGCGTTTAAGTCACTGATCCAGCAGGGACCGGCGATGCTTTCCATGCTCTGGCGAGCAGACGAATACACAGCGGGAAAAGGTTCCTCGGGGCATCGCATCGTCGTCTACGGTGTGGATTCAGACGATGATCCGACAGGGCAGGGAACTCTGCTGCATATCCACGACCCGTGGGCTCCGAGTGTTGGAAAGACGCATCAGGCCAGCTACTACAAGCTTGTCAACGATACGCCCTGTTTCACATACGGCGTCTTCACTCGCTGACCGCGCGAAATGCAGCAGACTGGATGAAGGAATGACCGGTGAGTGAATGCTCGCAGGAACATTTTTCCGTGACATACTGCAATGATACTGCCGGCCTGCCCGGCCGGTTGAAGGCTACGCATCATCCCGTGGCACATTTTCGATTCGCAAACTGGCCTGATACAGCCCCCACCCAAACAACACCACCAGTATGCCAATCACGACCCCAAGCAGATAACGGTTGTTAAGAATGCTGGTCAGGGTCAGGCGTTCTGCTTCACCGGCGGCAGAGGTGGGTGTTTCCGGACCGATGGTGGCAGTTATCGGCAGGATCCCCTGATGAAACGCTTCGACCAGTGCAGCCGTGTCATGTTCAGGCGGCCGCTCCGTATTTGAACTGTATTGCAGCCGATACTTCAGCCCGGAGGAGGCCATAAACGCCACTTCATAGTTGTGGCCAAGAACATCAGCACCTTCAATCTGAAGCGGTGGACTGTCTCGGTTGTCAATCACCAGCCGAATGGCTTCCGATCGGACTTCGGAAACTCGAATATTCAGATGTTCCTGCTGCATGCTTCGCAGCTGAAATCGGGAAACGGTGCCCGTACTCAGTTCGGTCCAGTCGGTTCCGGAACGTTGTTCTGAAGGGACCTGAACACTGACATGGCGGCTGAAGTTATAACTGGTGGTCTTCAGCCGAAATTCGGTAACTGGTTCCCGACGGGTCGTCAGCGTGATGATCGTCTGCTTCTTTTGGGCATCCTCTGTCACCTCGAATTTTTGGGCAGGCCAGGGAGTGACGACATTACTATTCAATGACTGTTCGGCCGTCTCAGTCCATAGTTCAATACGATCGATCCGAAAAGGACGCCTCTGCAGTGTCGTTCGCTCGGTATGTCCTGACTCGCTGCCGCCCTGGATCGATTTCGTCAGCTCCAGCAATTGTGACTCCTGATCGGAAGTCAGAGCGTCTACAACAACGCGATACTTGCGAAAACTGTTTGAAGGCAGCGGTATCTGATTTCGGCTGACATCCATAAATCGGGAATAGTCAAAGATCAGAGCATCTTCAACCAGCAGCTGAGTTCTGTCGCCATCAATGCCAAATACCTGAACTCGCTGTTCAAAATCCCTCAGGGGAGTTATCAGCCGAATTCCTGTTGGCTGCGGATCTTCTGTCCGGAGTATGAAAGTGATTTCCAAACCCTTTTCCGAGGCACCACCTTCAGTCAGTGGATGCAGGACGGGATCCGTCACCGTCCATGTGCGCTGAGTGATCGCCGACGTCTTTTCAGAAATCCGACGCAGCACAAACGGTACCGGCAGATCGGCTGGTCCGACAACTCTGACATCAGGAAATGCCTCCTGAGTGGCAGCAAACACAGCCGTATCGAAGGGGACCACGACAATCTCTTCTCGCTCGATTTCAGGAATCTGAATTTCCCGTTCGAGTCGATACGCAGTGCTCTCCTGTCCCAATGCTGAAGTGCCAGCCGAAAGGAGCGTGACGAGGGCCAGGAGTATCACGCGAAAGTCGGTTTGTGTGTGGATCATGATTGTTTATCCTGGACAGGCTGATCCAAAGTCGGTGCATCAGCCATGGAATTTGGGGACGCTGGAGTTGTGACAAACGTCTGCCGGGATCTCAGATACAAAAACGAACCGCAAAGCACCAGTGCGCCCATGACAATAAACGCGACGATGCGATAAAGCTGATCCAGCCGGGCAAGGTCGACGAAGAAAATCTTCCATGCCACAACGGTAAACAAAGCCAGACCTGCGTATCGCAGTGGTCGAATGTTTTTTGCAATGCCGCTCAGCAGCAGCGACAGAGCAAACACCGACCACAGGATGGAAACGCCGCCGGATCGAAGACCCTCAACATATGCCTTCAGAATCGAGTTGACTTCCAGCGTCAGATAAAGAAACAGCATTGAAAGTGAAAACACTCCCATTAAGTGTCCTGCCCGGCGAGCGTGGGTTTGTCGTACCAGCAGGCGACATGCAAACGTAAAGAACGCAATGATGGCACCAAAGTCCAGCAGACGGAACGCGGCATCACTGACACTGTACGGGCCACCATACAGAAACTGGCTTGTTGCCGCCCAGCTGTGAAGATCGAACAGAAACAGTTTCAGAAACAGGGCAGTAACGAACACGATGAGGAATCCCAGCACAGGTTTGCTCGACGTTTTTGCAAACTCACTGACCAGAAGCACGCAGATCCCCAGCCAAAGTAACGTGAGAGCTGGCAGGCGAAGCGGCGGGAACAGCTCACCCAGCGTGCGATTGAGTTCCAGATGCATGTAGAAGAACAGCATTCCGAACATCACGAACACTGCTGTTTTTGCCGCCCGTTGTCCGCGAATCAGGCCTTCAATATCGGCGGCCCTGTCAACCGCCAGCGACGCGGTCCCGCCCGGTTTGGTCAGCAGACGATATCCCATTGCCAGTGAGGCGATCGGCACACCAAACATCACAAGACGTTCAAGCAGATGCCCCAGATATTCAGCAAAAGGCAAATCGGACAGATTCGCCGATCCGTATTGTGAAGGAAGGTCCAGAAACGCGAATCGGGCCAGCACTATCAGGTACAGCACATAGGCAATGTGCCGCAGAAATTCACTGTTGAGCTTACCGGCGACCCACAGCATCACAAGTGCCTGAACGGCCCAGCTGACCGTAATCCATTCACGAGACAGCAGCAGAGGAACGGTAATCGCCAGAAAGAAAGATGACAGCGCCGTGAAGCTGAGCATCAGTTCGCGATCAAGAATGTGTCGAACGAGGCAATACCAGACGTGGCCCATGTAGAACGCAGCCAGCCCGAGCGTCACGACAGCAACCCACTTTTCTGAATAACTCTGATCAATCAGGTCGTAGCTGACTGCAAAAAACACTCCGGCATTCAGAAACAGTACCAGCACATCCAGCAGATTCGATTTCGTGCGGTTGAAAAGGTTGTACATGAACACCATCGTTGAGAACAACACAAAGAAGGCGACAAGGAACGGCATCACCTGGTGAAAATGCAGGGTCGGTTCATATTGCCTCAGCGAGCCGAACAGCAGCCCATAATTGCCGACAAAACTCAGATAGTTCAGCAGAGGCCAGCGTTTCCAGACACAGATTCCAAGCACCCCCAGGCCCAGAACCAGCATGTATCCATAGAGACCTGGAAAATTGACAACTCCGGAAGACAGCATGATCGGAGTGCCATATCCCCCAATAATTCCCAGGACAGCTGTCAGAGTTGACTGGAACCGGACGGACAGAAATCCGGCCAGGATGGTCACAAGGATCATGGCGACGAAGGCCTGTGGCATCGACACCAGATGGTAAAAGTTGGCTGCGGCAAAGGCGCTGAAGTAGAGGGTCGCCAGTCCACCGCCCAGCAGGCCCTGGCCCATAATATGAAAGTTGCCGCCGAGAATTTTCGTTCCGACAATCAGCATCACAAAGCCGCCTGCCGTTGCAAGAAGGCAGCGAGCAGTTTCAGACAGCATCTGATGTTCGATGGAGTATTTCAGGAAGAATCCCACACCAACAACCAGCAGAATGATGCCTACTCGGAGCAGCCACTGGCTGGCAATCGCAAACTCCTTTGAGACACCTTCCGGTATGTGCTCTTCCCCAACAATGATCCAGTTCCAGATCCGTTTCAGCACGTCCGCAGCTGCCGATTCAAAGCGAGACGGTTCAGGCTGCACACGTGGCTTTGTCGCGGGACGATCTTCGCTCATGAACGGGTTTGTACGACGGGATGACACTGCGGCAGCCAGCTCGGCAAAATCGACTCCCGCACGAACGGGACCTTTATTCGGCGGCATTGTCTCTGGCTGTTCGTCAGGCAGAACTGCAGCGGTGGCTGGTAACGCAGCGTCGACGTCCGTGTTCGACCGACTGTCGGTTCCTTCCGGAGCACTGTCGGCGGTTACCGGCGGTGCAATCTCTGTAACCAGAATTACTGGAGTTTTTACGGCGTGTTCCGGAACGGTGCGAGGGCTGGCACCAGCTTGTTCCAGCAGCCGGTTCAGAACGGCACGCTGCCTCTCCAGAGAATCCTGAACGTCCCGAATCTGAAACGAAAGCTTTTTGGTGTCCGCTTCCTGAGTCTGCCGAATGCGGCTCAGCCCTCGAAAAACGGGAATCAGCAGCAAAAACAGAAAGAACAGCAAAAAAATCTCGAATCCAAACATCCCCGGACCCTCCAGTTTTTCCCCAGCAGGCACGCTTTGCCTCGCGCCCGGCAACTTCACAGCCGGACCGGAAAAGCAATTCCTCTGTCTGTTGTGGGCGAAACGCTCGGCAAAGTATCACGCACTTTTTTGTCGCCGGATTCAATTTTCCCGGTTTTAGCGCGGTGAACGCATTTGAAAGAGTTTCGCCGAGCTTTTGGGCATTGTTCAGCAGGAGTTTCACCAGGATCCGCTCAGCGGTCGCTCCGTTCGTTCTCTCGATCAGGTCTTTCAGAACGAAGGTTTACCCACCCGATCGCCCCCACGTAGGCGAGTCTCTCCGAGACTCGCGAGTCCCGGCGTCTCGGAGAGACGCCGCTAAGTGGCTGAGTTACGTCACCTGAAAGATACAGGATCACTGGAGTTCCCTGGTAGCCACCATATCAGGAAAAGAATTAATTACGATCGCTGTCTCTTCACTTCTTTTCGATGAGCTGTTGCCCCTTCCTGCTTACTGAATCAACGTTTTCGGTCGCGGAACCAGTCAACAGCAAGTCCAATCAGCAACCCTGCTGTCAGTCCCAAAATAACTGGTAACCTTCGGTGTAGCACGACTTCAACCTGGTTTGTGGACCCAACTATTGGCGTAAACATTGCCCCAATGCAGCCTCCGCAGAGGCTAAAAACCAGGACTGGCGACGAAATCCTGATGGAGTACCATTTCCTAATTCGTGCTTTCGGTTCGCTCTCCGGTGGCGATTGGTAAGGATTTTCGTTCATTTTCTCACCGTGCCCATGGCTTGCAGTGCAGTGGAAGTGGCTCGAAAAATATTCCGTCATGACCTCCCATGTTGCAAAGGTACTCAGCCGTCGTTTGTCGCGGCCTAGCGTCGGGTGTCAGGGTGGCTCCCAAATAGGTTGGACTTCATTATTTGTCGAGGATCCGGTTTGAACTCAGTGACATGCTTGTTATATTAATGTTATCATTATGTCAATGATCGTCGGGTCAAAGTGAGGGGAAATGTGGTGGTCTCGGGACAGAAAGATTGCTGAAGTAGGTCTCAGTTCAGCATTGGCCATCACTGAAACGCGACGGGCATCGTCTAAGAATGCCGTGACACATGGCATTGACCGATTCTCGAATGAAACGATGAATACCATGAGTCAAAATCAGACCAGAGAACCGCAAACGCTCGCATCGGCGTTCCTTCGGATTCGACAGACAACCCTTGAAATGTTGCGAATCATCGAAGACAGAGATTCGTCACCCGATGAGCGTGATCGGGCGTGTCGCACGATTCGGGAGTCACTGATGCTGGCAGAATCATCAGAAAATACGGGAGTCCCGTTGACCGCGCATCGGGCACTAGCGCCTTTGCGTCAAGACCTTCCGGATCTGGAATCGCGACTGGACTCCAGGGAAGCATCCTTCTGGCGGAAGGTGCACGAGATTATGAAGTCCAGGGCCATCACTCAGTTGCAACTGGCTGATCGACTCGGGATTACTCAACCCGCCGTCTCACAAATGCTGAACCGTCGATGTCGCCCCCAGCGATCAACGATCATGAGCCTTGCGACCGCATTGGGAGTCGAGCCAGGGGAACTGTGGCCTGATCTTGAAGTCAGCGACCTTCTGGATGAAACTGCCACATTTCAGCAGGAACAACCAATGACAGAATCCGAGGCTGCTGCGATTCAGCGAACTCTGAAACGAGATGTACCGAAAGTTCCTGCTCGTCCATTGCCGAAGTGGAAGCGATAGCAGATGACGACTGCTCCTAAGGATTCTGAACCGTACCAGTTGTTTGCAGACGAATTTGTTCGTGAAGATGTCGGAGAATTGATTCATTTCAACTGCGGCAATGAACCGTGGGCGAAAGCCGCCACCGAATGGATCATTGCCTCTGACGTCTGGGAGTCGATCCGAAAACACGGAACGAAAGTCTGGCTCTTTCGAAACGTTACCGGTGTGATTGTTGGCTTCGGATCTTTGGGAATTACGCGTAGAAAATGGCCACCGCCAGATGGTGGGTACTGCAATTTCCTGTTCGTTCCAATGCTCGGTTTGGATGTGCATTTCCACGGCCAGCCCGGACGCTTACTACGCGGCCATGTGGCACATTGCCCGGCAACTCCTGTAAATCGGCTAGAATTTGGCGTGAAATCAAATCGAACACCGAAACACGGGCACCGGGACACTCCGTTGATGCTTTCAGGACACATTTCTGGCACAATGGTGGCAGGGGTTCTAACTCTCAAAAAAATTCGAAGCCTCATCCGTTCGTGACCTCCTATGTCAGATCAGTCATCGCAACTGCAGTTGTCACTCCTGAAAGCCAGAACGGGCGATGAGGAAGCACGAACCCGACTGTTCACGACTTGCAGAAGTTACCTGCAGCTGATTGCCCGAGTTAGCGTGATTCCCGCAGTACAGGGCAAACTGGATGCTTCAGACCTGGTACAGCAGACGCTGTTGGATGCACATCGCGACTTCAAAAAATTTCGCGGATCGACGGAAAGTGAGTGGCTCGCATGGCTCCGGAAAATACTGTCGCATAACGTTTCGGATGCAGTACGACATTTTGCGGGGACGGAAAAACGCAGGACCGATCGAGAACGCTGCCTGCGCGACGATTCAGATCAGTTTTCTTCCGGTGCCGAGCGTGAGATCGCGTCGCAGCAGTCCAGTCCCAGCAGTATTGCCATCCATCGGGAACGAGACCTGATACTGGCTGATGCCATAGAGCAGCTTGAGCCGGATTATCGGGAAGTGATTGTTCTGAGGAATATGCTGCGAATGTCGTTTGAACAGGTCGCCCGACATATGGGAAGATCTCGGCCGGCAACTCAGATGCTGTGGATGCGGGCAATTCAGCAGCTTAGAAAATCCCTGTCTGCTGCAGGCATGGATGCCGTGATTTTGCTGGCCGAGGACCTCTGATGAAATGTTTCGACCCGACCGGAGACAACGATCCGGTGACCCCGGAATACAGCAGAAACAGGACATCCGCCGATGGCGACCTTCCGGACGCCCTTCCCGACATCGGTCAGGATGGCCGCAAGGAGAAATTCAGCCAGCATGAACTTCAGGCTGAGCTGCTTGATCGGCTGCTGAATGCGGTTCAGAGTCGGGATGATCAGGAACGAGACCAGCTGCTGCAGAATCATCCTGAACTGCGTGAATGGCATGCGTGCTTCAACGCCGTTGACAGGCTGATTCCGGATGATGCGGTTGTTGGCGACCACACGCTTCCATGGCCTGGCAGGCTGCCATCTCTGCCGGAATCCCATGCCTCGACCAATTCGTCGCTGCCAGGTATCGCTCTGTTCCGCAGTGAGGCTTTGTCAGAGGACTTCGCAAACGGCCGCTACGTGCTGCTTGGAGAAGTGAACCGTGGAGGAATGGGGATTGTTTATAAAGCCAGGCAGCGGGACCTGGATCGTATCGTTGCCATTAAAATGATTCTTTCCAGTGATTCAGCGTCGGCTGACGAAGTTCGAAGATTTCGAGCTGAAGCACGCGCTGTCGCTCGACTGACGCACCGCAACATTATTCAGGTCCATGACAGCGGAGAACATCTGGGCCGTCACTTCTTCGTGATGGATTTTATCGATGGTGAAAGCCTTTCAGACCTGATTCGCCGAGGACCGCTGGAAGAAACCACCGCGGCCAGCTGGATGGTCATGGTCGCTCAGGCTGTCGATTACCTGCATGGTCGCGGAATTCTGCATCGCGACTTAAAGCCATCGAATGTTCTGATTGATGCGGAGAATCAGCCGATTGTAACTGACTTCGGACTGGCCAAAATTTTTGATACCGACAGCCATTCAACTCGCAGCGGCGTCATTCTGGGCACGCCCAGCTATATGTCGCCCGAACAGGCTGCCGGCAAACGGGATCAGATTTCTGTTCAAAGCGACGTTTATAGTCTGGGCGCTGTTTTGTATGAAATGCTGACTGGTCAGCCTCCATTTCGCGAAGCCACGCCCTTCGACACAATGATTCAGGTTCTTGAAGGTGAACCGGTACGACCTCGCACAATTCGAAGGTCTGTTTCCAGAGAGCTGGAACTGATTTGTCTGAAATGTCTGGAAAAGCTCCCTCAGCACCGTTACAGCTCAGCGAAGGAACTCGCCCTTGACCTGAATCGATTTTTGCAGCGAGAACCTGTTGCCGCCAATCCGGGAGGACTCATTCATCGCATGGTTCGCTGGAGTCGTCGACAACCAGCGCTTGCAATGCACCTGCTGACTCTGCTTGCGGCCGGCATTGTAATGCACGTTCACTATCTGCTGACAATCGACACTCTGCCGAATCAGCACTGGACGCAGATAGGAGTTCTTGGAGCATGGACGGTCCTTTCAGTCGGTCTGCAGTGGCTGCTGGAGAATCCGCGATGGGAGAACTTTTCGCGACGCGGCACAATCGTTACCGATACGATCATGCTGACGACCTGCCTGGCTTTATCAGCTGACAACGAAGGTACCCTGCTGATCTTTTTTCCGCTGCTGATCGTCGTCGCGGGACTTTCTTTTCGTCCGTCACTTGTCTGGCTTACGACAATCCTGACATCATGTGCCTGCGTTTCGCTGTTCATTATCAAGGCTGGACTGCGGGATCCATGGCATTTTCCTCTGCTGATCCTGATGACATTGTATGCGACAGGAGCAGCCACCGCATTTCAGATTAATCGCGTACGAATCCTGCAAGGCCCCCGCAAAGAAGGAACACACCATGGCGGCTCCGAACAATGAAGTCTCTCCCGGCTCTCGAAGGCAATTCCTTCAGACGGCACTCACGGGGCCGCTGGCAGTTGCCGCATCCGGAGCATTGCCCGCACCCGGTACTTCCGGAAACGCTCAGTCAATGCGGATTTCAGATACTCCCCGACAACTGACAGCCACCGGTGCCGATACCGGAACCTTATTTCCATCGCTGCAGAAGATGGCCGACAGTCATGAATATTCGCTATCCTTTCTGACTGAGAAATTCAGCACGCTCGATGAGTTCAAGGCGGCTGGCCGTGCAAAGCTTGCGGAGTGTTTTGGAAGACAGCCGCAAAGGGTTGAACTGGCTCCGGAGGTGGTCGATCGGCAGGATCTTGGCGACATCATTCGCGAAAAAGTGTTTTTCAGCACGACACCCGAGTTTCGGGTGCCTGCATATGTGCATATTCCCAAAGCCGCAGCATCCACTCCACACCCTGCCATCATTGATCTGCATTCGCACGGCGGTATGTTTATCTTCGGCAAGGAGAAGGTAATCGACCTGGGTGAAAATCGAAATCATCCGGTGATGGCTGATTACCACCGGAACGTCTACGGAGGCCGGGCAACCGCCACTGCCCTCGCACGACGCGGCTATGTTGTGATTACGATTGATGCACTGATGTTTGGAGAACGTCGGATTCTGATGGACAAGGATCATTCCTTTGGCTGGGACCGTTCCGCTTATACTCCGGAAGACGTTCGATACCTGAACGGAGTGTGCCGATCGAAGGAATCAACAATCGTCAAATCCCTGGCTCTCGCCGGATATACCTGGCCGGGACTGGTGACCTGGGACGACATGCGGACTGTCGATTACCTGCTCACCCGGCCTGAAGTGAACCCCGATCGCATCGGCTGTATGGGAGTATCAATGGGAGGCCACCGCACGTTGTATCTTGCTGGCATGGACGAACGAATCGCGGCAGCCTGCGTTGTCGGTTTTATGTCCACTGTTCGGCCAATGATTAAAGCCCATATTGATACTCATTCGTTTGTGCATTTCGTTCCCCTGCTGAGCCAGTTTCTTGATATGCCGGACGTGGTCAGCATGATGGCTCCAAAACCTCTGCTGGTGCAGCAATGCCGCGAAGATGGTCTGTATCCGCCCGCAGGTATGGAAGAGTCAGTTCACAAAATTGACTCTGTTTATCAGAAGGCTGGAGTTCCGGATCGATTTGCAGGCCAGTTTTTTGATGGTCCGCATCGCTTTGACCAGACAATGCAGAACGCCGCCTTTGACTGGCTTGACCGGCAACTGCGTGTGTGAAATCGTTTATTCATTATGTCCATCGGGGCGGTCCGGATCAGCTCTGTGCACTCAGTAAACCTGACCGCCTGTTCGGTGGCTCGGGACCTGAGTACGCCCCACGTATATCTCGATCTTTTCCGGACAACTGCCAGTTGAAGCAGATTCCCGGCAAACCTGAAGACTCTGGAAAGCAATTCACTTGTTCCGTTTACTCTCCTGTTTAATTCTCGCATTGTTCCTCGCTGGCTGCAGCCCGACTTCGATATCGCAGCCGGACAGCGATGGAGCATTGTCTGAAGGTGATAACGGAGTCGCTCCAGCGATGCCGGCCATGATCTCGGCAGACACGGGAACGGATGTCATGAGGCGATTTTCCGGTTCATGGCAAACAACCTGGATTGATAAGGTCTCCGGCAAATTCTCACAGGGGGGGACGAGGAACATTCAGGAACATTCACAGCTGATTCTGGATGATCATTTTCTGCTGACCAGAGAACTCAGTGAACCGGATCACACCCTTTCCCTTCAGCTGATGAACTATGATCGCAACAGGAATGCTTATCTCGTCCGCATCTTCAATTCCAGCGGACTGCTCGACCGTCAGTGGAAGAACACATGGGCCGACGGCACATCTGCAATGACCGGACAGGCTGTCGATTTGCCATTTGGCTGGTCGAGTCGCAGTGTGGGCCATTTCTCCAGTGAGGGCGATTTCATCATGCGATCGTGGATGAAGGATGAGACGGGTCAGCCGCAAATTGACATGGAAGCCAGCAAAAAGCGATTGCCTGACTTGAACGAAAACGAACTGGCAGAATTCGATCGCCGATGGAATGAGGCCGACAAGCCAGCGGACGAATCCGGTAAGGCGGCTGCCGGAACAGAAGAAATTCTCAGTCGGATCGTCGGCGACTGGAACCGCACGCCTCACTCCGGGGAGTCAGAATCGCCGGCTCACCGTGTCCCGCCTGCCGGAGACCAGCCTGCCGGAGACCAGCCTGCCGGAGTCGTGAGCCGCAGGTTTATCCTGAATCGGCAGATGGTGATGGAGACATTGAAACCGTCAGAGGGCCCCGAGGAACTGTCGCTGATTGCGTTTCATCCTGAATTCAGGTTCTGGCAACGATGGTCATTCAATTCCGAAGGAAAAGGCTCCAGAGCGGATGGAGAATGGGATGAGACGACTCAGTCGATGAATTTTGAAGTTCGGTCAGATGACGGCACGGAAGAAAGGTATGGATTTCGACTGATCAGCAGTGACACGATTGAATGGACCTTCTCTGCGCCGGCAGGTCACCCGATTCCGGCCGCGAACGCTCAGACTGTTCGAACGGGGGCCGTCGACCATCGGCAACCCATTTCAGATTCTGCTCAGCGACAGCAGCAGTGATGACAATGAACTGGATGTATCGCCGAGCAGTCATTCCGAATGAGTTTTCATGTCCGTTCAGGAATGTCAATTTCCACTTCGGCTCCGTCAGGAAGCCCATCAATCTGAGCATGAATGCCAGCGCAAAACTTCCAGTAGGATTCAACCGATGAAATACAGACGTTCGACAGCTCGAATTCACCTCCGAGGACCGGCAGAGTGCTGAATCCATAACATTGGGATGGCTCAAGCGTTTTGCCAGCCTCAACAGCCTCGTCAACCAGTCCCATCAGGAACCAGTCGGCCGCATTGTCCTCGTCATCAAGCAATTTGAAGAATTCGTCCACGTCGGCAGCAACCTCAGACAGTTCGCCGTCCGTAATATTCAACCAGAGCACTACGCCCGTATCGTCCACAAAAAACAGGTCACCGAATCGATTCATCAGCCATGGCTGCACCTCAGCATCATCATCGAGAAACCATTCCCAGCAGGCCAGCAGTTTAGGCCAGTCGAATTCTGCGTGGTCGATCAGATAATCATCTACACCCATGGCCTTGTTGCTTTCCGAAGACAAAAAACGTCTGATTTAAGATTCGGAGGACTGAGACTTCTGCCCCGAACAATCCTGTCATATTGACCACAGGGTCGAATGGCAACCAGCAACCCTCGCGATTATTCTCAGGTTTGCGAGTGAAGTTGCCGTTTGTCCCGCAGATTCCACGATGGCATGATTCTTCTGTTTCCACGCCGCGGATGCGGAATGGCTTGACGGCAGCCGTCATAAACTCACAATCCCTCAGTACATTCCATTATACGTAAGACTGATCTGTCGTATTCACAACAGGCCGCGTCACTGCTGACTGTTAACATCACCTGCACCTCGAAGACCGGATGCTGCACTATGGACTCTGTTGAACTGGATCTGCTGCTTGAGGAAGGTGTCAAACATCTGGAAAACGGTCATCGGGAGGCCGCCCACGAAGTTTTCACTCGAATCACGCATGAGTATCCGCAAAACGCAGACGCACACTTCCATCTGGCCATTGTTGCAATCGATCAGAAGAATCCGGAAAGTGCGATACGTCATTTCGAGTCGTTCCTGAAGATCAGACCGGATATTGCGGAAGTCCATTTCAATATTGGAACGCTGTTGTCTGAACTTGGAAGGCGGGAGGAAGCAGCCGAGGCGTTTCGAAAGACTCTTGAACTCGACCCGGAGATGGTAGCGGCCTACAACAACCTGGGTGTTCTGCTTCGAGACAGTGGCCAGCTGCAACTCGCAAGAGAATCGTTCGAAAAAGCGGTATCGATTACACCCGGTTATGTCCCGGCCGTCATCAATCTGGGAAATCTGCTCGCCACAATGGAGTCCGGTAACGAAGTCATCAATCTGTCTCGCCGAGTCTGTGAATTGAATCCTGACCTCGCCGATGCTCGCTTTGCCCTTGGACTGACACTCGACGCCGTCGGTGAGTCCGACGAAGCGATGAAATTCATGTCAGAAGCAATTGAGCTCCGGCCGGATTCTGCCGAGTGGCAGTATCACCTTGCCGCTGTAAAAGGGCTCGATACTCCTGCCACTGCACCGGCCGACTATGTGGCCGCTCTCTTTGATGGCTATGCTTCCGGTTTCGATGAGCATCTTCGCAATACCCTGAAATATCAGGCTCCGGAACAGCTTTACAAAGCTGTTGCCAGCGTACTGTCGTCACAGAATCGACTGTCAGACAAACCGCAGTTCACGATCATGGATCTGGGCTGTGGTACAGGACTTTGTGGGAATCTGTTCAGGCCAGTCGCGTCCCGACTAACCGGCATCGATCTGTCGCAGGAAATGATCCGGGAAGCGGAAAAACGCGGTTGTTATGACGAACTTCGAGTCCAGTCCATTGCAGACAGCCTCAGCGGAAGTGCTGCCGAATATGACCTCATTCTCGGGGCCGATGTGCTGAACTATATTGGAGACCTCACTGAAACATTTCAGCTTGCGTCAACCGCTATTCGTCCGAATGGCCTTTTTGCCTTCACAACTGAGGCAATGGAGGAACTGAAGGATGAATCCACAGACACCGACAGTTACGCACTCAGCAGCACTCGTCGATACATCCATAAACTTGGATACCTGCGGAAACTTGCCGCAATCGCCGGATTTGCTGAACAGCATGCCGCTCTGGAAACTCTGCGATGCGAGTCAGGCAAAGACGTCAAGGGCTGGATTACCGTCTGGAAGAAGTCCTCGGTGTAGCTGAAGTTCCGCAGGAACCCTCTCCCGCTTGTGGCGTGCCTTCATAAGGCGAGCGGCAGTTGAAAACATACCAATCATCGCGGCACACGGGAGGGCGAAGCTCCCGCTGAGCCGAAGCTGGCAGATGGGAGGGCGAAGCTCCTGCTGAGCCGAGAAAAGCTCGGCAGGAGCCTCGCCCTCCCGGTTAATGCAATTTTGCCGCTCGCCTAAATGGCGGGGACGCCGTACGCCCCCTGATGGGCACAGCGTTCCGTCATGCCGTCTCATTTTGGCATGACTTCTCATTTTGAAATGACTGGTCGTTTCATTATGACCACTCGTACCGTGCTGCGCCGTCGGGGGGCTGTCTCAAAAGCCTTTTGACGCCAGTTTCGCATGACGACTTTTGCGATCCGGGCTGATGCGGAAAAGCAACATCACTGCATTCTCATGTTGATAAACCCGTGAGAAATTGTCCCAGAATGATAAGGTTCTGAAGGCTAAAAATTTTCTTCACTTTTGTGTTGATAGCGCTCCCACCCTACGGCTAGAACGGAGGATGCACACCGTGAGTTGCCTAACCATACGGGTTATTCCCACGGTTGAGGCAGGAAATCCACAAGCCGGAGGAATTACTCTATCGACATTATTTTTTCATACTTCAGAAAACTCAGCCCGGAAAAATAATTGACTGATCACCGAATCGACACTCGCTCGAAAGAGCGAAAAGCCCGCCTGGAAAAATCAAAACGCTCTGCAGACTGAACATTGACGGACGCCGCCCCAATCGGCGAACTGATTCCCGCACTACCACACGTTCGAAAAAGGAAAACATTTCATGATACGAAGAATCTTTACTGCCCTGGCTGCCATAGCAATCGGGACATCGACGGCTCACGCCAACTTCATTACCAATGGTGGATTCGAATCGCCGAATGTCGCTTCTGGTACTTTTCAGATTTTCAGTTCGATTCCCGGATGGACGAGTACCTTCGGAAGTGGCATTGAGGTACAGGACAACGTTGCAGGCTCGCCCTACGAAGGACGGCAGCACGTTGAACTGGATTCCAACAACAACAGCGGTATGAAGCAGACCGTCAGCACCGGAGCTGGTCAGAGCTACCTGCTGTCCTTCGCATATTCAGCTCGACCAAACCGTCCGATCACCACGAACGGCATCGACGTTCTGTGGAACGGCTCTTTGTTGTCCAATATTACCGCAGCTGGATCAGCAACGACCGTCTGGCAGCTTTTCCAGTTCACCGTCACTTCAACCGGTTCGCTTACAGACCTCGAATTCCGAGCAACCGGAACCAGCGACTCTTTCGGCGGCTATCTGGATGACGTTCGGCTTGTAGGAGTTCCCGAGCCCGCATCGATTGCTATGTGGGGCGTTGGAGCAATCGGCCTCGTCGTCGCAGCACGACGACGTCAGAAGCAGTCTGCGTAAGCGGAAGACAGCGTAAGCGGTCAAAAAAAACAACTTCTGAAATCCTCAGACGGGCGGCCATTCATGGCCGCCCGTCTTCGCTTGTTCCCCATGGCAAAATCCGGGGAAATCTACGGGATTGCAATTCGTCAGCTGACTGATTCGAGCATGCTCAGGAACCGGGCGAGCTTCTGAAATTGTCGGCGACACCTCAGGCTACTGCGGCCCGCTTTCCTTCAGCTGGCGATACTTTTCCGAATACTTGTGGTACAGCTGTTTGTGGCGATTGTTCAGATCGACAGTACGTCCCTGGATCCAGGCCAGCTCAACCTGAGTTTCAGTTTCCAGCGGATCGCCATCACAAACAAACAGAGTCGCATCCTTACCTTTTTCGAGCGATCCAACTCGATCCGCAATTCCCAGTATCTCGGCCGGGTAAATGGTCACGGCTTTTACCGCTTCCTCGTACGGCAGACCATAGGCGGCGGCCGTTGCCGCATGAAACGGGAGATTTCGTGTATTCCACGTCTCGTCGCGTGACGAACCGGAGATACAGAATTTGATGCCCGCCCGACGAAGACGGTCCGGCAGCGTAAAGGCCGCATCATAGTCGTCGTGTGTTCTGAGCGGATTGCGATGAACGGCGTCCACGATCACCGGCACGCTGTATTGCCTGAGCAGATCTGCACAAAGTACGGCATCGTGACCTCCAAAGATAATAATTCGAACATTTTGTTCGGCAGCAAACGAAACGGCCGACTGGATTTCGCGAGCACGTGTCGCTGCAACCAGCAATGGAATCTGACCGCCGACCACCGGTATCATGGAATCGAGTCGAATATCAAATCTCTGTTCGGCCGGATTTGACTCGCGAGCCTTCTGATAAGCTCGAGCTCTTTCGAACAAATCTCGCAGTTCCTTCAAAGCCTGATTGCCTGTTTCTTCAGAATCCGATTCTGCCTGTGGCTGACGGGACCTGCGAGGTGCCGCAGAGACGGTCGGCCAGTTCACAACCAGAGCCACATCGGGGCGAAGAGTCATGTCTTCATACGTCCAGCCATCCAGCTGAAGCACCGATGCCCGGCCACTGACAAGTCCTCCCGCCGGAGCACTGAGCGCTAAAAGAATTCCGTTCGCGCGGGTCACCGGAATTAATTCACTGTCCGGATTGACTCCCACATGTGCCTTCAGATTGGGATTCAGCGATCCGGTCTCTGCAAAATCCTGAGTGGCTCGAATCGATGAAAACTCCGTCAGGCCCGTGTGTGAATGAGCTTCGATCATTCCGGGATAAACGTGTCGACCTTTCAGATCGATAACCTGACATCCTTCCGGAACCGTCAAACTGGTGCCGATTTCCGAGATCTTCCCCTTGTCGAATATCAGGCTCCCATCATGAATCGGTGCGCCGGAAATCGTATGAATCGTACCATTCACCAGCGCCACCGGCTTCTTTTGGGGCGCGCCGGGAATCACGTCCGACGCCAGCAGATGCGACGCGGAGCTGGCCTGAAACTGCAGAGCCAGTAAACCGGCACCGGCAAACAGCCACAGGCGAAAGAGTCGAGCCATTCGGGCGGGAGAGCTCTGTTTATACATTGTCCATCACTCGCAGAGGAATTTCAGGCGCAGACAAATCGGCTGTCTTATCATTTTCATCACGATACAGGCACGATTCCGGACAGGCATCATGCAGATAGTACTCTCTAATTACTGATTTCTGTCCTGCTGCTGTCGCAGTTCAAGCAGGCGAACCTGTTCTGCCTGATGCAGATGGTGACAGAATTCATCAAACCGGGGCCAGAGTGAAGAGGGATCCGCGTCTCGTTCACCCGGTTCATGCATTTTTTCACCGGACTTCAGAATCTTCTGGATCAGAGTGTTTCGCTTTTCGATGACGACCTGACGCAGCTGGTTGTCTTCGTCACGATGAAAGAATGCTCGTCCGTCAATCCATGTTTGTTCACATCGCGAGAAATTGGAAAGAGGGTCGCCGTTCCAGATGACAAAGTCTGCATGCTTCCCAGGCTCCAGAGATCCAACATACTGATCGATACGCAGCTGTTTGGCCGGATTCAGAGTCACGAACTTGAGCGCCTCTTCACGTGACACTCCGCCATATTTCACGGCTTTCGCTGCCTCCTGATTCAGATGGCGGGCGAGTTCCCCATCGTCCGAATTAAAAGATACAACAACGCCCGCGTTGTGCATCAGTGCACCGGCATAAGGAATCGCATCCTGAACTTCCATCTTATAGGCCCACCAGTCGGAGAAGGCCGACGCCATCGCTCCATGTCTGGCCATGGCATCGGCTACCTTGTAGCCCTCCAGAATGTGCTGGAATGTGCCAATTGTGATTTTGAATTCGTCGAGTATTCGTATCAGGGCGAGGATTTCATCCTGTCGATAACTGTGGCAGTGAATCCAGCGTCGACCTTCAATGATTTCCCGCAGAGCATCCATTTCAAGGTCACGTCGAGGCGGCAGGCCCCGGCGGCTGGTCTGCCATGCATCCATGCGAGCTGAATAGTCGCGGGCCGCCTGGAACGCGTCTCGATAGATCTGTTCGACCCCAAGTCGCGTTTGTGGATACCGGCCAGTCGCTTCAGCCCCCCAGTTGCTTTGTTTGACGTTTTCACCGAGGGCAAATTTTACGCCTGCCGGAGCTTCCGCGAATTTCATTTGCTCTCCGGTCATTCCCCATCGAAGCTTGATCACCTGATTCTGACCGCCGATCGGATTGGCCGAACCGTGCAGCACGTTTGCACTGGTAACACCGCCGGCCAGCTGCCTGTAAATCGTTATGTCATCACTGTCAATGAAATCACCGATTCGAACTTCGCAGGTCACTGCCTGAGTGCTCTCATTGACGCCCCCGTCCGTCGCCGCATGCGAATGACAGTCGATCATGCCTGGAGAAATGTGCATTCCCCGAACATCAACAATCGCTGTGTCGGGAGGAATTTCAAGGTCGCGACCGGCAGCCAGAATCCGACCTTCTTCGATGATCAGAGTCCCATCTTCGATCACTCCGCCCGGACCACATGTCCAAAGAGTTGCATGGACGAACGCCTGTCGCTTTGGCTGTTCCGGAATCTTTTCGCGGCCAAAGGCTCCCAGCGGATAGTTAACCGCAAACGAAGCAGGTTCGGACTTCCCGTTCGATTTCTCGTCTTTTGAATCGTCTTCGGCCTTTGTGTCGCTGTCTTTCGTTTCGGCTTTTGGCGGATCTTCGCCTTTGGAAGAATTGTCGTCACCTGAAGAATTGTCGGAGCTCCTGCGGACCACCTGGCAGCTGGCTGCCTGTCCGGCGGGCCAGACAATGGTGCCAAAGCCTGCGGGCCTGTCAGATACCGCAATGCTGTTTTCACTGAGGACGATCGAAATTCTGGTAATTCCGTCGAGCATCCATTCTTTGGTGTTCACGACCGCGGTGAGCGACGTATCTGACAGGCTGACATCATCCAGTTTTAGAATTCCGGTGCTTTTGACAGCAGCCTCTTTGGACGTTTCAGTTGCCAGAGCCGGGTCACTCGTATCTTTTGGCGTCTCAGAAGCCGGTGCATCTTTGGAGTCTGATTTTCCGTCCTCCTTTTCCGTTGCGGAATGTTTTGCAGATTCTTTGGGAATGGGTTCCCTGGAAATTCGGCCCGTTAGTTTGGTTCCGTCTCGCCGAATGTCGATATACAGAGTCCGCGGCAGATCATTGATTGCTGCAAGGCGAAGTTCGAACGATCCCTCGACTTGTCGAACCGGATCCGGCTGATGCTGAAATCGCTCGCCGGCAACCCAGGTTTCGACGACCTTCGTTTTTTCGGCGAACAGATCACCATCGGTAACCACAAAACTTGCAAGATGACCGTTCTGAATCGTTCCCAGCTGATCATCGACGTGAAACATTTCTGCAGGTGTGACCGTGAGTGCTCGAAGAGCCGAGATGGGCGACAAACCTCGTTCAACCGCCTTCTGTAGCGACTTCAAAAAGTCGGCTGGGGACGACAGTCGATCCGTGGTGAATGCGAAACGAATTCCAGCTGCGTCCATACGAGCCGGGTTTTCCGGTGCAATGTCCCAGTGCAACAGAGATTCCAGAGTGACGTCTTCAGCGAGCTCGGGACTGCCGACGTTGGGCGCTTTCGGAAATGCGACAGGAAGGATCACCATGCGACCGGTCGCAGCAATGTCTTCGAGTCTGCGGTATTCACGACCGCTTCCGCGGATGATCAGCTTCAGGCCAAATTCCGCTGCAAACCGCTCGGCCCGCTGAAAGAATTGTTCGTTTGAGGTTTCGATGATCACCGGCATCGATCCGTCAAGCACAGGACGCAGTGCATCCAAGGCGTCGTTGCGTTCGGGAAGCGGCAGTTCCGGATTTGCCTGCACTGCGTTCCAGGCATCGCGATACCATTGAGCGTCGTACAATGCCTGTCGAGCGAGGGCGACTGCGCCCATGGGACTGCCCGGATAACTTCCCCGCGATCTGCGGTTGACAGTCAATTCCATGTGCTGAGCGACATCGCGAGCCAGCAGCTGCTGGTTGACGGGTCGGCTTCCCGTTGAGATCAATACGCTGCGGCCGCGAATAATGCCGTCGGTCGGCGCAATCAGCCGGGCAACAATCCCCTGCTTTCGAAGATTTTCAGCAGCCGGTCCGGGGCCCTCGATCTGACCAGCCACCGACAGTTGCGGCGTGACATTGTTATTCCAGTACCGGGCGGTCTTTGCCAGTGATTCACTGGACACCGTTTGCTCGCTGTACGCATCAATAAACCCGGCGTAAATCGTTCGTCCATTAAAGTCGAGTACCGTAGCGTCGTCAGGAACTGGCAGGTCTTTTCCGACCCCGTCGATCTTTCCTCCTCGCACAATAACCGTGGCTGCAGGAAGCGTCACTTCCGGGCTCACGATCACCCTTGCTCCCGTGATTGCCCAGACTCCCGGCGGATTTGAGCGGAGCCCTTCGAATTGGCTGGAATTTTCGTCGGCCCTTAAAATGCTGTCCGGAGTCTCGCAGGCTGCAAATAACAAACAGGCTGAAGCGATCAGGAAAATCATAGAACGCAGCATACTGTCGAATCCTCATCCGATTGAGCCTGCACAGTCGCCTCCTGCCGCTGCCCCGATGGGTACAGCTCAGAAGACCTCCCAAAACACCGGAACCCTCAAACTACCGGCATCTCCGTATTTTTCCAGAATCAAACGGCTTCAATGTCCCATAAATAAGGAAAAACAGGCCGATTGCTGAAGACAGGTAAGATGTAATTTCGCAGCGGTCCTATTGCAAGGTGCCATGCACCTGTATTGATATGCACCTGTATTGTTTTCGTAGGATGGGCATTCCTGCCCGTCCTCTTTTGAACGATTTTCGCAGCAACCAGGGCCAGATACGTGAATGAGAAGCTGGACCCCCATCTTGCCATCAGGAGGTAATGCTCGGGCAGGAATGCCCAAGCGTCAGCAAAGTGCCAGGCATAGACTATTCATCATGCCAGGGCTCGTCGCTTGATTTCGCCCGAATTCGCAGGAATGGCATGTCAACCTGGGCCGAAAGGCCAATTGAAGCGACTTTTGTTCCGCACCAATCTGCTCCGGTGTGTCGGACCGGAGCAGGGAAGTTATCGCCGGTTTCGCACATCGGTCGTGACTACCGGCGTGCCGAAGAATGCGGTTGAATATTGCTCTGGAGTGCGCCAATGATGGGCAACGCAAAAAACAAAACGGCTTCTGCGTGTCGGGTCTAAGCGGGGCAACCTAATTCCGCAGAACTACGCTGGCTCGACGGTGTATTTACTCACTCAAGTTCGATTCATGCTTCTATCGGAGCGCCGTCCTGGAATAGCCTGAGAGGCTTAAGTCATTCCAGCTGCCTGAATTCGTTGGAGATTGCATGAGAGAATGCCTGCTTCTTCAAACGCGCCGAGAGCATTACCAGCAGATGTGACACCGAGTTGTTTGAATCTGAAAGTCTCCTGCGTGGTAATGACATCTGACATACAGCCCATGACTTCGGTGATGCTGGTGACACGTTGAGGGCCACCTGTCAGACGATCCACCTGCACGATCACGTTGACTGCCGAAGCGATCTGTTCGCGAATCATTTTCAATGGCACATCCCGCATCCCGGAACGCTATCATCATCATTTCAAGCCGTGACAGAGCATCCTCCCGGACTATTGGCAGGCAGTGTTCTTACTGAACCATCGTGCCCGGTATTCATCGTTTGCGCCATGTCAAACTTCAATCGAGTTTAGACGGCCACTTTCGGAAACTGTGCCGTATCCAGCGTCAGCGCCTTGAATCGCAGAAGGTCATTTAGTTGCAGGGGCACTCAGGGACTCGAACCCTCAAGCAGTCAAACATGCTCGGCACATCATGAAAACCCCGAGTCGAAACTGATTCGACGCCGGGGTGTTTTTGGACCATGATACCTTCACTTAACTTTGCAGTGCTGTTGCCATCCATTCGATCGAGAGCAGTCCTCCATGAGTTGCAAGAAAAATCGTATCCTCATTGTAGCGGCATGGGCGTGTACCGTAATTCCGGAGTTGATCGCCATAGATAACGCATGCGCTGGCCTGCCGCAGCTGAATGCGGCCACATTCCGTGTAGATGTTACGCCAGAGATTGGTGACGGACCGTGCGTGGGTTGTATGCCGAAGGTAATAAGTATCGAGCATTCACTGGAATTGCGAGGCATCGTGTTGCGTGTCGAAGAGAGGGCGTTTGTCATCGCTGCCATCGACTATTGTGGAATCTGTAACACCAGCAATGAGACCATTCGTAGCGCGATGGCTCGTGCGGCGGGGACGACGATGGATTGTGTGGCATTGCAATCCCTGCATCAACACTCCGCACCGATCCTCGACGCGGACGCCGTTCGCCTCCTGCACGGCGAAAAAAGCGAGCAGCTTGCTCAGCACTTGAAGTTCACAGACGACATCGCTTCACGCACCTCAGCCGCGATCACAGATTCTCTCAAGCAGCTGCAGCCAGTCACAAAGATCGTTGCTTCGAAAGCCAAAGTGGATCGAGTTGCCTCTAATCGACGCGTGCCGCAACCGGATGGCAGCATCGCAGTACGAGCCAGCGTGACTCGCGAGGCGGCCGTGCGCGATGCACCTGAAGGCTTGATCGATCCATGGTTGCGGACGCTGACGTTTTTTGACGACGATCTAAAGTTGGTCCAGCTTCATTACTATGCGACGCATCCGCAGACTTTCTATGGTGACGCTCGAGTTTCATGGGACTCCGTCGGGATGGCTCGTCAACGCATGGAGAAATCTTCCAGCGTGTTTCAGATTTATTTTACCGGCTGCGGTGGAAACGTCACCATGGGGAAGTACAACGACGGCAATCGTGAGTCTCGCGAGCTGATGACAACTCGGCTATTGGATGCGATGCAGCGAAGTAGTTCAGCTGACGCAGACTCGATGGCAAACACTGTCGATGTTGCCTCGCTAAAACCCAGCGACATCCAATGGGACTCGGCACCGATTGAATTCACCGTTCGAGAAGAAGGCACTTTCAATCCCGAACTGCTGAAGATGCAACTGGCTCCTGATCAAGCGTTTACAACACGTCTGACCGCCGCGATGTTTTCCGGCTTCGGACAACGTCTGCGTGAAGGATACGTCGCACAGGCAACGCGACTGCGAATCGGCGACATCGACATCGTGCATCTCCCCGGCGAGCCGTTCGTTGAGTTTCAACTTTTCGCTCAGCAGGTCGCCGCCAAGAACTCGTTCACCTGTGTCGCGGGTTACGGCGAGTGTGGCGTGTGGTACTATGGCCCTGATAGCATCTTCACTGATCGGGGCGGCTATGAACAAACATGGTCGCTAACCGGCCCGTGCCAATCGACCGTGGAGTCTGCGTTGAAGCAACTGCTCAGTTCGCGGCAGCCATGATGCGAATGTCATGCTTTGATCCGAGGCTCGGATCAGTCGGCAACGCTGCAAGCACGCAGGTCTCTAAGAAACAGGATCATATTGATGAATTGTCAGGCACGGATTGAACAGCGCGGTGTGAAGTTGTGGCGTGGCGTTTGGGTGTTGCTCGACACCGTCGTGGTCGCTGGCCGTTCCAACGCGCGAGGTGTTTTCATGACGATGACTCAAGTTCTCAACGACCGCACGACCGCCTCGTGGGGGCGATTGGGGATGGTGTTGGCGCTGGTGTTTGTTTTCTCGGCGGTAGTTCGAGCGGAGGACGGGGCGAGTTGGCGGGCGGGAGTTGCGAAGGTGAAGGTGACTCCTGAGGGCAAGATGTGGATGAGTGGGTATGGGCCGCGGTTGGCGAAGAGCAAGCTGCATGACTTGTGGGTCAGGGTGCTGGTTCTCGAGGCGGCGGATGGGAAGCAGGCGGTCATCATCACCAGTGATGTGTGTGGCTTCTCGAAGGTGTCGTATGACGGGATCTGCTCGGCGTTGGAGAAACGCTGTGGGCTGGATCGGGCTGCCGTCCGGCTGACTTGTTCGCACACGCATACGGGGCCGGCGCTGCGGGAATGTCTGCACGTTTGCTGGCCGTGGGATGATGATGAGGCTCGGCGGCTGGTCGAGAAATACTCGTTCGATCTGGAAGGCAAGATTGTCGAAACGGTCGCCAATGCACTGACGAAGATGGCTCCGGTCACGTTGTCTGCGGGGGAAGGGACCGCCGAGTTCGCAGTCAATCGCCGCAACAATCCGGAAGCCGAAGTGACTCGGCTGCGAGAATCGGGCAACGGACTGCGCGGGCCGGTCGATCACAGTGTGCCGGTGCTCGCTGTTCGCGCGGCGGATGGGGAACTTCGAGCCGTCGTCTTCGGCTATGCCTGCCATTGCACGACGCTCTCGCTGACGGAGTGGTCGGGAGATTTCGCCGGCTACGCCATGTTGGAGTTGGAACGAAGATATCCGCAGCTTCAGGCAATGTTCTATCAAGGCTGCGGAGCCGATCAGAATCCGTTGCCTCGCAAAACGGTCGAGCTGTGTCAGAAGTACGGGAACGAGCTGGCGGCGGGAGTCGAGTCGGCGTTACAGAAGCCAATGCCAACGCTGACTCCTCGATTAAAGACAGCCTTTGAGTTCGCGGAACTCGAATTCAAGCGGCCTTTGACCGAGGAGTTCCTGCGCGAGCAGGCGAACCAGAAATCGGTTCAGGGCCAACTCGCCGCGCGGCACCTGCAACAGTTACAGGCCGGTCAGAGATTGCCGACATCGCATCCCTATGCCGTCCAGGTTTGGAAGCTGGGACAAGAGCAGCTCTGGATCAGCCTCTCGGGAGAAGTCGTCGTCGATTATTCGCTGACGTACAAAGAGAAGTACGGTCCTCAAACGTGGGTCAACGGCTTCGCTCACGATCTGGTCTGCTACGTACCGTCTGCGCGCATCTTGCGCGAAGGAGGCGGCCAGGAAGTCGGCATCCCGTGGTCCTACGGGTTGCCCGCTCTGGAATGGGCGGACGACATCGAAGAACGAATCCACGCCAGCGTTGGCCGACTGGTGGACCAAGTGAAATGAATCAATCACTTCAATTTAGTAATAGGAATGACTCAATGACTCTCGAACGAAAGTGTCTGCGATTGCAGGTCTGGGTCGTGCTGGCGTTGTTGTGTCTGGCGAGAACGTCGCCCATCGCGGCTGACGATGCGCCGGTTCCGCCACCGTTTTATCGCGACAAGCTGGACCTGATGCATTGGCTGGACGATCGCGGGCAGCGGCAGCCGGTGCAGTCAATCGACGATTGGCAGAAGCGACGTGGTCACATCCTGCGGAACTTTGAATTGGCGACCGGTTCGCTGCCGAAGCCGGATCGCAAAGTGCCGCTCGATGTGCGAGTCACCGAAGTCGTGCAACTCGAAAAGTACGAACGCCGAAAACTGACCTTCGCCACCGAGCATAACGATCGCGTTCCCGCCTACCTGCTGATCCCGAAAGAAATCAAAGGGAAAGCTCCCGCGATGCTGTGTCTGCATCAAACGACAGACATCGGCAGCCGCGAGCCTGTGGGACTGGGTGGAAGTGCCGACCTGCATTACGCCGCCGAATTGGCCGAACGGGGCTACGTCACGCTGGCTCCGGATTACCCGTACCTCGGCGAGAACAAGTTCGATCCCTACCAGAACGGCTACGTCAGTTGCACGATGAAGGGCATCTGGAACCACATGCGATCGATCGACCTGCTCCAGTCGCTGTCGGAAGTGGATGGACAGCGAATCGGCGTCATCGGTCATTCGCTGGGCGGGCATAACAGTCTCTTCCTGGCCGCTTACGACGAGCGAGTCCGTTGCGTCGTCTCCTGCTGCGGCTACGGGACGAACGAAGAATACGTCAAGAAGCACAAATTCACCGGCGGGGAAGGAGTGCGTTACTACCCGCGCATCAAAGACCTGACCGACGGAGACGTGCAGCGCATGCCCTTCGATCTGGTCGAGATCGCCGCCACACTGGCCCCGCGACCATTCCTCACCGTCGCCCCGCTTCGAGACGGCAACTTCCCCGTGAAAGGCCTGACCGACGCCGAACAGGCCCTCGCCCCACTCTACAAACTCCACGCCGCCGAAGACCGCCTGACCTTCGACTTCCCCGACTCCGAACACACCTTCCCATCCGCCTCCCGCGAGAAAGCGTATAACTGGCTCGACCACTGGCTGAAACCCAACAACGTTCAATGAGGACAGGACACGCGACAATGGATGATGGTCGGATAAATCGCCGCACGTTTTTCGCTACGACTGCTGCGGCCGCAGTGGCTGCCGCTACGCAATCTGCGGCGCAAGAGAAAACCCAATTCCGCAATCGCGGCATCGTCATCACGCCGACGGATGTGCCGGGCATGGGCTGGCCAGTTCGCTGCGCGAAGGCGGGCATCCACACGATTGCCCTGCATGAGTTTCATGCCTGGCCGCTGCTGCGTTTCGTGCTGGACCGCGAAGGTCAATCGTTTCTCGCCGAGTTGCGGAAAGACGATCCCGCTGCCCAGCTTGCGCATCTGGCTTACCACAGCACGCTCCCGGCACCAACGCAAGTGAAGCCCGCACCTGGCGTGTTCCTCGAGTTCGCGCCGATCGATCGCGCCTATGCTGGTCACCTCGGCAAACCGTTCGTCCGACTCAGTCAACGCGACAACCGGCCTCGGCCAAAGGATTACTCCAACGGCGAACTGTTGGACTTTCTGGATGCCAATCTCACCGTCTTTCCCGCCGCCACAGCCCAGGCACTGGAGTATTGGCTGGACGTCTCCGTTCTCTCGGTCGGCAGCCCGACCCCGCGTCTGCTCCAACTCGATCCTGCGGTTCTCGATGATGACCTGGCCGAGTATTCCCGCCGCGGTCTCCGCTCTATCACCACTTTCGCCGTGCAAATGAATTCCATCTATCTCCAACATCACCCTGACCCTCAACCCTTGCTCCTCGTTTTTCATTCGTCGCCGCCGTTCATTCGTCGGACTTCTCCGCCTCTTTTCCACCCAATCGTACCGTCCCATAGTAAGCAGGGTTGTAGGTCGGCGACGTGCCGATCAGCCACGGGCTGGAGACGTGGCTGGGTGTCTTCGAGTCGGGCTTAGGGTAGGTCGCGATGTTCAGCAGCAACTCGTCGCCGGACTTTGCTTCCGTCGGCAGGTCGGTCCAGGGGATGCGGAACTCAGCGGTCAAATGAATTGTGGTCTTCGAGAGAACGAACTTGCTGAGGCTCTTGCGGTTCGGCACGTTGGTCATGCCGGTTGGCGGATAGGCGTAGAAGGATGCCCCGATGCTGCCGGACGGTTGAGCGATCAGCTCGACTTGCACACCCTTTCGATCGGGTGCCATCAGTGACACGTCATAGAACGCGGATGCCTGATCGAGTGGCTGTCTGATGCCGACGAAGAGTGCTTCGGGAGCCAAACGAATCGGAACTTCGAGTTGTCGTCGTGCGCGGCACCTGGATCGCGCGGCAGCAGTCGCAGTGCGCGAGCTTGTTGCCAGAGCGGTTCGTCGAGCAGACCGTCGTGCGTGATCTCGGCCTCGGTCGTCGGCAGCGCGGTGCGAGTTGAGTCGGTATCAGCCGTCTGTAGATTCTCCAGAAGTTGCAGGCCCGGTTCGATCAGCGAGGCGATCGTCTTTTGTCCGGCTTCGTCGAAGACGGACGCGACGTAGTCCGTCCAATCGGCGCGATGCCGTTTTAATACGACGTCACGTGACTGGAACGTGGTTGATGAACCGGCCTGACGTCGCACCGAGGCTTCGATCCACAGGAATGACGCATCGACGATGATGCGTTCGCGGCGGACATGAATCAGCGCGGCGGGATCGTCCTTCGCTGCCAGCATCGCGGCATCGAGACAGCGGTACGCATCCGCGAAAAAGTTCGCGTCGCACAACGCTTCGAGCCACACATGCCGACGCATGTTCGACGAGTTCGCTTCGATCTTCGACTGTCGGTCTTCAATGACTTCCAGCAGCTCGCGCATCGGCTTTGCGGCGGCTCCGTAGCAGCCTTTGCAGAACGTGTCGAGCAGCGCGTTCACATCGCGATCAGGATCATCAATGAGCTTCATTCCCAGCCAGCAGCGAAGCGGCATGTAGCTTTGCAAATCGTTCGACTGCGGCGTGTCGTTCAAGCCGGCTCCCATGAAGTCTTCGTTCTCGATGGTGACGTACTTCACGTTGCGTTCGCGGAAGAGCAGGATGTCACGATGCATCGCGCGGACGTTCGACGACGGCGCGAACAGCCCCGGCGGATGCGGATCGAACGTCCGCCAGTAGTCCCAGATGCCGAGTTGCTGCGCCGACTTTGCCCAGATATCCAGCAGTGCGAGCCGCTCGGCATTGCGAGGATCGGTCAGCGGTCGCGTCATGTCCGACAGGCCGTAGTTGTCGCAGTAACGAACCATCACGTTCGGCTCTGGTCGGATTGTCTTCGGCGGCGCGAGCGTGAAGTTGTAAGCCTCGGTCTGCACGATCACGTCGGGGAAGTCGTCCTTCAGTCCGCGTGCGACGTGATTGACGAAGTCCAGCAGCGCGCCGCTCTCAGAGCCCTCGCGGTCGCTGATCGCTTTGCAGTTCGGGCACAGGCACAGATTCGAGGTGTTGTCGTTCTGTGAGAGCACAACCATTCGTGCCGGTGCGCCGCCGGTTTTCCTCGCTTCGACGTCGTCATCTCGCAGCATCTGCCTGGCCCGTTCAAGCGTGATCCGGCGGACATCTTCGTTCGTCACACACAACTGAATCCACAATTGCTTGTTCCCCATGTCGTCGATCATCCGTTTGCCTGCGGCGTCCATCGAAAAGTATTCGGGATGTTCAGCCGCAAACTCCTTCGCCGAGATGAAGTGCCCAAACGTGTGAACTCCGTCCGGCACGGCTCGCGGATAGTCGCCGTTGACAGGCCCGGCGCAGATGTGTTCCTTGCTCCAGACACGCCAGTGACCTGCTCCAGCGTCTCCGAGAGCCACGTCGCTGCCGTCTGTTCTTCGATTGTCGGTTCGGCCGCCGTAACGATCGCAAACGTGGTCTTGCCCTCCCTGGCGAGCGTCAAAGACTGCCCGATGCTGCGTTCACTCATCGCTGGATCTGCCTCATCAGCCAGGACTGCGGGCAGAATGCTCGCGTTGAGGTGGAATGCGGCGAGAAGAATCGATCCCCATAAGACCCGACGACAAGACATGGTGATTTCCTGGAACAACACTGAAGTCAAGGATGTTTATCGATGACAACGAACGGGCGAGCGGTAGCCAAACTATTCAAGATTCTAACCACACTCGCAGCGAGTTGTCAGCCAGTATGCCCCGACGGTCTGCGTAAGGGAACAGTTTCAGATCTCGGCTCACTTTGATTAATCTCTGTCATCGGCTCCACGACGGCGAGAAGGGGGCGAGAAGGGGGCGAGAAAAGCGAGCGCACCAGGGGACGCGACGGACGCGACTCACTTCTAACACACTCTACCACAAACGATGAGCTGCGTCCCCGTTTCGTCCCCCTTCGCCCCTCCGCTGAAGGCTGAAGTAGTTGGCTAAACTTTCTTCGTAAGATACTTGCATTCTCTATTCCAAACCGGTTTTATCCCGGCACACTGCGTCCCCTGGTACGCCTTCCCGCCTTTCGCTTTCTTCGGCTCGTGAGAAAGAGGAGTTCCCGTAATGGTGATCGTAGCCCGACTTTTCCGTTTGCTGAGTGTCGCACTCCTGCTCGCGGTCTGTTGTTCGGTGCGCGGAGCAGATGAGATCCACGTAGCGACCGACCCCGTCACCCGTTACTTTCATATCACTTACTCGGTCCCCCAGTCCGCGCCGGACACGATCTACGTCCAGTGTCATTGGTCCCCAGCCGGGAAGTCGGAGTGGCACGTCGCGCGAGTGACTCCACTCGTTTCTGAAACCGCGTTGCATCTGGTCGATGAAACGCTCTGGTCCTCATGGATGCGCAATGGCCAGCTCGTCGAGCAGCGGGCCGCTGGCTTGACACGAACGGTGGTGTTCAACCCCTATCCGGACGCTCAATCAGTTGGAAAAGTCGATGTCGACTTTCGAGTCGAACTCACACCCGGCACTCCGAAGGATCAACCCGCAGAGCCACTCATCGCGTCGATGACCGTACGACTCACAGCTGACAACTCGGATGTCCGGTACATCGAAGACTGGACGAAGGTCTATCAGCATGAACAGGTTGTCGCGAAGGCCGATGGTGCGAGGAAATGGGAGTTTCGGACTCAGTCCGATCCCTTGACGGGTGAGTCCGGCGGGAACGCCCTCTACGGAATGTATTCGCCGGACATCCCATTGCCGCAGTTGTCGTATCCACTGGGGCTGCGAGGCTGGTATGCGTTGTTCGTGAAGAGCACCCCCCGAGTGGGAAGCGTCTCGCTGCGACTCACCGGAGACGAGCGGTCGGAGATGGTCCATTCCCCTAAGTTCGGCGAAGAGGTGTTGTGGCAATGGAGAAAGCTCGATCGGCAGCAGCTGGTCCTCAAACAGCCACATTCATACGGGGGATACAGCGTCGGGCATATCGACTACGTGAAGCTGGTCCCACTGACGGATGAACTCGTCTCGCAGTTGAACGAGCCATTTTCTAACCCGAGCGACCGCCTCTTCGCCGGGTACTGGGAGCCGTACTCCTGGGCGTTTGTCGAGAATGTCCAGGAGCCAGCCCAGCATCGCGAACCCCTCATCGGCTTCCTCAAAGGTGGGGTCGATATCATCGATATCCAGCTCGGTCGGTTTGGTTCGAAAGCGAATTACGAATCCGAGGTCCTCGACCAGATCATCTCAACCACATTCGGCGATCCGGTCGAAGGCAACAGTCGACCCACAACAGACAACGTCGCTCGCATGCAGCTGTTCACGAACATGTTTCAGAGCGAGCTGCAATACTGCCGTGAGCTGGGTCTCAATCCGCATGCAAATTTCGGTGCCACCGCGTGTTATAACGGCACTGAAGCCCAGGGAGAGTTCTCGAAGCAACATCCCGATTGGGTGCGCGGCGACGCCTTGCGATACGAGGTTCCCGAAGTGCGGAAGCACATTCTGTCGGTCTATCGGGAGGCTCTGGAGATCGGGGCCCCGTCGTTGTCGATCGACTTCTGTCGCTACCCGGAAGGAATCGACTCTGCCGAAACCTGCACGCTGTTCTTGAGAGAACTCAAGCAGCTGCGGGAAGAGTTCGCGAAGGAGCGTCAGACGTCCGTGCCGCTCTTGATTCGTTTCCCCGGGAAGAATGTCAGGCTCTGGCAGTTCTTTGACTACGCCACATGGCTGCGCGAGGGTCTCGTCGACTATCTCTGCCCGAGCAATATTCAGGGGCGGCATATGCACATCGATATCGAGTCGTATGTGACTGCGGTTCAGGCGGCCCGTGCTAGCGGAAGCACGGTGAAGCTGCTCCCGGTCGTCGATGGTCTGTACTGGGGTCTCGACTTCCCTGGCCCGTTCATGTGGCGAGTGAAACAGCTCTACGACGCGGGCGTTGATGGCATCTATATGTATCAGGCCGATGGTCGATTGCTCTACATGAAACACGGCGATCGCCGGACCTGCCGCCTGGTCAAGAGCCGCGCCGCTGTCGATGGCTTTTGGCAGCGTGACGGCGAGCTTCGCACTCGCGCCAGCAAGGGGATCTATCTCAACCGGTCCGAAACGGGTGGCTGGAAATTCCATCCGTACGAGCGAGGTCGGTTGTGGCTGGAAGGGATTCCGATGGGGAAGGTCGAACTGTTCCTGGACGACAAACCCTTCGCCCAGTTTAGCGGCCCGCCCTACATCCTTGGCAGTGAAGAGTACACTTCCGACAACGCACTGGGAGTCGCACCGCACAAACTCCGTGTTCGCGCCGAAGACGGCACCGGCTGGCTCGAGCGAGAATTCGATATCGAAGGGGTCCCGTAAGGCCCGTCAAAGCGTGGACCGTCCGCAACGCGGACCGGCGCGAGCCCCCGCTACACGGCTTTCCCAGCCTTAACCATATCGGCCACAATTCGTACGCCATCCGCGAGCGGATACTTCTCGGGCGCGTCCTTCGTGCGGTGTTTTACCTCGACTTCGCCCGCAGCGACGCCCTTTCCGCCGAGGACGATACGGATCGGGAAGCCGATTAAATCGGCGGCCTTGAACTTCACTCCGGCACGCACGTCGCGATCGTCAGGAATGACATCCACTCCCGCCGCTTTCAGTTCGGTGTAATACCGTTCCGCCTCGGCGAGGAAGAAACCTTGGGAAGAAACCTGGGGACACACCCAATACTGTTCGGCACGGCATTTGATGTGTGGCGGTGAAAATTGAAAATTCTGTGTTTGCGCTATCACGCGCCTTCCCTTAAGCTGCCAGGCTTCGCGCATGGACGACGGCAACACACAATCAGAGCTGACCACGAATGCCAAGCTGCCCGTCGCATTTCAAGGTGATGCGGCTCGTGGAACGAGCCTCGCGCGTAGCCCCACGCTGAAGCGCTCATCGTACCACACATCTTTGTGACCGGCAAAAGTTGCCGGATGTGGCCACCGGGACGCGGACCGCCGCGAAGTTTTGGCGAAACGAATTCGAAACACTGCTCGACGGTGAGATTCCGGACGTGAATCATAGTGGACAGGAGCGATTCAGGACGGATCGCTGAATGGAAATGCAGGAACTCAGGACGACTC